>CAYRYV010000023.1:31691-47433 GCA_964428565.1 uncultured Desulfobacterales bacterium | reverse complement strand
CCATCACCAATTCTTTCAACCATTTTTCCCCAATTCAGGGGTGCGAAACTTGAGAAGTAAATTTAATCACATACTATGCCGATATTGATGAGAAATATAGAGAAAATGAATTAAATAATAAGACAATGAATCAAGATATACTTTTATCAGTCGCAATTAGTACCCATGATGACGCCTCAATAATTGAGGAAGTTATTGATGATATTTATAGTACATTAGATAAAAATTATAAATTTTTTGAATTAGTCATCGTCGACAATCATTCAACAGATAATAGCATTGAAATTATTAAAAATTTAATGAAAAAATACAAAAACATACGACTTCTCGTGCTCTCCAAAGAAAACGAAGGAGAAATTGTTTTTACTGCCGCATTCGAAAATTGCATCGGTGATTTTGTAGTCATTTTAGATATCAGAAGTGATCCTCCCGCGTTAATTCCCAAAATGGTCGAGTTATGCGCTTCCGGCTTTGATTATGTCATTGGCGAGCGGCAAAATGTTAAGCCCGATTCCTTTTTTTACCGAATGCTTAGCTGGATATTTTATAAGACCATTTATATCCTCACGAAACAGCGTCTTGATATTAATTGGTCGAATTTCATTTGTCTCAGCCGCCGGATGGTCAACGCCATTATTCAAATAAAGGATCGCGTGCGGTTTCTCAAATATCTGAAAGCGGCGATCGGCTTTCCCTATGGCGTCATGCCATATACACCCATAAAACGGATGAACAATCCCCATCGTCGGACTTTCTGGTACCGCATGCGCTGGTCAATGGAAGTCATTGTTTCCAATACCGACAATTTGATTCGGGTCGCCACCCTGTTGGCTTTTCTTGCCAGTATCGCCAACCTATTATATTTGATTTACGCAGTTATTGTTAAACTCTGCATGCCGGGAGTGGCAAAAGGATGGACATCGTTATCTTTAGTGTTGGCTACGATGTTTGGTCTTCTCTTTTTCATCCTGGCAATTTTGGGAGAATATATATCGGTTGTTTACAAAGAGACCCGCAAGGGACCATTGTATTATATCGCTGAAGAAATCAGCAGTTCACAGATCTTTGAAAGATTTGAGGAACGGAATATCGTTTCCGAACAGTAACCATATGTCTAAATGTCTCATCGGTCATACCGGGTTCGTGGGAGGCAATCTCGACGCCCAAGCTTCTTTTGATGCCCGCTATAACTCTGCAAACATCCATGATATCCGCGACAAACAGTTTGACGAAGTCTATTGTGCGGGGGTGAGTGCAGTCAAATGGTATGCCAACCAGCACCCGGAGGAAGATTGGCAACGTATCCAGCTCTTGTTGGATCAGCTACGCACTGTATCCACCCGGCGCTTTATCATTATTTCCACTGTCGATGTCTATGACCCTCCCGTTCGGGTTAACGAAGACACCCCGATACTGCTTTCTGCCCTCAAACCTTACGGCAACCACCGTCGCCGGGTAGAGTTGTTTGTTGAAGCACACTTCCCCGACCATTGTATCGTCCGTCTTCCGGGTCTGTTTGGCAAAGGTCTGAAAAAAAATGTCATCTTTGATCTTTTGCACAACAATCAAATGGAGAATATCCATGCTGAGGCTGTCTTCCAATTTTACAATCTTGCCAATATCTATCGGGATATAGAAATAGCTTTAAAGCATAATATTAGACTCATTAATTTTGCCACTGAACCCATATCAGTAAGAGAGATGGCGGCCTATGCGTTTGACCTCAATTTTACCAATATTCCCCATGCCGCTCCCCCCCGGTACGACATGCAGACCAGATACGGCTCAGTTTATGGACATAAAGGCTCCCCTTACATACTCTCTAAAAAGGAAGTATTGGATCAAATCAGGTTTTTCGTCAGAGAGTGTACGAGGTCGTCCGCTCCATGAAACTGGCCATCTCTAACATTGCCTGGCAACCCTCCGAAAATGACGCTATCCTGGAAATATTAAAAAAATTAGGGGTCACGGGCCTCGAGGTGGCGCCCAGTTTATTATTCAACTCACCTCTAGCTGCCAGTCCGGATGATATCCAGCGGGTGCGAGGCTATTGGAATGAAAACGGCGTGCAGATTGTAGCCATGCAGGCTCTGCTCTTCGGAAAGCCGGAACTGCAAATCTTCACTGACGAAGCAACTCGACGGGCTACGTTGGACTATCTAAGCGGCGTTATTATGTTGGCGGGTAAACTGGGAGGAGGTCCCCTAGTCTTTGGCTCCCCCAAAAATCGTCGAGTCGGTACATTAAGCCTGGAGGAGGTCTGGCAGATAGCGGTGCCTTTCTTTCGCACCTTGGGTGAGGTCGCTCAGAAACACCAACAGGTATTTTGTATTGAGGCTAATGCCCCCCAATACGACTGCGACTTCGTGACCAATACGGAGGAGGCCTTGGCACTCTTACGGGCCATTGACCATCCGGGGGTGGCTTTCAACTTGGATGCCGGCGTTATGACTTTGAATGGCGAAAATTATGCCGACTCTATCGAAAAGGCCTTGCCTTATCTGCGACATTTCCATATCAGCGAGCCTTTCCTATCGAAAATTTCCCAACAGCACACCGACCATAACAAGATTGCCAGGACCTTGCGAAAATGGTCCTATGAACATTGGATCTCCATTGAAATGAGGAGTGGTCAGGCAGATTCCAACCCTCGGGTGGTGGAAGAATGTCTGAAGGTTGCCGCCGACATTTATCTTAGTTGAATCCGGTAGTTCAGGGGGAAAATTATGTCTCAGCTGCCTTCCGGGCAACTCCCTATATATATGAAGGATTGTTTCAGATGCCGGGGAAACAACCACTTGGACCTATGTGGCGTATCCTCCAGAAAACCTTCCGGGTCGCCCCCTGTAATGCTCGGTAAGGAATAATACGAGCATTATATCGCGTCATTGTCGAAAAACCCCGGCCATGCGGCCTGTTCATGAAGCGAATCCAATAAGCCGATGAAAGTCTGGGAAAGAAATGAAATTGATGCAGTGGTCATAGGGGGAGGCTTTTATGGCGCCTGTATTGCTTTGCTCATGTCCGAGTACTTTGATAAGGTTCTGATTATAGAAAAGGAACAGGACCTCCTGCAAAGGGCCTCCATGATCAATCAGGCCCGGGTACATACCGGGTTTCACTATCCTCGTAGCATCATCACGGCATTCCGGTCGCTCATCAATTTCCCCCGTTTCGTACTGGACTTTCGCAAGGCCATCGTCGACGATTTTGTTAAATTGTATGCGATTGCTCGATGCGGCTCCAAAGTGAGCGCCCACCGTTTCCTTAAAATGTACAAGATGATGCTGGCACCCATCGAAGTCGCCCCACAGTCATTTCAAAGATTATTTAATAAGGAAATGATCGAGGAAGTTTTTTTAGTAAAAGAGGTCGCCTTTGACGCGGTTAAATTGAAAGACATCGTCCGGGAAAAACTGGAAGAGGTAAGCGTCAAGATTTTATTGGGAACCGAGGTCGAGCGGGTTGAAGAGTCGGCGGATACGGGACGCCTAAGAGTAATTATAGCAAATTCGAACGATTATTTCGAAAGCCGGCATGTCTTTAATTGCAGCTATTCTCAGATCAACAAGCTCTTAAAAAATTCTGGATTACCCTTGTTGCCCTTAAAACATGAAATCACTGAAATGGCATTGGTCCAGGTTCCCGAAGAGATCAGGGGGATCGGGATAACCGTTATGGATGGCCCCTTTTTTTCTATTATGCCTTATCCACCCCGCAAACTTCACTCTCTGAGTCATGTACGTTATACGCCCCATTACAGCTGGAGCGACCTTGCCTGCTTCGTGGATGGTCACGCCCTGCTGAGAAAACAACAAATCCAGACGAATTACCCCCACATGATCCGGGATGCAAAAAGATACATGCCCATCCTGGAGGGCACCGATTATGTGGATTCCTTGTTTGAAATCAAAACAGTTCTGGTCAGGAATGAGATTGATGACGGGCGTCCTATTCTCTATCGACCCAATTATGGCCACAACAATCTCAGCGTCGTAATGGGCAGTAAGATTGATAATATCTACGATATCCTGGGAATGATGGCGGAGGCCGCCAAATCTTTAGGGATCAGGAAAAAAAATCGGCGGGTCTCCTTTCTCTGGGGCAACCGCCAGGAAAAGAGCCTCGACTCGACTCCCCCAATAAAATATCAGGAATAATTTCCTCAGAGCGAGAACTTGGTCGATCATATGGATATTTTTTTCTCTATCATCATACCGGCCCACAATGAAGAAACTGGTATTGCCGAGACCTGCATAAAAATTATTCGGGAGTTTTCCAAGCGAGCTATCACTGACTATGAAGTGTTGGTTGTCAATGACAACAGCAGTGACGCGACGGAGCAGATTCTGCAGGAACTTTCTTTCAAATACCCCACCATCCGGTATGTAAATAACCCTCCCCCCAACGGGTACGGCTTGGCGGTACGTTGTGGCTTAGAACACTATCGGGGCAAGTGTGTCTGCGTGGTGATGGCGGACAGTTCGGAATCTCCGAGTGATATAGTGGCCTATTATCGAGTGATGCGAGAAGGGTACGATTGCGTGTTCGGTTCCCGGTTCATCGAAGGCGGCCAGGTTTTTGATTATCCCAAATTTAAGCTTTTTTTGAATCGGCTGGTCAACTGGGTTATAATGGCGCTCTTTCTCATTAATCATAACGACATGACCAACGGGTTCAAAGGGTATACCCGCGAGGTCATTGCGGGAGTTCAACCTCTTGTTTCCCCTCACTTTAGTTTGGCAGTGGAAATTCCCTTAAAAGCAATTGTGCGCGGGTATAATTTTGCTACTATACCAATTTCTTGGTACAACCGGAAGGCGGGAGAGTCAAAACTCCATCTGGGAACAATGAGTCGTCGTTACCTCTTCATTATCCTTAGCGTCCTTTTGGAGAAATTATTAGTAAAAGAGGATTATTATCGTAAAAAATAGAAGAAATATGATTATAAATTATTAACGAGTACTTATTTATATTTTAATCGGCGACATAACGTAATTACTCATTAATTATAGTATTATCAGATAATTATATAGTTTATCACATATATAACGTTATTGAGAGACTTTTATGAATATAAAATCATTATTTAATGTCTATGTAACATTATTTCTTTTAGGGACACTATATGTATACTGCGCAACATTTGGTTATGGTAACGATTGTGATACCTATCTGATGCTCAGAGTCTGGAAGTTATTGGTAAATGACAACGCTTACATTTATTCCAGGTGGCCTGGATATCCGATTCCTGAAATTCTCATCGGCTTGACTGCAAATATAGGTGGTTTTTATTTTTCAAATTTTGTTTCTGTCATACTTTCACTGGGCTGTCTGTTGATTTTTTACAATTTATTGATTAAAGTTACTTCGGCTCATATGGCCAATCTGTCACTATTTTTTATCGGATTAAACCCCTATTATATTATATCTTCTTCATCATCAATGGATTACATTTATGGTGCTTTCTTCTTTTTATCGGGAAGTTATCTGCTGTTACAGCGGCGATCCCTCATTGCAGGGTTGATGTTCGGCTTTGCAGTGGGCTCGCGCTGCTCCTATGCCCTGTTAATAGCGCTAACCTACTCCGGTTACTTCCTTTATTCCCTTCGTCAAAAAAATTTACTCCCTCTTGTTACGCAAATAAAATCTATCTTCCTCTTCCTTATTACTGGCTTATGCTTATATATACCGGCTTTCTTTGCCGCAAATAAAACGCTTGTCTTTTTAAATGTTCAATCTCCTGATTTTAATCTATTTCAATACTTATCAAGATATCTATATAAAAATATCTATTTATGGGGCTTGCCCACATTTTTAGTATTAATATTTATTATATTCAAGGAAGTAGTTATTTTTATTAAGGAGAGAAGCAACACAGCAAATATATTTGTTACACTGATAATGTTCGCAGCAATTTTGATTACTGAAATTCTTTTCTTCAGATTTCCCTGGGAAGCGTCCTATCTCATTCCACTACTGTTCTTATTTACTTTTCTCCTGATTCTTTGGGAGTATTCCGCCCGGTGGTTTTATCTGCTTATCGTTCTGAATATAATATATATATTTGTTAATTTTGATATACTCGATATATCTCGCGACCCCACGACCAATCAACCGGTGGCTGCCCGGCCGGGTTTTTACATCAGGCCGGGCCCCTTGGTGCATGACCTGAGGGAACGCGCACAATCACAAAAAACCTGGTGGGGGCTCGTTGAGATGGATCTTGAGGAAATCAAGAGGCGACGCAGTTCCATGTCATCGGACTATTGAGTTAATTCCAAGGAAGATTTGATCATGAAAGAACAACGGTTATCGGCACCATTTTTAATTTTCTCTGGAGTGCTCCTATTTTCACTATTAATTGTAATATACTGGCCTGTATTATCCAGCTTAATAAGTTTACTTTTAACCGATGAGGATTATTCATTTGGATTGCTGTTACCATTAGTGATTGTTTATATTATTTATTTAAATAAAAATAGGATATATGAACAGGAATGGCAGCCTAACTGGAAAGGCTTATTAATTATATTATTCGGCTTTCTTGTCTATACTACTGCTAAAATTATTGCCGATCCACATACCAGTCGCTATTCCTTTGTTATTGTGCTGTTCGGTCTTATTTATTATCTGGGGGGGAAAAATATCGTAAAATTATTTATCTTCCCCCTGATACTTATATTACTCATGTTTCCTCTCCCGAACTTCCTAATGAGTAGCGTCACCCTCCGATTACAATTGATCTCTTCACAGCTTGCCGCTTTCCTTTTAAGAGGTATGGGCATCCCTTTGGTTCTGTCTGGCAATGTCATTGACATGGGATATCGGCAGTTACAGGTCGTGGAAGCCTGCAGCGGGCTCCGGTACATTCTCTCCCTCACCGCCATCGGACTGATTTATTGTTACTTCTATCAGCGAAACATTATCAAAAATATCATCCTGCTGCTGACTATAGTTCCCAGCGCTATCTTGGCGAACTCTTTCCGCGTGGCGGCTATGGGAATCTTTCCATTTTTACAGGAGGGTTTCTGGCATGGTTTTACCGGCTGGCTGATTTATTTGTTTTGTCTGGGGTTGTTAATCGTAACCAATTGGGTATTGAATAAAATTTGGGTGACTCCAGAGGCTGCCGATGATACCGAGATCCTGGACTCCCCCAGGGTATCTTACCCTGGGGGCCTGGCAAAAGTGACTCCGAATCGCCTTATTACCGCAATAGTTATTATTGTCGTCGGCGGAAGCTTGGTTTTCACCGTGGGGAATCCGCCGCCGGTTCCTCTCTTGAAACAGTTCACCGACTTTCCTCTCTCCCTGGGTCCCTGGACTGGACATCGCCAGTACATCGATGCCGATACCTTCAAAAAGACAGAGGCCTCATCTTATTTTGACGCTGAATATTCCCAGCCCGGCCTTCCTCCGGTCTCCCTGTACATGGCCCATTATGAAACCCAGTCAACTCCGGGAGGCATTACCCATAATCCCGGCACCTGCATGACGGGGAGTGGCTGGACAACTTTGGACCAGGGCGAAAAACAGATTGCCCCCAACCTCCCGGTTCGATTTCTGCTACTGGAAACTAAGGGACGGAAATTGCTAGTTAATTATTGGAGCATTCACCAGGGCGATTGGCTCGCCTTCGACAGTTTTAGAATTTACCGGTTTTATACAATTTTCAAAGCATTGCATGCCAACCGTACTGATTGGCTGCTTGTCCGCCTGATTACCCCGGTTATTACCAATATGGAAGAAGCCCAAGCGCGTCTCTCCGAGTTCGGCAAGCTGGTGATCCCCATCCTGCCGCAGTTCATCAAGTCATCCTTCCCCACCCAGGTCACGTCAGCGGGCAACACCCCGGCGACCCGTCCATAACATCCAGCGGAGGTACGCGGCTAGACCACTCTCCAAAAACCACAGGGCGGCTGTCGCCGCCCTGTGGTTTTTCACCGCTCCAGGTTCTTCACCACCGGCTACCGGCAGTCCTTGCAGGTGGCCAGATAATCATAAGCCAGGTTCCATTTCTGGGCGAAGTACTGGAGCTGGTAGACGGGGGCGATGTAGTTGCCGCACACGGTGCAGGCCTGCAGCTTGAATTCCCGGTGCCAGATGGTGCGCACGCCGTCCTTGTCCTGCAATGGGATCGCTCCGGTGGGACAGACAAAAGCGCAGGAACCGCAGCCGATGCAGGCCGCCGAGGCCTCCTCGAAGGGGGTCGAGACATGCTTGGTCGGGGTGCGGCCTGCCATGCTGATGGCGTCCACGCCCACCACTTCGTGGCAGGTACGCACGCACTGGCCACACAAGATGCACAACTGTTCGGGATTGTCTGTTACGAAACGGGATTTTTCGATCCCCAGGGACGCCGCCAGCTTTTGCAGAGGCTTGGCGTTGGGGCAGCGCGCCAGGAGCAATTCCACGATCATCCGCCGCACCTGGAGCACCTTGTCCGAAGCCGTTTGCACCACCAGGCCTGCCTCCACCGGATAGGTGCAGGAATTCACCAGGCGGGTGTGGGGCCCGCTGCCGATTTCCACCATACAGAGGCGGCAGTGGCCCGAAGGCTTCAGTTCTTCATGATGACAGAGGGTGGGAATGTCGAAGCCGGCTTCGGAGGCCACCGTCAGGAGCGTCTGCCCCTCGCTGGCCTGCACCTGCTGGCCGTCAATGGTCAATTCTACCATGGGCTCAACCTTCTTTATCTGTGACTGTGATATCCGGGTTACGCCAGGTGTTTGCAGACCCCGGCCGGGCAAATCTTATCGTGAATATGGGCCTCGTATTCCTCGCGGAAATAGGTCAGGGAACTCATTACCGGGTTGGCCACCCCTTGCCCCAGACCGCAAAACGATGCCGCCGCCATGGTCTGGCTCAGCTCTTCCAGGAGGGTGAGATACTCGGGCTGACCCTGGCCGGCCACCATATCGTTATACATTTTCAGCAGCTGGGTGGTGCCCTCCCGGCAGGGGGTACACTTGCCGCAAGATTCGGCGTGCAGGAAGGCCACCAACTGTCGGGCGGCATCCACCATGCAACTCTTCTCGTCCAGCACGATGAGGCTGCCGTGCCCCAGGACGAAGCCCTTCTCCTGGAAAGTCTCGTAGGCCACTGGCAGGTCCAGAAACTGCGCCGGCACGAAGCTGCCCATGGGACCGCCGGTGGCCACCGCCTTCAGGGGCTTGTCGGTAAGGCCGCCCCCCACCTCGAAGATGAGCTGGCGCAGGCTCATACCAAAGGGCACTTCCACCAGGCCGGGGTGACGCACCACTCCTGAGAGGGAGAAGATCTTGGTGCCGGTGCTCTTCTCCGTGCCCAGGGTCTTATACCAGTCGGCGCCCTGGGCTATGATCTCCGGCACATTGGCCAGGGTCTCCACGTTATTCACCACCGTGGGCTGGTTCCGTAATCCCCGCTGTACCGGATAGGGCGGTCGCACCCGGGGTTCTCCGATATGGCCTTCCACCGAAGCGATCAGGGCGGTCTCCTCGCCGCAGACATAGGACCCGGCCCCCCGCACCACCTTGATGTCAAAACTGAACGCCGATCCCAGGAGATTGTCGCCCAGCAGGCCCGCCTCCCGGGCCTGGGCCAAGGCGTCCTGCAGGTGCGTGTAGGTCCGGGGATATTCGTGGCGCAGGTAGATGAAGCCCTGGGCGGCGCCGACGGCGTAGGCAGCGATGGTCATGCCCTCCAGCAGGGCGAAGGGATTGCCTTCCATCAGGGCCCGGTCCACGAAGGACCCCGGGTCGCCTTCGTCAGCGTTGGCGATGAGGTATTTGGCCTCTCCGTTGGCCTTCCGGCAGGCTTGCCACTTGATTCCCGCAGGAAAGGCGGCGCCGCCCCGGCCCCGCAGACCGGAGTCCACCAGCGCGTCGACCACACCCTCGGGACTCATGTGCCCCAGTGCCTTGGACAGGCCCCGGTAGCCCCCTTGGGCTACGTAGGTTTCCAGGCTATGGGAGTCGCCGGTGTGCAGAAAGCGCAACAGTACCAAGTTTTGTAGCTGGAAGAAGGGCATTTCGGTCTTCCGCCGGACCTTGGCCCCAGAAGCCGGGTCCACCGGCAGCAATTCTTCGAGCAGTTCCCCGGCCCCCAGGGTCTTGTCCAGGATAGCGGCGGCGTGTTCGGCCTGCACCCGTTGGTAGAGGACGCCCTGGGGATTAATGGTCACCATGGGTCCCGGGCCGCACAAACCCTGGCAGCCCGAGAAGGTGACCGCCACCCGGTGGGCCAGGTTCTTCGCCTTCAGGACGGTCTCCAGGGAAGCTTTCACTGCCTCGCTGCCCCGGGCCAGGCAACAGGGGCCGCCGCAGACGATGATCTGCGACTTACTGGAGTCGACCGCCTCCGCCAGATTGCTGCGCCAGGCGTCTAATTGGGCAATAGTGTCTATTTTTGGCATGATGCTATTCCTGCGTTGATTGTTCCAGGGGCTTCAAGAGCTGGGCCACATCGCGGACATCCACCTGCCCCACATAGTCGTCGTCGATCATCATGGCCGGGGCCACTGCGCAGGCTCCCAGGCATTCCACCGTTTCTAGGGAGATCTGGCCGTCCGCCGTGGTCTGCCCAGGGGCCAGTCCGTACTTACGGTCGAATAAGGTAATCAGGCGGCCGCCCCCCTGATGATGGCAGGAAGTGCCGCAACATACCTTGACGGTGTGCCGACCCGGCGGCTCCAAGCGAAAGGCCTGATAAAAGGTGATGACGCTGTAGACCTGCGTCAGAGGCACCCCCAGCTTTTGGGACACCGTCATCAGGGCCTCCCGGGGAAGCATCTGATATTCCGCCTGTATGTCCAGCAGGATGGCGATGAGGTCGGCGCTGTCGGTATAGCGTCCGATGATGGCGTTGATCGTCTCCGCATTGACCTGCATTGTTTTCCTTTCCGTTCAGTAATCGAAGGAACTGTCGGGGCCGCGACGCCCACCCGCCTTAAGCCTCCTCCGCCACCGTCGCTTCTTGGGCGATCCGGGCCTTTTCTTGCAAGGCGGCGAAATCTTCCAGGACCCGTTTTTGGATGAACTCCAGTTCCGGCTCCCGCAGGTGCCGGAAGCGGCCCTGGAGCGTGAGATAGTCCTTCACCGGCCGCAGTTTGGCCACCTCCAGAGTGAGGCGGTGGCGGCCATGCTCCACTTCGTAAAGGGGGAAAACCCCGGTCTCGGTAGCCAACCGGCCCAGTTTGACGCTGAGATCCGAGGCCGACCGCCACCCCGTGGGGCAAACGGAAAGAACGTGCACGTAGGCCGGACCGGGCGTCTCCAGGGCCTTTTTGATCTTGGCGAATAGGTCGAAGGGGTAGCTGGGATTGGCGGTGGCCACATAGGGAATGCCGTGAGCCAGGGCAATGGCTGGCATATTCTTTTTCCAGGTCTTCTGCCCGAAGCTCTGTTTGCCCGGCGGTGAGGTAGTGGTCATGGCCCCGAAGGGCGTGGAGCTGGAGCGTTGGATGCCGGTGTTCATATAGGCTTCGTTGTCGAAGCAGACGTAGGTGAAGTCGTGCCCCCGTTCCAGGGCCCCGGACAGGGACTGCAGCCCGATGTCGCTGGTGCCGCCGTCACCCCCCATGGCCACCACTTTGATGTCCGGCGCAGGGAGCCGGCCCTTGCGCTTGAGCACTTTGAGGGCCGCCTCGATTCCGGAAGCCACGGCCGAAGTGTTCTCGAAGGCCACGTGTATCCAGGGGTGGAGCCAGGCGGTGTGGGGCAGCCCCGAAGAGACGATCTCCATACACCCGGTGGCATTGGCGATGATGGCGTTTTTGCCCACCGCCTTGCACACCAACCTCACCGCCAGGGCCTCGCCGCATCCCTGACAGGCCCGATGCCCGGAGGTGAAGTATTCCGTCTTGGGCACCAAGCGGCTGGCATAGACGTTAAACTTATCCATGATGCGCTATATCCTTATAGGTTATGTCTTAAATCGAAACGGCCGCCGGTGGCTTGCGGCCCGCGGTCGCCCTTCGCCGATGCAGAGTGGGGGGCTATTCCCGCAGACCCAGGAGCTGGAACTCCCGGCCTGCCGCCGCGGGCCCGCCGGCCTTGGCCTGGTTTACCACTTGGACGAGGTCTCCGGGGGGAACGTCGCGACCACCCAGACCGGCAATGTAGCCCACCACCTGGGGACGTTTGTCCAGGGGATACAGGGCGTTGCGAACCTCCGACATCACCGGACCGCCCGGTCCCCCCAAGGACAGGGCCCGGTCGATAACGATGACCAGGTCGGCATCCGCCACCGCTGCCCGAAAATCGGCAAATGGGAACGGCCGCCACAGCCGTAGCTTGACGAGCCCCACGGCTTCCCCGCGGGCTCTCAGGTCGTCTACCGCCAGTTCGGCGATCTGGCTGATACTGCCCATGGTTACCAGCAGTATCTTGGCCCCCTCGGTTTTATAAGTTTCCACCGGTCGGTAATAACGGCCGGTCAGGTCTCCCCATTCTTTCCAGACCTCCACGATGGTGTCGTAGGAACCTGTCAGGGCCATCTGGTGGGCCATCTTGGCCTCGGTAAAGAGCTCGGGCATGGCAAACCCACCCATGGTGACCGGTTTTTTGGGGTTCAGATTCATCAGGGGCACGTAGGGCGGCAGGAAGCGATCCACCGTAGCCTGGTCCTCCAGTTCGATGGCTTCCACCACGTGACTGAGGATGAAGCCGTCCAGATTGACGATGGTGGGCAGCAGCACCCGGTGGTCCTCGGCAATCTTGAAGGCGCAAACGGAGTGATCAAAGGCCTCCTGGCCGTTTTCCACAAAAATTTGCACCCATCCGGCATCCCGTTCCCCCATGATATCGCTGTGGTCGTTCCAGATGGACAGGGGGGCGGACAGGGCCCGGTTGGCTACGGTCATCACCAGGGGCAGGCGCATAGCCGGCGCGATGAAGACGATTTCATGCATCAGGGCCAGCCCCTGGGAGGAAGTCGCCGTGTAGGTGCGGACGCCGGTGGCCATGGACCCCAGGCAGGCGCTCAGGGCCGAATGCTCCGACTCCACGGTGATATATTCGGCGTCCAGTTCGCCATTGGCCACTATGGAGGAAAGATGTTCGACGATGTGGGTTTGGGGAGTGATGGGATAGGCGGCGATGACTTCGACCCGGGCCAGTTGCACGGCATGACTGACCGCGATCGATACTTCCATTCCTTCTCGTTTGGCCATCAGCTTCCCTCCGCTACATAGGAAATGCAACCGGTAACGCATTCCCGGCCGCAGATTCCGCAGCCCTTGCAGTAATCAGGCAGCATGTCAAAGTAGCCTTCCGAGGTTTCGAAAATCGCCGCGTCCGGACAGAAAATCCAGCAGACACCGCAACGGATGCAACGTTCCCGGTCCCACACCGGGTGTTGGGACCGCCAGTCCCCGGTTTTGTACTCCCGGGCGCTGCCGGGCTCCGTCATCACACAACCCGGCGTCAATTCCCGCCACGTATATTCTTCAATGGGTTTGCTCAAGGCTATCTCTCCTGAATGACAGTCCTCTTGTGGGCTTCCTGTAAGGCGGCGAAGTTCTTCTTTGCCAAAGGACCGAAACGCTCATTAAGAGGCTCTTCAATGGATTCCAATCGAATGACCTGACTCGCCTTGATGACCGCCCCCAACATGGTGGTGTTGACGATGGGAATTCCCAGGACCTCTTTGGCGATCAGGTTGGCGTCCACCACCGCCAGGGTCGTCTGATATCCGAAATGCTGTCGCAAGGTATCCGGGTCCTTGGTGGTGTTCAACACCATGATGCCATTCTTTTTCAATCCCGCCGCCGGGTTCTGAATGGCAAGCAGGCTTTCGTCCAGCACCACTACCACGTCCGGTTCGTATATCTTCGAACGCAACCGGATCGGATGGTCATCCACCCGGGCAAAAGCCATGACCGGGGCTCCCCGCCGCTCCGGTCCAAAGCTGGGAAACCCCTGGGCAAATTTGCCTTCGGTGATAGCCGCCAGCGCCAGGAGCTCCACAGAGGTTACCGCGCCCTGACCACCGCGACCGTGAAATCGTATCTCTACCATATATCGGCCCCCTGCCTGATTCTCACAAATAATGTTTTTCCAATTCTTTAAACTTATTCATGGTCTCGGCTGATGTCAAACAAAATCCTTTTCCGGCGGACTCGGGGTTAGCTTAACAAGCGCCAGTTTCCGGGCAAATCAGTGAACCTTTGATTTTATTGTCCGAAAAGTTCTTACAAGCTCGATAATACCATGTTTTTATTGTATTTATCATGGCATGGCGGACACCGTAGGCCGTTTCGCCCACTGCCCAGTCCGAGGCCGCCGTGCTTCCTGATTTTATTCACCCGCTATGGGGACCCATAAATATTAGGCAATTATTTTCAACTAGTTGTCATTATTTGTGGGTTCGCTATTTTTTTCACTTGACCTTACGGCCCGGTGGATTTAATATTAGCCAGTTGTTAGCTGCAGGCCAAAGGATGATTAACCGGTATGGGAAATAAGCCTTTGAAGGTTTGCCAAAATTGCCATAGCTGGTCCCCGGAAAAAAAAGGGATCTGCCTTCGCCAACAACGGGGCGTCGGTCAATTCTGGTCATGTACCGACTGGATGGAGGACGCCGAAGAAACGGAGACATCTCCGCTGTCCGACGGATTTCCAATCGTGGGCAACCTCTCCCGCGCGACTTCGAGCTGATTAGTTTTGCACCCCGGAAAATAGGACGCCCTGTGATGGTACGTCTGCGGGAAATCGGGATTATTTGCATTACCACTGAACTTCAAGGCATCTGCCAGGGTTGTCTGTGGCTTGAATGGGACCCAGGGCGGCAACGCTGCCTCAATCGCTTCGGCCCTCTGTGCACCTGCCGGCAGAATGATGCCCGGGAAACGCCCTCCTCCGAATCCCCGGCCTTCAAAATCACCCAGGCTCCCCTGAGAATAACCCATCTTCCTTAAAAGACATTCCTGGTTTCACGCCGTAACTCCTGACTGAACACATGGGCCGCCCGTAGCGGAAGCGGTAGACGGTATTTCCCCGTACCACTTGTGACCACCGGCAAGACCTCCTCTAAAGTAACCAGATGGCCGGGGGAGATAAATAACGGCCGGCAATGCGACCGGGAACGCCAGATCCAGCCCAACTGCCGCCCTTGCCAGAGGAGCGGGGCCACCGCGCCGCTCTGCGGAGCCGGTTCCACCGGGTCTCCCCACAGGCGGCTCTTGGCCACCCCGATGGTCGGCGTCTCCAGCAAGAGTCCCAGGTGGCTCGCCAAACCCAAACCCCGGGGGTGAGCAATGCCCTGGCCGTCCACCAGGATGACGTCCGGACGGCAACGCAACTGCCGAACGGCCCGCATCAGGACCGGGGCCTCTCGAAACGTCAACAAACCCGGGATATACGGGAAGTTAAGGCTGTTAGCCGCCCCCGCCTTTTCGACGACTTTAAGGTCAGGTATGCTCATAACCACTACCGCCCCGTAAACCCTGCCGCCGTGGCGGGCGTAGGCGGCGTCCACCCCCGCCACCAGAGTGACGGGCCCGGGCAGGGGACACAACTTAACCTGAGAGCGGCATCTCTCCTGGCAGGCCCGGGCTTCAGTGACCGTGCCGGGCCAGGGAACGCCGCAAATAGTTGGCCGCTCCTCGGAGGTCGATTGTTCCGGGGTCATCATGCGTGATCCTTGCTCTCAGGTTTGTCCCCCTACACCGGAAACGCCGACGCGGGATAATGTCGCTACCCCAGCCACCTGAGCGACCTACTATGCCATCCCCGTCAATCCATGAGCGGGTAGGAGG
>CAYRYV010000023.1:0-31591 GCA_964428565.1 uncultured Desulfobacterales bacterium | reverse complement strand
AGCCACCTGAGCGACCTACTATGCCATCCCCGTCAATCCATGAGCGGGTAGGAGGGGGGCTGGCGGCTTACGTCATCTCACACCACCGGGCACGGTTCCGTACACGGCGGTTCGTGAAGTAGATTGAATCAATCGCCGGCAAGCAAGCAGCGACACAAGCCCCCGTGCATCAGAGAAGTGTTTGGGAAAGGCCTCGTTCATATGAGAGGCCCGGCGTTCCCCCATGGCCCCCGGCCATCGGTGGCGGATCGCCAGGCTCGTGCTTCGCTGAGCCCTCGTTTCATCAGGTTTTTGGCCCGTTGTGCAGGAACGTTTCCAGTGCCTCCAGAGGACGCACCGGAACTTCCGTCGGAGCCAGCCATCCCAGTTCTCTACGACACCCTTGACTTCGGCAAGTCGAAAGTAGTTTACCCAGCCACGGAGCAGCGGGATCAACTCCTCCACCTGCCGCTTCAGGTTACGTCCTCGACCGCCTCGCAGCCTCTCCTGCACCTTATATATTTGCCGGGCGTCCCAAATATGGAAAGCGGGTCTCCGACCCGCCCCTCGAATTTCGGGTTGTTCCTCTCCTTTTCAGCAACTCCGCGCTGACAGTTCTTTTGTCGTCGCCTCCCGGAATTATTCCCCCGGATGCATATTCCCGGTCCCCTCGGAAACCTGGAGAAACTGCCGGTACTCCTCGGCCGCCGCATTTTGGGCGCTCAGGCGCAGGGAATAGATCTCCTCGAAATTCTCCCGTAACAGAGCAATGATCCGATGATCCAGGGTCATATTGTTGGCCATATTTTGCACGAACAAGAGGGCCGTTTTGGGAGAACTGCGTTGGCGATGGGGCCGGTCTTCGGTAATGGCGGTGAATACGTCCGCCAATGCCATGATGCGCGCTCCCAGGCACAAATCCGGGCCGTGGACCTGAAAGGGATACCCACTGCCGTCCAGCCGTTCGTGATGTAAGGCGGCCCAGCGTGTGATGGTTTCTAACCCGGGAATGCCCTCCAGAAGCCGGTAGGTATAATAAGGGTGGCTCCGCATCAGCCGAAATTCTTTTTCGGTCAAACCGGCCGGTTTTTCCAAAATCTCTCGCGGCACCGCCAGCTTTCCCAGATCGTGCAGATAACCCGCGACGATCATCATCTCGCACTCTCTCTGGGAAAAACTCGACAGCCGGGCCAGGGCCGCGGCTGCGGCTGCCACCCCGCTGGAGTGGGTGGCCGTAAAGGGACTACGGAAATCAATGATGCGCCGGCACAGATCGGCCAGGCTCAAAAGCTCTCCCAAATCCAAGGTGATGTGCTCCAGTTCCTGGTCCTGAAACAACACGGACGCCAACTCCGGAGAACTCATGTCCAGCCAGAAATGCTCCCGTTGGGAAAGCTCCAGAAAGGCCTCGGCCACCTCCGGCCTGAAAACGTCGTCCTTGTCCCTTTCCACCGTCCGGGACAGCCGCTTCATCTGTCCGAAAATATCTTGATGCCGATCGAGCAGGCCGGCCACCCGTTCGGCCAGGTGCAGGATATGGCAGCCCACCGGGACCGGGTGGTCATGGAAGGATGTTCCTTGTCCGTTTTGCCAGGGGAGTTGGTGGAACCGGATCAGTTCTGCCGCTCCGGTCAGCGGTTCAAACTCCTGCAGCAGGAGAAAACCGCTCTCGGCGTGCTGGGGGGGAAAGCCGTTCGTCCCCTTGAGGTCATCCAAACGTTCCTGGAGGGTGAAGGCCCCCACATCATGGAGGATGGCGGCCAACACCAAATCCGTAAGCTCTTTGGGGGCCAAACCCAACACTTCCCCCAATCGGAGGGCGAGGTGCGCCACCCGGCGATGGTGACCCTGCAGAAGCGGACTGACCAGGTCCATGGCATCCGACACACACAACAGCAACCTATAGAGCGGAATCTGCGTTTCGCGTATCATGCGCCCTGTTTACCGTTCCCCTGCCCCCTGGTTCCCCTGGCCTGCCCCCCGCTACTCATCCTGCCGGTGCGGCTCCGGTTCATAAAGCAGGTCCTCTATGACAGTGTATCGGTTTTATTTCTAAGAACTTAAGGAGCTCGGCAGGATTTGTCTCAAAGATAGGCAAAGATAGCGCAGGGGCCCACGTGATCCTAAACTTGGAGGCAAGACGCCCCGGCTTCCCGGGCCTCGCCGTCAGGTTTTTTGGGGATAGGCGGACACCAGGAGATCCTCTCCCAGCCGGCGCACGGTCAAACCCTGGAGACTCAGGGCATCGCGCATGAGGGCGACGCCCTCCCCTCCCAGGATTCCCGGGGCATGGCCCCCCCCCACCAGTTTGGGGGCGAAGCAGAAGTGCGCTTTATCCACCAGCCCCTGGCTGAAGAAGTTCCAGAACACCTCGGCCCCGCCTTCCACCAGCAGGCTCTGGACCTGGCGGCCCCCCAGGACCCTGAGCAGCTCCGGCAGATGGACCCCGTGATCCCCGCCCGGGATCACCAACACCTCGGCCCCGCCGGCCTGCAAGGCCTCCCGCCGGGCAACCGGCGCCGGGGGGGTGCAGGCGATCCAGGTGGGCGCTGGCGAGTCGTTGCGGAAAACCCGGGCGGTCACTGGCAGGCTCAAGGTGCTGTCCAGGATGATGCGGATGGGGTCTTGTCCCCGGCCCCGGGGCAGGCGGGTGGTTAATTGCGGGTCGTCGGCGGCCACCGTCCCCCGTCCCACCAGGATGGCGTCCACCTGGTGCCGCAGCCGGTGCACCCAAGCCCGGGCCGCCTCCCCCGTTATCCAGCGGGCGTCTCCCGTGCGGGTGGCGATCTTGCCGTCCAGCGTCGCCGCCACCTTGGCGATTACCCAGGGGAGGCCGGTGGTGATGGCCTTGAAAAACGCCTCGTTAAGCTTCCGGGCCTCCGCCTCCAACAACCCCGTCTCCACGGTGACGCCCTGCTGCCGCAAAAATTCGGCCCCGCCCCCCGTCACCCGGGGATTGGGGTCCAGGGAGGCGATGACGACGCGCCCGATGCCCGCGGCCAGCACCGCCTGCGTGCAGGGCGGCGTCCGCCCTTGGTGGTTGCAGGGCTCCAGGGTGACGTAGAGGGTGGCGTCCCGAGCCGCCGCTCCGGCGTCCACCAGGGCCTCCACTTCGGCGTGCGGCCCCCCCACCCGGCGGTGAAAGCCCCGGCCCACGATCACACCTTTCCGCACCACCACCGCGCCCACCATGGGGTTGGGAGAGGTGTGTCCCGCCCCCCGCCGGGCCAACCGTAGTGCCAGACCCATGAAACACCGGTCCGCAGCGGTAAAGCTCATCAGGGTTTTTCCGCCCCCGGGGCTTCTTTGGAGTCGGTCAGTTGCCTGATTTCATCCATGAATTCTGTAATGTCGCTGAAGCGTCGATATACGGAGGCGAACCGGACGTAGGCCACGTCGTCCCATTCCCGGAGTTGAGCCATGACCTTCTCGCCAATGACGGTGGAGGGAATTTCTTTGCGGCCGCTCTCTTGGAGTTCCCTCTCCAAGCGGTCGATGAAGCCCTCGATGTCGTCGATGCTCACCGGTCGTTTTTCGCAGGCTTTTTTGATGCCCTCATAGATCTTGCTGCGGTTGAACGCCTCCCGCCGGCCGTCCTTCTTGATCACCAGCGGCGTGACGTCCTCCACCTTCTCGTAGGTGGTAAACCGGCGTTTGCAGTCCAGGCACTCCCGCCGCCGCCGGATGGCATTGGCCTCCCGGCTCAGCCGGGAATCAGCCACCCGTGTTTTGGTGCTGCGGCAATAGGGGCATCGCATGGGATTGATCTTGCGTTCGCAATGACCGCGCCGTCGCCCGCGCGGCCGTTTGGGGGGTGAGTTGTTGGTTTACTCTTCCCACTCCGGAGAATACAGGGGGTAATGCCGACAGAAATCCATTACCTCCTTACGGAGTTGTTGCAGGCGACCCTCATCGCTGTGGTGGCTGAGAGCTTTATGAATAAGTCCGGCGATGCCCCGCATTTCCGCTTCCTTCATGCCCCGGGTGGTCACCGCCGGCGTCCCCACCCGGATACCGCTGGTCACCAGCGGGGGCCGCGGGTCGAAGGGGATGGCGTTCTTGTTTACCGTTATGCCCGCCAGATCCAAAGCGGCTTCGGCCTCTTTGCCGGTGAGCGGGGTGGTGGTCAAATCTATGAGGAGCAGGTGGTTGTCGGTTCCCCCGGTCACCAGAGAATATCCCAGGCGCAGGAATTCTTCCGCCAGGGTTTTGGCGTTGGCCAGCACCTGTTCCTGATAACGCCGGAAGGACGACCGCGACGCCTCCAGAAAGGCCACGGCTTTGGCCGCAATAGTATTCATCAAGGGACCGCCCTGGATACCAGGAAAGATCTGGTTATCCAGGGACTTGCCAAATTCTTCCTTGGCCAGGATCAAGCCCCCCCGGGGGCCCCGTAACGTCTTATGGGTCGTGGAGGTGATGAAATCGGCCACGTCCACCGGAGATGGATGCAGATCCATCGCGATCAGCCCGGCGATGTGGGCCATGTCCACCAGCATGTAAGCGCCGTAGGCCCGGGCCAACGCGCCGAAACGCTTGAAGTCCAGAATACGCGGATAGGCGCTGGCCCCCACCACCAGCATCTTGGGGCGGTGTTCCTTTAAGGTGTCCTCCACCGCCGCGAAATCGATCTCCCCGCTCCCCTGCTTGACGCCGTAACTCACCACCCGGTACAGCTGTCCGGAAAAGCTCTTGGCGGCCCCGTGGGACAAGTGCCCGCCATGCGCCAGGTCCATCCCCATGATGGTGTCACCAGGTTTCAGACAGGAGAAGTACACCGCCATGTTGGCCTGGGTGCCCGAATGCGGCTGCACGTTGGCATAAGCCGTCCCGAACAGGCTCTTTACCCGGGAAATGGCCAGGTTCTCCGCGGTGTCCACGTGTTCGCAGCCGCCGTAATAGCGGCGCCCGGGATAGCCCTCGGCATATTTGTGGGTGAGAATCGACCCCAGAGCCTCCAGCACCGCCGGGCTGACGAAATTCTCCGAGGCGATCAGTTCAAGCTTGTGCAGCTGCCGCCGCCGCTCCTCTTCGATGACGGCGAAGATCTGTGGGTCGATGCGAGCCAGCTCGCTCATCAGACTCCCCCTTCCGACCCGCTGGCGCCACTCCGGCAAAGCGTCTCAATCATGTCGAGGCGCTCCTGATGACGACCGCCTTCAAACGGGGTGGTGAGCCAAAGGCGCACGATCTCCCGGGCCAACCCAGGCCCGATCACTCTCCCCCCCATCACCAACAGATTGGCGTCATTGTGCATCCGGCTCATCTTGGCGGAAAACGAGTCGTGGCACAAAGTGGCGCGAATGCCGCTATAGCGGTTGGCCATAATGGACATGCCCAACCCTGTCCCGCAAATTAATATCCCCCGGCTGTTGGTCTGCGCCAAAAGCGCCTCGATGACTTTTTGCGCATATACCGGATAATGCACGGAAGTCTCTCGACTATGGCATCCCAGATCGCTGAAGGTGATCGGCATGCTCTCCAGTTCCTTCAGAACTTCCCGTTTCAAATCATAGCCGGCATGGTCGCAGCCGATGACGATCAGTTCACTCATGACTCAAACCGCTTGAAAGATAAGGACCGCATTCGTGCCTCCAAAACCAAAGGCGTTGGACATCACCCGGCGAATGGCCGCCTCTCTGGCCTGGTTGGGCACGTAGTCCAGGTCGCACGCCGGATCGGGATGCTCATAATTGATGGTCGGGAGTAACACCCCGGCTTTCAGGCTCAGAACCGAAAAAACTGCCTCCACCGCGCCCGCGCCCCCCAGAAGATGGCCGGTCATGGACTTGGTGGCGCTGATGGGAATGCGGTACGCATGGTCCCCGAACACCTTTTTAATGGCCAGGGTTTCCGCCAGATCATTGAGCGGCGTCGAGGTCCCGTGGGCATTGATGTGGTCGATGTCCTGGGGAGCTATCCCGGCGTCGGCCAGAGCCTGGCGCATGCACAAAATCGCGCCAGTGCCTTCCGGGGAGGGCGCGGTCATGTGGTAGGCGTCCCCCGAAAGGCCGTAGCCGATTACTTCCGCATATATTTTAGCCCCCCGGCGTCGGGCGAATTCCCTTTCCTCCAGAATCATGATTCCGCCGCCCTCCGCCATGACAAAGCCGTCCCGATCACGTTCAAAGGGCCGGGACGCCTTTTCGGGCTGGACCTTTCTGGTCGACAGGGCCCTCATGTTCGCAAAGCCTGCCAGCGCCAGGGGCGTGATCACGGCCTCCACCCCGCCGGTGATCATGACTTCGGCCGCCCCCCGCTGGATCGTCTTGAAGGCATCCCCAACAGCATGCGCCCCCGAGGCGCAGGCCGTCACCGTGGCTACATTGGGGCCCTGGGCCCCGAAGTGCATGGCCACCAGCCCCGGCGCCATATTGGCGATCAGCATGGGAATGAAAAAGGGGCTCACCTTCCGGGGACCCTTCTCCAGCAGGATGCTGTGATACTTTTCAATGGTGGCGAGCCCTCCCAGGCCGGCCCCCACGATGGTCCCCACCCGGGGCGCCAGTTCCTCGGTGATTTCCAGCCCCGCATCCTGCATCGCCATGGTGGCTGCCACCACGGCATACTGGCTGAATAGATCCATCCGCCTGACCAACTTGGCGGACAAGTACTCCTCAGCCTTGAACCCCTTCACCTCCCCGGCGATGGTGGCCTCATATCCGGTGGTGTCGAATCGGGTGATAAAACCGATTCCCGACTCCCCTGCCAGGAGTTTTTCCCAGGTGGCCTGCACGCCGATGGCCAATGGGGTGATCAGCCCCAACCCGGTTACCACTACCCTGCGGTTCATTTCAGACAGCTATCCCTACTAAGTTCCAGAGAAGAAAGCGTCTCTGGGGAAATGCCGGATTATTCCGTATGGGATTTGATATAGCTGATTACATCCTGTACGGTCCGGAGCTTTTCGGCCTCTTCGTCAGCGATTTCCAGATCGAATTCCTCTTCCATGGCCATGATCAACTCCACCAGATCCAGAGAGTCGGCCCCCAGATCGTCCACAAAGGCGGCTTCGGGAACCACCTCGCTTTTTTCCACCCCCAATTGGTTGGCGATGATTTCCACTACTTTCTCTTCCAAGGATGCCATGAACGTCTTCCTCCTCCGTGATCCAAAGTCCGCCCCAAGGTGAACTTTTTCGCCCTGCTCCCTTTATGCTTTTCTGGCCACAATCGTCATCGGGCTGTTATGCCTGTCCGTGAAATCTATAACCCCTTTTCCGGCCCCTGCCCACGAATATTTACTCTCCAGGTAAAATCCCTCATCTCCCGTCTTCACGAGGATTAAGCGCGTAGCCCTGCTACATCATGATCATCCCGCCGTTGATGTGAATCACCTGGCCGGTAATGTAAGCCGCCTGCGCCGATGCCAGAAAGGCTACCACATGCGCCACTTCCTCCGCGGTGCCGAAGCGGCCCAGGGGAATTTGGGCCAGCATCTGGGCCTGCACCTTTTCCGACAGCCCGGCGGTCATATCCGTCGAGATGAACCCCGGGGCCACCGCGTTGACGGTGATCTGCCGGGAAGCCAGCTCCCGGGCAGCGGCTTTGGTCAGCCCCATCAAGCCCGCCTTGGAAGCCGCATAGTTGGCCTGCCCGGGATTGCCCATAAATCCCACAATGGACGAAATATTGATTATCCGGCCCGATTGCTGCTTGAGCATCAACTTGCTGGCCGCCTTCATACAGATGAAGACCCCCTTCAGGTTGACGTCCAGCACCCGGTCCCAGTCGGCCTCCTTCATGCGCATCAGCAGGGCGTCCGCCGTGATGCCGGCGTTGTTCACCAGCACGTCCAGGCGACCGCTTTCCCTGCCGATCTGCTCGATGGCCCCGGTGGCGTTCTCGCTGTCGGCCACATTGAAGACCAGCGCCGCCGCCGCCGCCCCCTGACCCCGCACCAGTTCCTGCGTTTCGGCCATCTGCGGCGAATCTGCCACATCATTCAGGTAAACCTTGACCCCCGGCCCGGCCAGCGCCACCGCACAGGCCCTGCCGATACCCCGGGCCGCCCCCGTCACCAGCACTACGCGAGTTTCTGCCGTCACCGGTTCCACCTCACCGTCCGGATTTGATCTCTTTGATCAGTGCCGGAATCACCTCGAACACGTCCCCCACGATGCCCACGTCCGCTACGTCGAATATGGGCGCCTGGGGATCGGTGTTGATGGCCACGATAAAATCCGAAGATTGGATGCCCACCAGGTGCTGGGCCGCTCCTGAAATGCCGCAGGCGATGTACAGCTTGGGGGCCACCGTCTTCCCGGTCTGCCCGATCTGGTGCGGGTAGCCGATCCACCCCGCATCAACCGCGCCCCGGGTGGCGCCCACCGCCCCTCCCAGCGCCTCCGCCAGCTCCGCTATCAGACTGAAATATTTCCCGTCCTTGAGTCCCCGCCCCCCGGCCACGATGACCTCGGCTTCCCCCAGGGGGGCCGTTTCCGTCAGTTGCGCCACGGTCTCCACGAAGCGGGTCTTGCCGGGAGTCGCCAACACCTCCGGTATCGTCGCGATGACTCTGCCCGATCGTCCCCGGTCCGGCGTCAGCGCCTTCATCACCCGGGGCCGCACGGTGGCCATTTGGGGAAAGGTGTAGGGGGTGATGATGGTGGCCATGATGTTGCCGCCGAAGGCCGGTCGGGTCTGGAGCAGCAGCCGCCTGTCCGTGTCGAGGTCGAAGGCGGTGCAGTCCGCCGTCAGCCCCGTCCCCAACAGCGCCGCCACCCGGGGAATGAAGGCCCGTCCCAGATACGTCGCCCCCGCCAGGATGATCTCCGGCTTGTACTGCCGGGCCAACTCGGCCAAGGCCGCGGCATAGGTCTCTTCCACGAAGTCGGTCAACCGCTCATGATCCGCCAGGTAGACCGTATCCGCCCCGCCGGTCACCAGTTCCGGTGCCAGCTCCGCAATCCCATGCCCGAAGAGCACCGCCGCCACCGGAGCCCCCAAAATGGTCGCCAACCGCCGGGCCTCGCCCAGAAGTTCCAGCGCCACCGGCGCCAACCGCCCGTGGCGCTGTTCCGCGAAGACCCATATGCCGTCCGGCGGCGTCTCCGGCCGCACCTTCTCCCCGGCGGCCTCCGGCATCTCCAGCGCGCCGGCCTCGCACGTCTCCACGCAGGCCCCGCACAAGGTGCAGCCGTCCGCGATCCGCAGGGTGTCGCCTTCCAGGCTCAACAGCCCGAAGGGGCAGCTGTCCAGGCATTCTCCGCAGGCGGTACACTTCTCTTCGTAATAAATAACGCTCATGAATTCTATATCTGCGGACTGTCCGCCGCCATCGGGGAAATTTTCCCGCGGCCGGTCCCTCAACTCGATTTATCGCTGCACCGCTGGCTTCATCCGTTGCCAGAGGCGGGCCGCCATCTCTTCCGGGGTGCCGGAAAGCATTTCCCGCTGCCCCCGCGCCGGTGGCGGAAAGACTTTCACCACCTGGGTGTAGGATCCCACCAGACCCACCGCCTGGGGTTCAATCCCCAAATCGGCGGCCCCGTACGTCGGTATGACGGCGCTCTTGGCCTTCAGCTTGGCCTTGAAGGACGGTACCCGAGGCTCGTTGATCTCTTTGATCACCGTAATCAGCGCCGGCAGCTCCACCTCCACCAGGTCGTAGCCGTGATCCAGCAGGCGCTCCACCTGCAGCACGGTGGCACTGGCAAATTTCAACCGCCGCGCCCAGGAGACGTAGGGAATGTTCATAAAGGTGGCCAGCTCCGGCCCCACCTGGGCCGTGTCGCCGTCAATGGCCTGCTTGCCGCAAAAGATCAGGTCCGCCCCCCCCAGCCGGGCGATGCCCTTGGCCAGGGTGAGGCTGGTGGCCCAAGTGTCGGCCCCGGCAAAGGCCCTGTCCGACAGCAGCACCGCCTGGTCAGCCCCGTAGGTGAGGGCTTCCCGCAGAGCGCTTTCCGCCTGGGGCGGTCCCATGGTCACCACCGTGACCTCGCCCCCCTGCTTCTCCCTCACCCGCAGGGCCTCTTCCAGGGCGTAGAGGTCAAAGGGGTTGATGATGCTTTTGACCCCCTCCCGTTTCAGGGTATGCGTCACGGGGTCCAGGCGGACCTCCTGGGTCTCGGGCACCTGTTTGATGCAAACGATGATTTTCATGCTGATTTTGGGAAACTCCGGCTGGCCGCCTCCACCGGCGGCCCAACGCCCCTGACCTCAGGACTGCTTACTTGGCCTTCTTGCCGAATTCCTTGTTCAGGGCCAGGCCGATCACATTGCGCAGAATCTGGTTCGTTCCTTCGAAGATCTGCAGGATCTTGGCGTCCCGCATCATCTTCTCCACCGGGTATTCCCGCATATAGCCGTGCCCCCCCAGAATCTGTACGGCGTCCGTGGTGATCTTCATGGCCATGTCGGTGGAAAAGAGTTTGGCCATGGCCGATTGGCGGCTGAATTCCTTGGGATGGCTGTCGATGTAGCGGGCCACGCTGTAGACCAGAGCCCGGGCGGCCTCCACCCCGGTTGCCATGTCCGCCAGCATGTGCTGGATGGCCTGGAAGGAGATGATGGCGGTCCCGAACTGGTGCCGCTGCCGGGCGAAACTCACCGCCTCGGTGAGGGCGCCCTGGGCCAGTCCCACCGCCAGGGCCCCCACCCCCGGCCGGGAGTGGTCCAGGGTCTTCATGGCGATGATGAAACCCATGCCCTCTTTCGAGATCAGCCGGTCAGCCGGAATCCGCACGTCCTGGAGAATGATCTCCCGCGTGGACGAGGCCCGGATGCCCATCTTCTGCTCTTTCTTGCCGAAGGACACCCCCGGGTCGCCCGCCTCCACCACAAAGGCGCTGGCTCCCCGCGCCCCCTTGCTACGGTCCGTCATGGCGATCAGGCTGTAAATCCCCGCCTCTCCGGCATTGGTGATCCACTGCTTGGTGCCGTTCAGGATATAGGTGTCGCCCTCTTTCACCGCCGTGGTTTGCATGGCACTGGCGTCGCTTCCCGCCTGGGATTCCGTCAGGGCGAAGGCCGACAGCTGCTCCCCCCGGGCCAATATGGGCAGATATTTCTGTTTCTGGGCTTCCGAGCCGAACAGCAGCAGGGGGTAAGCCCCCAAAAAACTCGCTGCATAGGTGGTGGCCACCCCGACGCACGCCGTGGCCAGGGCCTCCAACACCAGGCAGTTCTCCAGGGTTCCCATGCCCAAACCGCCATGGGTTTCGGGAATGATCACCCCGAACAGGTCGGCCTGCGCCAGATCGGCCATGATCTCGGTGGGGAAGCTTTCCTGTTCGTCCAGTTCCGCCCGGACGGGCTTGATTCGCTCTTCCGCGATCTTTTGAGCCAGTTCCACGAGCATCCGCTGCTCGTCCGTCAGCAGATAATCCATGGACGAACCTCTATTCCTCTACCTGGGGCAGCACTAAACGGCCTTTGTACATCCCGCAGTGCGGACAGGCGTGGTGGGGCAACCGGTATGCGTTGCATTTGGGACAGGTGGCGAGCCTGGGCAGCACCAGACGATGGTGCGACCGCCTCGTGTTGCGGCGGGCCACCGATTTGCGACGTTTGGGTAAGGCCACGGTCTTACTTCCTTTCCATCATGAATCAGGATTTTTCCTGTAATCTTTTCAATACCGCGAACGGCGACTGGCTGTCGACGCCGGCGCAGGTGCAGTGCTCTTCATTGAGGTTGGCGCCGCAGGCCGGGCACAAACCGGCGCACTCTTCCCGGCACACCGCCTGCAGAGGCAGCGCCAGAAGCACCTGCTCCTTGATGACGGCCTCCAGGTCGATCTCCTCCCCGGTGAGATAATCCACATCCAGATCGGCGGCGCTCAACTCCACTTCCTCACCGCTCGCCGTCGGCGTCCCCTGCTCCAGCAACAGATCGAACTCGGCGCTCAGGGGCCAGCCAAAAGTCGCCAAACAACGGCCGCAGGCCAGCATCAGTTCCCCCGCCAGCCGTCCCCGGATTAAAACGGCGCCGCCGTGTTTCTCCAGATGAATCTCGCCGCTGAGCGGTTCCTTCAGATCGAATTCCAGTCCCGGATCCCGCTCTTTCCAACTCGCCAGCCATTCCGGCCCCACCTGGAAAGGCACATCCAGCCCTTCCCAGGTGACTTTCTCCCGGGAAATCCGTAGGCTCACACCTTTTTTCTTCTGCATCTCACCGCCCGTCCCCGGGGATTCCCCCGGAGACCATAAAACAATTATTATAGGTAAACTGCAATTTTTGTCAAGATTTACACCCCGGGAATAAGTTTTTCCGTCTGCTTGCCCAGCACTTTCTTTTTTCCGCTTCCCGCCGCGGCTGCGCCGCCGGCCCCCGGGATTTATTCTCCCCCCTGCCCTCTCTCGGCTTCACCCGTCGCGCCCCGCCTTTTCCAGCAGCCCCTTCAGCACCACCGCGTTGCTGCCCTCCACCGCCCGGGTCGCGAACACCAGGGTTACGACTCCTTGCCGGGCCTTATCCGCCAGTTCCCGGATCAGGGCCTGTTTGGCGGGCGTCGCCAGCTCCGTCAGATAGCGCCGTTGGAATTCCTCCCACTTCCCCGGATCATGCTGATACCATCCGCGCAGCTCCGGGCTCGGAGCCAGCTCCTTGAGCCAACCGCTCAGCCGCGCCGCTTCCTTCTTCAGCCCCCGGGGCCACAGCCGCTCCACCAGATAGCGCTCGCCGTCCTCCGCCGCTGCTGGTTCATACACCCGTTTGAGTCGGATATTTCCTGCCATGCTGACCCTGTCCGTCCCCTGCCGCCAGCCGACCGCCAGCTGTAATCTTTTCCCGGCCCCTCCGGTTGAATCTGCCCGGCCGGCGTGATATGGTGGGGGAAAACCTGCCGGAGGGCTTTGCATGGAACCCAAGGACCGCCTCATCTTTCCCCTGGATGTCCCCGATCTCCTTTCAGCCCTCGCCTTGGTCCGCCAACTCAAAAACGACGTGGGGCTTTTCAAGATCGGCCTGGAGCTCTTCGTGGCCGCCGGCCCGGCCTTATTCGCCGCCCTGGCCGCCGAAACCTCCGCCGCCTTCTTCCTGGATCTCAAGTTTCACGATATCCCCGAAACCGTCCGCCGGGCCGTCGGCAATCTGCCTCCCCGGGTCAGGTTCGCCACCGTCCATTGCGAACAGGGCCGCGCCCTCACCCCCGCCGCCGCCGAGGCCGCTTCCCGGGGCGTCGGCCTCCTGGGCGTCACCGTCCTCACCAGCCTGGGTCCCGCCGACCTCCTGGCCGGGGGAGTCGATCCCACGTACGCCGATCCTCCCTCCCGGCTGGTGCTGCGTCGGGCCGCCCTGGCCCGGGAAGCCGGGTGTGCCGGCGTGGTCTGCGCCGGAACCGAGGCCCGGGCCGTCAAGGACGCCTTCGGACCGGGTTTTCTTGTGGTCTGTCCCGGCATCCGGCCCTCCTGGGCCGCAGTCCCCGGCGACGACCAGCGCCGCATCATGACCCCCGCCCAAGCCATCGCCGCCGGCGCCGACTATATCGTGGTGGGCCGCCCCCTGCGCCTGGCCTCCGATCCTCCCGCCGCCGCCCGGCAGGTGGTGGCGGAAATCGCCGCCGCCTTATAGCTTGGCTGCCGCAAATTTCTTTGTAGTCCCGCGTCCTTGTTTCATTTCAGCCGCCGCCAGACCCCTTGACCGCCGCTTGCTCCCGCCGGGGCCGGTATGGCCGAAGTGCGGGGCGTATAGTACTGCTCCTTGATCCCCGGCACGAACTTCTCGATCTCCGCCAGCCGGCGGCTGTCGGTGGGATGGGTGGAGAGAAACTCCGGCCCTCCCTTCCCCTTCTGGGCCGTCATCATCCGCTGCCAGAAACCCACCGCCGCCTCCGGGTCATAGCCGGCCTTAGCCATCATAATCAGCCCCACCCGGTCCGCCTCGTATTCCTGCGTCCGGCTGTAGGGCAGCAGCACCCCCACCGTGGCCCCCAGGCCGTAGGCCTGCTGCACCGCCTGGGCCAGGTAGGGGCTGGCCCCCGCCATGCCCACGCTCAAACCCACAGCCCCCATCTGGGCCATCATGGACTGGCTCAGCCGCTCCCCGGAATGCCGCAGGATAGCGTGGGCCACCTCGTGGGCGACCACCGTGGCCATCCCCGCTTCATCCTTGGTGTACTTCTCGATCCCCGTGAAGATCCCCACCTTGCCCCCCGGCAGGCAGAAGGCGTTGGCCATTTTATCCTGGAAGACCACGAACTCCCAGCGGAAGTCGGGGCGCTCCGCGGCCGCCGCCACCCGCTCCCCCACCCTTTGCACCATGGCGTTGAGGCGGGCGTCGGTGGAAACCGGATACTTCTTGCGAATCTCCGCGAAACTCTGGAATCCCAGGCTGTTCTCCTGGGACGCCGACGTCAGCATGAGCTGCCGCCGGCCGGTATAGGGCGCTGTCGCGCAGGCCGCACTCAGCAGTACGACCGCCAACACCGCCGCCCACACCGTTTTTCGTAGCCCTGCCCCCGGGCTCGCCGGTATAATGGAAGCCATCATGGCCGTCACTCCTTTTCCGGACCGGGTATGCCCCCGGCTGTTGGTCACGCTGCCTAACCTTTATCTCTATCAGGTCTCGACAGTATCCTCCTTATGCTCCCTTCTCCCCCCGGGGAAAGGTCGGCTCGTGGGGTGATAGGAAGATACCTTCGAGAAGCGCTGTATATTATAGTAAACAACCATGTCCCCGGATGCAAACCCCCGCCGTACCCTTTATCTGGCCGTCATCGGCGGTGGCGTCGCCCCCCCGGAGATCCTGGCCCTGGCCCGGGAGGTGGGCCGCGAAATCGCCCTCCACGGCGCCGTCCTCCTGTGCGGCGGGCTGGGCGGCGTCATGGCCGCCGCCGCCCAGGGAGCCACCGCGGCCGGCGGCGTCAGTATCGGGCTGCTGCCCGGCCCCGACCGCACCGCCGCCAACCCCCACCTCACCTTTGCCCTGCCCACCAACCTGGGCCACGCCCGCAACATCCTCCTGGCCCACAGCGCCGACGCCCTCATCGCCGTGGCCGGCGGCTACGGCACCATCTCCGAGGCCGCCATCGCCTTAAAACTCGCCAAACCCGTCGTCGGCCTGGCCGTGGACTGGCAGCTCCCCGGCCTTCTCCCCGCCCGCACCCCGGCCCACGCCGTCACCCTGGCCCTGGCTGCCCTGTAGCTCTAACCCCCCCCGTACAGTGCCCGACCCCCGGGCCTCCTGTCGGTGTCTTGCTACCTCCGCCCCCTTCTTCTCCGGGTCCCCCGCCGTCGCCCCGGGCTTCTCATTTACAACTTACTGGGACGTCATTACAATTTAATATGAACATTTGCTAATATTTTTTCAAAATTTTTTAACATCCTTACAATATGTTCACAATTAGATAGACGAATGTTCAACTAAATAAACAAATAGTATAATATATCCAGCATGTTAATATATCTTAACGCATTGTCAATTATTCTGAACGTATATTACTTCACAATTTCCTATCACACTGATTATTCAAGAATATTGAAAGGTTTTAGCCCTGGCACCCTCCTTGCTATGCTATGGGCATCGGCTGGCAGTCGCTCTGCTTGCTTTTGGGAAGAAAGCCTTGCCAGAATCCAAGGTTTCGGCCCCTGCCTGTCGCGCCGACCCCATAGAGGAAAGGAGGGATTACCGGGAAAACTACATCCGTCTCTCAGGTTTGCTTCTGCGGTATCAACGTATTTTCCTTAAGGAGGACTTCTCATGAGAAAGTTATTCAGCACTTTGGCCATAGCCCTCTTGGTCCTGGGACTGGCCCTGCCTGCCCTGGCGGATTGCCCCCCCGGGTGCGAAATCGTCAATGGCGATTTTTCCACTGATCCCTTTGCCACCGGTGGCGGCTGGTACAGATCCCCCACGTCTCCCACCGGTGCTGGTTATAGGCCGACTTGGATCAGTGGCAGTTATGTGGGTATGAATGACAATTATAACGGGGCCACCGGCTATATCTGGCAGGTGGTCAACGAAGCCAACTTTCCCGGCTGGATCGAGGACGGTATCGCCAAGCACATCGACCTGACCTTCGATTACTTCATCGACGGCACCAACAATTACGTCCAGGCGTTCCTCTATTACCAGCCCGCGGGCAATACCGACGCCTTCGGTACGCCCACCAGCACCACCTGGACCCTGGCCTTCGACTCCGGCCAGCTCATGGGTGACTACAACGCCTGGAAATCCGCGGACTATGACATCGATATCACCGACTTTCAGCCCCAGTATGTGGCCCTGGTGTTTAAATTCTATACCAAGGGCTCCTCTTCCGGCGCTGAGTCCTATATTGATAACGTCTGCATGGTGGCCCAGTGCACCCCCGTGCCCGTCCCCGGCGCTGTTTGGTTGTTGGGCAGCGGTCTGGTGGCCCTGGTGGGTCTGAAACGTCGTCAGTCGGCCTAACTATTACCGACTTTTCCATCCGCCCGCCCTCCTGGTTACCCCCTCTTTGCCAAGGGGGGCGTGGATGGAAAACCGGTTTTCCTCAAGCCCTCTCTGCTTCCCTTCCAAATGTGAACGCAGGGTCTTTCGACCCTGCGTTTCTTTTCGCCCTGCCCACTACTTACGGGATTGGGGGAGGGGGCTAAGGGCCGCAGGCCCTTACCCCCTCCCCCGCTCAGGCATTACCCCCTCTCCGCCCCTGAGTTCAGTCCGTCAGCGCCGCCAGCAGCCGTGTCCACAGCTCTTGGCGCCCTTCCCGGCTCAGAGACGAAAACCAGGTCAGCTCCGCCCCCGTCACCCCCAAGGGCGTTAGGGCCGCGGTAATCTCCTGCAGCCGGCGGGCCCGCTCCCCCCGCTTCAGTTTGTCCGCCTTGGTGAGCACCCCGATGACCCGGCGTCCCTGGCCCCGCAGCATCGCCCACAGCTCCAGTTCCTCCGGCCCCGGGGTGCGACGGCCGTCCAGCAGCAGCGCCACCGCCCGCAGGCTCGGTCGCTCCCGCAGGTACCCGTCCATCAGCTTGAGCCACTGGGCCTTCACCGCCAGCGGCGCCTTGGCGTAGCCGTACCCCGGCAGGTCCACGAAATACCACCGCTGGTTCACCAGGAAAAAGTTGACGGCCTGGGTGCAGCCCGGCCGGGAGCTGGTGCGCACCAGGTTTTTGCGGTTCAGCAGCGTGTTGATCAAAGATGATTTCCCCACGTTGGAACGCCCCACAAAGGCCGCCTCCGGCAGGGTCGGCGGCGGCAGGCTCTTTGCCGTGGGCGCGCTCAGCACAAATTCCGCATCGGTGATCTTGGGAATCGCCATGGCCCGCCCTCACAGGTGCTCGTAGAAGGCCCGGGGGGCCAGCTCCGGCAGGTCCGCCGCCGCCTCCCGCACCAGAAACCGCCGGATCTCCTGGCAGAGGTGGCACTTGTTCAGATACGCCTCCCCCGCCTGAAAACCATGGGTCTGGGTGGCGTAGGTCAGCAAGCCGCCAATCCCCTCTCCATACAGCCGCGTCAACACCGGGTACCTGTCCGCCTCCAGGGGCTTTCCCAGGTCATCCATCCTGATGGCCAGCCCGGCGCACAACCCGGGAATGTAGTTTCCGTACAGGTCGAGGTGAAAGTGACCCGTCCCCGCCAGTTCCCGGCACCCCCGGCGGTTGTATTTCAAAATGGCGTCGGCACTCTGGGTCGCCAGCAGGGGGAAATAGGTCGTGAGCGCCCGGCCCCCCCAGTGAATCCAGTAGCGCCCCGGCAGGTTGCGGAGATAGTCGTCGCCGAAGGCCGCCTGGTACTCCGTCAGGGCGTGCGTCTTGTCCTCGTCGAAACGGGAGATCTCCGGCACGAACTCGCTCACCCAGGGAAAGACCTGCACCCGGGCCACCCGGCAGGCCTCCAGCACCCCTTTCACCCGGGCAAAGGGAATGTAGGCGTTGTGGAAGGGGCTGATGGACACGAGAAGCGTCGTGAGGCCCGCCGCTCTTAGCTCCCTCAGCAGCGCCACCGTGGTTTCCTGGTCCCGGTGCCAGGCCGAGTTGGTCTCCACGTACTCCACCCGCACCCCCGCCTCCCGGGCCGCGGCCAGCACCTCCTGCAATTCCTCCGGGAGGAGCAGCGGCTCCCCGCCCCCCAGGTGCACCGCCCCGCACCCCAACTCCCGAATCTTCCGGAAAATCCGCCCAGCGGTCTCCGGCTCCAGGTAGTCCTTTGCCCTCTGGGGGCTGCAGGCGTACAGACAATGGCCGCACCGGGAGGGGCACTGATAGTTGGTGATCACCCCCCCGGACTGCAGCCGGCTGATGTGCAAACTCGGTGTGCCCGCCACCCTGCTCCTGTTCGTCGGTTCTTTTTTACTTGCCTGGAGACCGGCTGCCCCGCCGGACTGAATTTTTTTCGGAAATTTAGTGATTTACTTCCTGTCAGCGGGTGACAGCCGCCGACATTTGTGCTATAGTGGCGCCAGACGCTGGTCCGTGTATGGCGGGCGCGCCCCGCGCGTCCCCCCGATGAACCCGGCTTCCCCCGCGCCCCCGCTGTATTGTGCCGGTTAGCTTACCCCAGGAGCCGCGATTTTTTCATGAAAACCCGTATCCTCTTTATCTGTCTGGGAAATTCCTGCCGGTCCATCATGGCCGAAGCCCTGGCGCGCCATTTCCACGGCGAGCAGCTGCTGCCCGCCTCCGCCGGGATCAGTCCCCTGGGGCATGTCGCCCCGGAAACCGTCTCCGTCCTCCTGGAGATCGGCGTCCTCACCCTAAACCTGTATTCCAAGGGCCTCACCGCTGTGGCCTTGCCCAGCTACGACCTCATCATCAATCTGGCCCGCCACGACCTCCACCGGCACCTGCCGCCCCCCCTACATTCCCGGGTCGTCACGCGACCGGTCCATGACCCCTATGGCGGCAGTCTGGAGATCTATCGGAAAGTGCGGGATGACATTCGCCGGCTGCTGGCGGCGGAAATTCCCGGTTGGCTGCGGCGGGGTTGAACGGCGGCCGGGGGCCGGGGAGAGCCCCCGAAAAAACCTGGGCGGGAGAATACCTGCTGGCGCGGTAGACCGAAGGGCGCCGCCCTCGCTGGCCCCCGTCGCCCCTAAATCCCTAAATACGCGCTCCGCACCTCCTCATTATGGAGTAGATCATCGGCCGGTCCCTCCAGCCAGACCTTCCCCTGGCTCAGCACGTAGGCGTAGTCGCTCACCGCCAGGGCCATCTGCACGTTCTGCTCCACCAACAGCATGGTCAGGCCCTCGTCCTTCAGGCGCACCAGGGACTCGAACAGGTTGATGACCAACAGCGGCGACAGGCCCAACGACAGCTCGTCCAGGATCAGCACCTCCGGTTCGGCCATCAGCCCCCGGGCCACGGCCAGCATCTGCTGCTCCCCGCCGGAAAGGGTGCCGGACTTTTGGGAGCGCCTTTCTTTCAGACGGGGGAAAAGTTCGAAGACCTTCTCCAGGTTCTGCTCCAGATGGTTCCGGGCCCGTTTGGAGAACGCTCCCATCTCCAGGTTTTCGTGCACGCTCATTTCCGAAAAGAGCTGCCGGCCCTCCGGGACCAGCACCATGCCGATATTGGCGTGGGCATGCGGCGACAGGCGGGTGACATCCTGGCCAGCGAAGGTCACCCGGCCCTCCCAGGGGCGTATCAGCCCCATCACCGTTCGCAACAGGGTGGTCTTGCCCACCCCGTTGGAACCCACCAGCGTAGTGAGTTTGCCCTTCTCCAGGGCGAGGTTCACCCCCCAGAGAATCTGCACCTCGCCGTAACCGGACGCGATTTGATCTATTTCTAATAAGGGCATGGCCTTCTTCACATCGCTTTGCTAATGTCTGGACGCCAGAAAGCGTTCCGCCATCTTGGGGTCGCCCAGATAGGCCTCGATCACCAGCGGGTCCTTCACCACTTCGTGGGGCTCGCCCGCCGCAATCAAAGACCCGTAATCCAGCACGATCACCCGCTCCGAGACGTTCATCACCGCCTGCATCACGTGCTCGATCATCAGGATGGTGATGCCCTGATCCCGGATGGTGCGGATGGTCTCCAGCATGCCGGTGATCTCCGACGGGTTCAGCCCCGCCAGCACCTCGTCCAGCAGCAGCAGGTAGGGGTTGGCCGCCACCGCCCGGGCCAGTTCCAGGCGCTTCTTTTGCGCCACGTTGAGGCTGCCGGAGAGCTGCTCCGCCCGGTCGGCCAGACCCACCAGCGCCAGCACCTCGTCAGCCCGCGCCGCGGCCTCGTTTTTGGTTTGGGTCTCCCGTCCGAAACAGGCCCCCACCATGACATTCTCCCTCACCGTCAGTTCGGTGAGCGGCCGCACCACCTGATAGGTCCGGGCCATCCCCCGCCGCGCCACTTCGTAGGGCGGCAGCCCGGTGATGTCCCGGTCCCGAAAGAGCACCTGGCCGGAATCCGGCGCATACACCCCGTTGATCACGTTAAACAGGGTGGTCTTGCCCGCCCCGTTGGGACCGATCAAACCCATGATCTGCCCCGTCGGCAGGTTGAAGGTCACGTCCGCCAGGGCCTGGAGGCCGCCGAAGCGTTTGTTGATTTGTTTCACCTGCAAAATCATTCCAACAGCCTCCGCAGTTTCGGGAAGCGGTCCCGCACCCAACCCACGGCCCCCGCCGGCACGAATAAGATGATCAGCAGCAGCACCACCCCGGCCACCGCCAGGTGCAGGTTCTTGAAGATGGGACTGGTGAGCAGGTAGCCCCGCAGCCCCTGATAGGTCACCGCCCCCACCAACGGCCCCAGCGCCGTGCCCTGGCCGCCCAGCATCACCATCACCAGCATCTCGATGGACATGTGCAGCTGAAAGGCGTCCCCCGGCTCCACGTTGCCGTTCTTGAAAAAATACAGGGTGCCGATGATCCCGGGGAAAAAGGCCGAAATCATGAAGGTCAGCGTCTTGGCCTGCGGCGTCTTCACCCCCATGACCATGGCCGCGTCTTCATCCTCCCGGATGGCCATCAGCCCCAGGCCGAAACGGGAGTGCTTCACCACCAGGCTCACCAGGATCACGATCAGGGTGACCACCCACAGCACCGTGAAGGTGGTCCACAGGGCCTGGCCCGCACCCCCGTACTGCATGTAGACCTTGAAATCCAGGGCCAAGCCCGTGGCCCCGCCGAAGGGCTGAAAATTGCTCACGAACGCCCGGGCCGCCTCGTTGATCCCGATGGTCGCCAGGGCGAAATAGGCCCCCCGCAGGCGCAACACCGCCAGCCCCACCAGCCCCGCCAGCAACGCCGACATTACCCCGCCGGCCAGACAGGCCCCATACAGCGACCAGCCTTGTTGCACCAGAAAATAGAACCCGGTGTAGCCCCCCAGCCCGAAAAAGACGATGTGGCCGAAACTCACGTACCCCGTGTAGCCCAACAGGATGTTCAGGCTCGAGGCCAACCCCACGAACATGATGACGGTGAAAGCCGACTCCCGCATCACGTCTTTTCCCGAGAGCAGGACCACCAGCCCCCAGACAAAGACGATGGCCAGCGACAGGTATATTCCCGGGTGGCGCCAGGCTTTCATCTATTTCGCTCCCAACAGGCCGCTGGGCTTTAGAATCAACACCAGCACGAACAGCCCGAATTCCACCACCGGCACCCAGCTCACCGGCATGAACGCCGGGATCACCCCCTCCAGACCCCCCAGGATCAGGCCCCCCAGCAGCGCCCCCAGGGGATTACCCAGCCCTCCCAGCACGCAGATCACGAAGGACTTCAGTTCATAGGTGCCGCCGCTCAGAATGGTGAAGGGGAAAAAGGTGGCGATCAGCCCCCCCGCCACCATGGCCAGCATGGTCCCCAGCCCGAAGCTCAGGGCCAGGACCAGCGACGACGGGATGCCCATCAGCTCCGCGGCCATGCGGTTGTTGGCCACCGCCCGGATGGCCTTGCCGGTGCGGGTGAAATACAGAAACAGGTACAGCGCCGCGGTGAACGCCACCGCCGCCACCGCCGCCGCCAGCCGGGTGTACGGCATGGTGATGGGCCCCAGATCCAGCGATCCCAGGGAGTAATCGATGTTGTGCGGCGAGGTGCTGAACAGGGCCGTGCCCACCCCGATGATGATCATGTTCACCGCAAAAGTCGCCAGCAGGGACGACAAGTGCGGCGCATTGATGACCCGATGGACCGCCGTGCTGTAAATGATGAGCCCCACCACCAGACCCGCCGCCGCCACCGCCAGCAGGGCCAGATAGGGATTGACGCCCCCCAGGGTGAACAGGAAATACGTCCCGAACATCCCCAGGGCCATGACCGGGCCGTGACTGAGGTTGATGACCGACATCACCCCCCAGATCAGGGTCAGCCCCATGGCCGCCACCCCGTACACGAATCCCAACAACAGGCCGTCGAATATCGACGCGATGAGCTGATTCACCACCGGCGCGCTACCTTATATCAGGAGCCCGGGGCCCACCCGGCCCCGGGCTCCCGGGATCAGTATGATTATCTCTTGGGCATCGGTTTCGCATCTGCGGTCTTGCCGGCTTCCGGCCAGACCACCTGCTTCACCAGCTTGCCCTTGTCATCCTTCTGCCACTGGATGTAAACCATGTCGTGGCCGATCTGCAAGCCGTGAGCCGCCGGGGTGTTGTCGAACTTGATATGCCCGTAGAAGGTCAGGATGTCCATTTCGTCCAGGACCGTCTTCACCTTCTCCGTCTCCGTGGCCCCCGCCTTCTTGACGGCCTTCTCCAGAATCAGGCCCGCGGCGTAGCCCCCGGCGCTGTGATAGGACGGCTCTTCGTTAAACTTGGCCTTGTAGCTCTTGTCGAAATCCGCCACGGTGGGGCCATACCACTCCACTTTCATCGCCTTGGCCGACTCGGGCGAATACTTCACCATCTCCTCCCACTGGCTGGGGCCGATCACCCCCACCGCCGCTTCGCCCAACTCCGCAAACTTGGCCTCCGGCGGCGCCACCAGCAGGGCCACCATCTTGGTGTTCACCTTCTTCTCGTACAACTGCCGGGCGAAGGTGCTGGTGTCGGCAAAATGGCCGCCGCCCATCACCGCGTCCACATCCGGCGGAAACTTATTGATAAACGGGGCGAAATCGGTGGCCCCGGTGTCGTAGCCCTCGAACAGCACCACCTGCAGGCCCTTGGCTACGGTATAGTCCTTCAGGGCGTTCACCACGTCGGTGGAAAACTTGTCCTTCTCATGCACAATGGCTACTTTCTTGGCCTTGGGGTCCATCGTCATAAGCAGATCCACCGCCCCGGTCAGATACCGGCTGGCCGGCGTGTAAGCCTGGTAGATCAGGGTGTAGCCCTTCTTATAGGTGGAATCCGAGGCCGCCCCCGTGGTGATCATGATCTTGTTGTACTGCTGGGCGATCACCGCCGCCGCGTCCGCCAGCCCGCTGGAATAGGGGCTGATCAGAAAATCCGCCTTGTCCTCGCTGATCAGCTTGGTATACAGCTCCTGCACCCGGTTCTTGTTGGATTCGTCATCGTAGAACTTGGCCGCGAACTTCACCACCGTGCCGTCCGCCAGCTTGACGCCCCCGGCCTTGTTGAGCTGCTCCAGCCACAGGTTTACGCCGTTGATCTGCCGGATGCCTTCCACGTTCAGCTTGCCCGTCTGGGAGGCGGTGAACCCGATAACCACCGTCTTGGTTTTGTCGGCCTGCGCCGTGGCCTGCACGCATGTCGTCCCCAGCAACACCGTGGCCGCCAGCAGAGAAATCGTGAGCATGATCCTCGACTTCATCTCGTCCTCCTCACTGTGTTCATTAACCGCAGTAAGCCCGGCCGGCCGCGTTGCCCTGCTTCCGTCGACCCGGCCCCCCCGGGGCTGATGATATACCGTATCCGGCCTCACCGGCAGGAGCCCCCCAGGGCTTGCTAAATCAATGCCCCCGCCTCCGGCTCGCCGTTGAGCCCCCAATGTAATGGATTTTTCCGTATAAATCAACCAGAAAAAACAAACCTTCCGGAACAAATTCCGTATAGATGATCACCCTCGGGGTTATCCGCCCCGCCGCTCACAACACCGACAGCCGCTCGTCGTAAATGAACTCCCGCATGTGTTTGGCGATCTTTTCCGGCTCCACCTGGATGCGGGCCGTGCCCGTGGCCAGCCCCGCCCGGGCCACCGCCGCCGCCACCGCCGGCGGGACCTTGAAGTCCATGGCCGCCGGCAGGATGTATTCCGGCGTCAGCTTGTTGCCCACCAAAGACGCGATCGCCTCGGCCGCCGCAATATTCATGGCGGTGTTGATGGTCCGCGCCCTTATGTCCAGCGCCCCCCGGAAAATCCCCGGGAACGCCAGGCAGTTGTTCACCTGGTTGGGAAAGTCCGACCGCCCCGTGGCCACCACCGCCGCCCCCGCCTGCCGGGCCGCCTCCGGGTGAATTTCCGGGTCCGGGTTGGCCAACGCAAAGACGATGGGTTCCGGGGCCATCGACCGCACCATCTCCGGCGTCAGCACGTCGGGACCGGACAGGCCGATGAACACCTCCGCCCCCCGGATGACCTCCGCCAGCGACCCCTCCAGCCGGTCCGGGTTGGTCATGCCGGCCAGTTCCTCCTTGATGGGGTTCATCCCCGCGGACCGGCCCCGATACACCGCCCCCTTGGTGTCGCACACGACGATGTTCTGCGCCCCGCTCCGGATCAGCAGCTTGGTCACGGCGATGGCCGAGGCCCCCGCCCCGTTGAAGACGATCTTCACCTCGCCCATCTGCCGGTCCCCCAGCTTCAGGGCGTTGAGCAACCCCGCCAGGACGACCACCGCGGTGCCGTGCTGGTCGTCGTGAAAGACCGGAATGTCCAGGCTCTCCCTGAGGCGGCGCTCGATCTCGAAGCATCTCGGGGAACTGATGTCCTCCAGGTTGATGCCCCCGAAGGCCGGCGCGATGCTCTCCACCATGGCCACCACCAGGTCGGTGTCCTGGGTGCTGATGCAGATGGGGAAGGCCTCCACCCCCCCGAAGGTCTTGAACAGCACCGCCTTGCCTTCCATCACCGGCTGCGCCGCCCGGGGCCCGATGTTCCCCAGCCCCAGCACCGCGCTGCCGTCCGACACGATGGCCACCAGGTTGTTCTTGCAGGTCAGGTCATAGGCCAACATGGGCTCGGCCAGGATCTTCTTGCACACCTCCTCCACCACATTGGGGGCGTAAAGCTTGCCGTAGATGTTTTCGTCCTTGACGGGCACCTTGACGTAGACCTCGATGCATCCCTGGTAGCGCCAGTGCAGCTCCAGGGCGTCGGCGTCCAGGCTCTGCCGGCCGTAGTCCTCGCTTTCCGGGGGCAGCCAGGACTGCTCCCCTTCGTAGATGTACTTCTCTGTGCGGGTGTAGATGTCCTCCGGGGTGATCAAGTCCGGGCCGTGCCGGGCCACCCCGGTCTCCTGGGCCGAACGGGCCACCGCCTGGGCCACCGTCGGCGAAATGCGCCAGTCCATCTGCCGGGGGATGATATTGGTGGGCGACAGCTTCTCCGCCGGAATCATGTCGGCCAGGGCCCGGGCCGCGGCCAGGTACATGTCGATGTTCACCCGCAGGGCCCCCACGTCCAGGCAGCCCCGGAAAATCCCCGGCGTCACCAGGGACGACCGGATCTGGTTGGCGGCGTCGGCCTCCCCCGTGGCCGCCACCGCCGCGCCCCCCCCCAGGGCCTCGGCCTCGCTGATCTCCGGCTCCGGCTGCGCCAGGGCGAAGACGATGGGCTTGTCGGCCATGGACGCCACCATCTCCCGGTCCGCCAGCCCCGGGGCCGAACAGCCGATGAACACGTCCGCTCCCTTGATCACCTCCCGCAGGCTCCCATGCACGTCCTGGGGCCCCACCAGCCGGGCGATTTCGCTCTTGGCCCAGTTCATCCCCGCCATGCGGTAAACCGACAGGGCCCCGTGGCGGTCGCACATGACGATGTTGGTGTTGCCCGCCACGATGAGGCCCTTGGCCACCCCGATGCCCGCCGCCCCCACGCCGCTGATCACCACCCGCAGGTCGGTGAAATTCTTCCCCACCACCCTGGCGGCGTTGTACAGGGCCGCCAGGGTGATAATGCCGGCGGCGTGGAACTCGTGGTGCAAGACCGGCAACCGCACCGCCTTGCGGATGCGGCTCTCCACCGTGAAGCACTTGGGCGCCGCCATCCCCTCCAGGCAGAAGCCCCCGAAACTCGGCGCCAGGATGCGCACGATCTCGATGATCTCCTCCTCCTGCTGGGTGGTCAGCGCAATGGGCACGGCGTCCACGTTGGCGAAGGTCTTGAACAGCACCGCCTTGGCCTCCAGCTTGGGCAAGGCCGCCAGGGCCCCGGTATTCCCCAGGTCGAAGACCCGGCTGCCGTCGGAGATCAGGGCGATGGTGTTGCCCCGGCAGGTGTAGTCGAAGGAGGCCGGCGGCCAGCGGTCGATCTCCCGGCAGACCGCGGCCACGCCGGGGCTGTAGATGCGGCTCAGCACCGACACGTCCCGGATGGGCATCTTGCTCTTCACGCCGATGAGGCCGCGGTAGCGGCGCCGATACGACAGGGCGTCCATTTCCGGCATAGTATCCCACCTTTATTATGATTCAAGTGTCCAGATAACCCTTAGCTTAATGCATATCGGCCTTTTGCGCCAGAACTTCTCCCTTTTTTGCCCTCAGCCATAATTTCTAGCAGTTCTCGAAAGTATCTTCCGTCTGCTCCCTTCTGCCCTTAGGGGAGAAGGTCAGGATGAGGGGTGGATAGGAACATGCCTTCGAGAACCGCGGTATCTCTATTCTTATGCTCTCCCTCAACAAAGAGGCGGTCTTTTGACCGCCTCCTCTTCCTGTGGCTCGTTCCCCGGTTGTCCTCGGGAACGCTGCCTGTTTGCCAGTGTTGTCTAAGTTTTGTCGGCCTTCCGCCTTTTGCCGGCTACCCCCCTCCCAACGGACCGGGCAGCCTCGCCAGCGTGCCCCCCACGGGACCTGCCAGCAACGGGGCCAATATGGCGAATAATTGCGGCAGCTGCTGGAGCGGGGACAACGACAGGCTATGTTTCTGGAGCCAGTCCTGCCTGTCCATCCCCTGGGTCTGATGGGGCTGGGCGGTAATGATCGCCTCCGCCTGCTTGGCCAGACTCCAGGCCGCCGGGATGTAAAAGGTGGCAATGAGCAAAGAGAAGGTTGCCCCCCAATACATGCCCATGGTTTCCGAAAAATCTGTCACCAGCCTGCCCGCCTGCTCATCGGCAATCAAGGCGGTGGGCCAGCGCAGCCAGGCGATGGTATGTAAGACCCCGGCTACCAACAGGACCGAAACAATCCCGATGAACATCTTTAACCGGCTCATCCGGGCGGCGACGGCCTCTGCCTCCGTCTCGACGCCCCCATACCCCCCGGACATGATGCAACAGCCGGTGATCAAGGCCAGAATGGCCACCAGCCCCACCATCACGTTGATGCCCGCCACCAGTGCCTTGATCCCCAGCAGTTGGGTTGCGCTGTAGCCCTGGCTGGCCTCCAGGGAGTCGAAGGTGAAGAAGAAAATATAACTGTATTCAGTGCGATAGCGCCCACTGTAGGCCATGTGCCCCAGCACCGCCACACAGAGCAGGACCCCAGCGATGGCAAAGGCCGTCAGTTGTTTTCTTGACAGGCTCTGGCGCAGGATAGACACGCTGAAAACGCTGACCGCGATCAGGGTGGCATACAGGAGCAGCACCGTGGTCGCCCAAGCCAGACGCGCCCGGGCTTCCACAAAAGGATTCATCGGCGCCTGCCCGGATTGTATCAGGTCTAACAACTTCCCCACCAGCCGGTCCAGATCAAAGGCGGACAGGGAAAAGATCAGGTTGGCTAAGGCAAAGACCGCGAGCGGCAGCACCACAAACCGCAGGGGGGCCAGGTGCCCGTGCTGGGCCGGACCGGAGTCTTTATGGAAAGGGTGCGGCGTCGCCATCAGCCGTATTGTATCAAAATCAAAGGCCCCCAGGGGATTTTTCTTGGATAACCCAGCTGTTCCGGCGGCGTCGCCCCCGGCTGCGCTCGGTTGCTCCTCTTCTTATTGGTCTGCCACCGTTTGTGGCCACTGCACCTTCCCCCGGCCATGCCGGCCCCCTCCCCGGCCCCCGGGGAACTCGACCCCCCCTGCCCTACCCTGCCGGCCCTTGCCTTTCCCGGCCCCCGGTGGTATGATGGGCCGATGTTATCACTACCCCCGAGGCCGCCATGACCGCCCTGTTCGAGAACCTCAGCCTGTTGCCCGCCCTGGCCGCCGCCGCCTGCCTGCTGGCTGCCCTGCGCATCTTGTTTAAGGCCCTTCCGGGAAAACCCTGGGACTCCCTCCTTACATATGGCAAAAATCATCCCGTACGCACCCTCTTCGGCATCCTAGTAGCCGCCATCCTAGTCATTTTGCCACTTATCTATACTTGGATTGATTTTAGTAACAGTTCGGCAAACCAGGAACTCATCAAGAACAAGATCGACTTCGTCAAGACCGTGGCCACCATCCTGGGGGGCGGCATCCTCTTATACGGCGTCTATCTCACCCTGCGCCGCATCCGCGCCCTGGAAAGCCAGGTCAAGGTCGCCGAGGACGGCCAGATCACCGACCGCTACACGAAGGCCGTGGAGCAACTGGGCAGCGACAAGATGGAAGTCCGCCTGGGGGGCGTCTACGCCCTGGAGCGCATCGCCCGGGACTCCCCCAGGGACTACTGGACCATCATGGAGGTCCTGACGGCCTACGTCCGGGAGCGGGCCCCCTGGCCGCCCAAGAAGCCACCGGATGAGCAAACTACTACCTCCGTAGAACCTCCAACGGCCACCGCTAACCCCGACCAGGATCCTCCACCCTCCAAGCCCCCCACCGACATCCAGGCCGCCCTCACCGTCCTGGGCCGCCGCGCCCGCCGCTACGGCCAGGGGGAGGACCAGCCCCTGGACCTACGCGGCACCGACCTGCGGGGGGCCGATCTCCAGGGGGCGCACCTGGAAGGGGCATTACTGGTGTCAGCTCACATGGAACGAGCCGACTTCTCCTGGTCACACATTGAAGGGGTTAACCTAATTGGTTCCCATTTAGAAAATGCATATTTCTATAACTCCTACATGGATAATTCACTCCTCCTCGGGGCCTTTTTGTCTAATGCAAACTTCAATCGGGCCTTTTTAAAAAAAGCGGATCTCTGTGAAGCTCATATGAGGTGGGCAATATTGGTTAAAACGAATCTTGAAGGAGCAGATCTCTCCGATGCTAACCTTGAAGGTGCAGATTTAAAGGTAGCTAATTTGGATGGTGCAATCTTTCAAGGGACGCACATTGAAGGTGCTGATTTACGCGGTGCCAAGGGCTTAACACTTATCCAGCTTTCCCAAGCTTTTCTCGACGAACACACCCAGCTCCCCGACGACCTCCAGGACCTGGCCCCCCAACCCCCGGCCCCCGGTGAACCCCCCTCCCCTCCCCCCGCTACTCCGGATCCCTCCGACTCCGCCGACTCCTGACCCGGTGGCCCCGGCATCGTGCCGGTGCACGACTGCCCGGGCGGGAAGCCCGTGCCACCCTGCGCCCCGCCGGGGCCCAATTTCTTTATATCTGGCGGTTTTTCCGATATAATAAATATATCTTCGCTTCCGGAGGCCGCCATGCTCATCAGCTTCACCGCCCGCTACACCAAGATCGCCTCAGGCTATTTGGGCCAACTCATCGAGTGGCCCGAAGTGGTCACCGAGGGCCGGGATTTGGAGGACTGCCGCGCCCAGCTCCGGGACGCCCTCCAGCAAATGATTCTGGCCTACCAGCAGCAAGGCAAGGAAATCCCTCCCGGCAACGCCCTCATCGAACAGGTCCCCGTCGAGATCGCCGGTGTCCATCAAGCGGCGTGATCTTGTCAGCTATTTGGAGGCCAACGGCTTTTATCTCCTTCGGGAAGGCGGCAACCATTCCATTTACACCAACGGCGTCAAGCTAATCCCGGTCAAACGCCATCGTCTCCTGGATCGAATCACCGCCAACGAAATCTGCAAGCAGGCCGGTCTTCCCCCCAAATTTTAGAACTCTTTTCAAAAACCGCCTTTTTCCTGTTTTGTCATGGCGAACGGACTGGGGAATCTCTCTTTTCCATAGCGGCGCACCGGGAAGGGGCCGACCCTGACCCTCTCCCGCCGGCGCGGGACCCGCGGGGCCACTTACTCCGCGGCCTGGCCGGCGAAGATTTGGGTGGCCCGCACTTCCTGGCCCCGGGCCGCCACGCCGACCCCCAGGTGGGTATATTCCGGGGTCAGGATGTTCTTGCGATGGCCGGGGCTGACCATCCAGTTGGCCATGATCTGCTGGGCCAGGCGCACGGTCTGGTTCACCGGGATGCCGTTGCCGGACCAGATGTTTTCGCCCCAGAGGGTGAACTGCCGCTGGCCGGGGAGCCGCTGCGGGAGGCTCTTGCCTTCGGGGGTGCGGTGGCTGAAGAAGCCGCGCTGCAACATATCGGTGCTGTACTCCCGGGCGGCCAGCCGATAGGCGTCGTCCCGGTGCAGGGGGGCCATCCCGTGCTGCCGCCGGACGTCGTTGGTCAACGCCAGAATGGCCTCCTCCACCTGGGGCAGGGCGATGACGGCGGCCGCCGCCTCCGGAGGCGGCGCGGGGGCCGGCACCGGCCGCCACTGGGCCAGCCCGGGGCCGACCGGATGCCCCAGCAGCACGAAGGCCACCAACAGGAGCGCCGCGCCCCGCGAGCCGCTGCTTTTTCTCATCCTGAGCAATCCTCCTGTAAAACCGGGGGCAGCGAGCGCCCTGCGGCGGCTGCCGACCGGAATCCCGCCTGACGGCGGGAAACTGCAGGATAGTGTACCCAACCGTAGCTTTTTTGACGAGCATTGAGTACATAATAAGGATAAAGCCGACAGGCGCCATCGCTGCTCACAGGGGGAGAGGGATCATGAAGAAGATCGTGCTGCTCCGACACGGGGAAAGCATCTGGAACAAAGAGAACCGCTTCACGGGCTGGATCGACGTGGGGTTGAGCGACAGGGGCACGGCGGAGGCCACCGAGGCCGGCCGGGTGCTGGCCCGGGAGGGCTTCGTCTTCGACGCGGCCTACACCTCCATGCTCAAAAGGGCCATCAAGACCCTGTGGATCGCCCTGGAGGAGATGGACCTCATGTGGATTCCGGTGGAACACAGCTGGCGGCTGAACGAACGCCATTACGGGGCCCTGCAGGGGCTGAACAAGACCGAAACGGTGGAGAGGCACGGCATGGAGCAGGTCAAGGTGTGGCGGCGCAGCTACGACGTGCCCCCGCCCCCCCTGACCCCGGAGGACCCCTATTACCCGGGCCGGGACCCGCGCTACGCCGACCTGCCCGCCCCGGAGGTCCCCCTGACGGAATGCCTCAAGGACGTGGTGGCCAGATTCCTGCCCTACTGGCAGCAGACCATCGCCCCGGCGGTGCGGGCGGGGCGCCGGGTGCTCATCGCCGCCCACGGCAACAGCCTGCGGGCCCTGGTGAAATACCTGGACAACATCCCCGAGGCAGAGATCGTGGGACTCAACATCCCCACCGGCATCCCACTGGTCTATGAACTGCACGACGACCTGACCCCCATCCGCCACTACTACCTGGGCGACCCCGAGGCGGTGCAAAAGGCCATCCAATCCGTGGCGGACCAACTGCAGAAGAAGTAAGAGGGCCCCGCCCCCGGCCCCCGCCCAGCCCGTGGAGGACTGAAGGGCGGGGGCCGGCGATATTCCGGATAAATTCCGCTAGTCAGCGGGATGGGAAAAAATTTTTTTTTGGCCCCCAAATCCCG
>CAYRYV010000022.1:0-48576 GCA_964428565.1 uncultured Desulfobacterales bacterium | reverse complement strand
AGCGCCACGCCCCGGCCCCACCCGCTACCGTGGCCCCGGCGCCGGCCCTCCCCCCCCATCCCTCCACGGGATGGGGGGGTGGGGGTCCGGGGGAGGGGGCAAGGGTCGTAAGACCCTTGGCCCCCTCCCCCGGTCTCTCTCCTCCGCCGGCCATCTTCTCCCCGGCCCCCGGCTCCATGACGGCCGCATCACCTCTGCATCCGGGGGGGCAGCGTGAAAAATGATTGCGCCGGGCGGTTCTCACCCTTAATTTTTAGAGAGAAAGGCTGAATCAGAACTGAGGAGGTAAGGTATGTTCAAAAGAACAAGCAGCGCTGCGGCCATTGTGTTGAGCATGGCCCTGGCCCTGGCCCTGGCCGGAGGGGCGTGGGCGGCCAGCGCCAAACCGGCCATGAGCGCCGACCAGGCACTGGGCAAGTTGCAGGCCGGCAATGTCCGGTTTGCGACCGACAAGCCCGAGCGTCCCCGGTGCGACCTGCCGCGGCGGACGGTGACGGCCACAGAAGGTCAGCAACCCTTTGCCACCATCCTGGCGTGTTCGGATTCCCGGGTGCCGCCGGAAATCCTGTTCGACCAGGGGATCGGCGACCTGTTCGTGGTGCGGGTGGCCGGGAACGTGGCGGACGTGCATGAGATCGGCACCATGGAATACGGGGTGGATCATCTGGGAACGCCGCTTCTGGTGGTGCTGGGGCACAGCAAGTGCGGGGCCGTGACCGCGGTGGTGCAGGGCGCCGAAGTGCACGGTAATATCGCCGCCCTGGTGAGCAAGATCGCGCCGGCGGCTGCCAGGGCCAAGGCCGACAATCCCGACGCCCAGGGCGAGGCCCTGGTGAACGCGGCCATCCAGGATAATGTCTGGCAGGCCATCCATGACCTGCTGGCCAAGAGCCCGGTGCTGCGGGAGCGGCTCCGGAAGGGCGACGTGAAGATCGTGGGGGCGCTCTACGACCTCGCCGGCGGCACAGTGGCATGGCTGGGCCCGCACCCGCAGCAGGACACGCTGCTGGCCGCACCCGCGGCGGCGCCCGCCAAGGCCAAGGCGCCGGCGGGGACAGGGAAGAAGTAGGGAGGCGCTGTCAGCCTTTAGGCGGGGGGGAGTCGTCCGGGGGCAACAGCACCTGTGGTCTGTGATGCGAGGCAGGGTCGGGTGCGGCCCTGCCTGTTTGGTTCGCCGGGGGGCGACAATCCCCGGCCCCCCCGGTCATCGGGCAAAAGTGCTTGCAATATAAGCACAATCGGCGTAGACTGAGGCCAGAGGAGGACCGCATGGACGAACGGGACGATCTCATTCAGGCCCTGACCAACCACAACCAGGTGGAGCGCCTGCTCACCTGCATCGAGGTCTCCAAGACCCTGGTGAGCACCTTCGACATGGAGTCGCTGGTGCGCACCGCGGTGGAGCGCATCAATGTGCTCATCCCGGCGTCCAACTGGTCCATCCTGCTGTTGGACCCCGAGACCCGGGAGTTGCACTTTTCCGTGGTGGTGGGGGTGGAGTTGGACAGCGTCAAGGACGTGCGCCTGAAGCTGGGGGAGGGCATCGCCGGCACCGTGGCCCAGACCGGCGAGCCCATCTTCATCCCCGAGGCCCAGAGCGACCCCCGCTTCTGTTGCCGGGTGGACGAAGCCACCGGGTTCGAGACCCGCTCCATCATCTGCCTGCCGCTGACCATCCGGGACGAGATCATCGGGGTGATCGAAGTGGTGAACGTGGAGAACGCCAACTTCTTCCGGGAGAAGTACCTGCCGTTGCTGGCCATCCTGGCGGACTACGTGGCCATCGCGGTGGACAACGTGCGCAACTTCCAGCGGCTGCAGATCACCTCCTTCATCGACGACGTCACCGGCTTCTACAACACCCGCTACCTCACCTGGCACCTGGAGCGCCTGGTGGCCCAGGTGCTCCATGAGGACGCCCGGCTGTCGGTGGTCTTTCTGGACATGGACAACTTCAAACAGGTGGTGGACACCCACGGACACCTGCTGGGAAGCAAGGTCCTCAAGGAGGTGGCCCGGGTCATCGGGGCGGTGCTGACCCCCCAGGACAGCCTCATCCGCTACGGCGGCGACGAATTCATCATCCTGCTGCCCCGCACCGGCAAGGAGGCGGCCTACGATTTCGTCACCCGGCTGCGGCAGACCATCAACGCCAGCCGCTTCCTCACCGAGGAGGGCATCAACCTGACGGTGACCGCGTCCTACGGCATCGCCACCCTGCCCGAGGACGCCACCGACAAGCAGACCCTGCTGCGGCTGGCCGACCAGGCGATGTTCTCCAGCAAGGGCCGGGGCAAGGACACCATCGTGGTGGGCGCGCCCGGCAAACCCGGCGCCCCGCCGGAATAACGCAGGGCAGCCATGTCGCCCGCCACGCCCGGCCGGGGCAGGAAGCAGCTCATCAAGCTGGCCAAGGAGGTCCTGGCCATCGAGGCCGAGGGCCTGGCGGCCCTGATCGCCAAGGTGGATGACAGCTTCGCCCGGGCGGTGCAGCTCATCCTGAAGGCGCCGGGCCGGGTGATCCTCACCGGCATCGGCAAATCCGGCATCGTGGCCCGCAAGATCGTGGCCACCCTGAACTCCACGGGCACCCCCGCCCTGTTTCTGCACCCGGTGGAGGCCATGCACGGCGACCTGGGGATGATCGCCGCCGGGGACGTGGTGCTGGCCCTGTCCAACAGCGGCGAAACCAACGAACTGACCATCCTGTTGCCCAGCCTCAGCCGACTCCAGGTTCCCCTCATTGCCCTCACCGGGCGGCCCGCTTCCACCCTGGGGCGGGCCGGCGCCATCGTGCTGGACGTGGGGGTGCCCCGGGAGGCCTGCCCCCTGGGTCTGGCGCCCACGGCCTCCACCACCGCGGCCCTGGCCATGGGCGACGCCCTGGCGGTGGCGCTGCTGTCCGCCCGGGGCTTCCGGGCCAGCGACTTCCGCCGCTTCCACCCCGGGGGGAGCCTGGGGGCGCGCCTCAAGCTGGCCATCAGCGAAGTGATGCTGACGGGGGCGGCGGTGCCCCTGGTCTCTCCCGGGCAGCCCCTTAAGGAGGTGCTGCCGGTGATGGACGCGGCGCGGTTGGGCGCGGCCCTGGTGGTGGAGTCCGGCGACGTGCTGGCGGGCATTATCACGGACGGGGATCTGCGCCGGGGACTCACCAAATTTTCCGCTATGCTGGAGCAAAGAGTTGAGCGGGTCATGACGCCTTCACCTGTCAGTATCGGGCCTGCCGCCCTGGCCTCAGAAGCCCTGGAACTCATGGAGAAGAAAGCCATAACGATTTTGCCGGTAGTTGACGACAAGATGAGGGTGGTGGGCATTGTGCATTTGCATGATCTGTTGGGGAGGGGGGAGTTTCAGTTTTCGGGGTGAAATTATCAAGCCGCCTGCAAGGCTGAAAAAACGGTTCGGGCCAGGAAAGCGAAGCGGGGGGTGATCGGGCATGGCAAGCTTGTTTAAATACCTGGCGGACATTATCACCGCGGCGGCTAAGAGTGAAGTAGGGCTGTTTGCCCTGATGATCATCGTGCTCGGTTTTTTGGGGTACTTCTTTTTTCGCCGGGCCTCGGAGTGGACCCGAATTTTCATCTATCTCACCCTGGTGATCGGGGTGGGCCTGTTCGGCTGGGCAATGAAAAAGGAATTTTCCCGAAACGGGCCGCCGCCGATACCGACGCCGGAGCCCCCGGCGGCTCGCACTTTTGAGCTGGAGGCCGGCTCGGAAGACGTTTTTTTTGCCAAGACCGGGAATTCGCCGGACAGCTTCTCCTTAAAACTGACGGAGAGCGGGCAGGTGATCGGCAGTATCGACTTTTTGTTCTTCCCGGGCAACAACCTGTTCAAGATCGCCAAATTTGTGGATGGCCGGGGCAAGGCGGTGACGGAGTATAAAAACGAAACCCGGGGAGGCGATAAAAACGCCCTGCAGGACTGGGACACCCTGGTTTTTAGACTGGGGGGCCGGTCCTACGGCCTGCGCCTCGGCTGGCACGAGGGCGGGAATGACCTGGTGAGTTATTTCTGGAGGTTTGGGGGGCCGTGAGGGAGGTGAGCAAAGCAGAGCTTTGCGCCTAAGGGGGTTCCCAAGCAGGAGCTTGGGAACCAGAAATCAGGGTTGGAGCCGGGGGCCGGCATGGGGAAGGTTCTGGACACGATGAAGCGGGAGATTCTGGAGGTGCTGCCGCCGGCGGTCTTTTTCCTGGTGGCGTTCAACGTCATCGTGTTTACCAAGCATTTGATGCTGGAGCAGTACGGGATCCGGTTTTCCCATGTTGTGGCGGCCACGCTGGGGGCCCTGGTGGTGGCCAAGGTGGTCCTGATCGCCGATTACATCCCCTGGATCAACAAGTATCCGGGGAAACCCCTGATCTACAACGTGGTGTGGAAGACGGTGATTTACCTCATCGTGGCGTTCGTGGTGCGGTTCGGGGAGGCTTTGGCCCCGCTGTGGCTGCAGTACCGGGACCTGAGCGTGGCCACGGCGCGCCTGTATGACGAGGTGATCTGGGCGCACTTCTGGGTGATCCAGATCTGGCTGGCATGTCTGTTCTTCGTCTACGTCTCCTTCCGGGAGCTGGCCCGCACCCTGGGGGAGGCGGAGTTCTTGCGGATGTTTTTGGGGGTGGGAAAACATCCAGGAAATCCCGAGAGGGGGTAAAAGGGGGCAAAGCGGAGCTTTGCACCTATTGGGCGTGCCCAAGTACAACTTGGGCACGAGGGGTGAATTGGGTTCCCAAGGTGGAGCTTGGGAACCAGATGAAAGGCGTGCGTCGGAGGTCATATGCCCCAATTCATCGATAACAACTCCATCTTTCTTAGGGACAAGCTAAAACAATTTTTAAACGAAACAGAAGAAGCCTTATTTGCTTTGGCTTTTATAAGACAAAGTGGTTTAAATATGCTTGTCCAAGAAATCACTGGCCTTATTAAGAGAAGAGGGAGATTAATAGTACTGTTTGGAAACGACTTCGGCGCAACTCAATCCGAGGCTATATTGTCATTACAGGAGTTGGGTGCTGATTTGAGATTTTTTTCTAGCCAACAAAGTTTTCATCCAAAAGGTTACCTTTTCAAGAGGGGAAGAATGGGTAACTTGATAATTGGGTCATCTAATTTGTCTGCAAGTGGACTAACCACAGGAGTTGAATGGAATATTTCTGCAACCTCAGACGAAATTGAATTTAGTCATATTCTGAGCGAATTTAATAGGCTTTGGACGAGCGAAAATGCAAAGCCCATCACACCTGAACTTATTAAATTATTTTCTTCTCAATTTAACGATCGGGAATTTAATAGAATTATAGCTCAAGAGGACAGAATTCCAATTTCGACACAAGTCTTATCTTTTAATGATTTGCTTGATAATTCAATAAATTATATTACAAGACGGAGACCTGATACTCACTCGACATGGAACTTCAATATATATGACAGAAAAATTAAACAATATGCACGCCAAGGTGATTTCGATCTTGTCGTAATTTGTGATTACGGAACACCAAACGAGAAAATATTTCAAATCCCATATAGCTATTTAAAAGAAAATATTCTTTCAAATGCAAATCTTGATGGTCGCAACCGTTACCTATTTGAGGTTAACAAGCTGACTTGTATATTTAATTGGCATTATAGTGTGAAAATGGATGGAAGGTTGTTTTTAATTGACCACGCAAACAGCAAACAACCAATCGCCCAAACGAAAAAGTTTTTATGAAAGATAAGGTTCGCTTACATCCCCCACCCCCCGGCCTCATCATCGACCTGGTGACGCCGCTAACCCCCTCGGGAGACCTGGACACCGACTCCCTGCGGCGGCTGCTGGCCCATGTATCGCCGTATGCCGCGGGGATTATCATAGGCTCCCCGGAGGTGGGGGCAGGGCTGCTTCTGCCCCCGGAGGTGCGGCGGGCGGCGGCCGCGGTGGCCCTGGCCGCGGCCCCGCCGGGGCTGCCGATATTCCTGGGGATTACCGCGGGGAGCACCGAGGCCACCTTCGAGCTGGCCCGGGGGCTGGCCGCGGTGGTAAAGGACGCGGAAGAAAGGCCGGTGTTCTGGCTGGACGCGCCCTTGTGGCACCACAGCAACCGGGGCCTGCCCCACATGTACGCGGTGCTGGCCGCCGAGACCGGACGGCCGGCGGTGCTGGTCAACGCCCCGGGGCTGGTGGGGCGCTTGGGGCAGGCCCTGAAGCACAAGAACCTCCGCACCGCGGTGCTGAAGAAGCTGGCGGGGGAGCGGGAGATCGCGGGGCTGATCTACCAGGGGGAGATGGCCCGGCTGCTGAATTACTACCAGGCGACCTCGGCCCGGCGGGACTTCGTGATCTACGAGGGGGACGAGGTGCGGTTCCTGACCCGGCCGGGGGCCGTGGGGGTGGCCTCGGCGGGGGCGCAGCTGTTCCCGCGGGCGTGGGCCGCGGCGGCCCGGGCCTGCACCCACCCCGAGGACCAGGAGGCCGGGGGCGCCGACCGGCTGGCCCTGTGGGCGGCGAGCCAGGGGCTGGTGCGGCTGGCGGAGATGTATCAGGGGCAGCCGGCGGCGTTGCTCAAGGCGGGGCTGACAGAGCTGGGGGTGATCGGGTCGGACGCGGCGGCGGGGGGTGAAGAGACGCCGGCGGCGCGGCGGGAGGAGTTTGTCCGCGCCGTGCGGGAGATGGCTGCCAATGTAGAGTAGCTAAGGGTGGCGCCGGCTTCCAGCCTGTGCCCCGGTCCCCAGGCAAGATGCCTGTGCCACCAGCATAACGCCCCCACCGATGAAACCCTGCAGCGGCATTTCTTTCCGGCTGACAGCTGAGGGCTGACAGCCGACAGCTATTTTCCAGGGAGGGTTGTGATGTTAAGGACGAATTCGTTGGAGTGTTTCTTCAAGCCCCGGGCGGTGGCGGTGGTGGGGGCCAGCGAGAAGGAGGGGAGCATCGGCCGCACCCTGGTGAAGAACCTGGTGGAGGGGGGCTTTGCCGGGCCCGTCTACCCCATCAACCCCAAGCGCGACACGGTGCTGGGGCTGAAGGCGTATCCGGCGGTGGGGGCGGTGGGGGAGCCCGTTGATCTAACCATCATCGCGGTGCCCATCCGGGGGGTGCCGGAGGTGATGGCCGACTGCGGCCGGGCCGGGGTATGCGGCGCCATCATCATTTCGGCGGGCGGCAAGGAGGTGGGGGAGGAGGGGCAGCAGATCGAGGCGGCCATCAAGGCCGAGGCCCGGGCCGCGGGGATACGGTATCTGGGGCCCAACTGCATGGGCATCATCTGCCCCCACACCAGGTTGAACGCCAGTTTTGCGGCCCACAACGCCACCCCCGGCAGCCTGGCGCTGCTCTCCCAAAGCGGCGCCATCTGCAGCTCGATCCTGGGGTGGGCGGTGCCGCAGCACATCGGCTTTTCGCACTTCGTGTCCATCGGCTCCATGGCCGACCTGGACTTCGCCGACATGATCGACTACCTGGGGAACGACGACAAGGCCAAGAGCATCATCATCTACATGGAGAACCTGACCCACCACCGGCGCTTCATGAGCGCGGCGCGCTCGGTGGCCCGGGTGAAACCCATCATCGTGGTGAAAAGCGGGCGCAGTTCGGCCGCGGCCAAGGCGGCGGCGTCGCACACCGGGGCCCTGGCGGGGCAGGACGCAGCCTACAACGCCGCCTTCCGGCGGGCGGGGATCATCCGGGTGGGCACCATCGAAGAGCTGTTTTCCTGCGCCGAGGCCCTGGACAAGATGAGGCGGCCCACCGGCGGCAACCTGGGGATCATCACCAACGCCGGGGGCCCCGGGGTGATGGCGGTGGACGCCTTCGCCAAATGGAACCGGGACCCGGCCACCCTCAGCGACGAGACCATCGCCCGGCTCAACGAGTTCCTGCCGCCCTTCTGGAGCCGCGGCAACCCCATCGACATCCTGGGAGACGCCACCCCGGAGCTCTACGTGCAGACGGTGAAGGTCTGCCTGGAGGCCCCGGAGCTGTCGGGACTGGTGATCATCCTCTCTCCCCAGGCCATGACCGACCCCACCGGCGTGGCCAAGGCCCTGGCCCCGGAAATCATCCGGAAGGCCCGGCCGGTGTTTGCGGTGTGGATGGGGGGCGACGACGTGGCCGCGGGGGTGAAGATTCTCAACGAGGCCGGGGTGCCCACCTACGAGACTCCGGAGGCGGCGGTGGACACCTTCATGGAGATGTACTCCTATTCCCGCAACCTGGAGCTGCTCCAGGAGACGCCGCCGCGGATGCCGGCAGACCTGAAGGTGAACCCCCGCCGGGCGAAGAACTTCATCGAGCAGTGCCTGGCGCGCCAGGCCCGGGTGTTGACGGAGCTGGAGGCCAAGGCCATCCTGGGGGCCTACGGCATCCCGGTGAACCCCACGGTGGCGGTGTCCACGGCCAAGGACGCGGCCCGGGCCGCGGCGGAAATGGGCTTCCCGGTGGTGATGAAGATCCAGTCCCCGGACATCAGCCACAAATCTGACATGGGCGGAGTGCGGCCGCTCTTGCGTAACGAGGAGGACGTGTTGCAGGCCTTCCACCAGATGATGGAGGACGCCCGGGTCTACAAACCCGACGCCTACCTCATGGGGGTGACGGTACAGACCCAGATCAAGAAGGCCGACGTGGAGCTGATCATCGGCAGCAAGAAGGACCCGGACTTCGGGCCCCTGATCCTGTTCGGGCTGGGCGGGGTGCTCACCGAGGTGCTGCAGGACTATTCCGTGGACCTGCCGCCCCTGAACCTGCTGCTGGCCCGGCGGCTCATCGAACGCACCCGGGTCTACAAGGTGCTGCAGGGCTTCCGCAACATCCCCCCGGCCGACCTGAACCAGATCTGCGAGATTTTGGTGCGCATCAGCCAGTTGGTGACAGACTTCCCGGAGATCGTGGAGCTGGACATCAACCCCCTGATGCTGCAGGACGGCCGGGGGGTGGCGGTGGACGCCCGTATGGTGGTGGAGGAGAACACGGTGCCCTCCCCGCGGCACCTGATCATCAGCCCCTACCCCAACCAGTTCGAATCCGACTGGCTGATGAAGGACGGCACGCCGGTGCTGCTGCGGGTCATCCGGCCTGAAGACGAGCCGCTGGTGTACGGCCTCTTACAGAACTGCTCGGAGCAGACCATCTATTTCCGCTACTTCCATCTGATCAAGAGCTTCTCCCATGAACTGCTGATCCGCTTCACCCAGAACGACTACGACCGGGAGATCGGCCTGGTGGCCATCAGCCAGCCGCCGGCCCCGGAGGCCATGCTGGGGGTGAGCCGCCTGGTGATGGATCCGGAGCGCGACACCGCGGAGTTCGCGGTGATCGTGGCCGACCCCTGGCAGGGGAAGGGCCTGGGACCCAAGCTGGTGGAGCGCATCCTGGAGATCGCCCGGGAGTTCGGAGTGAAACGGGTGTGGGGCGAAGTGCTGGCCGAAAACCGGGCCATGCTCGATATCCTGAAGAAATTGGGGTTTTCCCTGAAGAGCCAGGTGGGCGAAGGCGCGGTGCGGGTGGAGTACGCGATGTGAGTGCGGGGCCCCGGGCCCCCACCCCCAAACCCGTATGGCGGGCCGGTCGGGATCTGCGCCCCCGACCGGCCGGAGTTGATCCGTGGGGGTAAGCCAGGACTGGCGTGGGCAGAAGGAGAAGGCGGCGATGACGATGCGAGCTTGGCTGAGGCTGTGGGTGGCCCTGGGGGCTGCCCTGATGATTCTGGGCTGCGCCACAGTGGAAAACGAGGTGCTGCCGGTTAAGGTGGACGTGAAAATGGATGCCGACGAGCAGTACCTGCTGGAGTCGGGCCGGCTGCCGGGAGAGTTGTGAGGAGGAGACTATGTGGATGTGGCGGGTGATGTTGATGGTGGTCGTGGCGCTGGCGGGGTTGGCCTGGGGCCAGCTGGGGCAAGCGGCGGCGGCCGGAGAAAAGGGGCCCCGCGCCGTCTATGTGGCCCAGGACGGGGCGCGGTTGTCGGCGGACTTTGATAATGACGCCCGCACGGTGACGGTGACCCTGCCGGGGGGCAAAAAGGTGACGCTGCCCCAGGCCCCGTCGGCGTCGGGGGCGCGCTACAGCAACGGCAAAGAGACCTTCTGGGAACACCACGGCGAGGGGTCCTTTTGGGAGGGGGAAAAGCTGATCTTTCAGGGGCAGGTGCAGAACCCAGAGAAAGGGGGCAAAGGGGCGATGAAATCGGAAAGGTATGAGCGGGGCTGGAAGAAGTTGGCCGAGATCGACGGCGAGCAGGGGGAAAAAGTAGTAGCAGCCCTGAAGGACATCGCCCCGGAGTTCGCCGACCTGCTGATCGAGTACCCCTTCGGCGATGTCTACAGCCGCCCGGGGTTGGACCTGAAGTCCCGGGAGATCGCCACGGTGGCGGCCCTGACCGCCCTGGGGAACGCCCGGCCGCAACTGAAGGTCCATATCCACGGGGCCCTGAACGTGGGCTGCACCAAACAGGAGATCATCGAAGTGATGATCCAGATGTCGGTCTATGCGGGGTTTCCCGCGGCCCTGAACGGGCTGTTCGCGGCCCAAGAGGTGTTCACGGAGCGGGGGATAAAGTAGGAAAGGAGCGGCGATGGGATGTGCAAACTGCGTGTTACGGGCGAAATATGACCGGAATCCCGGGTCTATTTTAGGACGGCTGTGGCGCTGGCACGTGAATTGGTGCCCGGGATGGAAGGCGTATCTGCGGTCGCTCCCGGAGGGGGAGAGGCAGGAGTTGCGGGAGAGGTATGGGTTGCGGGGGTAAGGGGGGTTTCGGTTTTCGGTGAAAGGCGGGTACAAAGGGTTCGATCCCTGGAGGGGAACGGCCCGATAATGACGTCTGATCCGGTTTATGTTGTATTTTTAAAGTATTGGCAATACTATTAAGGTATCACTGCACGGGGAGTTGCCATGGAACCGGGTTATGATAAAGAGACTTTGCGGGAGATGGTCAGGGAAGTTCTCCGGGAAGGTCTGGAAGAAAGAAAAGGGGTCTTCTATGACGTCCTGGTGGAAGTTCTGGAAGACCTGACCCGGGTCCGGGCCATAGCTGAAGGGGAAGGGAGTGAAACTGCAAAAATCCCCTTGATTTTATCAGATAGTTATAAAGGCGGCGAATCGTGCCGGGAATAAGAACCAAACAGGAGGTGTTCGACACCATCCACCGGCACCGGGAACGGCTCCAGGCGTTGGGGGTAAGCCGCCTGGGGGTGTTTGGCTCATTTGCGCGGGGAGAGGCGAGATCTGAAAGCGATATAGACATGTTGGTGGAATTTGGCCCGGGGCGCAAATCCTTCGATGCCTTCATGGAATTGGCCTTCTTCCTGGAGGAGATTTTAGGGCGCCGAGTGGAGTTAGTAACGGTGGAATCCTTGAGCCCGCACCTGGGGCCGCATATTTTGGCCGAGGTGGAGTATGTCGCGCTCGCCGCGTGAATATCTGCTCCATATCCGTGATGAAGTAGAATATTTGAGTACTGCCAGTCAGGGAATGAGTGAAGAGCAGTTTTTATCGAGCGAAACTGCCAAGCGCGCCTTTGTTCGCAGCATCGGGATCATCGGGGAGGCGTCAAAGAAGATTCCCGAGGAAATTAGACAACGATACCCGGATATACCGTGGCGGTCGATAGCCGGGATGAGAGACCGCCTGATTCACGACTACTTCGGGGTGGATTACGAGATTGTCTGGGATGTGGTGCAACATAAGATACCCGTTCTCCATCGGCAGATACAGGAGATTTTGCAGCAAGAGGAATGAGTGAAACCATGGCCATTCCAGATTACCAAACCGTCATGTTACCGCTGTTGAAATTGGCCAGTGATGGGCAGGAGCATTTCTTCCGGGACTCCGTAGAGACGCTGGCCGAGGAGTTCGGCTTATCTGAAGAGGAGCGGAAAGAATTGCTACCCAGCGGTCAACAGGCGTTGTTTGTAAATCGAGTTGGTTGGGCTAGGACTCACTTGAAGCAAGCGGGGCTCTTAGAAACCACACGGCGGGCGTATTTTCGGATTACGGAACGAGGTCGTCAGGTATTGGCTGAAAATCTTGACAGGATTGATATCAAATATCTCAAACAATTTCCTGAATTTTTAGAGTTCATGGCACGAGGTAAAGATAAAGATTCGGCTAATGCACAAGGGGAGATCGTCGAACAGACACCGGAAGAATCTTTGGAAGCTGCATACCAAAAGGTTCGCAAGGAACTGGCAGAGGAGCTTTTAAAACAGATCAAGCAATGTTCTCCGGCCTTTTTTGAAAAGCTGGTCATCGATTTGCTGGTAAAGATGGGATACGGCGGCACCCGGCGGGATGCGGGGAGGGCCGTGGGCAAGACCGGTGATGGTGGGATCGATGGGATCATCAGTGAAGATCGCTTAGGTTTGGATAACATTTACCTACAGGCCAAGAGATGGGATAGTGTGGTGGGGCGACCGGAGATACAAAAATTTGCCGGGGCGCTCCAAGGCCAGCGGGCCAAGAAAGGAGTTTTTATCACCACATCGGGATTCACGCCGGATGCCCATGGTTTTGTTGCCAAGATAGACAATAAGATAGTGCTCATAGACGGTGATTTTTTGGCTCAATTGATGATCGACCATAACGTCGGTGTATCCACGGCGGCATTGTACGAAATCAAAAGGATCGATTCGGATTACTTCAGTGAGTCGTGAGACAGCCTGGTGGGCAAAGGCAACCGAATGTTTTTTTTGCATAATAGGGGGTCAGCATGAAATTGATCGGCATAATGATGGGATTGTTGCTACTTATGGGAGTCGGCATGGCCCACGCCCAGCAGAAATTTGAAACAGACCTCATCAAAACCTCCGCCGGAAACCTGGAGATCACCTGCATCGGGCACGGCACCCTCATGTTCACTTTTGGGGGCAAGGTGATTCATGTGGACCCGGTGGGGCAGTATGCGGACTACGGGGCGCTCCCCAAGGCGGACCTGATCCTGATCACCCATGAGCACCGGGATCACCTGGACCTGCAGGCCCTGGGGAAGATTCAGAAGCCGGGGACGGTGGTGGTGGTGAACCCGGCCGGCGGGAAGCAGCTGCCCGGAGCCGTGGTGATGAAGAACGGTGACGTGAAGGACGTGGCCGGCTTTAAGATCGAGGCGGTGCCGGCCTACAACCTGGTGCACAAGCGGGAGTCCGGCGAGCCGTTCCATCCCCAGGGGCGGGACAACGGCTATGTGATCACCTTCGGGGACACGCGGGTATACGTAGCCGGGGACACCGAGAACACCCCGGAGATGAAGGCCCTGAAGAATATCGACGTGGCTTTTCTGCCCATGAATCTGCCCTACACCATGACCCCGGAGATGGTGGCCGACGCAGCCCGGGCCTTCAAGCCGAAGATTCTCTATCCTTATCACTTCGGGAAGACGGATACGGGGAAGTTAGTGGAACTGCTGCAGGGCAGCGGCATCGAGGTGAGGGTGCGGAAAATGGAGTAAATTCCGGGACTCCCCACCGGAAAAAGGCGGCGGCGCGCCTTACTGGGGGAGCAGGACCACATCCAGCAGGTCGGGGAGGGCGTCCGCCAGGATAATTTTGAGCTCTCCCCGCACGCTTTCCTCCAACACATTGATGTCACAGGCGTTCTCCTGCGAGAAGACCACCGTTCGCACCCCGGCGCGCTGGGCCGCCAGGACCTTTTCCCGAACGCCGCCCACGGGAAGCAGACGGCCGTTCAAGGTGAGTTCGCCGGTGAGAGCCACCTCCCGGCGGGCCGGTCGCCCGGTCAGCAGCGAGATCAAGGCCAGGGCGACGGCGACCCCGACGGCAGGGCCCTCCTGGGGCAGGGCGCCGGCGCTGACTTGCACGTGCAGGTCGGTGGCCGCGAAGAAGTCGGGATCGATCCCCAGGCTGGCGGCATGGCTGCGGATATAGCTTAGGGCGAGGTGGGCCGACTCCCGCAGGACGTGGCGGCGGGAGCCGGTGAGGATAAGCTGTTTGCCCCCCTTCATGGCGGCGGCCTCCACGGTGACGGCCTCGCCGCCGAACTCCGTCCAGATCAGACCGGTGGTCACCCCCACCTGAGTGCTGGCCCCGGCGACTTCCCGGCGGTATTTGGGGGGGCCCAGGTATTCCGCCACCGCGGCGGCGTCGATAGTGGCCGCGCAGGAGAAGGCCCGGTCCTGCACGCAGAGGCGGGCGAGGGCCCGGCAGATGGCGGCGATTTGGCTTTCCAGACCCCCCAGGCCCGCTTCCCGGGTGTACTCCCGCATGATACGGTCGATGGCGTCGTCGGTGAAGGCGATGGCCAGATCTCCCAGGCCATGGTCCCGGAGGCTGCGGGGGATGAGGTGACGGCGGGCGATCTGACGTTTTTCGGCTTCTCCGTAACCCGGAAAATCGATGACCTCCAGGCGGTTCAGCAGGGGGGCGGGGAGGTTCTTCATCACGTTGGCGGTGACGATGAACATGACGGCGGAGAGGTCGAAGGACACATTCAGGTAGCGGTCGGTGAAGGCGGCATTCTCCCGGGGGTCGAGGATCTCCAGGAGCACGGCGGCCAGGTCGCCCCGGAAGTCCCGGCCGATCTTGTCGATGTCGCTCAGCAAAAAGACGGGGTTGTTCACCCCCAGGCGGCGGACCTCGCTGATAATGCGGCCGGGTTGGGCTCCCGCCTCGGTGCGGGGGCGGCCCCGGAGTTCCGCCTCATCCCGCAGGCCCGCCAGGGACAGGTGCACAAAGCGGCGTTCCAGGGCGGCGGCCAGGGCCCGGCCCATGGAGGTCTTGCCGGTGGCGGGAGGGCCGGCAAAGCACAGCAGAGGTCCTCGGGACAACTGGAAATGGTGCTTGCGGTCGATGATCTCCCGGATGGCGGCGCGCATCTCATCCAGTTTGATGGGCTTGGAGAGATAATGGGCGGCGCCTTTTTTCAAGGCGTCCACCGCGGTGCCTACGGTGGCGAAGCCGGTAACCAGGATGACTTCCGTGGTGGGGGAGACCTGCTTGACGGATTCCAGCAGCTGTAGGCCGTCCATGGTGTCCATCTTCAGGTCGGTGAGCACCACGTCGAACTTCCGGGCCTTGACTTCCTCCAGGGCGTCGAGACCGTTGGCCGCGGTGGCCACCTGGTGGCCTTCCTTGCGGAGGATGTATTCCAGGTTGGTGCGGGCGATCTCTTCGTCGTCCACCACCAGAATCCTGGAGCTCTGCAGGCTGCAGAGGGTGCGCACCGCCAGGTACTCCAGGAGGCGCTTCTTGATGGACAGGAGGCCGTAGTGCTCCGCCTCCAGCAGGCGTTCGGCCCGGCGCAGGTCCAGGTTGTCTTCGGTGCCGCGCTGCCAGGGCAGGCTGAGGAGGCAATCCAGGTAATCGAGGCCCAGGGAGTAGGACGCCAGGGAGGGATCGCTCTTTTCCAGCCGCTCCAGTTCATTGACGGCGACGGCCCGGATGTTGTCGGGCAACGGGGCCTGCTCCAGGGCGGCGCGTCGGGCGGAGAGCTCCGGCGTCACCGGCTTGGGCTGTCCTTCTTCGCCTTTACGGAAAAAAACCATGGCATCGATTCCTCCCCCGGCAATCTCGTTGCCCTACACTATAATGAAAAAACCGGCAAAGAACAATGGCCGTCAACCGGACTGCCCCCAGCCGGAAAGACGCCTCCGATTTTTGGCACAGCCGCCACTCAATGTGGTATAAAGGAAAAAAAGGGGGGGGGTAGCACTCCCGGCCGTCGCCCGGCGACAAACCAGAAGCGGTCGTAAACTATGATCCATGTACTGTTAGCCGATGACCACAGTATCGTGCGGGCCGGGTTGCGGCGCATCCTGGAGGAGTCCGGCGACATCGAGGTGGTGGCGGAGGCGGCGGACGGCCGGGAGGCCATCAACAAGGTGCAGGCGGAGGCGGTGGATGTGGCGGTGATCGACATCTCCATGCCGGGGCTGGACGGCCTGGAGGTGGTGCGGCAACTGCGGGCTCTGCAACCCGATCTCCCCATTCTGATCCTGACAATGCACGAGGAGGAGCAGTACGTGGTGCGGGCGCTGTCGGCCGGGGCCATGGGCTACCTGACCAAGAGGGGGGCGCCGGAGCAGCTGGTGCACGCCATTCGCAAGGTGCATGCCGGGGGGCGCTACCTGTGCGACACCGCCGCGGAGTCCCTGGCCGAAAGGCTGGCTGCCGGGAGCGTCGGGCGGGACGTGCTGGACAGTCTGTCCACCCGGGAGATGCAGGTATTGCGGTTCCTGGCCTTGGGCAAAACGGTGCGGGAAATCGCGGAAACATACCATATCAGCCCCAAGACGGTGGACACCTACCGTTTCCGGCTGCTGAAGAAACTCAATCTGCGCAATAACGCCGAGCTGTCACGGTTCGCCATTCAGAACAGGCTCATCGAGTTATAGAAGGAGCCCGGCACGCCCTCCCCTCTTGTCAACCCTGCCGGAAATCTGCATACTTAAATTTTCGAAAAACTTTCCCAAGGACATATCCCATGTTTATCATTCCGGCGATCGATCTAAAGGAAGGCAAATGCGTGCGCCTGCGCCAGGGTCTGATGGACCAGGCCACGGTCTACGGGGAGGATCCTGTGGCCATGGCCCGACGCTGGCAGGAGGCCGGGGCCCGCTGGCTGCACCTGGTGGACCTGGACGGCGCCTTTGCCAAGGCCCCCGTCAACGCCGCGGCGATTGCCCAAATCCGCCGGGTTTTGGAGATCCCCCTGCAGTTGGGGGGCGGTCTGCGGAGCCTGGAGACCATGGCCCATTACCTGGACCTGGGAATAGACCGGGTCATCGTGGGGACCGTGGCGCTCAAGGACCCGGACTTACTGGCCCGGGCCCTGGACCGGTACCCGGGGCGGGTGGCCGTGGCCCTGGACGCCCGTGACGGCAAAGTGGCCACCGAAGGCTGGAGCGAAACCAGCGACACCGACGCCCTCACCCTGGCGGCGGAACTGGCCAAACTGCAACCGGCGGTCTTCATCTATACCGATATCCTGCGGGATGGGATGCAGACCGGCCCCAATATCGCCGCCACCCGGCGGTTGGCCCAAGCGGTGGACACCCCGGTGATCGCCTCGGGGGGGGTCTCCACGTTGACGGACATCGCCAACCTGCTGCCTCTGGAGGCCGACGGGGTCATCGGGGTGATCACCGGCAAGGCCCTGTATGCCGGCACCCTGGATTTCGCCGCGGCCCTGGCCCTGACCGCCGGCAATGCCTAGCGGGACAGCCAACCGAGCGAGGTTGCCCACCGGAGGCCTTTAGGATAAAATCAGTTTGAACAAAATTAATGCCATCGCCTCACATACTGCTCTTTATCCATGACGACTGAACCGGGCCTGACGCCCTGCTCATATATCGACCTGTCCACCGGCGGACCGGAGACCCCCCTGGACCGGCTGCTGGGACTGGTCCAACGCCCGGGACGCTACCTGGGAGCCGAGATCAACGCCGTCCGCAAAGACCCGGCGGAGGTGGCCCTGCGCGTCGCCCTGGTGTTTCCGGACCTCTACGAAATCGGGAAATCCTACCTGGGGTTGGATATCCTCTATCAGATTCTCAACCGCCACGAGGATATATGGGCCGAACGGGCCTTCGCCCCCGGGCTGGACTGGGAGGTGCAGCTGCGCCGCCGGGGGCTGCCGCTCACCACTCTGGAATCGGGGTCGCCACTGAAGGACTTCGACCTCATCGGCTTCAGTCTGCAATATGAGCTGGGATACACAAACATCCTCACTTTGCTGGAGTTGGGGGGCATTCCCTGGCTGGCGGCGGACCGGGGGCCGGGCGACCCGGTGGTGGCGGCGGGGGGACCCGGGGCCTTTAATCCCGAGCCGTTGGCTCCCTTTCTGGACGCCGTGGTCCTGGGGGACGGCGAGGATGTCGTGGTGGAGCTGGGCCGGACCGTGCAGGCCTGGAAGCGCCGCGGCGGCCCCCGGGAGGAGCTATGGGCCGCCCTGGAGGAGCTGGAAGGAGTGTATGTCCCCGCTCTCTTCGCCATGGACTTCGATGAGACGGGCCGGCTGCGCCAGATCGTCCCCCGGGGCCACCGTCAGCGCATCCAAAAACGTCTCGTCCCCGACCTGGACGCCTTACCCGCCCTGACCCGGCCGCTGGTGCCCCACATCAGTATTGTCCATGACCGCCTGAACGTCGAGATCGCCCGGGGCTGTACCCGGGGCTGTCGTTTCTGCCAGGCCGGGATGCTCTACCGGCCGGTGCGGGAGAAGGCCCCAGAGGCTGTGCTGGCCTGGGCGGAGAGCGCCCTGGCGGCCACCGGCTTCGAAGAGATCTCCCTGCTCTCCCTGAGCACCGGCGATTACGCCTGCCTGCACCCCTTGTTAAAAGCCCTGATGAACCGACTGGAGCCGGAGCGAGTGGCGGTGTCGTTGCCCTCCCTGCGGGCCGACACCCTGGACGCCGATCTGATGGCCCAGATCAAGCGGGTGCGCAAGACCGGCTTCACCATCGCCCCGGAGGCCGGCAGCGAACGCCTGCGGTCCATGATCAACAAGAATCTCTCCGACGAGGAGATTGTCGGGACGGTGGGCCGGGCCTTCAGCCTGGGCTGGAACCTGGTCAAGCTCTACTTCATGATCGGTTTTCCCATGGAAACCGAGGCCGACCGGAAGGCTATCGCCCGCCTGAGCCGAGAGGCCCTGGCCGCAGCCCGGGGAGGCTCCCGGTCGGGACGCCTGCACGTCAGCTTCGGCACCTTCATCCCCAAACCCCACACGCCGCTGCAGTGGGAACGCCAGTTAAGTCTGGAGGAAACCCGGGAGATACTCCACGCCGTAAAGCAGCAGGTGGGCCACAAAGGCATCGACCTCAAATGGAACCCGGCGACCCAGACCTGGCTGGAGGGCATCTTCGCCCGGGGCGACCGGCGGCTGGCGGCCGTATTACAGGCGGCCCAGCGGCGGGGGTGCCGGTTCGATGCCTGGACCGAGCACCTGTCGCTCAGCCGCTGGCAGGAGGCCTTTCGGGAGTGCGGGGTGGACCCGGATTTTTATCTGCGTCAACGGAGTCAGGAGGACGTGCTGCCCTGGGACCATCTCGACAGCAGGGTCAGCCGGGATTTTCTGCTCGCAGAACGGCAGCGGGCCTGGCAGGGGATCGCCACTCCGGACTGTCGGGGGGGGGACTGCCAGGATTGCGGGGTGTGCGACCACACTGCAGTACATCCCCGGGTATGTTCGCCGCCGGCGGCGGGATTGTCCTCACCCCCAGCGGCCGCGGCCCCCGGCGGGGCGCGTTTTTTTTACCGCCTGCACTACACCCGGCTGAATGAGGCGCGCTGGGTCAGTCACCTGGAGTTGATGACCCTGATCCACCGAAGCCTGCGCCGTTCGGGCCTGCCATTGTGTTTCACCCAGGGGTTCCACCCGCTGCCCCGGGTGTCGTTTTACGGGGCGCTGCCGGTTGGGGTGGAGAGCCTGGCGGAAATCATGGATGTGGAGTTGGCCCGGGAAGTGGCCTCCGCTGAGCTGGTGGCGCGGCTGAACCAGGCGCTCCCCCGGGGGCTGCGGATTTTGAGCGCCGTGGGCGGCCCCCGCAAGCCGGCGGCGCCGACCTGGAGCCGCCACCATTGGGCCCTGGCCGCCGACACGGACCTGTTTGCGTCCCCGGCCTTGGAAGAGTTCCATCGCCGCCGCCCCTTTATCGTGGAGCGGCGCAAACCCAAGGGGGTCCGGCAGGTGGACCTCCACGAGGTGGTGGCCGACATCCGGCGGCGGGACGCCCGCCATCTGGAACTGGCGCTGAAGCCGCGGGAGAGGAATAATCTGAAGGCGGCGGAGGTGGCCCAGGCGATCTTCGGCCTGTCCGAGGAGCAAACCAAGGACCTGAAGATAATCAAACTGCAAAGTCTCTAAGGTCGCCCAAGGCGGTGCGAGGCCCCCGGGGTTCGCCAGCCAACCCAACGAGAAGAATGCTTCCATGGCCAACGAACTGATCATCAACGTCAATCCCTTCGAAAGCCGCGCCGCCCTGCTGGAAAACGGCAACGTGGTGGAGCTGCACATTGAACGGGAGACGGAGACCTCCATCATCGGCAATATCTACAAGGGACGAGTCCTCAAGATTCTGCCGGGCATGGAGGCGGCCTTCGTGGACATCGGCCTGGAGCGTTCCGCCTTCCTTTACGTGGGAGACGTAACGGAACAGACGGATGAGCTCTTCTCCCTGTGGACCAAGGACGAAAACTGCGAGCGCGACCTGCTGGCCCCTTCCGGAAATCCGGGGCCGGCGATACCCATCGAGGAGCTGCTGCAGGAGGGTCAGGAAATCATGGTGCAGGTGGCCAAACCCCCCTTGTGCGGCAAAGGCGCCCGGCTTACCTCACATATCACCCTGCCCGGGCGCCATCTGGTACTGATGCCGTCGGTTAACCATATCGGTATTTCCCGGCGCATCCAGGACGACCAAGAGCGCCACCGGCTCAAGGAATTACTTCAGACCCTGAAACCCCCTGACTGCGGCCTCATCGCCCGGACCGCCAGTGAAGGTGCGGAACCGGCCAAGCTGCAAAGTGAACTGGAGTTTCTGGTTCAGCTGTGGAAGAACCTGCTACGTAAGCGGGATGCCGCCGGGGCCCCGGCCCTGCTGCACCGGGAGTTGGACACCAGCCTGCGGGTGGTCCGCGACCTGTTTACCAAGGAAATCGACCGCCTGATCGTCGACGATCCGGAAACCTACAATATCATCGTCCATTTTGTGGAGTCCTTCCAGCCCCGTCTGCGACACAACATTGAGCTCTATCAGGGACCGGAGCCGATCTTCGATTATTACGGCGTCGAACTGGAATTGATGCGAGCCCTGGGCAAGAAGGTATGGCTCAAGTCCGGCGGCTATATCATTATCGAACACACCGAAGCCCTGGTGACCATCGACGTCAATACCGGCCGCTATGTGGGCAAACACAACCTGGAGGACACCATCCTGAAGACCAACCTGGAGGCTGTGAAGGAGATCGCCTACCAGTTGCGTCTGCGCAATATCGGCGGTCTCATCGTCATCGACTTTATCGATATGCTCGCGGAAGCCAACCGGGAAAGGGTGGGCAATGCTCTCAAGGAGGCCCTGAAAAGAGACCGAGCCAAGACCACTGTCCTGAAGATGTCGGAGTTGGGGTTGATCGAGATGACCCGGCAACGTTCCCGGGAGAGTCTCCATCAACTGCTCACCGAGCCCTGCCCCTATTGCGAACAGCGAGGCTTCGTCCGCAGCCGACTCACCATCGTTTATAATATCCTGCGGGAGTTGATGCAGGAATTGCGGGATATTCCCGGAGACCACCTGACCTTGGAGGTGCACCCGGAGGTAGCCGACGTGCTCGTGGACACCTCCAACAACTGCCTGGTAAAATTGGGGCACCAGTACAACAAAAAGATCTCCCTGCGGAGTAACGCCGCCTTTCACCTGGAACAGTACGAAATCAGCCTGTAGGATGGAAAAGATATAGTGAACCCCATTATTCTGGGAACCGCCGGTCACATCGATCATGGCAAGACCGCCCTGATCAAGGCCCTCACCGGGGTGGACACCGATCGCCTGAAAGAAGAAAAACTCCGGGGCATCACCATCGAATTGGGCTTTGCCTCCCTGACCCTGCCCGACGGCCAGCGCCTGGGTATCGTGGACGTGCCGGGGCATGAACGCTTTGTGCGACACATGGTAGCCGGGGCCACAGGCATGGACCTGGTGGCGTTGATCATCGCCGCGGATGAAGGTGTGATGCCGCAGACCCGGGAGCATCTGGAGATCTGCCAGCTTCTCAAGGTCAAGAAGGGTTTGGTGGTGCTCACCAAGGCGGACTTGGTGGAAGAAGACTGGTTGGACTTGGTGGAAGAGGACGTCGCTGTCTTTCTGAGGGACAGTTTTCTGGAAAATGCTCCCATGGTGCGCTTCTCCGCCCACACCGGCCAGGGCAAAGAAGAACTGCTGCAGACCTTGGCGGCCCTGGCGCGGGAGGTGCCCCCCAAATCGGACCGCGGTATCTTCCGTCTGCCCATCGACCGGGTGTTCACCATCAAGGGTTTCGGCACCGTAGTCACCGGCACCGCCGTCTCCGGGAGGCTCACGGTGGGCGACACGGTGATGATCTACCCCGAAGGCCTGAAGGCCCGGGTGCGCAACCTGCAGGTCCACGACGAAAACGTGGAAGCGACGCAGGCCGGAGCGCGCACCGCAGTCAATCTCCAGGGGATTGAAAAGATGGAGATCAGCCGGGGAATGGTGGTGGCCACCCCGGAGTCCCTGCTGCCCACCCTGCGGTTGGACGCCAGGCTGGAGGTGCTGCCCGACGCCCCCCGGGCTTTGAAGAATCGCCTGGCGGTGCGGCTGCATACCGGCACCAGCGAGAATCACGCCCAGATGATTATTTTGGATCAGGAGGAATTGCCGCCGGGGGGCACTGGCTATGTCCAGTTCCGCCTGAACACCCCCCTGGCCCTCAAGCCCCTGGACCGCTTTGTCATCCGGGCCTTCTCCCCGGCGGTGACCTTGGGCGGCGGCCAGGTATTGCATATCCATCCCCCCAAGCACAAGCGGCTGCAGGAGGAGGTCTACGCCCACCTGCACCGCCTGGAGACCAGCCTGCCCGACGAACTGGTCCGCCTCTACTGCCAGGAGGCAGGACCAGCCGGTATTTCCCAAACCCGCCTCCTTCAGCTTCTCAATCTGGACCAACCCACCCTCAGTTCCCTGCTGGCGACCTCGATTAAAGAAGGCCAAGTTTTTCTGTACGACCCCGACAATCTCCGCTACGTGGCGACGATAACCTTGAAGACGCTGCACCAGCGGGTGGCCGGACTGCTAAAAAAATTCCACCAGGATCAGCCCCTCAAACCAGGCTTCTCCAAAGAAGAGCTGCGACGGAAGCTGCCCGAAGAAATGGACGCCCGGTTGTTCAATTTTGTGGTACAGCAGGCGGAACAACAACAGCAGATCGTGGTGGACCGCGATTTAGTGCGGCTGGCCAGCCACAAGATCGTCCTGGCGCAGGACCAGGAGGATTTGATGGCCAAATTGGAGGGGCACTACCGCCAGACCGGCCTGACGCCGCCGTCGGTCAAAGAGGTGACCGAGCTGGTCAAAGTGGCGCCGTCCCGGGTCCAGGAACTGATCAAGCTCCTCGTCTCCCAGGGCCGTCTGGTCAAGGTCAAAGAGGAGATGTACTTCCACCGTGAGGCCATCGCCGCCCTGAAAGAGAAGTTGGTGGGCTATCTCCGGGCGAATAAGGAAATCAACATGCCGCAGTTTAAAGAACTTACCCAAATAAGCCGCAAGTATTCAATACCGCTGATGGAATACTTCGACGCCAGCAAGGTGACCGTTCGAATCGGCGAACTGCGGCGCCTGCGGGAGGCCTCCTGAGGGGGAACGTCCCGTCGGGCAGGATTAACTATATAGAAAAGAAAATATTTTTCCTTTACCTTGCAGGAGGTTTTGTTTATCATTAAATTCATTAGAAATCCGGAGCAGGTGCCAGACTCTGCCTGCCAGGAAAGTCGATACGGACAAAGCTTGGCGAGTTCAGATTCGCGGAAACGGGAGGTTGGATGAACAAATCACAACTCATTGAAGCATTGGCCAAGGCTGAGGAATTGACCATCAAAAAGGCCGAACTGGTCGTCAACACCCTGTTTGAGAATATGACGGACGCCTTGGTGAACAATGAACGTATCGAGATCCGGGGGTTTGGCAGCTTCAAGGTTAAAAGTTACGACGGCTATCAGGGGCGCAACCCCAAGACCGGTGAAATTATCAATGTGGGTAAGAAGAAGTTGCCTTTTTTCAAGGTGGGCAAAGAATTAAAGGAACGGGTCGATCGCTCTGAAGAATAATCTGGTAATGGGAATAAAACCTGGTCGTGCTAGACGGGGAGCTAGCGGTGCCCTGTAACCCGAGATCCGCTTCAGCGGGGTTGAACTCCCTTCCCGAGGATCGCAGCGTCATCCGGTTACCGTGAGTCGGGCGGTGGGATTGGACCCCACGCAACGGACGTTTGTGAACCCCGTCAGGTCCGGAAGGAAGCAGCGGTAAACAAAGCGGTGCGTGTCGTGGTGGCTGCTAATCCAAAGCCCCTGGTTTGCGGCCCGGGCGATGGCGGATTCGAGGAAGGGTGCACGGCCAGGATGTCTTTACGCCTCCGGGCGACATAATCCTCCACATATCCCTCATTACCCCCGATTTTTACCATCTCTTTACTTCCATCATCCCGAAGGTTCAATATATCGGATGCAGCGATACCGGAATGCGGTGAAAACCGCAGGTAAATACGGAGGCTGACCGCGGCCGCAAATTTTTTCCGAAAAAACATCAATGCAATTTTCATGGACTAGGCATCAATCATGAACCATAAGACATATAGTTTTTCCAATATGTTGTATTTCTCCAAGGCTCTTTTCCGGAGGATGTCGCCCTCACATGTGCGGTTGACAGGAGCGCGGCGGACAGGGTAAAAAAGAGTTGTTTCATGTGGCCAGGAAAGCCGCCGCTATACACCATTTTTCAAAAGCTCTCTTATGAAGACAAAATTTATCTTTATCACGGGTGGAGTCCTGTCCTCCCTGGGGAAAGGTGTGGCCGCCGCCGCCATCGGCGCCCTGTTGGAAAGCCGGGGTCTGAAAGTCAGTTTCCAGAAGCTGGACCCTTACATCAATGTCGATCCCGGCACCATGAACCCCTTCCAGCACGGGGAGGTCTTCGTCACCGACGACGGTGCCGAGACCGATCTGGACTTGGGACACTACGAGCGCTTTACCAGCGTCACCATGGGCCAGGATAACAACTACACCACGGGCAAGATATATCATAGCGTCATCACCAAGGAGCGGCGGGGGGATTACCTGGGAGGCACGGTTCAGGTCATCCCGCATATCACCGATGAAATCAAGTCGGCGATTCTCACCATCGCGCCCCAGGTGGACGTGGCCATCGTGGAGATCGGCGGCACCGTGGGCGACATCGAGAGCCTGCCCTTTTTGGAGGCTATCCGCCAGTTCAAAGGGGACATCGGCAAGAAGAACGTCTGTTATATCCATCTCACCCTGGTGCCCTATATCAAGACCGCCGGAGAAGTAAAGACCAAACCCACCCAGCATAGCGTCAAAGAACTGCGCAGCATCGGCATTCAGCCGGATATTCTGATCTGCCGCACGGAACAGGCTTTGTCCAAGGAAATCAAGGCCAAAATCGCCCTGTTCTGCAACTTGGAGGCCAACTCGGTCATCTCGGCGGTGGACGTGGAGAACATCTACGAGATTCCCCTGCACCTGCACGAAGAGGGCCTGGATGAGCGCGTGGTGGAGGTGTTGAACATCTGGACCCGGGCACCCCGGCTGGAGGCCTGGCAGGACCTGATGGACCGCATTAAAAACCCTACCGAAACCGTGGACATCGGTATCATCGGCAAGTATGTCGACCTGCGGGAGTCCTACAAGAGCCTGCACGAGGCCCTGACCCACGGCGGGTTCGCCCACCGGGTCTCCGTCCGGCTGAACTACGTGGACGCTGAAAGCGTGGAACGGGAAGGGCCGGAAAAGCTCCTGGGCCATCTGCACGGCATCCTGGTCCCCGGAGGTTTCGGCTATCGAGGGGTGGAGGGCAAGATCGCCGCCATCCGCTACGCCCGGGAACGGCAAGTGCCCTATTTCGGCATCTGCTTCGGGATGCAGCTGGCGGTGGTGGAATTCGCCCGACACGTGGCGGGCATGACCGGGGCCCAGAGCGAAGAGTTCGACGAGGAATCGCCCTATCCGGTCATTTATCTCATGCGGGAATGGTACGATTATCGCCGCCAGACCATCTGCCGCCGGGACCGCTCAGCGGATAAAGGCGGCACTATGCGCCTGGGGTCCTACCCTTGTGTCCTGACGGAGAATTCCCTGGCGGCGAAGGCCTACGGTGGTCGGGAAACCCAGGAACGCCATCGCCATCGCTATGAATTTAATAATGACTTCCGGGAAAGCTTGACTGACAAAGGTCTGCGGATCAGCGGCACCTCCCCTAACGGGGAATTGGTGGAGATCATCGAACTGGCAGAGCACCCCTGGTTTCTGGGGTGCCAGTTCCACCCGGAATTCAAATCCCGGCCCATGCAGCCCCATCCCCTCTTTCAGGAATTCGTGCGGGCCAGCTTGGAGAACAAACACCGGCGGGCCAGCGCCGCCGGCGAGACCTAAGTTCGATATGGCGGACGCGGAGAGAGGGAGCGTGAGTGCAGTTACGCCGGTGGTCGTCGGAGATTTCCGGGTGGGCGACGGTTCCCTCACGATGATCGCTGGCCCGTGCGTCATCGAATCCGCCCAACTCACCCTGGAGGTGGCGCACACCCTGAAGGAGTATGCCCAGGAGTTGGACCTCCCCTTCATCTTCAAGGCCTCCTACGACAAGGCCAACCGCACCGCGGCAGCCTCCTTCCGGGGGCCGGGGCTGACGGAGGGCCTGGAAATCCTGGCTCGGGTGCGTCAGGAGGTGGGGGTGCCGGTGCTCTCCGACGTCCACGAGGTCTCCCAGGTAGCACCGGCCGCCCGGGTCCTGGATGTGCTGCAGATTCCGGCCTTCCTCTGCCGTCAAACCGACCTGGTGCAGGCCGCTGCCCGGACCGGCAAACCGGTAAACCTGAAAAAGGGCCAATTCCTGGCACCCTGGGACATAGCCCAAGCCGCAGCCAAGGCGACGGCCGCCGGTTCCGGCGGGGTCCTGCTGACCGAACGCGGGGTGTCGTTCGGGTACAACAATCTGGTGGTGGATTTTCGCAGCCTGCCCCTCATGCGGGAGCTGGGATTTCCCGTAGTCATGGATGTCACCCACAGCGTGCAACTCCCCGGGGGGCAGGGCTGCGCCTCCGGAGGTGAGCGGCGCTTCGTGCCGCACCTGGCCCGGGCCGCGGTAGCCGTGGGGGTAGACGCCGTGTTTCTGGAAGTCCATCCGGACCCAGAGCAAGCACGCTGCGACGGCCCCAATTCGCTGCCCCTGGCCGCGGTCCTGCCTTTGTGGCGGCAACTGAAGGACCTCCATTTCCTTGTCCACCGGCAGCCCACTCCGGGAGCGCCCCTGCCGTGAACGCGGACGCGGAAGTAAAGGAGAGGGCTGGCCGGATCACCCTGTTGATCCTGGACGTGGACGGCGTCCTCACGGACGGCCGGATCATCTACACAGACGAGGGCAGGGAACTGAAATTCTTCCATGTCCGGGACGGCCACGGCATCAAAATGGTGCAGCGGGTTGGCATCGAAGTAGCGTTGATCAGCGGTCGGGCTTCCGCGGCGGTGACCGCCCGGGCCCGGGATCTGGAGATTAGCTGTGTCTATCAGGGCGTGCGGGACAAGGTCGAAGCCCTGGAACAGCTGCAGGACGCCCTGGCCGTGCCCCGGGAGCACATCGCCACAGTGGGCGACGACCTGGTGGATTTGCCCCTGATGACGCGAGTGGGCCTTGCGGTGGCGGTGACCGATGCCCCTATCGAGGTGCAAGAGGCGGCACATTGGGTGACGACGCTCCCCGGCGGTCGCGGCGCGGTGCGGGAGGTGTGTGAACTGCTGCTTCAGGCCCGGGGGCTCTGGCAGTCGCTGGTGGCCGATTTTTCCAGGTGAGTGTATAAAGTGTACGGAGATAACGGACGCTGCGGTGGACGCTGGCAAGGGCTGCGGCTGGCCTTGGCCGCACTCGTGGTTTGGGCCTGGAGTGGAAGCGGCGCGGTCTGGTGCCAACCGACGCCGGTGGCCCCTATTGAACCGGATAAACAGGCCCAGATGGACGAAATCCGGTTTACGGAGATCCAGGACGGGGAGAAAAAATGGGTATTGGTGGCCGCCCGGGCGGATTATTTGAAGGAACGGGACGTCATTCAGCTCTCCCGGGTCCAGGTAGAGATCTTCACCAAAGATGGAAAGGCCATCAAGCTCCAAGGCGATCTGGCCGATATTTATATCAAGTCGCGCCAGTTGACCGTCACTGGCAACGTCAAGGCGGCAGCGGAGCAATACTCGTTGGAGACCTCCCGGGTTGACTATCTGCCCAAGGAGCGTCAGTTGGTGGCTCCTGAGGAGGTTAGACTGGAGGGACCCCAGTTGGCCGTCGAAGGTCGCCGCCTGACCGTGGATCTGGAGAAGAAGAGATTGACCCTCCAGGAGCATACGAAAACCCGCTGGCAACTGGCAGGCAGACCATGGAAACTGTAAAGATAAATAAGGTTTGGCAGATCATGTGGATGGCAAGTGTCCTGGCGGCCCTCGTCGCCGCCCCGGGTTGGGCTGCACCACCGCCTGCCTCCAAGATGGAGGAAGCTCCCATCAACATCACTGCGGCCCAACTGGAAGCCGATCACGAAAAACAGGAGATCACCTTCAGCGGCCAGGTCATCGCCCGCTATAAGGATATGATCCTGTATGCCGATCATTTGAAGATTTTTTACGAAAAAAAGCAGGAGCCCACCGCGCCGTCGCCGCCGGCGGCCACCAAACCCGGCACCGAGCCGGAGTCGCCCTTGGGGGGCATGGGTATCGACAAGATAGCCCGGATCGAGGCCCAGGGGCATGTCCGCCTGGTGCAGGAGGATAAGGTCGCCAGCGGCGAACAAGCCATCTACTACAAGGCGGAAGAGAAGATCGTGCTGACGGGAAACCCCCAACTGTGGCGAGGAGAGAGCAACATTAAGGGTGACCGCATCACCTTCTTCCTAAACGACAACCGGGCCGTGGTGACCGGGGCCTCCCAGAAACGGGTGGAGGCCTTCATTGTTCCCGGAGCCCAGCCCCGGGGTGGGGCGTCTAAAAAACTCGCCCTGCCGGCTAATTAAGGTGCTCCGGGGGCCTATTTCACAGAAGGAAGGTTAGTCCCCCATGGTCCAGCCGCCGTCGCACATCTTGCAAACTGAGAACGTCTCCAAAATCTACGGCCACCAGAAAGTAGTGGACGGCGTCTCCATCCGCGTGCACAGCGGCGAGATCGTCGGCCTACTGGGACCCAACGGAGCTGGCAAGACCACCACCTTTTTCATCATCGTGGGAATTATCCGTCCGGACGCCGGCTCAGTCTTTTTGGACGGAGAGGATGTCACCTATCTGCCCATCTTCAAGCGGGCCCGGCAGGGGGTACAATATCTGCCCCAGGAGCCCTCGGTCTTCCGGAAGCTGACGGTAGCCGAAAACATCCTGGCGGTCCTGGAGACCCTGGAGCCAGATCGGCATGTGCGCCAGGTCAGGTTGGAGGAACTTTTGGGGGAGTTGAAGATTAACCATCTGGCCGGCCATAGGGCTTATTCCTTGTCAGGGGGTGAAAGACGTCGGGTGGAAATCACCCGGGCACTGGTCACCTCGCCTCACTTCATCCTCCTGGACGAGCCTTTTGCCGGGATCGATCCCCTGGCGGTGAGTGGTATTCAAAACATAATCAAGGAATTGAAAGATCGGGGGCTCGGCGTGCTGATCTCCGATCATAACGTTCGGGAAACCCTGGGGGTCTGCGACCGGGCCTATATTATTAATGAAGGGACGATCTTGGAAGAAGGCCCGCCGGAGGCGATAATTCAGAGCGAACTGGCCAAAAGAATTTACTTGGGAGAGTCCTTTAGGTTATAATATATTCGTTTTAACGAAATTTTTTGGAAAATACTTAGCCCGACAGAAGATAACGCATGGCCCTGGAAATCAAACAGAGTCTGAAACTCACCCAGCAACTGATCATGACCCCCCAGTTGCAGCAGGCCATAAAGCTTCTGCAACTATCACGCCTGGAATTGCTCAACGCCATCAATCAGGAACTGGAAACCAATCCCATTTTGGACGAAGTGCAATCCGGGGAGACCACCGAAACCGAGGAGTGGGAAGGCAGCAGCGGGGATGAGTCCACCCCGGAGGTGGGAGTCGCCAGTGAGTCTTTGCCGGAAGTAGCGGTGGAAACCAAGGTCCAGGACGACTTCGATTGGGCCAGTTATCTAGAGGATAAAATCTCCCCGGCGGTGCGCCAGGAGTTTGAAGACAGCGACAGCTTCTCGTTGGAAAACGTCTCTTCCACCGCTCACACGCTCAAGGCGCATCTGTTGTGGCAGTTGCAGATGGCCAACCTCAGCGAACGGGAAAGATTTCTGGGCAACCTGATCATCGGCAACATTGACGAGGACGGCTATCTGAAGACCTCCACCGCGGAAATCGGGCGGGAAGCCCAAATCGAACCCGAGGTCGTCGAGCGCCTCCTGGAGAAGATTCAGGAGTTCGATCCCCCCGGCGTGGGGGCCCGGAACTTACAAGAGTGTCTGCTTTTGCAGGTGAATATCCTGGGCCTCGACAAGACCTTAGTAGAACCCATCATCACCAACCATCTGAAAAATCTGGAAAACAAAAATTACCCGGCCATCGCCAAAGACCTCAAAGTAAGCCTGGAAGACGTCATCAATGCAGTGAAAGTCATTACCAAATTAGAGCCCAAGCCGGGCCGGGGATTCGACTCCGGAGAAACCTGTTATATCAGTCCTGATATCTATGTATATAAAATGGGCGATGATTATGAAATCATCCTCAATGACGACGGTCTCCCCAAGTTGCGCATCAATCCCTATTACCGCGAGGCCCTGAGCGCCTCCTCCGGCGTCCCCGAAGAAACCAAGACGTATATTCAGAACCGTTTGAAGTCAGCCGTCTGGTTCATCAAGAGCATTCATCAGAGGCAGAAGACCATCTATCGCGTGGCTAAAAGCATCGTCGGCTTCCAACGCGACTTTTTAGACCGGGGCATCGCCCAACTCAAGCCTCTAACCCTGCGGCAGGTAGCGGAGGATGTGCAGATGCACGAGTCCACCATCAGCCGGGTGACGACTAACAAATACATTCACACCCCCCAAGGGGTATTCGAGCTGAAATTTTTCTTCAATAGCGGCATCAGCCGGATGCACGGCGAGCAGGTCGCCTCGGAAAGCGTCAAGGAAAAAATCCGTCAAATAGTCGGTTCGGAAGATGCCGGAAATCCTTACAGTGATCAGGATATCGCCGATATGCTGAAGGACAAGAATATTCTGATCGCCCGCCGCACCGTGGCCAAGTATCGGGAGATGTTGGGTCTGCTGTCGTCGAACAAGCGCCGCCAGCCGGCCTACTCCAATAAAGACGGGGGCTGGCGTCTCGATTCGGCCAAGAAGCCTCCAGGGGCCGGCTGATTGGCCTTGAGGCGAGACCGGAACACTCCTTGCGGCTTTTCATCATTCGGACCTTCGATCATCATCTTCTTACCTCTGAAGACTCAAGGCGTGAGCGATCAAGCACCCCCCTCATCATCAGCTTCAGACCAATTCTTTGAGGTTGCCCCCAAGGAAAACACCCTGGAGGAGAATAAGTTATGCAAATTTCGGTGACTTTCAGGCACATCGAGCCGACCGCGGCCTTGAAAGACTATGCCACCAAAAAACTCAATAAGTTATCGAAATATCTGGATGGTCCCTCGGAAGCCAATGTCGTTCTGGGAACGGAGAAGTTTCGTCATCAGGCCGATATCACTATGATATCCAATGGTCTCAAACTGAAGGCCAAGGAAGAGACCGTGGATATGTACTCCGCCATCGACCTGGCCCTGGAAAAAATTGAAAAGCAGCTTAAACGCTTGCGGGAAAAACCCCGCAGCCTTAAAAGCCACGCGACAATCAAGACCCTGGGGATGAGGTTGAACATTCTAGCTCCACCCGAGGCCGAAGACAGCCGCTCTCCGCAGATCATTCGCACCCAGCAGGTGGAAGCACGTCCCATGGACGTAGAGGAAGCCATCCTGCAGTTGCAATCCAACAATCAGGATGTCTTCGTTTTCATCAACGACGCGAATGAGGCCTTGTCCATTTTATATCGCCGCCGGGATGGCAATTACGGCTTGTTGGAACCTGTTTTCGAATAAAATGGACCGGATTATATGAAAATAATCGACTTACTCACGAAAGACCGGATTATTCCACAGATCAAAGCGGCGGATAAACGGGGGGTCATTGAGGAATTGGCCACCACCTTGACCAATGACCTCCCGGGCATCAAACGCGACGAGGTCATTGACGTCCTGCTGGAGAGGGAGCGCCTGGGCAGCACCGGTATCGGGGACAACATCGCCATCCCCCACGGCAAACTCGCCAATCTGCCGGAGTTGATCATGAGCTTCGGGCGTAGCGTTCCGGGAGTGAATTTTGACTCCATGGACGGCAAACCCACCCATCTGTTTTTTCTTCTCATGGCGCCGGAAAATTCCATCGGAGTCCACCTGAAAGCACTGGCCAAGATTTCCCGGATGTTGAAAAACACCGCCTTCCGGAACGATTTGATGGCGGCCTCCGATATTGACACCATTTACAACATGATCGCCGAAGAAGACAGGAAAATATAACCGGAGACGCCTGCCGATCTGTTCCCGGCACGTGCCCATCGGCCGAGGCGCAGTGATTTTCCTTAATCCCGGCGACGGCCCTCATATATCCCAGTCATCGTGATAAACACCTCAACAGCCCCGAACAACTTTGAAGCTTATCCCGTACTGATTATCACCGGCCTCTCGGGTTCAGGGAAAAGTACCGTGCTGCGCGCCCTGGAGGACATCGGCTTCTTTTGTGTAGACAATCTCCCCATCCGCCTGTTGCCCAAGTTCCTGGAACTGCGCGCCCAGATTTCCCAACAGGACCTGAAAGTGGCGGTGGGAATGGATGTCCGGACCCGGGATTTCCTATTGGAGTACACTACTATTTTCCGGCGGCTAAAGAAGAAGGGCTACCAGCTGCACGTCCTGTTTCTCGAAGCCAAAGACGAGATTTTAATCCGGCGATTCAGTCAGACCCGACGTCAGCATCCCCTGGCGGAGAATGAGCCCATCGTCAGCGCCCTGCAGGAGGAGCGCGGTAAGCTGCAGAAACTCCGGAAAATCGCCAGCCGCATCATCGACACCTCTAATTTCAATACCCATCAGCTGCGCAGTCTGATCATGCAAGAATACAGCCTGTTGCCCATCAGCCAGAGAATGCACCTGCACATCATTTCCTTCGGATTTAAATACGGCATCCCCCCGGAGGCCGATATCGTCATGGATGTCCGCTTTCTACCGAATCCGTACTTCATTAAGGATCTCAGTGAAATGAATGGAAATGCCCTCCCTGTGCAGGAATTTGTTCTGGAGCGGGAGGAAACTCGGACTTTCCTGGAGAGATTCTTCCCGATGTTGGATTACCTCATCCCCAATTATCAGAAAGAGGGCAAAGCGCACCTTACTGTGGCCATCGGCTGTTCCGGCGGGCACCACCGCTCCGTGGTGATCGCCAATTCCCTGGGGGAGCACCTGCGCCAGCACCAGCTGCCCCTCACCATCGATCATCGGGATATCATTCGTGAATAGGAGTCGCCATCAATGATCGGGGTTCTCATCGTTACACACCATCAGTTAGCCGAAGCTCTGCTGTCCGCTTGCGACCTGATTGTGGGCCGCATGGAAAAACTCAAGGCTGTCTCCCTGGACCCCAACGCCCCGCCAGAGGAATCCCGGCGTCAAATCGACGAAGCCTTCGCCCAACTTAATAATGGCGAGGGGGTCTTAATCCTCACCGACATGTTCGGCGGCACCCCTTCGAACCTTAGCCTCTCCTTCCTCAAGGACGGGGAGGTGGAGGTGGTCACGGGAGTCAATCTTCCCATGCTCATCAAGTTGTATTCTTTACGTAATAATAATACCCTGGATCTCAAGGAGATCGCCCTGGACCTGAAACAATCCGGGCAGCGGGGCATCGCCGTGGCCAGCGAAGTCCTGCATAAAAAATAGGTCAATCTCCCCGTGCTCATCCGGCCAGCCACCGCCCCCGATCTCGAAGGTGTTCTGGCCATTGAACGGCAATCCTTTCCCTCTCCCTGGTCTCACCAAAATTTCGCCACAGAACTCGCCAATTGCCACTCCCGGTTTTTGGTGGCGGGCCCCGACCCCCCCGCCCCCTGGGAGGTGTGGGGGTATATTGTCTTCTGGCTGGTCATCGATGAGATGCACCTGCTCAACTTGGCAGTCCATCCCTCCCACCGCCGCCGGGGCATCGCTCGCCGGCTCCTGATCCATGCCTTGGCCCTTGCCCGCCGTCGTCGGTGTGTCGTTGCCTGGCTGGAAGTGCGCCCCTCCAACCAACCCGCCCTGAATCTGTACCGCTCTCTGGGATTTACTCAGATTAGCTCCCGCCCCCGCTATTATACCGACACCGGGGAGGACGCCCTGATCCTCGCTCGGCGCTTTCCACCGGACTCGTCTCCATAAAAAAGCCGGATAGACGAACGGAGAAACCGCCCCCCATCCGGCATCCACAAGCCGCCTGGCGGCGGCAGGCGGGCAGCAGGCGCTGAAAGACCCCCAGGGGGAGATGCGGTCCCGCCACTGCTCCCCGTAGACGGTGCGGGCGCAATAACTGCATGCGGCGTTGCCGGCGGTGGTGACCTCCACCTGAATCCAGTCCACACGGGGCTGAAACCAGGCGCTTTTCAACGACGGCCACATATCTCCCCCACCCCCCGCCGCTCCGTCTCCCCTCGCCGCCTCCTCCGCGGGGGACAATCCATCAGCGCGCCGGCACCGCGGAACGCCGCAGCCACCATTTCGTCGCCTCCACCACGGGAACTAAGCTCAGGCTGAGAAACACCGCCAAGACCCAATCCTGCCACGCCAACGGTGTCGTGTGGAACAGCCGCGCCAGGGGTTCCCAGACCACCACGGCCACCACCATCATCAGGGAGATGGCGACGGCCCCCAGAAGGAAGCGGTTGCCCAATAACCCCACCGTAAACACGGACAGGTGGTCCGATCGGCAGTTGAAGGCGTTCACCAGTTCTGCCAGGCACAGAGTGACGAAGACCATGGTTTGCGCCCGTTTCAAAGTGCCGTCGGTGACGGGTCCCCCCCCGGGATTCAGATAATAGTAATAGGCGAACAGCGGCAGCAGGACCAAAGTGAGATACACGGCGATAACCAGCAGGAGAGTGCACACCGGCCGGGTGAAAGTCCCTTCGGCGGGCGGCCGGGGCGGCCGCTGCATGACGTCGGGGGCCCGGGGGTCCACCCCCAGAGCCAGGGCGGGGAAGCCATCGGTGGTCAGATTCACCCAGAGGATTTGCAGGGCGATGAGGGGAAGCGGCAAGCCCAGGAAAAAAGCGCAGGTCAGGATAAGAATCTCGGAGAGATTGCAACTCAGCAGGAAAACGAGATACTTCTTGATATTATCAAAAATGACCCGACCTTCCGCCACTGCTGCCACCAGGGTGGCGAAATTGTCGTCCGCCAGGATCATGGCGGCAGTCTCCTTGGTGACTTCGGTGCCGGTGATGCCCATGGCGACGCCGATGTCGGCCCGTTTCAGGGCCGGGGCGTCGTTGACCCCGTCTCCGGTCATGGCCACCACTTCCCCCCGCTCTTTGAGGAGATCAACCAGGCGGAGCTTGTGCTCCGACGACACCCGGGCAAATACCCGCACCTTCTCCAGGGCCACCTGCAATTCCGCGTCGCCGGCCCGGTCCACCTCGACGCCGGTGAGCACAGTCGGTTCTTCCGCCCCCGGCGGCAGCAGGCCGATCTCCCAGGCAATGGCCGCCGCGGTCTCGGGATGGTCGCCGGTGATCATGATGATCCGGATGCCGGCGTCACGGCAGCACCGCACCGCCTCCTGGGCCTCGGAGCGGGGCGGATCCATCATCCCGGCCAGCCCCACCCAGACCAGGTCATTTTCCACGGTGTCGGGCGTCAGGGCCGCCGGCAGGGCGCGGAGCCGCCGGTAGGCCAGCCCCAACACCCGCAAGGCCCCCGCGGCCATCGCCGCCGCGGCCTGCTGGACGGCCTCCCGGTCCTCCCCGGTGAGTTCCTCCTCCCCCGTAGCGGTCAACATCCGGGTGCAACGTGCCAGCAGACCCTCGGGGGCCCCCTTGACTGCGGCCCACAGGCCCTCCGGGGTCTGATGGACGGTGGTCATGCGTTTGCGGCCGGAGTCGAAGGGGATCTCCGCCACCCGGGGGGCGTCGGCCGGGAGGGCCGCATCCGGCGGCCCGGCCTTCCGGGCCAGCACGAGCAGGGCCCCTTCGGTGGGGTCGCCCCGCACCTCCCAGCCATCCGGGGTTTCCTCCAGGTCGGCGTCATTGCACCACCGGGCGACGGCCGCCAGCGCGGTCAGGACAGGATCCCCCGCAGGATCGACCTGACGGTCGTCGGCGTTGAACCAGCCCCGGGGCTGATAGCCCTGTCCGCTGACCTCCAGGGTGCGCCCCCCGGCAAAGAGCCGCACTACGGTCATTTCATTCTTGGTCAGGGTGCCGGTCTTATCGGTGCAGATGACCGTGATGGCTCCCATGGTCTCCACCGCCGGCAGACGTTTGACGATGGCTTTGCGCCGGGCCATCCGGGTGGTGCCGATGGCCAGCGCCCCGGTGACCACCGCCGGCAGCGATTCCGGCACCGCGGCCACTGCCAGGCTTATCCCCCAAATGAGCATCTCCAGCCAGCCGTAGCCCTTGATCACGCCCAGCAGGGCGGCACCCACGCTCACCCCCAGGCCGATGAGGCTCAGAACCCTTCCTATCCGGGCCAGACGACGCTCCAACGGCGTCTTCTCCTCGGGCACGTCTTCCAGGAGCCGGGCGATGCGGCCGAATTCGGTGGCCATGCCGGTGGCGGTGACTACGGCCCGGCCCCGGCCCATGGTAATGACCGTGCCCCCGAAGACCATACACGCCTGATCACCCAGCGGGGCCGCGGCCCGGGCCAGCGCCGCCATCTGCTTGCCGGCCGGCGTCGACTCTCCGGTGAGGAGGGCCTCATCGGCAGCCAGGTTGACCTGCTCCAACAGTCGGGCGTCCGCCGCCACCTTGTCCCCCGTGTGCAACACCAGTACATCCCCCGGCACCACCTCCCGGACGGGGATCACCCGGTCTTTCCCCCCACGGCGCACCCTGGCCTCCGGGGCCGCCAGCTTCCGCAGGGCCGCCGCAGCCCGCTCCGCCCGGTACTCCTGAACAAAACCCAAGGCGATGCAGGCCCCGACAATGGCCATAATGACGTAGGCATCCAGATGCTCCCCCAACAAAAAGGAGATCACCGTGGCCGCCAGTAGGATGAGAATGAGAATGTTGGCGAATTGCCGAAGCAGGATTTTGAGAGGGGCGATTTCTTTAGGGGGGGTCAGCTCGTTGGGGCCGTAGTCCGTCAACCTCCGGGCGGCCTCGTCGGCACTGAGGCCCGCCGGGGAACTCCCCAGCGCCGCCAAGGCCTCCTGCGGAGTGAGGGCGTAAAAGGGACGACCATTTTCCGTCATCATCGGCTCGAGGGGGAGGTGTCAGGAAAATGTTTTGCGGTCCGCCTCCCATGGCCCCTATGGTATCGGGAACAGGTGTCGATGACAAGGAGATTTGTGCCTTCTGTCGGTATAAATACCACCCTTCCCGAACCGGCACCCCTCAGATCAGTCCCAGTATCAACCCCAGGGCGATTCCCATCAGGCCGATCATGACGACCCTGTGGAGCAGGGGCAGAGTGATCTTGCGGAGCAGGCGGGTAGCCAGCAAGGTGCCGGAGAGGGCCGCCGCCAGGGTCACCAGGAGGATCGGTCCGTGGGGTCCCAAGCCGCTGAGATAGAAATGGCAGCCGTAGACGGTCAGGCGGGCGAAGTCCACCAGCACCGCGATGACCACACTGGTGGCGACGAATCTTTCCGGGGACAGACCCAGGCCAACCAGAAAGGCGCTGCGCAAGGCGCCCTGATGGCCCGACAGCCCTCCGAAGAAGCCGCTGAGCAGCCCTCCCAGGGCAAGGTGTCCGGACAGCCGGGAGGTCCTGATTCCGCCCGACCGCATTTCCAGTCCGCTGAACACCAACAGCAGCAGGCCGATGACGAACTTCACCGGCTGCACGGTGAATTGCCGGGCTCCCAGCCAATAGGTGAACAGCGGTGGCAGCTCAACCAGGCGGAAGAGGACCCCAGCCCCGAAAAAAGCCCCGGCCACGGCCGGGGCTCCGAAGCGCCAGACCAGCCTGAAGTCGGCACGCCAGCCCAGAAGGGCCAGTTTGAACAGATTATTGCCCAGGTGCAGTATTGCGGTGAGGGCCACCGCCTGATCCAAAGGAAAAAAGAGCGCGAAGACCGGCAGGAAGATGGTTCCCAACCCGAAGCCGGAGTACAGGGTTAGGCCGGCGGCGACAAAGGCGGTCAGGCCGGTGACAAAATAAGCCAGCATAAGCAATCAGGGCGTCGGTGCGGTCTGCCGCTTTACTTCGGCATGCCATTTCCACAACAGATAAACGGCCGGGTAGACAAAGAGCTCCAACATGAAGGAGGTGACCACGCCGCCCACCATGGGGGTGGCGATGCGTTTGGCCACCTCGGCGCCGGTGCCGGTGGCCCACATGACGGGCAGCAGCCCCAGGATGTTGGCCATCACCGTCATCAGCTTGGGCCGCAGGCGCAGCACCGCCCCTTCCCGCACCGCCTCCTCCAGATCGTGCCGGTTGCGCAACCGTCCCGCCTTTTGGCGGGCCTTGTAGGCCAGATCTTGATACAGTAGCATGATCACCCCGGTTTCCGCATCCAGACCCAACAGGGCGATGAACCCCACCACCACGCCGATGCTGACGTTATAATCCAGGATGTAAAGCAGCCAGATGCCGCCGATCACCGAGAACGGCAGCGACAGCACGATGATGGCCACCTTGGTCAGCGATCCGGTGCCCATGTACATCAGGATGACGATGAACCCCAGGGTGATGGGCACCACGGCCCATAGACGCTGGCGGGCTCGCTCCAGGTATTCGTATTGACCGCTCCACACCAGGCTGTAACCCGGTGGCAGCTTGAGATGTATCTTGATGGCCTCCTGCGCCTGGGCGACGTAGGAGCCCAAGTCGATGTCCCGGATGTCCACAAAAACCCAGGCGGTGCGCCGGGCGTCCTCGCTCTTGATCATGGACGGCCCCTGGTGGATGTCGATCCGGGCCACCTGCTCCAAAGGTATCTGCGCCCCCCCCGGAGTGGGAATAAGCATGCGCCTCAGAGCCGGCAGGTTCTCCCGATAGTCCTGGAAGTAGCGCACGTTGACGGGATAGCGCTCCAGGCCCTCCACCGTCTGGGTGACGTTCATGCCCCCCAGGGCGCTCAGGATGACGTCCTGGACGTCCCCCACCACCAGGCCGTAGCGGGCGGCCGCCTGCCGGTCCACCACGATGTCCAGGTAGTAGCCCCCCAAAGGACGTTCGGAGTAGGCGCTGGCGGTCCCCGGCAGCTTTTTCAGGATGACCTCGGCCTCCTGAGCCAACCGGGCCAACACCGCCAGATCGTCCCCCAGGAATTTGATTCCCACCGGCGTCTTCATCCCCGTGGACAGCATGTCCAGGCGAATCTTGATGGGGTACCCCCAGGAATTGGCCAATCCCGGAATCTTCACCGCGGCGTCCAGTTCTCGGATGAGACGCTCGGTGTCGTACCCCGGCCGCCAGTCCTTGCGGTCCTTGAGTTTGATGGTGGTTTCGATCATGGTCAGAGGCGCCGGGTCGGTGGCGGTGTCCGCCCGCCCCACCTTGCCAAAGACGTAGTCAACCTCCGGAAAGGTTCGGATAATGCGGTCGGTCTGCTGCAACAGCTCCTTGGCCTTAGTGACCGAGATGCCCGGCATGGTGGTGGGCATGTACAACAGATCGCCTTCGTCCAAAGGGGGCATAAACTCGGAGCCCAGGCGCAATAACGGCACCACCGACACCGCCAGGATGACCAGAGCCGCGACGATCACCGTCTTGGGGAACCGCACCACCTGATTGAGCAGGGGCCGGTAGAGCCCCATGGTCACCCGGCACAGGGGATTATTCTCCTCCCGGGGGATCTTGCCCTTGATGAACCAGACCATCAGGATGGGGATCAGGGTGACGGCCAGGACCGCGGCCCCCCCCATGGCAAAGGTCTTGGTGAAGGCCAGGGGTTTGAAGAGCCGGCCCGACTCCCCTTCCAGCACGAAGATGGGCAGAAAGGAAACGGTCATGACCAGGAGGCTGAAAAATAACGACGGCCCCACCTCCTTGGCCGCCTCCAGCACGATGGCGGTGCGGTCGGCCCCCGGGGGGGCCACCTCCAGCTTCTTGTGGGCGTCCTCCACCATGACCATGCCGGCGTCCACCATGTCCCCGATGGCGATGGCAATGCCGGCCAGGCTCAGGATGTTGGCCGTAATATTAAACTGGTATTGCAGAATCAGGGAGATCAGCACCCCCAGGGGCAGACTGATGACGGCCACCAAGGCGCTGCGCAGGTGCAGGAGGAAAAACACCGTGATCAGGGCCACAATGGCGATTTCCTCCACGATGGCCTCCCGCAGGGTGCCGATGGCCCGTTGGATCAAGCCGGAGCGGTCATAGACGGTGACGATCTGCACACCCGGGGGCAGCCCGGCCTTCAGCGCCTCCAGCTTGGCCTTCACCTGGTCGATGACGGCCATGGCGTTCTCTCCGAAGCGCATAATGACGATGCCACCGACGACCTCACCCTCGCCGTTGGCCTCCGCCACCCCCCGGCGCAGCTCCGGCCCCAGGCGCACCAGGGCCACGTCCTTCAACAGGATGGGCGTGCCCCGCCCGTCGCTCCCCACCGCAATGTTCTCCAGGTCGGCCAGGTTCTGGATATAGCCCAGCCCCCGCACCAGGTATTCGGTCTCGGCCCGTTCGATAACCCTTCCGCCCACGTCCTGATTGGACCTCTGGATGGCCGTTTTCACAGTGGCCAGCGGCAGCCGGTAGGCGGCCAGCTTGTTGGGGTCCACCACCACCTGATACTGTTTGACAAAACCCCCCACCGTGGCCACTTCCGCCACCCCCGGCACGGTCTGCAACTGGTAGCGCAGATACCAGTCCTGGATGCTGCGCAGTTGCGCCAGATCATGATTGCCGGTGGGGTCCTCCAGGGTGTACTGGAACACCCAGCCCACCCCGGTGGCGTCCGGACCCAGCGCCGGGCTGACCGTCGGCGGCAGCTTGCCCCGCACGAAATTCAAATACTCCAGCACCCGGCTGCGGGCCCAGTAAATATCGGTGCCGTCCTCGAAGATGACGTAGATCAGGGACAGGGCGAACATGGAGTAGCCGCGCACCACCTTGGCCCCGGGCACAGCCAGCATGGCGGTGGCCAGGGGATAGGTCACCTGGTCCTCCACCACTTGGGGGGCCTGGCCCGGAAAATCCGTGGTGATGATCACCTGGACGTCGGACAGGTCGGGGATAGCGTCCACCGGCAGGTGGCGGGCGGCATAGATCCCCCAAGCCGTGATCATGGCAAAGATCACGATCACCATGAGGCGGTGGCGCACACAGCTTTCGATGAGTCGGTTGATCATGTCGGGTCGCGGTCCTTCTTCATCCGGGAATTGGGGTGTTCAACCCATCAATGGTGGTGGGTGCCCGCCGGGGGGGCCGCCGGCTTGTCGCTCCCCTCGCCGCTGCCTTTGAGGAACATGGCCGCCGCCTCCCGGAAGCGGGATTCGGAATCCAGCAGGAATTGCGCCGACGTTACCACGTCCTCCCCCCCGCTCAGGCCGGAGAGCACCTGCCGCCAGCCGCCAGCCGCCTCCAGGCCCAGCTTCACCTCCCGGGGGGCGAACCTGCCTTGCCCCAGGGCCACAAAGACGTGTTGTTTGCTCCCTGTGTCGATCACCGCCTCGGTGGGCACGGCCACCGTCGCCTCCGGCAGGGGCGACTGAATCTCCACTTGGGCGAACATCTCCGGTTTGAGCTTCAGGCCGGGGTTGGCAAAAATCAGGCGCACCCTGGCAGTGCGGGTTTTGCCATCCAGATAGGGATAGATATACTCCACCCGCCCCTTGAAAGTCTCCCCGGGTAGGTAATTCAGGGTCATGACCGCTTCCTGCCCCAGCTTCAGCCAGGGAAGCTCGTATTCGTAGACCTCGGCCTCCACCCACACCTTGCTCAAATCGGCCACCTCCAGCAGGGGTGCCCCAGCCCTGACGTACATGCCCTCCACCCCCATGCGCTGGATGACGATGCCGTTCACCGGCGAGGTCAGCACCAGATTTTTCTTCACCTGCCCGGTCCTCTCCAGGGCGTCGATCTGGGCCGCGCCGATATCCCAATATTGCAGCCGTTTCCGGGAGGCCTCCGCCAGTCGCCGGGCGGACTGGGCCAACTCCGGAAACGGGCTCTGCTCCTGGCTCTTGAGGTTCCGCCGGGCCAACAGGTACTCTTCCTGGGCCGACACCAGCTCCGGACTGTAGATGCTGAGCAGGCTCTGGCCCCGGCGCACCGGATCGCCGGTGGCGTTGACGTAGAGGCGCTCCACCCAGCCGTTCACCTTGGTGGTGATCACGGCCAGGCCCCGCTCATCCATCATGACCTTGCCCACCGCCCGGATCACCCGGGAGAGCTCCCGCTTTTCCACTTTGGCGGTGCGCACCCCCATGGTCTGCAGGATGTTGCCGGGCACGCTGATGGTGCCTTCTCCCTGGGCCTCGCCCTCATCCTCGTAGACCGGCACCAGGTCCATGCCGCAGGGGGCCTTGCCGGGTTTGTCCCGGATGTAATCGGGCTCCATGGGCGACACCCAGTATTTGATTTTCCTCTCTTTTTTCGCCGGTGCGGGTGCCGGGATCGCAGGTTTGGCCGCCATCTCCAGTTCCCCTTCGTAAACCGGCACCAGTTCGTTGCCCTGGGGGTCTGTGCCCGGGATGTCGCTCAGATATTTGGGGTCCTGCGGTGACCTGTAACAGATGATCTTCTTGCCCGCCTTTTCCGGTGACGCCGGCGTGGGGACCTCATGGAGCATGAGGCGGTAACCCGCCAGGTGGAGGCCCCCCCATGCCAACCCCACCAAGGCCAGGCCCGTGAGCAAACCTCCCCAAAGGTAACGCCGGGGCGAGGCTCTCATTTTTTTCCTCCCGGACGGCGGGGTAGTTCCTGCCCCACCAACCATTCCAGTTCAGCCCAGTTGTTTTCAGACTCCCGCAGATAATCCTGCAGCCGCAACTCGGCGTTATAGACGGCGATGTGATCCTGGTAGAGGCGGGCGAATTCGATATTGCCCACCTGATAGGCGGCCAGCGAGGCCTCGGCGGCCTGCCGCGCCTGGGGAATGATACCTTGCTGATACAACTGGATCTGTTGGTTGAGGCGCTGCAGTTTGGCCATCCGGTCCCGAATGGCGGCGGCGATCTGGTCCCAGGCGGAATGGTAGGCCTCCCGGGCGGCGCCCTGGCGCTCCAGCTCCTCCCGAATCTTGGGCTTGATCTTGGAGCCGTGCCAGATCGGCAGGTCCAACATGAAGGTGGTGCTAAAAAAATCGGCCTGGGGTCTTTTGGCAGGGGGGTCCAGGGTTTCCCGGAAGCCGTAGCCCACCCCGATGGTGACATCGGGGAAATAGTCTTTCCGGGCCAGTTCCACCGCCTTCTCCTGTTTGGTGATCTGGGCCTTCAGGGCCTGCACCTGGGGCCGGGATTCCGCCCACGCCATCAATTCCTCTGCATTCACCGTCAGCGGCCGCGGGGTCAGCGGCTGGGGCCGGGGCAGCGGGGTCCGGGGCGGTTGGGAACGCAGGGCATTTATCTCAGCGACCAGGGATTCCCGGCGTTGCTGCCACTGCAACAGGCGGTCCAGATAATTACCCAACTCCACCTGGGCCTGGAGCACGTCGGCCTGCTGGCCCCAGCCGGCCCCGTATCGGGTTTCCACTACCTTCACCACCTGCTCCCAATAGTGCTTGTTCTTCTCGGTGAGGTCGTACCCGGCGTAGGCCAGAGCCAGGTTCCAGTAGCTTTCGATCACCCGGGCCCTGATTTCATTGAGCTTATCCTGGTAGGAAAAGTCGTCGGCCCTGGCCTGTTCCTCCGCCACTGCGGAACGCAGCCGCCGCTTTCCCGGAAAGGGTATCTTCTGGGACAGCCCCACGAATTTCTGGGTCATGGGCTCCTGGGCGAAGCTCCAGGTGTCCACCGGGATATTGAGCAGACCGAAGGTGGCCTGGGGGTTGTCCAAAGCACCCGCGGGCCGTACCGCCTCCTGGGCGGCCGCCTTGACCCCCGCCAGCCGCTTGACGTCCCGGTTGGCCTTCATGGCCTCCTCGATCAGCCTTTGGAGATCGGCCGGCAACCCCGACCCGCCTGTGGCCTCCGGCAGCATCGCCGTCAGCACCAGCCCTGCCAGCCCCACAATCGCCGCCGCCTTCCTCAGACGCCGATAACGGGCCCTATCCGTCATAATCTTTCCTCTCCTCCTCCGGCCGTCCCGCCGGGCTACCTCACGGGCGCTTGGCGATAGGGATCATAGTAGGGCGGCTTGTACCAATATTCCCAGGCCGGGTCGTAGCCGTACCACGAAGGCGGGATCGGCACCAGTTTATCGGGGTGCTGCCATAGGTGCAGCTGCCGGCTGCGCAGCCACAGCATACCCTGGCGCCGGCCCGCCACCTCTCCGGCCACCGTGATCTTGCGTTGCGGCACATAAGCGGTCTTATCCAGCCAGGCGGCGCTCTCCACCACAAACGTCCCCCCGCTGACACCCCCTTCCACCGGGTACTGGTGGGCATCCAGGGGCATCTGGGTGATCGTGATCAGGGTGCCCTCCCCCTCGCGCCCCAGGGAGACGATCTCTCCCCCCAGGATGACGGTCTGTCCCTCGAATGTGGTCGGATCGGCCGCCAGCGCTTCAAAATCCACGCCCGCGGCGGCTCCCGGCGCCACCGCCGGGGAAATCGCCTGCCCGCACCCCGTTAGGGCGGCCAGCGCCACGACAAGCCAAAAACTGCGCATCATGTTTCTCATCCCTTGCCTAAAATTTCTTCCATAATATATAAACATCTTCTCCGCCCTTCACAAGCGCGGAAAAAAGCCGGCCCGCGGCCTCTGCCAGGGTATCTCCTGGCTGGCGGAACTTCCGGAACTCGGAGTGGAAAAATCTACGTGGATGGTGGGCGGAAAAAAAAGGGGGGAGCCCGTGGCATGGCACTCGGCCCCCCGCGGCTCGAGAGAAACCGGGCGTCTGCTCCCGGCTTAACTTCGCGGTGGGTGCGGCCACAGGTCCCGCAGTTCTCGAGGCATCAGGTGGACGATATCCTGAATCTCCCCGGCGGATATGCGGTGGGTCAACAGTTTGAAGACGGCTCGCGTCACCTGCTCCGGGTCAATGCTGCCGTCCGGGAATTGATCGATAAGATGCGCCAGGAACTCTTCCTTGTGCCGCTCTCTGGCGGGTTTGTCCGCCGGGCTCCAGCCCGCGTAATAACAGCCCCGGATTAATAACGGCAGTTGGGCCCCCAACGCCGCCGCCTGCTCCACCCCCAGCCGGTCCCGCAGGGTCTGCAGAGTCACCCGCAGGGCCACATAGGCTTTGTGGCGGTCGTCCCAGTTCAACTCGAACATCAGGTCTTTCAGCCAGTCGTGGGCCGTGTGCAGCGCCCGGTCGAAGGCCTCCAGGCCGGTCATGGTCATGACAGTCCTCCTGCCCTGCCGCAAGCCGCGGGAGAGCGACGCCGCCCTCCCACGGCCGCGGCCCCCTACTGGGTCAGCCGGACGGCCTCCCGGATCATCTGATTGGTGTAACCCCATTCATTGTCGTACCAGGTCATGATCTTCACCAAATCGCCGTCCACCACCATAGTACAGGTCAGGTCCACCACTGAGGCCCGGGGGTCCTTTATGACGTCCGAGGACACCAACGGATCATCGGACACCCCCATAATTCCCTGGTACCTGGGCGTGGCCGCCTCCTCCCGGAAGATGGCGTTCACTTCCTCCACCGTGGTCGCCCTGGCGGTGACAAAGACCAGATCAGCCAGGGACCCGCAGGGCACCGGCCCCCGCACTGCAATGCCGTCGAACTTGCCCTTGATCTGCGGCAGGATATCCGTGGCAGCCTTGGCGGCGCCGGTGGAGGTGGGAACAAAATTGATGGCCCCGGCCCGCCCCCGCTCAATTTTCTTGGCAGGCCCGTCCACGATGGCCTGGGAGGAGGTATAGGCATGGATGGTGGTCATGATGACTTTCTTGATGCCGATGCGGCGATCTATGATTTCCACCACCGGCGAAACGCAGTTGGTGGTGCAGGAGGCGCAGGAGATCACCTGGGTGGCCTGGGGCTGGCTGACCCCGTGGACGATGGTGCAGACCCCACCACCTTTAGCCGGCGCCGATAAGATGACATATTTTGCCCCCGCGGCCACGTGTTTCTCCAGCCCTTCCTGGTTGGTGAACACCCCGGTGGACTCGATGACTACCTCGATCCCCATCTGCCCCCACGGCAGTTGGGCCGGGTCTTTGACGCTCAGGAATTGAAAGGACTTGCCGTCCACCACCAGCGCGCCCTCGGCCTTTTCGACCTTTTTGTCCCAGCGTCCGTAAACGGAGTCGTACTTCAGCAGATAGACCAAATTGTCCAATGGCATTAGGTCGTTGACCGCCACCAGCTCCAATTTCGGTGTCTCCATGATGATCTTCAGGGCGGCCCGCCCGATCCTGCCCATGCCGTTAATTGCCACCTTCGCCATAGTTGCCTCCTTATCTTTATCTGGTCCACTATATCGATTTCATCCCCAACTACTGTTTATCCCTGCCCCTCGCCTTTCCCGGGTTCCCTCACGTCTCCTCCAGTCGGCGTCTGGCGTCTGCGGCCCCCTCACCCTCCGGCTCCAATTTCAGGTAGGCCAGCCAGTGTTGCCGGGCCCGCCCTCGTTCCTCCAACTGGTCCAGCACCCGGGCCAGCTGTAAGTGGGCCTCGGCGAATTCCCCGTCTTCGTACAGGGCCTTCTGGTAAAACAGCAGGGCGTTGATCAGGTCCCCCTGCCCTTCCAACACGCTGGCCAGACTGTAATTGGCCTCCACGTGATCCGGGTCCGTCTGCAGAGCCCAGCGGAAGCAGTCTTCCGCCTCCGGCGTCAGCCCCGCCCGGTGCATGATCTTCCCCAGGTTCACCAGGGCGTCGGTGTGGTCCGGTTGCACCTTGAGGAGCGCCTGGTATTTAGTCCGGGCCCGCTCCCAATCCCGACGCTCCTCCCACTCCAGAGCCTGAAAGAAGAGCGTCTCCACCGGGTCCACCGCCTGCCGGGCCGTTCCCTCCTCCCCTGGTGAGAAGTCCAGCAGCATCTGGCCCTCGGACGTGAAAGCCCGGCGGTCCCGGCTGACCACCAGTTCGCTCCCCTGCAGCCCGAAGCGCACCTCCGCCAGGGGCTCCTCCAGGTGCGGCAACATCTTCTTCACCCGCTCCAGACATCGGCGGATGCGCCGCAGGCAGACGCCCCGGTCCCGCAGCTCCTTAACCGTGCGCAGGGCCACCAGCGCCTTGAAATCAAACAATACTCGCCCCTTAGCCTTGCGGCGATGGGGAATCAGGCCGATCCGGTCCCAATAGCGCACCTGATGCTCAGAAATGGCCAGCAGCCGGGCGATTTCCTGATGATCGAAGAGCTCTTTCACGTCAGCCGCCCCATGTCTGCCCGGTCATGGATGCGGTCGCCGCCTCCCGGAGTCTTGTCCCCTGTCGGGTGACTGTCGTCCGGCGGGCTCCGATGGCCGCAGTCTGGGTGAAAAAAGGCAAATGGCTGGTCCGGCGGGAGATGGGATGGGGCGTCCTCACCAGGAGGAGCCTCTGGTTTAACTGCACATACCCCTTCCACATGGTGCGCATGGTCGTCCCCCGGTTGGACCGCCTCCCAACCCTCTGCACCCGCTATGACCAAGGGAAAGCTCGCCGCCAGACTTCCGGCGGTCTTTTATAAACTAAGGCTTACTCCGGGCCGCCGCAAGCGGTAATCATCAGTTTTTTCAGGATTTCCCCCATTATACCGATCCCTCGCCCCTTGGTGCAACCAAAATTATATTCTCTCCCCCCCCGCCGGGCTCCGGCCCCTCCGGGGCCCGGCGCCGAATTATCCGTTACACTGTCCCGCAGCTTTGATAAGATAAAGGCAAAGCCGAAAGCGAGGTAGCAGAATGCCCCTCCCGAAAACCCTCACTCCCCGGCGCCAGTCTTGGGGCGTGATCCTGGCGCTTCTCCTGGCCCTGACCTGTCTGGCCTGCGGCTCCCGGGTCGATCTGGAGAGCTTCGAGAAGATCAAAAACGGCATGACCCTGGCCGAGGTCACCGCCATCCTGGGCGAACCCACGGAGTCCTACAGCATGAACATCGGCCCGGTGTCCGGCACCATGACCAAATGGCAGGCTAAAAACGGCACCATCGCCATCCAATTCCTGAACGGCAAGGTGGTGGCCAAACAATTCCTGAAAGACGGCGGCAAGTAGCCCCCCGGGGTGACCGCAGCCTTCCTCGCGCGGGTGGGCCGCATATGAAAATCAACCTCCGGAATCGGTCCGGCGGTCGGGGGGGTCTTCGCCCCGGCCTGGCCATGCTCTATGGCCTCAGGGCGGTGGCCGCCGATACTTTGTTCTCGTTGCCCATCTCCCGCTCTTTCTCCCCGTTGCCCAACCCCCGCTCTTTCTCCTCGTTGCCCTGCTCCTGCTGGGCAACGCCCTTACCCGCCAAGCTCCTGCTTGGCCTCCTCTTGTTTTCTTATGTGACGCCGCCGCCCCCCTGGCCTCTGCCCGGCTCCTGCCGGGCCTCCTCAACTGGAAACCGGAAACTGGAAACTGGAAACTATTTCTCCTCGTTCCCCCGCCCCCGCTCTTTCTCCTCGTTGCCCTGCTCCTCCTGGGCAACGCC
>CAYRYV010000021.1:0-51635 GCA_964428565.1 uncultured Desulfobacterales bacterium | reverse complement strand
CATCGACCTGGGGATGGGCAACCCGGATTTGCCTACTCCCAGACATATCGTCGACAAACTTCTGGAGGCGGCTCAACTCGGGCACAATCACCGCTACTCGGCATCTCGGGGCATTCCCAAGCTGCGCCATGCCATTTCCGCCTGGTACAAGCGGCGTTTCGACGTGGATATCGACCCCGAAACCGAGGCCATTGCCACCATCGGGGCCAAGGAAGGACTGTCGCACTTGGTGCTGGCCACCATGGGACCGGGTAATGTAGTCCTGGTGCCCAATCCCACCTATCCCATCCACGCCTATTCGGTGGTGATTGCCGGGGGCGATCTGGTCAGTATCCCGCTGGACCCGGACCGGGATTTTTTTGAAGACCTGGTAATGATCACGAGACTCATCAAGCCCCGGCCCAAAATGCTCATTATCAGCTTCCCCCATAACCCCACTACCATGTGCGTGGACCTGGATTTCTTCCGGAAAGTGGTGGACTACGCCCGGGAGTATAATGTCATGGTGGTCCATGACTTCGCCTACGCCGACCTGGTCTTCGACGACTATAAGGCACCGAGTTTCCTACAGATCCCCGGCGCCAAAGAGGTGGGGGTGGAGCTCTTCAGTCTCTCCAAAAGCTACAGTATGGCTGGCTGGCGGTTGGGATTCACCGTGGGCAACCCCAAGCTGGTGCATGCCCTGATGCGCATCAAGAGCTACCTGGACTACGGCGTCTTCCAACCCATTCAGATTGCCGGCATAATCGCCCTCAACGGGCCGGATGAATGCGTCAAGGAAATCGCCGGGGCCTACCAGGAACGGCGGGATGCCCTGTGCCGGGGGTTAAACCGCATCGGCTGGCGGGTGGAGCCGCCCAAAGGCACCATGTTCGTCTGGGCCAAGATCCCCAAGCGGTTTCGGGAGATGGGGTCGGTGGAGTTTTCCCTGATGCTCATCCGGGAGGCCAAGGTGGCTGTCTCCCCGGGGCTGGGCTTCGGAGAATACGGTGACGAATACGTGCGCTTCGCCCTGGTGGAGAACGTCCACCGCACCAATCAGGCCATCCGGGGCCTGCGGCAGGTGATGCAAAGGAAAAAATCGTGACGCCGGTTTCCGTGGGGCTCATCGGTTTCGGCACCGTGGGCAGCGGGGTGGTGGACATCCTGACCCGGCAGGCGGACCGCCTGGCCAAAAGATTGGGGGCCCCCTTGGTCCTCAGGAAGGTGGCCGACCTGGACATCGCCACCCCCCGGACGGTTTCCCTGGGACCTGGTTTGCTGACCCGCTACCCGGAGGAGATTCTCGACGATCCCGGAATTGATATCGTAGTGGAGGTGGTGGGCGGCACCATCGATGCCCGGGAGATGGTCACCCAGGCCATCTCCCGGGGGAAACACGTAGTCACCGCCAACAAGGCGCTGCTGGCCGAATACGGCAATGAAATCCTGACGGCCGCGTCCCTGGCCGGCGTGGAGGTGGGATTCGAGGCCAGCGTCTGTGGCGGCATCCCCCTCATCCTGGCCCTGCGCCAGGGGCTGGCGGCCAACAATATCCAAGAGATCCTGGGAATAGTCAACGGCACCACCAACTACATCCTCACCCAGATGAGCCGGGAAGGCTCCACATTTCAGCAGGCCCTGGGAGAAGCCCAAGCCAAGGGCTATGCCGAGGCCGACCCGGGCCTGGATGTGGATGGGGTGGACGCAGCACACAAATTGGCCATCCTTATGGCCCTGGCCTACAACGCCCGCATCGATTTTGCCAGTATCGCCGTGGAGGGCATAACCCGGCTCGACCCCCTGGATATTCAATTCGCCCGGGAATTCGGCTACGCGGTCAAACTCCTGGCCATCAGCCGGGATGACGGCCAGCGGGTGGAGGCCCGGGTCCATCCCACCATGATCCCCCTGGATCACATGTTGGCGAGCGTCAGTGGTTCCTTCAATGCCGTCTATATCACCGGCGACGCCGTCGGTCCCATCCTCCTCTATGGCCGGGGGGCGGGCATGCTGCCCACCGGGAGCGCGGTGGTGGCCGACCTGTTGGACATCGCCTACAATATCAAACATGGCATCACGCGTCGGGTGCCCCCCCTGGGGGTTGACAACGCCTCTCAAACCAGTCGAACGGTGAAACCTCTGGAGGAGGTCCTGACGAATTATTACTTCCGCTTCGCGGCCCTGGACCGCCCGGGGGTCCTGTCCCAGATCGCCGGGATTCTGGGTCAGCATAAGATCAGCATCGCCGCGGTTATTCAGAAGGGCAGAGGAATCAAGGATTCGGTGCCCATCGTCATGATCACCCATGAGGCCAAGGAGGCCGCGGCCCAGGCGGCCTTGGCGGAAATCGACCGTTTGCCGGTGATTAAGGAAGAGACCATCCGTATCCGGATCGAGGATCCCAATCTCGATGCGGCACAAATCTGAAGGGGGAACGATTCCCTAATAGGAATTTTTCTCATTGTAGATTATAGTGAATACGAAGGCTCACGGGACCTTCGGCATATCACGAGGCATACATGAAATACGCCATTCTCATCGGGGACGGTATGGCCGATTATCCCCGGGACGATCTGGGGGGCAAAACCCCGCTGGCCGCGGCGGCCACTCCCCACATGGACTTCCTGGCCACCCGGGGGGAGTTGGGGCAGGTGCGTACCATTCCCCCGGGCCTGGAACCCGGCAGCGATATCGCCAATCTGGCGATTATGGGGTATGATCCGGCCCGTTATCACACCGGACGGGCTCCCCTGGAAGCGGCCAGCATGGGCGTTGCCCTGGGACCGGGAGAGATCGCCTTCCGCTGCAACCTGGTGACCCTGCAGCACGAGCCGGGGGGGGATATTGTCATGGCGGATTACAGCGCCGGGCATATCACCAGCCCCGAGGCCCATGACCTGATCACCGCGATGAACCAGAGTCTGGGCAACGGCTCCCGGCGTTTCTATCCGGGTGTCAGTTACCGGCACCTGCTGATCTGGCAGGGAGCCCAAGAATCATGGCGGACGTTCCCGCCCCACGACCTCAGCGGTCAGAGCGTGCGCCAGTATCTGGCGGGCAAGGGGGGCGAGCAGCCGCTTCTGGATTTGATGCGGTCCTCCTGGCCGCTGTTGGCCGACCACCCGGTCAACCGCCTGCGGCAGGAACGGGGGCTCAACCCCGGTAATTCCATCTGGTTATGGGGACAGGGGCGGGCCCCCGACATCCCCACCCTGTCGGCGCGCTTCGGCCTGACCGGGGCGGTGATTTCGGCGGTGGATCTGATCCGGGGCATCGGAATTTGCGCCGGGCTGACCCCGATCCTGGTGCCCGGGGCCACCGGCTATTTGGATACCAATTATGAGGGCAAGGTGGCCGCGGCCCTGGAGGCCCTGAAAACGCAGGACTTTGTGTATCTGCACGTGGAGGCCCCCGATGAAGCCGGCCATAGCGGCGAACTGAAGAACAAGATGCAGGCCATCGAGGATTTCGACCGGCGGGTGGTGGGTCCCATGCTGGCCGGCCTCAAACAACTGGGGCCCCACCGGGTCTTGGTCCTTCCGGACCATCGTACGCCCCTGGCGGTGCGCACGCACACCCCGGAGCCGGTACCCTTCGCCCTGTATGATTCCACCCGGGAAAACTCCGGGCAACCGCGGCGATTCAACGAATTTGCCGCCGAGGCCGCCGGGCTGTTGGTGGAGCAGGGCTGCACCTTGCTGCCCCGGCTTTTAAACCGGCCGGTCAGCTAACAATCATCCTTCGCCTCCGGGACCGCTCCGGCAAGGAAGAAAGGTTCGTGGGAATAGACCCCGAGGGTCCGGAAATCGGACCCCGGGGTTATTTTATGGGGGCAGGGGACAAAGAAGTATGTCCGCAATCCGGTTCCCCCACCCGTAGCATTGATTCCAGAGTGCATGCCCTGGCCGCTTCTGCTGCCGATCAGGGGGGAAGGCGGTGATCCGGGGATGTCAGGAGGAGCTGATGGAAGGTCAGCGGGCATTAGCGGAACTGAGATAGCGGACCAGTTCGCCGGCCATGGCGCCCAAGGGCAGAACCTTTTCCGCGGCCCCCATTTTAATGGCTTCCTTGGGCATGCCGAAGACCACGCAGGAGGCCTCATCCTGGGCATAGGTGCGGGCGCCCCCGTTTTTCATGGAGAGGAGCCCGGCGGCGCCGTCGGCCCCCATACCGGTGAGAATGACCCCGACGGCATTGGCGCCGGCGGTTTGGGCGGTGGAGTTGAAGAGCACATCCACGCTGGGCCGCTGGTGATGAACCATTGGGCCGTTCTTCACCTGGACGAAATAGCGGGCGCCGCTGCGTCGCAGAAGCATGTGAAAATTTCCCGGAGCGATCAAGGCCCGGCCGGTGACCACAGAATCGCCGTCCTCGGCTTCTTTGATCTCCATCTGGCTCAAACCGTTGAGGCGTTCCGCGAAGGCAGTGGTGAATTTGGGCGGCATGTGCTGAACGATGACGGTGCCCGGGAAGTTCGCCGGCAGCCGCACCAAGATCTCTTTAATGGCCTCGGTACCCCCTGTGGAGGCGCCAATGGCTACGATCTTCTGGGTCGTTTGGGTAAGCGCCAGGGGGGGAGAAGGGACCGCTGGGCTGGCGGCAGGGTCGGGAACCTTACGGGGGGTCACGGAAATGCGCGCCGCCGCTCTGATTTTGTCCACCAGGTGCAGGCCCATTTCCCCCACAGTGTAAGCCGCGCCGGGTTTGGCCAGGACCTCCACGGCCCCCAGTTCCATGGCCTCCACGGCCATCTTGCTTCCCTGGGGGGTGAGGGACGAGACAATGATAACCGGCAGGGGGTGATAGCGCATTAATTTCCGCAGGAAAGTCAGACCGTCCATGCGGGGCATTTCAATGTCCAGGGTAACAACGTCGGGCTTGAGTTGGACGATCTTATCCCGGGCCACATATGGGTCGGGGGCCGTGGCCACCACCTCCAGATCGCGATGCTGGGAGATTTCTTCGGTGAAGATCTTACGGACGATGGCGGAATCATCGACGATGAGAACTTTAATTTTTCCCATGGACATCCTTTGGGCGACGCCTATTCCCTCGCCGCTGAGCAGCGTGCCGGGGCCCCCCTGCCGGGAGGGTGGCGCATGCTATTTACTTTTCAGCACTGATAAATATTTCCAACGGTTGACCATTGACATTGAGCATGTGGATCAGGGCGCCGCGGTTGGGAACAGACTCCAAGGGGATGATCTGTCCCCGGGGCAGGCCCAACTTATAGTCCGAAGCATTTTTCAGGGAGGCCAACAAGCTGCCGCCAATCATGTTGACACTTTCTTTAACGACATCCAGCACGGAATCGGGGTCAATTTCTTCGTCGGCCAATCCCAGGAAATTCTTCGCCATTTCCTGTCCCAGAGCCGCCGGTAGGGCTATCCCGAAGTGGAAGGTCTGAGGGCCGGAAATAACAACCGTGGCCTTCATCCCCGAACCATGCCACTGGGCTCGCAATTCGGCTTCGTCACCGGCTTCCGATGGTTCGATGAAGAGGAAATACATGGTTTCCAGAATCTCAGAAGTCACATTCAGCAGAAGCGCCCAGAGCCGATCCATCGGTCTCCCCCATGATTGCCGTTAAGATTTGTTTGATGGTTTCCGGCCGGAAGGGTTTTTTTATGTAACCCTGGATCCCCAGTTCGGTGACTTGATCCATCAACTCCTGCCGCCCTTCGGTGGTAATCAAGACAATGGGAATTTCCTTCCAGGTCTCGTCCTGACGAAGTTTCTGCAAAAGTTCCAGGCCGTCCATTTCCGGCATGTTGATATCGGTCAAGATGATATCCACCCACTCCCGCGCCAGTATATCCAAGGCGTCCAGGCCATTAGCCCCTTCGAAAAACTGCCCTACGGGAAATCCGGCAATGGTTAGCACCTTACGAATGAGCGACCGCATGGTGGCGGAATCATCCACAATCAAGATATTGAAAGCCATAGGCAACCCCGGATCAATCTGGGGAAGAATCTCCCCCCTCACAGTTACGGTGGCGTGGTGACGCCCCACAGTGGTTCTTTCCATTCATATATGGTATTCCCTTGATTCACACGGGAGTCTCCGGTTCATCCTCCCGACAGGAAAAACTCCTGCGCCTGTTGCACTTCCGCCCAAAAGAAGGCCAACACCTTTTCGATATGGCGTTCCCGCAACCCGAAATGCCGCATGACCGCAGGATAGCCGCGATAGGCGAGGCCGTCCGCCCCCAGGTCGGTGCCCATCATCAACACCAGCAGATCGGCAAGATGGACCATCATGACCAGATCGGAAACATCCTTACTGGAGGGGTCCATGTGGTGGTAGGCAATGGCCTGGCGAATGGGTTCGGGGAAATTCCACCGCTTGGCGATTTCGCTGCCCACCGTCGCGTGGTCCATCCCGATGACCTCAGTTTCCGCTTCCTGGAAGGCATAGCCCCGATGTTTGACCAAATCGATGATCTTGGCCAGATCCTCCTTGACGTATTGATCCAGGACCAGCTTGCCGATATCATGCAACAGGGCGGCGGTGAACAGGGTGGCCTCTTCCTTCATCCCCAACTCCCGCGCCAGCACGGAGGCCATTATGGCGGTGCTCACGGAATGGCGCCAAAGTCCTCCGGGGTCGAGGCAGTAGCCGGGGCGGGCCGCCGCCAATTTCTCGGTGACGCCGCTGGCGATGATAATTTTCAATAAATTCTGGGATCCCAGATACAGCATGGCATGATTTAAGGAGCGGATCGACTGACGCAAGCCCAGATGCGCCGAATTGCACATTCTCAAGACGTTGGCGGTGATCCCGGGGTCATACTTGATTACGTCGATGATTCCCTGGAGGGGAATATCCGGCTCCCCCAGCATGGGGATAGCCTTTTGCACCACGGCCGGAAAGGGCTTGAGATTGTCGATGGAATCCAGTATGCGCGTGATATTGGTCATAGTGCCATCCTTGCCGCCGGGTTATACAGAGACGGACTCACAGGACCTTTTCGCCCTGGCCGGTGATCTTAATCCAGATTTTGCCGGTGGCGATGTCCACATAAAGGGTCCGGGGGCTGATTCCCCCCACATCTTCAGCGCTGATCAGCACGTTGTTCCTCAAAAAAATTTTCCGCAGGGCAGCATAATTACGTTTGCCGATATTGAAAAAACCGCTGTTGTCCAATACCTGACTGCCTCCCGCCACTTTCACGACTATCCGTTGTTTCACCGCTCCCAGTTGGTAGCAGGTCTTGAACAAGAGAGGAATGCCGGTATCAGCGAACATGGCGGGGTTGCTTTGGGCCTTGCCGCCATCCAGCGAGGATTCGGGCAGCATGAAATGCAAGATCCCGCCCACCCGCACATGGGGGTCGTAGACGGCCACCCCGATACATGATCCCAAGGAATGTGTGACGATCACATCCTTGGAGTCATTACTCACTTTCAAATCTGCCACGCCGACTGTGATCTGCATTGTTCGGGTGCAACGCTATTTCTGATAAATGGTCGGTTTTTTATAAACAAACTTGTGGGACACCCCCGCCAGGCTCTCCGAATGCCCGATGAACAAATATCCTCCCGGATGTAAGGCGTTATAGAATTTTTGCACCAGTTTCTCCTGGGTTGGCTTGTCGAAATAGATCATGACGTTGCGGCAAAAGATAATATCCAGCCCTTCCCGGAAAGGAAAGGGCTCCATCAGATTGAGGCGCATGAACTGCACGGCTTGCCGCACCTGGGATTTCACCCGCACAAACCCGGCCTGTTTGTTGACCCCCCGCTGAAAAAAGCGTTTGAGAATTTCCGGGGGAACATGATTGGTGCGACTTTCCGGGTATATTCCCTGCCGCGCCTGGTCCAGCACCCGGGTGGAAAGGTCGCTGGCGGTGATTTTTACCTGCCAGGAGGAACCGAATTTTTCCATGTGTGCCAGGATGACCATGGCCAGGGTATAGGGTTCTTCGCCGCTGGAGCATCCGGCGCTCCAAATGTTCAAAGACCGGCGTCCGGAGGGGGACTTATGCCAGCGCGGCAGGATCTCAGCGGCCAAAAAATCAAAATGCTGGGGTTCCCGGAAAAAATAGGTCTGGTTGGTGGAGATGGCATCCAATAGGTAGACCAACTCCATGCCGGAATCGTCTTTCTGGACCATTTGGTAGTAGTCCTTGAACGATGTCAGGCCGCAGTGCCGCATACGCTTGAGGAGACGGGCCCGCACGAGTTCCTTTTTGCCCTCGTTCAGGTTGATGCCCGAACGCTCGTAGATCAGGCTGCGAAACCGATTGAAATCGGCATCGTTGATCTCTGGGGAGATTATGTGCAGGCTGGTATTCATAAAATTACCCGTGCCGGCGAGGCCGCGCTTTTACCGGTGGTCTTCATAAGGGTACCAGTCGCTGGCTCGCAGTTGCTCCACCTTGATCACCACCATTTCATTGGTGGCTAGGTTGAACAGAACTTTCCGTCCCATATGACCGCCGATGTCTTCAGAGACGACGGTAATCTGTTTTTTGGCCAGTATCTGTCGGGCGATGGCGACATTTTTCCCGCCCAGGTCTTCCGTTGCCTTCTCGGGAGGATGGGCTCCCCCGATAATATGGGCTTCCAGATCCTGCACCCGACTCCCTTCCGTCACCAACATATTGATCAGGGCCAGCAGGGCGACGTTGCCGAAGCGAGCCGTGGCCTCCTGGCGGTTGTCGGTGCGGGGGTACTGAAAATGAATGATGCCCCCCCGCCCCAGCCGACGGTCCCAGAGGGTAACCGCCACGGCGGAACCCAATACGGTCCGCACCACGGTCTGTCCCTGGTGGATGAAGATGTATCCCGGTTTCAACAAATAATCGCATGCAACTGGTGTATCTTGTGCCATGCACACCCTTCTTCAGGTCGTGGAGGCAAGGGGGCCCCCGGAGCACCTCCAACCGGTCGGTAAAGCAGTCCGGTCTTTTATGGCAGGCACCCCGGAGAGGTTGACGGTTCTTCCCTCTGGGCCCCCACGCCGGGTCGAACTCCCTGGGGTGGAGCGGTAGATTTCAGCTTACGCCGCCGACATGATCTCCAGGCCTTGCATCTCCTCCGCGGTCATGACCTTGTCGATGTCCAGCAGGATCTTCACCCGGCCTTTCACCTTGGCCATGCCCAGGATATACTGGGTGTTGAGACGGGTGCCGAAGGTGGGGGTCGGTTCGATGTCCTCGCCCATGATGTTGAGCACCTCGGAAACCGAGTCCACCACGATCCCCATCTGGATGGCCCCGCCTTCGCCTTTGACCTCAACGACGATGATGCACGTCCGTTCGGTGTAATCGGCGGCGGACAAGCCGAATTTCAGTCTGAGATCGATGACCGGGATAACCCGCCCCCGCAGGTTGATCACCCCTTTGACATATTCCGGGGTCTGGGGCACTCCGGTAATTTCCATCATGCCGATGATTTCCCGGACCTTCAAGATTTCCAGACCATACTCTTCCTTACCCAAAGTAAAGGTAAGATATTTCCCCTCCCGTTCGTGCATGGCCTGTACCTGATCATTCATGCGTAATGCTGCTTCACCCATGGATTCAACCTCCTTGTAATTAAATTCGGTGCGGCTCGGGTGGTAAGTCTGCCGCAGACCCCTTGTCTTTGTTAAAAGTCAATAAACCTTTTCCCATCAAGGCCCGACGGCCGGGTGACGGAGCGTTATGGCTCAGCCGACGCCCATCGCCCGTGCCGGGGGGCAGCTGTAACTGCCCCTGGTCGATCTGCTCGCCCATAAGGTAGGCCAGGTTGACCACCACCTCCCGGACCATCTGGGCTTGGGCGTTCAATTGCTCGCTGGCTGCGGCGGATTCTTCGGCGTTGGCGGCGTTGGACTGGACCACCTGATCCATCTGGGTAATGGCCTGGTTGATCTGATCCAGGCCCTGGGCCTGCTCCTGGGAGGCATGGCTGATCTCCGCCACCAACCCGCCCACCTTTTTGGAATTGACGGTCACTTCGTTGAAGGCGTTTTCAGTCTGGTGCACCTGGTCTGACCCCTCCTGGATGCGCCGCACGGTGGTATCGATGAGTTCCGAAGTATCCTTGGCGGCGCTGGCGGCCCGCTGGGCCAGGGAGCGCACCTCGTCGGCCACGACGGCGAAGCCCAAGCCCGCCTCTCCGGCCCGGGCGGCCTCCACCGCAGCGTTTAAGGCCAGGAGGTTGGTCTGGAAGGCGATTTCATCAATGGTCTTGATAATCTTGGCGATATCGCCGCCGGCCTGATGCACTGCAGTCATGGAGTTCTTGGTGGCCCCCATGGACTCGTTGGCCCGGTTCACCACCCGGTTCATCTCCAGCATGAGCTGGTTGGCCTCCTGGGCGTTGTCGGCATTGCGCCGGGTCATGGAACTCATTTCCGTCAGCGAGGACGAGGCCTCCTCCAGAGAGGCCGCCTGTTCCGAGGAGCCTTGGGCCAGGGTCTGGGCCGTGGCCGAGACCTGGTTGGAGGCCGACGCCACTTCATCGGAGGCTCCATTGAGTTGGGCCATGATCTGGCGAATGCCGCCCAGACTCCGCAGGGGCAGGATGAGCAAACCCAACAACACCAACACTACGGGCACGATGGCCATGAGCAGATTGTTGCGCAGACTCGCCACCTGCTCATTGACGTCATTGACATAGGCCCCTGTGCCGATAATCCAGCCCCAGGGCGCAAAGGCCTTCACGTAGGAGAGTTTGGGCTCCAGTCGGTTCTTGTCGTCCTTCCATTGCCAGACGTAATCCACCGTGCCGGCGCCCTTTTCCTTGCAGACCTTTACCATCTCCACAAAGAGGGCCTTGCCCTTGGGGTCCTTGAAATCGCTGATGTCCTTGCCGTTGAGATCGGCCCGGAAAGGATGCATGATCATTTTGGGGCCGAAATCGTTGACCCAGAAATAGTCTTTGCCTTCAGGGCCGTAACGCATGTTCTTGATGCGTTCGAAGGCCCGTTTCTGGGCTTCTTCCAGGCTCACTTGGCCCGCCTGCACCTGGGCGTTGATGCTTTCCAGGTAGCCGATGGCCGGCCCCACCAGGTTTTCCAGCATGGTTTGTTTTTCTTTGTAGATCGCCGCCCGCATGGAAGGCAGGACCCAGGCGAAGATAAGCAGCATGAATATGGCGATGATTAAGATAAACTGCCCCATGATCTTGGTGCGAATGTTAATAGTAGATTGCCTCATGTTCCCCTCCCGGCGCCTTGTTGCGCCCCCATTCCAAGTCAGCCTCCTCCGATACCTTCACTCTCAGTGCAGTATGGAAGGAACATCGCGGCTCAGAGAGAATAAACCGTTCAGATCCAAAATAAGTCCCACGCGGCCATCGCCCAGGATGGTCCCGCCGGCCACGCCCTTAACGCCGTTAAACGTCTCGCCCAGGGATTTGATCACCACCTCCTGTTTCCCCAGGATGTCGTCCACCATGACGCATTTCTGTTCACCTTCGTTTTCCACTACCAGGACCAGGGCCTCGGCGGGATTCTGATTGGCGCTGGCGACCTGGAACAACTCATGCAAACGCACCAGCGGCAGGAGCTGGTTGCGCACCTGGAGCATCTCTCCCCGGCCGCTGACGGTGTGGTAGTCGTCCGAGGCCGGCCGCAGGGTTTGTTGCACCGCAATAGTGGGGATGATATAGCGTTCCGGTCCCACCCCGACGATCATGCCTTCGATGATGGCCAGGGTCAGGGGCAGACGGATGGTGAACCGCGTGCCTTCCCCGGGGTGGGAGTAAATCTCGATTTTGCCCCGCAGATTTTCGATGGCCTTTTTCACGACATCCATGCCCACGCCGCGGCCGGAGACGTCGGTGATCTGGCTGGCGGTGCTGAAGCCGGGCTCGAAGATGAGGGCGTCGATCTGGGTGGGGGTAAGGGCCTCGCCCTCCCGCACCAACCCCCGGTCTCTGGCCTTGGCCAGGATGCGTTCCCGGTTGAGCCCGGCGCCGTCGTCCTCGATCTCGATGACGACGTTCCCGCCTTTGTGATAGGCTCGCAGCCACAGGTTGGCCTGGGCGGCCTTGCCAGCGGCCTGGCGGTCGGCGGGAGTTTCCAGACCGTGGTCGACGGCATTGCGCACCATATGCACCAAGGGATCGTAAATGGCCTCCACCATGTTGCGGTCGATTTCGGTGTCTTCCCCCAGGAGGTGGAGATCCACCTGTTTGGCGACCTTGCGTGAGAGGTCGCGCACCAACCGCACCATCTTCTGGAAGGTCTGACCGATGGGCACCATGCGCAGGCTCATGGAAATCTTTTGCAGCTCGGAGGTGATGCGGGACATCTGGGAGAAGTTGCGGATGAGCTTCTGATCCTGACTGCGCTGCACCGTGGGATGTTGGGCCAACTGGCTTTGGACGATGACCAGCTCTCCCATCATATCCACCAGGTAGTCCAGCTTCTGGACATCCACCTTGATGTGTTGGCTGATGATCCCTTCTTTGGCGCCAACCTGTTCCTGCATCTGCTGGACCAGGGCCTGGGCCACCTGCTGGGGGGCCACCTTGCCCTCAGCCACCAGGATTTCCCCCAGCTCGCTGGATTGCTTGATCTGGCGCTGTTTGCTCAGGGCCTCGTCCAGCCCGTCCGGACAGAGGGCGCCCTGGTCCACCAGGATTTCCCCCAGGGGTCGGGGCGCACTCTCCGATTCTCCGCCGGCGGCACCGCCGCTGAGGAAGTTTTTGATCTGGTCGATATAGGGAGCCAGTTCGAATCTGCGAAGACCTCTGCCCTGTTCCATGGCGCCCTGGAGATCGGTGATCATTTCCATGAGGAGATCCACCGCATTCAAGATGAAGTCGATGATGGGGCCGGTGATCGCCAGGCGGCCGCTACGGGCTTCATCCATCAGGGTTTCCACTTCGTGGGCGAAATTCTGGATCTGGGTGAGGTTTAAAAACCCGGCCACGCCCTTGATGGTGTGAAAGGGGCGGAAAATCGCATTGATGCGGTCTTTGTCCGCCGGGTCGTTTTCCAGGTAGACGATCTGGGTTTCAATGCTGTTCAGGTGTTCCAGGGCTTCGGCGATAAAATTCTGCACCAGTTCGGGGTCGTCGCTCAAGTCTAGGGCCTCATCCGGCGATGCCTCCGGAGCGTCTGGAACCTCCGGTGGAGACGTCTCTCCCCGCAAGCCCAACTGCCGCCCCAGATTGAGGTAGGTCAGGAGCTGGGCGTCGTCGTCTGCCAGATTGCCCTGGCGCCGCCAGTTCATGAGCACATTCATCCCCTGGGTCAGAAATTCCTGTACCAAACCCATGTCGGCAATCTCCTGGAGGATGACCTGCTGGCCTACCCGGTCCAGGTCCGTCAGGATCGCCGTCACCGTTTCCGGGCAGTCCTTCGGCAGACGCTCCCGCAGGTCGCTGACCTGCTGCAGGAAGGTTCCCCACCCCGAAATATCCTCAGGTTCCAACATGACCACTTGAAGGGCCAGTTTCTCCAAGAGTTGTTCAATTTTCTGACCGGCCTTGCTCATGGAACTCCTCTATTTCTCTTTAAAAACGATCGCCTGAATCCAGGTCGGGCGCCGCCCGGGTGACGGACTCAATCCTCAAAGCTCACTTCCACCACAAAAGATCCCGCTGAAGTGTCGAAGGGGATGGCGATGGTGGGGGACTTGGTCTGGTGCTTGATCTGGTGGCGATCGCCGGAAATCACCATGGGGGTGGCGATGCGCAACTGATAGCCCTTCTGGCCCAGGTCGTTGCGGGCGGCGCCGGAGATCATATTGGTCAGTTCGCCGACGGCGTCCTTGATGTCGTCGTTGATTTCCGCCGCCGCTTCCCCCAGCATGTTGGCCACAATGTTGAGAATGCAGGCGCGGCTGAAGGATAGGGACATGGAGCCGTTGGGCGGTCCGGTGATGCCGATGAGCCCGGAGACATCGCCTTCGGCTTCACCGTTTTTCTTCAAGAAGGGCTTCCCCGGAGTGGCCTCGGTGAAGGCCATGGTTTTCAATACGGAGAGCGTGGCATTCAGAAATGGATTAATGAACTCGGCTTTCATGATATCGCTGTCTCCCATTCCCTCTAACCGCCGCGTTTCTTGAAGATGGCCTCGATTTTTTCCTTGACCGTCTCCGCCGTAAAAGGCTTGACGATATAGTTGTCCACCCCGGCCTTCACCGCATCAACGACATTTTCTTTCAGACCTTCCGCCGTCACCATCAGGACCGGGATATTTTTGGTGGCTTCGTCTCCCCGGATTTTTTGGAGCAATTCCAGGCCGGTGACATTGGGCATGTTCCAATCCGTAACCACCAGACCGATGTTATCTCCCTTGACGATGGGCCAGGCCGTGGCGCCGTCATCGGCTTCAACGATATCTTCGTAGCCGATCTGTTTAAGGATATTGCGCACGATCTTGCGCATGGTGGAAAAATCATCCACCACCAGCACCCTAATCTTGAAATCAAGATTCACGCTCATGGATTCCTTCATCCCCCTGAGTAAATGCTTGACGTGACATGGTTTTATCTCTCACCGGCGTTCTGCCGGGTCAATTCCATTCGTCTAACTCCTTTTCGACTCCGCATGAAGTTATCTTTAACAAAAAAAAAGAGCTTTGAAGGTTTCTGCCGGGAGGGCGATGATGCCCGGCGGCGGCAGTTCGCCCTGACAGCCCTGCCCGGTGTTGTCCCTGATGGCGCCGGCAAGGGCTCCAGGGTGCGCTCGCGGCGGGGAGGTGAGGGCGGTGGAGGTTCGAACAGTGCCATAGTCGGGGAGATGCCGCCGCGATGCCGGAGTGAGTGGCCGAGACCCTGACCAATCCTCTTCCGGAGCCATCAGTAAGTACATCGGCAGGCTGCGGGAAAAAATTTAATGGGTTGGTGGTCAGAAGGGGATAATTATGCTATATTTCTCATTATTATAAGAAGGGACAGATCATTTGCCGGGACCCGAGTGGGCGGCTGGGAGGTTGGCCCCGGGTTCCGGACTTCACTTGGGCAGATTGGGCGGCGGCGGGCAGCCAGCCAGCGTGGCAAATGACAGGGCAAGAAAATCCGGGCAGGCGAATTTACGATTGACATGCCCGGATAACGCTGTGATATTATGTTTTTGCGGCGACACCAGGGCATTCAGGACGGAAGAATGGGGGATCGCCGGCGGACACAACGGCCTGCCTGAACTGCGGCCCAACGGGAGCGGGGAAGCCCGCCGCCTGATTTTTCGGCATGGAGGTGACCGGTTATGGCGGCTCGCAGAACCAGCATCAATCCCTATGCCTTTGCGGGGGGCGTCTTCGGGACCCTCATGCTGACGAAGGCGGCCAGTTACCTGACCCCCTACAAACTCTACTTCTCCTTTTCTTCCTTTCTCTACAGCCATCGCAGCCTCTATCGCTGGGAGGCCCTGACCCTGAAGCTGCTGATCCCCTGCATCGTCGGGTTCCTGTTGTTCTATCTGCCTTTTCAGTGGATGCGGATCACCGGGGGGAGCGCCCGAGGCTATCGGGTAATCTACCGCTACCTGGCGCGGCAGGCCGACCTCACCGCCCGGACCGTGGGTTTCTTTTCCGCTCTGCTGCTGGCCTGGCCGTTCATCGTCTATTGGGATGTGCTGATGCAGCCGGTCCTGCAACACCTGCAATTTTCCTTTTTGTGCATCTATTTTATCTACTTCGTGTCTTTCGCCTATTTCGCCGCCCTGGGAGTGCAGCTGGCCCGCCTGGCCCTGCGCCGTCACCTGCCCCTGGCCGCCACCACGGAGGCAGGGGGCCGGCTCGCCTGGCTGGAGTCGGTGCGGACCTCTTTCATGGGGATAGTGACCAGTGCCATCGCCACCTATTTCGCCTCCATCCTGGGGGCCGCCAAGTAGAAAGACGACCCGAGAGCTGGCCCTCTTCGCCGTCCTGGGCCTGATGTTTCTGGCGGTGGCCCTCTTTGAGCCCTACAGCACGGAAAAACCCCTGACCCGGGCGCCAGCCGCACAGGATCTGCGGGACAATCTGCCTCTGTCCAAACGCCTGGGCTATGCCATCCTGCTGCGGGCCAAATACGCCAGTGTGAAGTTTGACGACCGCCCGGACAACCCGGGGTTTGAACTGACGCCCCAGGACCCACCGGAGCTCCGCTGCCTGGAGGAGGGGCCCGACCTGGAGCTTCCCGGCAGGGGAAGGCTCTACGTCCCTTACCTGGTTCGGGCCATCGTGGCCGCGGAAAAATACAACCGCCCGCCTCTGACCAGACAGGCAGAGGCCTGGATGGCAGCGCGACTGTTGGGGCTGCGGGGGCGGCTGCCGGAATTTTCCCTGGGACTGGCGCAAATCCGCCCAGCCACCGCCCGCCGTCTGCTGGCAGACGAGTTGAAGGACTTCCGACTCTCAGACGCCGATCTTTTGGCCTTGCTGATGGACGATTGCCACAATGTCCGGCTGGCGGGCAAATACGTGGCGGCCCTCTGCGAGGAGCACGTTACGGCGGAGAGCGTCGACGATCTCATCGCCCGGGTGGCGCAGACCTATATCGGCGCCGAGACCACCACCATCAGCGGCCTGCGGTATGTGGATGCGGTGATGGGGGCATACCATCTCTTAGCCGGGGACGACGACGAGGACTCCGGGTCGCCACGGGTACGGAAGGATGGGGAAAAAGAAAAGAATATCGTCTGTCTAACCTTCCCACTGGGGAAAGATGCCGACGAGGAGGGAGGCATTGAACGTCTCAAGACACTATTTCCCGACCAGAACCAGGCGGCGGCAGGTCCCACCCCTGCCCCTCCGGCAAAAAAGGAAATGGCGGCGGTGAAGATCTATCTGTGGACGGCGGAGTCCGGCCCCCCGGCCTACCGGGCGCAGCTGGCGGCCCGGCGCCAAGGTTGGCTGTTGGAGCAGTTAACGAAGATGGGAGTTGCCCGGGAGCGCATCTCGGTGACGGAGCTGAGTTCCGCCAAACTTCTGCGGGTCCTCTGTGGGTATGAGGTTCCGTGGTCCCGGGCCGCCATCGAAGTGAAGTGGGAGGAGCCGGGGCCGCCGCCCACTCCTTAACGTCCCGGGACCGCCGCGGCAACCCGCAGGCCTTCCTCTGCCCGGCAAAGACTTTGATTCCCAGAAGGGGCCTCGTATGCTATAAAGCTTTTTATGGAGATGAACGGCCCCGCGCCCGACGGCGCGCCCCCCAACCCCCGCCCCGGCCGCCTGACGGCCGCCCGGAAGCTCATCGCCGGGGTCGGCCTTGATGCCCTGTTGGTGGCCTCCCCGGAAAACCGCCGGTATTTCAGCGGCTTCACCGCCCGGGACGACGCCCTCACCGAAGCCAGCGGCTTTCTGCTCATCAGCGCCGGGGCCGCCCGGCTGCTCACCGACTTCCGCTACCGCGAGTGGGCCGCGGCCGAGGCCCCGGACTTTGAGGTGACCATATACACTGCGGGCCTGGCCAAACTCCTGCCGGAGCTGCTGGAGTCGCTGTCCTGCCGGCGCCTGGGTTTCGAGGCCGCCTATCTGTCGGTCAGCCTCTATAACCGGCTGGTGGGGGCGGTGCAGGAAGCGGGCCGGGAAGTGGAGTGGCTCCCCCAGGAGGCCCTGCTGGAGCCCCTGCGGGAGGTGAAGGAGGCCGGGGAAGTGGCCGCCATCCGCCGGTCCCTGGCCCTGAGCGAACAGGTCATCGGGGAGGCGGGGGAGTTTCTGGCCCCGGGCCGGAGCGAAGGCGAGGTGGCCTGGTTCATCGAACGACGCCTCCGGGAGCTGGGGGCCGAGGCCCCGGCCTTTCCCCCCATTGTGGCGGCCGGCCGCAACGCCGCCCGACCCCACCACCACCCGGACAGCACCCTCCTGGCCCCCGGCGACCCGGTCATCATCGACATGGGCGCCCGGCTGGCGGGCTACTGCTCCGACATCAGCCGCACCTTCTGCGTGGGCGAGCCGGACGCCAGGTTCAAGGAGATCTACTCCCTGGTGAGACAAGCCCAGGCCCGGGCCGAGACGGGAATCAAGGCCGGGATGACCACCGACGCGGCCGACGCCCTGGCGCGGGAGGTCATCGCGGCGGCGGGCTACGGCGAGGCCTTCGGCCACTCCCTGGGACACGGGGTGGGCCTGGCCGTGCACGAACGACCCAGCCTGAGCCCCTACAAGGAGCGGGCCACCATCCTGCCCGCCGGAGCCGTGGCCACCGTGGAGCCGGGGATCTACCTCCCCGACTGGGGGGGGGTGCGCCTGGAGGACATGATCCTGGTGACGGCCGACGGGGCCGACATCCTCAACACCGACCGCAACTTCTACCGCTTCGCGTAAGAGCGGGGGCCGCCGGAGGAGAGAGAGCGGGGGAGGGGGCCAAGGGCCGAGGAGAGAACCGGGGGAGGGGGACAAGGGCTTTACAGCCCTGGCCCCCGCCCCCGGACCCCCACCCTCCAGCCCGTGGAGGGATGAGGGTGGGGGCCGGCGACATTCCGGATAAATTCCGCTATTCCGCGGGATGGAAAAAATTTTTTTTTGGCCCCCAAATCCCGCTCAAATCCCGCTGAAATTCCGCAATCCCGCTAAAGTCCCGCATTCCGCAGCGCAGCCGCTTCGGATGGATCCCGCTCCATTCCGCTTCATTCCGGATCGATCCCGGATACCTCCCGGATGATTCCGGATGATTCCGGATGATCCCGGACGCGCACCGCATGCCGAAACGGGCGGGAAACGGGGAAAACCGGGGGAGGGGGCCAAGGGCTTTACAGCCCTTACCCCCGCCCCCGGACCCCCACCCCCCAGCCCGTAGAGGGATGAAGGGTGAGGGCCGCCCCCCGGGGCCGCCACGCCGGGGGCACACCGGCAGGCGGCGGGCGAGGGCACGCCAGAAAACCAGAGGTGGCCAAGCAGGAGCTTGGGAACGAGGAGAAAAAAAAGTTGACTTGTCAAAGAGCCGCGGGGAACGCCGGGGCCGCCTGAGGCGCCCCCGCCATCCGCACGGTCACCAGTATAAAGGAAATAAGACATTTTTCCAGAACAGATGAGACACATAGGACAAATGTCACAAAAACAGTTCGTAGTTCGTAGTTCAGAGTTCGTAGTTCAGAGTTTCGGGTTTCGGGTTATGGCGGGTTGGCGGACCCGGGCGGCGGGGGTTTTTTATGCACAGGCTGGAAGCCTGTGCCACCGGGGGAAGGGAGAGCGGGGCGGCCCGGCAGGAGACGGGGGGGCACGGGCGTTGCCCAGCGGGAGCGGGGGAGCGAGGAGAACACGTGGTCGGGGACAGCCGGGGGGGTATCGGGGGGCGGTACGGGGGGGAGGGGAACTGATTGGCCGCGGGTGGTCCCCCTGGGGGGGATTTTGTTTTATAATAACCGGGAGTGCAGTTTTTGCCGAGGAGGCCCGGTCCCGACCCATGTCCGTGAACGTCATCCCCCCTTACCGCACCCGCCAGGCGGCCATGACCGGCGCGGTGGCGTTGTCGGTGGTGATCATGGGAGGCAAATTCTACGCCTACTGGCTCACCGGCTCCACCGCCATCCTCTCCGACGCCCTGGAGTCGATCATCAACGTGGTGGCCAGCGGTTTCGGCCTGTTCAGCGTCATACTGGCGGCCAAGCCGCCGGACGCCACCCATCCCTACGGTCACGGCAAGATCGAATATTTCGCGGCCGGGTTCGAGGGCGCCCTGATCATACTGGCGGCCGCCAGCATCGTGGTGAAGGCGGGGCCGCAGATCTTCAATCCCCGCCCGCTGCCCCTGCTGGGCAGCGGCCTGGCGGTGCTGGCGGCCGCCTCGGTTCTCAATCTGGCGTTGGGCATATTTCTGGTGCGCCTGGGGAGACGGACCCGCTCTCTGATCCTGGTGGCCGACGGCAAACACGTGCTCACCGACGTGTACACCTCGGCGGGGGTGCTGGCCGGCCTGGGGGTGGTCTGGTGGACGGGGCAGACCTGGCTGGACGGGGCCATCGCCCTGGCGGTGGCGGTGAATATCGTGGCGACCGGGGCCCAGCTCCTGCGGCAGTCGGCGGCGGGACTGATGGACGCCTCCGACGCCCAACTGCTCCAGGAGATCGCCGCCATCCTGCGCAATCATCGCAAGGACAAATGGATCGACATCCATCAGTTGCGGGCGAGGCGGGCCGGGGACCGGGTGCTGTTGGATTTTCACCTGATCATCCCCCGGGATCTGAGCCTGGAGGAGGGCCACCGGGAAGTGAAGGACCTGGAGGAGATTTTCCGGTCCCATTTCAACGGGCTGGCGGAAAGCCACATTCATCTGGACCCCTGTCAGGACCTGGAATGCCCGTTGTGCGGGTATCGACCCTGCCGCCATCGCCTGGAAGACACCCGGCAGCAGCGCCTGTGGAGCCCCCAGGTGATCACCGCACCGCCGGACCAGGAGCCGCCCCCGACGCCACCGGAGGACCGCGGCGCCTGAGTCCGGCGGGGGGCGACGGGGGTCAGGAGGCCGTTGACGGCGGGGCCGGCCCCCGGGAGCTTTTGGCGAGGAGGTGTTCGAAGCGGCGGGGGACCTGGTAGCCCAGCCGGCGGGCCTGGCGGACGTCGGCCCAGGCGGCCTCCAGGCGGTGGAGGAGGAAGTGGGCGTCGGCCCGGAAAAAATAGCATTCGCCGTTTTGGGGATCGAGGGCCAGGGCCTGGGTGAAGTCCTGGACGGCCTCTTCGTAGCGGCCCTGCCGGCGGTGGGCGACGCCGCGCTGGACGTAGGCGGGGGCCTGGTCGGGCTGCAGTTCCAGACAGCGGCTGAAGTCGGCCGCGGCCCGGTCGTAGCGGTGGCAGTGGAGGAAGGCCAGCCCCCGGTAAAAGAGGACTTCGGCGCTGGGGGGCTGCATGTCCAGACAGGCGCTGAGGTCGGCGATGGCCCGGTGGTAGCGGCCCATGGTGACGTAGGCCAGGCCGCGGCCCCGGTAGGCGGCGGGGTTGGCCGGCTGCAGGAGCAGCGCCTGGGTGTAGTCGGCGATGACGCGTTCGGGCTGCTCTTTGAGGCTGTAGGCATACGCCCGGTTGGAGTAGGCGGTGGCGTTGCGGGGGTCGATGGCGAGGGCCTGGGTATAGTCGGCGATGACCCCATCGTAATCGCCCTCGAGCAGGCGGACGTTGCCGCGGTTGCAGAGGGCCTCCACCAGGTCGGGGTTGAGGCTCAGCGCCCGGGTGAAGTCCTGGCGGGCCTCTTCCAGGCGCCCCCGGCGGGACAGCGCCAGGCCCCGGTTGTTGTAGATCTTGGCCAGGCCGGGGTGGAGGGCCGCGGCCCGGCTGTAGCCGTCCACCGCCTGGTCCAGGCGTCCCTGCCGGAGATGTTCGTTGGCCCGGCGGAAATAGAACTCCGCCAGGTCGGCCTCCCCCGGCTGCATACCGGAAATGTGCGCCAGATGGGCGAGAAAGTCGGGGGTGAACGGCCAGCCCAGCTGCTGGGCCTGGTGGACATCGGCCCAGGCCTTGTCGAAGCGTTTCTTGTGGCAATAGGCCAGGGCCCGGTGGTAATGGGCGGCGGCGGCCCCGGGGTCGAGGTCCAGGGCCTGAGTGAAGAGGTCCAGGGCTTCGTCGAACAGCCCCTTCTGGGAGCAGGCCACGCCCCGGGTCACCAGGGCCGCGGCACTGGGGGGGGCCGGGCCGGAGAGCCGGGAGGCCCGGTCGTAATCCGCCAGGGCCTGATCGTAGAGGCCCTTCTCCAGGAAGGCGGCGCCCCGTTGATAGAAGCCCTCGGGGGAATCCGGGTTCAGCCGGATACTCTTGGTGAAGTCGGAGATGGCCAGCCAGTAGAACCCCTGTTCCCGGTAGGTCCGGCCCCGTTGGAGATAGGCGGAGTCGTCGGAGGGGTGGCGATGGAGGGAAAGATGGAGATCCCGCAATAGCTTTTCGGGGGGCGGGGCCGGGCGCGGGCGGGGGGCGCGGGGGTGCGGCCCGGCGCCCCCCGCGCCTTGACGCAGATGACGCCAGGCGGCGGCGGTCAGGAGGAGGATGACCAGGCACAGGGCCAGAACAAGAATGGCGTAGAGGGTCATGGCGGTCGGCTCGGGGGGAGAGATGCGCTCCACCCCTTTTCCTCTTTATCGGAACATTTACCCTGCCCTTTAAGAAAAGGTGATCCCGGGGGCGGGGGGGAAGGATTTTTTGATCTATTAATGATAATTGAAATCAATAAGATATATTGTCGGAGGCCAGAGGCGCATGTTTACGGCTGATCCCCCCGGGTCCTTCCCCGGGTTCCTGCCGCACCGGGTGCTGGGAGTCGATCTGGGGGCCAAACGCCTGGGGCTGGCGCTGAGCGATCCTTTGGGATTCACCGCCCAGCCGCTGGCGGTCCTGTCCCGGCAGGGGATTCCCGGCGACCTGGAGCAACTGGCGGAGGTGGTGGCCGAGCACCAGGTTCAGGAGATCGTCATCGGGCTGCCCCGTCACCTGGACGGCCGGCTGGGGGCGGAGGCCCAGGAGGCGCTGCTCTTCGCCCAGGAGTTGCGCCAGCGCCTGCAGCTGCCGGTGCACACCCTGGATGAGCGGCTGACCACGGCCCAGGCGGAGCGGGTGCTGCTGGCCGCGGACCTCAGCCGCCGCCGCCGGCGCCAGGTGGTCGATAAAATGGCGGCCGCCATCATCCTGCAGACCTTCCTGGACAGTCGCTCCCGCACCGGCTGAGTTGCGTCCGGGGAGTCCTACCGCCCGCCGGCGGGCCGGACGGCCGGGGGCGTGTCGCATTTTTCCCACAGTTATGGTCCCACCCGGTCCCACCAACTGACAAATATCGAGTCATTCAGATTGATTATTTTTGTGGAATAATTTTCACAACGGCATTTTTTTCTTGACAAGACCAATCTGACGCCGTAATCTCACCTCAAGTGGGGGAAAGTGGTTTAAAGTGGTAGAAAATGGGACACAGGGGGGGCGGAAATGTTCCGCGGATGCTATTTCCATATCATGGATGATAAGGGAAGGATCAGCGTCCCCCCACGCTACCGGGAAATTCTCAACGCCCGCCAAGAAAAAAACCTCATCGTCACCACTTTCAAAGGCTATCTGCTGGCCTATCCCCTCTACGAATGGGAACTCCTCGAAGGCGATTTAAGATCCAAACCCCAGTTCGACCTTGAGCACCGCCGGTTTCAGCGGTCCCTGGTGACCCGGGTCAGCGAATGTACGCTGGACCGCCAGGGGCGCATCCTGATTCCGGCCGGATTGCGCGATGCCGCCCGTCTGGAACGGGAAGTTGTCATCGGCGGGGCGCTGAATTGTTTTGAAATCTGGTCCCGCCCGGCCTGGGAAGAGGAAATGGCCCAGATCGAGCGGATGGACGCCGAAGGTTCCCAGAAGACCCCGGGGACGTAGCGGACGCCATGGAGATCCTCCACGAGCCCGTGATGGTCTCGGAGGTGCTGGCGGGCCTGCAATGTCGGCCGGACGGCGTGTACGTGGACGGCACTCTGGGGCAGGGGGGCCACAGCCAGGCGATCCTGGAGGCGAGCTCGCCCGGCGGCAGGGTGATCGGCCTGGATCAAGACCCGGAGGCAGTCATGGCGGCATCCCGGCGATTGGCGGAATACAGCGGGCGGTTTCGGGGGTTTCGCCGGTGCTTCACCGGTTTGCCGGAGGTGTTGGGGGAGTGCGGGCTGGCCGGGGTGGACGGCGTGCTGCTGGACCTGGGGTGGTCCGCCGACCAGTTGGAGCGTTCGGGACGGGGGTTCAGCTTCCAGCGGGACGAGCCCCTGGACATGCGCCTGGACCCGGAGGCGCCGCCGCCCACGGCGGCGGACATCGTGGCGAGCTGGGGGGAAAGGGAACTGGCCGAGCTGTTCTGGCGTCTGGGGGAGGAGCGTTACGGACGCCGCATCGCCCGGCGGGTGGTGGAAGCCCGGCAGCGGACGCCCATCGCCACCTCGGCCCAACTGGCGGAGTTGGTACGGCGGGCCGTACCGGGCAGGCCCGGGGGGCATCGCCGCCATCCCGCCACCCGGGTCTTTCAGGCCCTGCGGATCGCGGTGAACCGGGAGCTGGAGAAGCTGGCGGATTTCCTGCCGAAGGCCCCGGGGTTGCTGGTTCCCGGGGGGCGGCTGGTGGTGATCGCCTACCACTCCCTGGAGGACCGGCTGGTGAAACATGAAATTTTGGCCCAGGAGCAGGCCGGCAGACTCCGGCGGATCATCCGGAAGCCGCTGCGGCCCACGGAGGCGGAAGTGGCGCGCAATCCCCGGGCGCGCAGCGCCAAGCTCCGGGTGGCGGCCAGGCCCGGGAGCGGGGACGGGCCGGCGGCGTCCCGGCGGGGCCGCCGGACGTCCGGCGATTAACGGCAATCTTCCACCCACCGGAACACGGGGTGGATCTCATCAGGGGAAAGGGTGTCCATGCTCTCATCCAGTTCCAGTCGCTCCGCTTCTCTGGACAAGATCGTTATCGGCGACAACCGGCGGCTCAGCGCCCGACAGGCGGTGGCCCGGCTCAGCAAGAGCTGTCTGGCGGTCCTGCTGGTCCTGCTGCTGGGGGCGGTGGGCACCGGGATATTTCTGGTGTATGTGAATCTGCAGAACACCACCCTGAGTTACGAGATTTCCCATCTGTTCACGGAACAGAAGGAGCTGCAGGATCTCAACCGCAAGTTGCGGATCGAATTGGCGAGCGTGAAGTCGCTGGCCCGGTTGGAGACCCTGGCCATCGAACAGTATAATATGGGCCCCCCGGAGCCCAAACAGGTCGTGCAGGTGCGATGAGTCACAAATTGGGGAAATGGGTCCGGTTGCGCATCATCCTGGTGGGTTCGCTCGTGTGCCTGCTGATGGTGATCAATCTCGGACGGGTGGCCTACCTGAAGTTCTGGGAAGGCGCGGCCCTGGAAGACCAGGCGCAAAAGGCCTACCAGAAGTATTGCCCGGTGCTGCCCATCCGGGGGTCGATCATGGACCGGCGGGGCACGGAGCTGGCCATCAGCACCATGGTGAAGTCCCTGGGGGCCCATCCCCGCCGTTTGACGGACAAGGCCAAGTTGAGTCAGGAATTGGCCCCCCTCATCGGCATGAAGGCGAACGAGCTGCTGGCGTTGTTGGAAACGGACCGGCCCTTCATCTGGATCAAACGCCACCTGACCCCCCAGCAGGCCGAGGCCGTGGCGAACTGGGAAGCGTCGCGCCAGCGGCAGGCCCGGGAGGCGTCCCGGCGCCGTCAGGCGGAGGATGACACCTCCAGTTGGCAGGCGGTTTATCTCATTCCCGAAGCCCGACGTTATTATCCCTTCCAAACCCTGGCGGGCCCCGTGCTGGGCTTTTGCGACGTGGACGGCCGGGGCCTGGAGGGCCTGGAGAAGCAATTTGACGAGAACATTTACGGCAAGCCCAGCAAGTGTCTCGCCCTGCTGGACGCCCGGGGCCACATTATCGTCAGCAGCGAAAAGCAGCTGATCGACAACACCCGGGGGGACAACCTGGTCCTCACCATCGACCGGGCCATCCAGTATATCACTGAAAAGGAGCTGGCCCAGGGGGTCAGGAAATGGCAGGCGGCCGGGGGCCTGGCCATGGTGGTGGCGCCGCAGACCGGGGAAATCCTGGCCATGGCCCAGGTGCCGGGGTTTGATCCCAATCACTACCAAAAGGCCACCAAGGAGGAGTATCAGAACCGCAATGTGACCATCGCCCTGGAGCCGGGATCGACGTTCAAGATCTTCACCATCGCCGCGGCCCTGGAGGCCAAGGCGGTGCGCGTCCACGACGCGTTTCACTGCGGCAACGGGGTCTGGGACCTGGGGAAGGCCGGCATCATCCACGACGTGCATCCCTACGGCGTCCTGCCGGTGGGGGACATCATCAAGAAATCGAGCAACATCGGGGCCGCGAAGATCGGGTTGCGCCTGGGGGCCACCAGACTGGACCAGTACCTCCGGGGCTTCGGCTTCGGCAGCCGCACCGGGATCTGTTACGCCGGGGAGTCCTACGGGCTGGTGCGTCAGGTGGCCCAGAGCCGCTCGCTGATCGACAAGGTGACGGTGGCGTTCGGGCAGGGCATTTCCACCACGGGGGTGCAACTGGCCATGGCGCTGAGCGTCTTCGGCAACGACGGCACCTTGATGGCGCCCCTGCTGGTGCGGGAGATCATCGACCAGCGGGGTGAGGTGGTGCGGCGGTTCCATCCCACCGCGGTGCGGCAGGTGCTATCGCCGGGGACGGCCCGCCAGGTGCTGGCCATGATGCGGACCGTGACCCTGCCGGGGGGCACGGGCACCGAAGCGGCGCCGCCGGGGTTCGCGGTGGCCGGCAAGACGGGGACGGCCCAGAAGGTGGTCAACCGGGCGTATTCCAAGAACAAGTACTACTCGCTGTTCATCGGTCTGGCGCCGGCGGAGAAGCCGGCCCTGGCCATCGTGGTGATGGTGGACGAACCCAAGGGGGCCATTTACGGGGGGGTGGTGGCGGCGCCCATTTTCCGGGAGATCGCGGCCCAGTCCCTGCGGTTTTTGGGGTATACGCCCCATTGGGAGACCCCGGAGGTCATCGAGACCCGGCGGCCGGCCGCGCCGCGGCCGGCGGAGGCCAAGGCGTCCCGGCAGACGCCCCCGCCGGCGGTGCAGCCCCTCCCGGCGGACCTGCTGGGCCTGTCGGCCCCGGGGGATGACCACCGGATGCTGCCGGACTTCACCGGCATGACCATGCGCCAGGTGCTGGCCGCCCAACGGCGCCTGGGCATCCGTTGCCTGGTGGAAGGGCGGGGTCTGGCGGTATCGCAGACGCCGGAGCCGGGGACGGCGCTGACCCCGGAGATGATTTGCCGCATACGGTTTAGGCCAAATTGATAAGTTATTTCATTTACTTGAAAATATATCGATTGAACTTGAGGGTTGCAAAGAAGGGTGTGTTGGGATATGGTTAAAAGTGATTCCGGCTCTCACCTGCCTCCAGAGATTCACGCGGGTAGCTTCGGGCGTTAAGCGGTCGGACTCGGAATTCCTCCAGGATCCCAACGGCCGGCAGGCCGGCGCCCAACTCCTTTCCATGCAACCGAGACGGAACACATTCCAACAATCTGAACGCCGCTTTTTGGGGTGCAACGTTGACCAGAGGGGACCAGTCACATAGCACCAGGACCCTGGCCCAACTCTTGGAGGGGTGGGACTGTGAGACCCTCCGGGGGAGCCTGGAGACGCCGGTGACGGCTGTGGCCTATGATTCCCGGCAGGTGCAGCCGGGGGGGCTGTTCGTGGCCGTCCGGGGGCTGCAGACGGACGGTCACCGGTTCATCGACCAGGCCGTCGGCCGGGGGGCCCGGAGCATCGTTTGTGAAGAGGCCCCGAAGCTGGCGGCGGATGTCACCCTGGTCAAGGTGGGGGACTCCCGGGAGGCCCTGGCCCGGCTGGCGGCGGCTTTTCACCGGCATCCCACCCGGGAACTGGACCTGATCGGCATCACCGGCACGAACGGCAAGACCACGACGTCCTATGTGTTGGAAGAGATCCTGGGGGCGGCGGGTTGGCGGCCGGGGGTGGTGGGCACGGTGAACGCCCGGTTCGGCGGGCAGGTGCGGCCGGCGGTCATGACCACGCCGGAATCCCTGGATTTGCAAGGGCTGCTCCGGGAAATGCGGGAGCATGAAGTCAGCCACGTGGTGCTGGAGGTGTCCTCCCACGCCTTGGACCTGCGGCGGGCCGACGGCTGCCGGTTCGCGGCGGGCGTCTTCACCAATCTGTCCCAAGACCACCTGGACTACCACGGCGATCTGGAAACCTACTTCCGGGCCAAGAAGCGCCTGTTCACGGAATTGCTGAGAAACGGCGGTCCGGCGGCCACCCTGGCGGTGATCAACGCCGACGACCCTTACGGCCGCCGGCTGCTGGCCAAGGTGAAGGTGCCCCGGCTGGCCTACGGGCTGCATACCGGCAGCGAGGTGCGCCCGGAGGAGTTCCGGCTTTCCCAGGAGGGACTGACGGCCCGGCTGGCCACCCCCTGGGGGCCAGTGGAGGTGAGGTCGGCCCTGGTGGGCCGCCACAATCTGTACAACATCCTGGCGGCGAGTGCGGCCGCCCTGGGTCTGGGGGCGTCGCCGGAGGCCGTCGCCAGGGGCCTGGGAAGCATCCGGGGGGTGGCCGGGCGGCTGGAGCGGGTGGCGGTTCCGGGCCGGCCAGTGGTTTTCGTGGACTACGCCCACACGCCGGACGCCCTGGAGCAGGCGCTGGCCACCCTGGGAAGCCTGAATTTCCGCCGGATCATCACGGTCTGCGGCTGCGGCGGCGACCGGGACCGGAGCAAACGGCCCCTCATGGGAGCGGCGGCGGCCCGGGGGAGCGATCTGACCATCGTGACCAGCGACAATCCCCGCACCGAAGACCCTCTGGCCATCATCGGGCAGATCGTGCCGGGGGTGCGGGAGGCCGGGATGGTCGCGGTGGAGCCGGAGGAAGCCCGGCAGGGGGCGAGGGGCTACCTGGTGGAGCCGGACCGGCGGGCCGCCATCCGTCTGGCCGTGGCCGTGGGAGAGGCGGGGGACGCCATCCTGCTGGCGGGCAAGGGACACGAAAATTACCAGATTCTGGGGACCACCAAAATTCATTTCGACGACCGGGAAGAGGCCCGGGCGGCGTTGGCAGGGGCGGGCAACCCATGAGCGCCTGGTTCAGCATCCCGGACATCCTCAAGGCCACCGGCGGCCGGCTGGCACAGCAGGGACGGCGGGACACGTATGTGGGGGTTTCCACCGATTCCCGCACCTGCCAGGAAGGGCAAATCTTCATTCCCCTGCCCGGGGAGCGTTTCGACGGCCACGATTTCATCGGGCGGGCGCTGGCGCGGCAAGCGGGCGCCGTGATCGTCCGGCGGGACTGGTGGCAGCGGCAGGGGAGGGCGCTGGCCGGTGAGGTGACGGCGATCACCGTGGACGACACCCTGGGGGCGTTGGGCGACCTGGCGGCAAGCTGGCGGCGGCGGTTCGCCATGCCGGTGGCGGGGATCACCGGCAGTTGCGGCAAGACGACCACCAAGGAGATGACCGCCCTGGTGGTGGGGGAAGGCTACCGGGTGTGGAAGAACGACATGAACATCAACAACCTGGTGGGGGTGCCGCAGACCCTGTTGGGGCTGAACGGGGAGCATGAGGCGGCCGTCATCGAGATGGGGATGAACAATTTCGGGGAGATCCGCCGGCTGGCGGCGATGGTGCAGCCCACCATCGGGGTGTTGACCAACGTCTATCCGGCCCACACCGAGGGGTTGGGGAGCGTCGCGGGGGTGGCCCGGGCCAAGGGCGAGCTGCTGGAGGCGCTGGGGCCGGAGCACCTGCTGATTTACAACCGGGACGACTGTTTCCTGGCGGAGCTGGCCGCCCGCTTCCCGGGGCGCAAGCTGAGCTACGGGCTGGAGGCGGCCGCGGACCTGCACGCCCGTCGCCACCGCCCCCTGGGATTGACGGGGCAGGAAGTGGATTTCTGTTACCGGGGGCATTGCTGGCCGGCCCTCATCAGGGTGGTGGGGCTGCACCATCTTTACAACGCCCTGGCGGCGGCGGCGGTGGGGTTGGCGCTGGGTCTGGGCCCGGAGGCGATTGCGGCGGGGCTGGGCCGGTTCGCCAGTCTGGACAAACGCACCCAGGTGACGACCCTGAAGTGCGGGGCGCACCTCATCAACGACTGCTACAACGCCAATCCCGGCTCCATGGGTCAGGCGCTGCGCACCCTGGCGCAGGTGAGGAATCAGGGGCGGGCGGTGGCCATGCTGGGCGACATGCTGGAGTTGGGGGCGGCCACGGAAGAGGCCCACGGGGGCATCGGCGGTCTGGCGGCGGAACTGGACCTGGATCTGCTGGTGGTGTGCGGGGATTTCCGCCACCACGTAGCCCAGGGGGCCCAGGAGGCGGGCCTGCCCGCCGGCCGCATCGTGCCGGTGGCCTCCCAGGGCGAAGGGGCGCGCATCCTGGAGGAGTTTCTGGGCCCCGGAGACGTGCTGCTGGTGAAGGGCTCCCGGGGGATGCGCCTGGAAAAGCTGGTGGCGGCCCTGACCTGAAGGGGATGACGGTAATGTTATTGATTAAAGGATCGATGCCGTGCTTTACCATCTCCTATATCCGTTAAAGACCGTCTTCGGCGGCTTCAACGTCTTCCGGTACATCACCTTCCGGTCGATCTACGCCATTTTAACGGCCCTGCTGATCTGCTTTATCCTGGGGCCCTGGCTCATCCGGCAGCTGTCCATGCATCAGATCGGGCAGTATATCCGGGAGGACGGCCCGGCGTCGCACCATTCCAAGGCCGGGACGCCCACCATGGGCGGCATCCTGATCATCTTCGCCACCGTGATGTCGACCCTGCTGTGGGCCGACCTGAGCAACCTCTACATCTGGCTGTTGATCCTGGTGACCCTGGGTTTCGGGGTCATCGGCTTCTGGGATGATTACCTCAAGGTCATCAAGAAGAACAACCGGGGGCTGAGCGCCCGGCGGAAGCTGGCGGGGCAGATCGTCGTCAGCCTGGCCGCGGTGATCTGGCTCTATTACACGCCGGGATTCAGCACCACGGTGTCGATTCCGTTTTTCAAGGAAGCGGCTCCCAACCTGGGTTGGCTCTTCATCCCCTTCGCCATGTTCATCATCGTGGGGGCGGCGAACGCGGTGAATCTCACCGACGGCCTGGACGGGCTGGCCATCGGGCCGGTGACCATCGTGGCGGCCACCTTCCTGATTTTCGCCTACCTCACGGGGCACATCAAGATTGCGGATTACCTGCAGATCCCCTACGTGCGCAACGCCGGGGAGCTGTCGATCTTCTGCGGGGCCCTGGTGGGGGCGGGGATCGGGTTTCTGTGGTTCAACGCCTATCCGGCCCAGGTGTTCATGGGGGATGTGGGGGCGTTGGCCCTGGGGGGGGCGCTGGGGACGGTGGCGCTGATCACCAAGCAGGAGATCGTGCTGGCCATCGTGGGGGGCATTTTCGTCATCGAGGCGGTGTCGGTGATCCTGCAGGTGGGGTTTTTCAAGGCCACCAACGGCAAGCGCATCTTCCGGATGGCCCCCATCCACCATCATTTCGAGCTGAAAGGCTGGGCGGAGCCCAAGGTTATCGTGCGCTTCTGGATTTTGGCGATCATCCTGGCCCTGGTGGGCCTGAGCACCCTGAAACTGAGATGAGGCAAGGAAGGCGATGAGTCGGTACGCGGGCCAGAACATCCTGATCGGCGGGTTGGGACAGACCGGCGTGGCCCTGAGCCGCTTCCTGGCGGAGCAGGGGGCGCGGGTGACGGTCACCGACCCGCAGACGGCCGAGAAGCTGTCCCCGGCCTGTGCGGCCATCGCCGATCTGGACATCCGGCGGGAGTTGGGGGTGGCCGAGCCCGCCCGGCCCGAGACCTTCGACCTGATCGTCCTCAGTCCCGGCGTGCCTCCGGAGCTTCCCTGGCTGCGGCGGGCGGTGGCGGCGGGGGTCCGGCTGGAGGGGGAGCTGGAGGTGGCCAGCCACTTCCTGCGCCGGCCGGTGGCGGCCATCACCGGCACCAACGGCAAGACCACGACGACCACCTTGGTGGGGCAACTGTTGACGGCGTCGGGCCGCCGGGTGCTGGTGGGCGGCAATATCGGCACGCCCCTGATCTCGCTGATTTCCCGGCAAGAGGAGGCCGACTGTCTGGTCATCGAAGTGAGCAGCTTCCAGTTGGACACGGCGCCGTCGTTCCATCCCCGGGTGGCGGCCTTGCTGAACATCAGCGCCGATCACCTGGACCGCTACCCGGATTTCGCGGCCTATGTGCGTTCCAAGGCCGGCATCTTCCGGAACCAGGGGCCGGGCGATCTGGCGGTGCTGAACGCCGACGACCCCTGGGCGGCGCCCCTGGCGGCGGGGCTGACGTCCCGGGTGGCGTTGTTTTCCACGCAACACGCCTTCGTCGCGGGGGCCTGGCGCAACGGGCGCGACTTAATCGCGCGCCTGGGGGAAGGCCAGGCCACCCGCGTCCCCCTGGAGGAGATCAAGCTTCAGGGAGTGCATAATCAGGAAAACATCCTGGCCGCCCTGCTGGTGGCGCTGGACTCGGGAGCCGAGGCCGGGGCCTGCCGGCGGGTGCTGCGGGAGTTCACGGGCCTGCCCCATCGGGTCCAGTGGGTGGCCAGCCACCAGGGGGTGGACTTCTACGACGATTCCAAGGGGACCAACGTGGGGGCCGTGGTGCGGTCGCTGGAGTATTTCGAGCGGCCCGTGGTGCTGATTGCCGGGGGCCGGGACAAGGGGGGCGACTACGCCCCCCTGGCCCCCCTGATCCGCACCGGGGTGCGGGTGTTGATCCTGGTGGGGGAGGCCAAGGAGAAGATGATGGCGGAGCTGGGGGGGTTGGCGCCCACCCAGCTGGCCGTCGATCTGGATGACGCGGTGGAGCAGGCGTGGGAGGCGTCGCACTCGGGGGACGTGGTGCTGTTGTCCCCGGCCTGTTCCAGCTTCGACATGTTCAGCGATTACGCCGCCCGAGGCCGGGCCTTTCAATCCGCCGTGAGGAGAGTGATCCATGGATACCGCCCCCGCGCCCGCGCCTAGCGCCTATTATGACCACACCCTGCTGGTCGTCCCCCTGCTGCTGTTGGGGCTGGGGTTGGTGATGGTCTTCAGCGCCAGCGGGGTGATGGCCTACGACCGATATCAGGATCCCTATTTTTTCCTCAAGAAGCAGGCCATGTACGCGGCGGTGGGGGTGCCCCTGATGCTGGTGATCCGCAGGATTCCCTACCAGCTCTATCAGCGTCTGGCCTACCCGATTTTGCTGCTCAGCCTGATCACCCTCATTCTGGTGCTGATCCCGGGACTGGGGATAAGGGTTCGCAGCGCCTCCCGCTGGCTCAATCTGGGACCCATCGTCATTCAGCCGTCGGAGTTCGCCAAGCTGGCCATCATCAATTTCCTGGCCTACTCCCTGGCCCGCAAACAGGACAAGATGAAGGATTTCACCATCGGTTTTCTCCCCCACCTCATCGTGGCGGGAATCTTCATCGTTCTCATCGAGAAGGAGCCGGATTTCGGCACCGCCATGAGCCTGGCGGGGATCACCTTCCTGATGCTGTTCGTGGGGGGCACCCGTTTGACCCATATCGTGCTGTGCGTGCTGGCGGCGGCGCCGGTGCTGTTTTACGTCATCATCAAGAACCCCATGCGGGTGGAGCGCATCATCACCTTTCTCGATCCCTGGAAGTATGCCCAGGACGCCGGCTACCAGCTGGTGCATTCCCTGCAGGCCATCGGTTCGGGGGGGTTTTGGGGGCTGGGACTGGGGCGCAGCCGGGAGAAGCTTTTTTATCTGCCCGACGCCCACACCGACTTCATTTTTTCCATCACCGCCGAGGAACTGGGTTTTTGGGGGGCGGTGCTGGTGATCGTCCTGGTGACGGCGTTGTTCGTGCGGGGGCTGGAGCTCTGTTTGCGGGCCAAGGACCTGTACGGGAGCTATCTGGCCCTGGGGCTGGTGCTGTTGATCGGCTTGCAGGCGGGCCTGAACGTGGCCGTGGTCACCGGGCTGATGCCCACCAAGGGGATGTCCCTGCCGTTTCTGAGCTACGGGGGCTCCTCGCTGCTGGTCAACCTGATCGCCGTGGGGATGCTGCTGAATATCAGCTCCCAGACGCCGCGGGCGGCCAAGGGGGGGACGTGACGGTGGAGACAACCGTGACCGCGCCGGGAACCAGGGATGGAAGCGTCGAGGCGAGCCGGGGGCATATCGTCATCGCCGGGGGGGGCACCGGCGGCCATCTCTTTCCGGGAATCGCCGTGGCCCAGGAAATCCGGGAGCGGTTGGGCGCCCGGGTGACCTTCGTCACCACGGACCGGGCCCAGACCCTGGAGATTCTGGAGCGCGACGCTCTGCCCTACCGGCTTATTGACAGCCAGGCCCTGCAGGGCCGGGGAGTGCTGGGGCGGCTGCTGGCGCTGGCGCGGCTGCCGGGAAGCGTCCGGCAGGCGAAAAAAGTGCTTCACCAACTGGCGCCGAATATGGTATTAGGTATGGGGGGCTACACCTCCGGACCGGTGGGTGTGGCTGCATATCTTCTGGGAATCCCCTTAGCCATACACGAGCAGAACGCCATTTTGGGCTTTACCAATAGATGGTTGACCCGCCTGGCAGACCGGGTATTTCTCTCTTTCCCGGATACGGTCGGCCAGGTGCCCACGGATCGGGCAGTCTTTACGGGCAATCCCATTCGCCCGGACTTTATGGCTGCGTCCGCGGCGCCTCGCCCCGAATTTCCCTTCACCCTCCTGGTCATGGGGGGGTCCCAGGGCGCCCGTCACCTCAACGTGCAAATGCTCGCCGCCCTGGATTTCCTAGAAGATTGCCGACCGCAGCTGCATGTCATTCACCTCACCGGCCCGGCGGACGAGGAGATGGTGAGGCGCGGCTACGCGGAGAAAGGCTTTGCGGCGCAGGTGTATGCCTTCAGCCCGGAGGTCGCCGGTTTCATGCAGCGGGCCCACCTCATCCTGTGCCGGGCCGGGGCCTCGACGCTGGCGGAGCTGACGGTTTTGGGCCGGGCTGCCATCCTGGTACCATATCCGTATGCGGCCCACCAGCACCAGGAGAAGAACGCCCGGGTGCTGGCCGGGGCGGGGGCGGCCTTGATGGTGCAGAACCAGGAGCTGTCGGGGGAGAGGATCGCCGCCCTGGTCCACAGCCTGATGACGGCCCGGGGGACCCTGGCGGACATGGAAAACTGCAGCCGCGCCTGGGGACAGCCGGGGGCGGCGGCGGCCATCGTGCGGGAATGCCGCTATTTGCTGGCGAGTGGGGCCGCCGTGGGGGGCGACGCCCGGGGAGAGGCGGGGAGATTGCCGGCGGCGGACCCGGAAGAGCTGGAGGGGCTCAAAGAATTAAGGGGGATGGGGGGATGAGGACAGACGCCACGCACTACCACTTCATCGGCCTGGGCGGCATCGGCATGAGCGGCCTGGCGGAACTGCTGGTCCGCCAGGGCCATCCGGTGAGCGGCTCCGATCTGGCCGCCAACGCCCTGACCCGGAAGCTGGAGGACCTGGGGGTCGTCTTTTTCCAGGGCCACCACCCCGACCACCTGGGGTCCAGCGGCGTGGTGGTGATCTCCGCCGCCATCGCCGCCGACAACCCGGAGCTGGCCGCGGCCCGGGCGCGAGGGCTGACGGTCATTTCCCGGGCCGAGATGCTGGCCCGGCTGATGGCGGGGCATACCCAGATTGCGGTGGCGGGGGCCCACGGCAAGACCACCACGACCACCATGGTGACCTCCGTGCTGCGCCGCGCCGGTCTGGAGCCGACGGTGGTGGTGGGGGGCGTGGTGGACACCCTGGGAAGCAACGCCATCCTGGGGGCCGGGAAATATTTCGTGGCCGAGGCCGACGAGTCCGACGGCTCTTTTCTGGTGTTGTCCCCCCACGTGGCGGTGATCACCAACATCGACCGGGAGCACATGGACCATTACCGTGATCTGGCCCACATTCAGGAGGTCTTCGCCCGGTTCGTGGACCGGGTGCAACCCCGGGGCGTGGTGGTGGCCTGCGCCGACGACCCCAACCTGGCGCCGGTGCTGGCCCGGGTCAAAACCAGGCTGTGCACCTACAGCCTGCATCCCGGGGCCGATCTGTGGGCCGCGGACCTGCGTATCGACGGTTTCACCAGCCGGTATCGCCTCATGCGGGGGGACACGGAACTGGGAGAGGTGGTCCTGCCGCTGGCCGGGCGTCACTATGCCTCCAATTCCCTGGCGGCGGCGGCGGTGGGGCAGGTCCTGGGACTGGATTTTCCGGCGCTGGCCGGCGGGCTGGCGGGGTTGGGGCGGATCCAGCGGCGGTTCCAGATCAAGGGTGACTGCCAGGGGGTGACGGTGGTGGACGACTACGGGCACCACCCCACGGAGATCAAGGTTACTTTGGAGGCCATGGCCCAGGCCTTCCGGGGCCGGCGGGTCATCGTGGCCTTCCAGCCGCACCGGTACACCCGCACCCAGGCCCTGCTCAGCGATTTTTACGGGGTCTTCGGCGACGCCGACGTGGTATTCCTGACGGAGATCTACAGCGCCGGAGAGTCGGTCATCAAGGGCATCTCCGGGCGCTGCCTGTATCAGGGGGTCAAGCAGAGCGGCCACCCGGGCGTCTGCTATGAGGAGGACAAGGAGAAGCTGGCCGCGCGCCTGTGGGAGATCATCCAGCCGGGTGACGTACTGATCACCATGGGGGCCGGGGATATCTGGAAGATCGGCGAAGAGGTGGTGCGGAAGCTGGAACAACAGCCGGTGTTTTCGAAATCCGGCGATTATCCGTTATCCGCCCAAACGGTAAAGGTGTAAGCCCGGTGGGTTACCGCAACCAGAACCGCATAGCTCCATACCGGCGGGCCGCTTTTGCGCAACGGCAGGCCCAATGGCACCGGCCCATGGCCCAACGACGGCGCGCGGAAAAAACCCGGCGGGCGCCGCGCTCCTGGCAGGGGCTCAAGGGGCCCGCCCTCACCGTGCTGGCCCTGATGGTGACCACCGGTTTCCTGGTGGGCGCCAGCTACCTGCTGGTCTCCGGTTATCAGCAGGTTTTGAAGTTGCGCTATTTTCACCTGAAAGGGCCGGCCAGCGTCCAGATCGTGGGGGCGCAACGCCTGAACTACGACGTGGTGACGGCTTTGACGGGGCTGCGGCCGGGTTTGAGTTTGTTGGAGACCGATCCCCGCCGCCTGGAACAGACCCTGCGCCAGCACCCCTGGGTGGCCCGGGTGCAGGTGGCGCGTCTATGGCCGGACCGTTTGCAGATCGGCATTACGGAATATCAACCGCTGGCCATCGTGCAACTGGACACCTTATATTTCATCAGCACCGCGGGCGTGCTTTTCAAGGTCCTGGAACCGGAAGACCAGCACGATCTGCCCATCCTGACCGGCATGCGGCCGGAACATTTCGCGCCCGCAGGAAACCGCCCCTCTCCGCTGGTAAGTAAGGTGCTGGATCTGTGCCAGTTCCTGAAAAATACGGGAGCGCCCTTTCATTTCGACAACATTGCGGAAATTCACGTCGATTCCGAACGGGGACTCACCATCTACGCCAACCACCTCAAGGTGGCGGTGGACGTGGGGTTTTTCGACTATGGCCAGAAATTCGCCAATCTCCAACGGGTGCTGCCGGTCCTCCAGCAGAGCGGGCACCTGCCCCGGCTGGAAAAAATAAACCTCAATTATCCCCAGAAGGTGTTGGTCAGTTTGAAGGCAAACGCTTCATCCACACCGTGAGAGGAGAAACAGTGGGGCAGGAACTGATCGTCGGCTTAGACATCGGGACGACAAAAATCTGTGCAGTGGTGGGGGAAGTCCACGACGGCCATGTGGATATCATCGGTATCGGCACCCATCCCTCCCAGGGTTTGCGCAAGGGCGTGGTGGTCAATATCGAAAACACGGTCAAGTCCATCCGGCAGGCCATCGAGGAGGCGGAGTTGATGGCGGGCTGTGAAATCCGCTCGGTCTACACCGGCATTGCCGGGGGCCACATCCAGGGTTTCAACAGCCACGGCATCATTGCGGTCAAGAGTCGGGAGGTCACCGCGGCGGACATCGCCCGGGTCATCGACGCGGCCAAGGCCGTGGCCATCCCCCTGGACCGGGAGGTGATCCACGTGCTGCCCCAGGAATTTATCGTGGACGGCCAGGGGGGCATCAAGGACCCCGTAGGCATCCACGGTATCCGGCTGGAGGCCCGGGTCCACATCGTCACCGGCGCCGTGACCGCGGTGAGCAATATTATCAAGTGCTGCAACAAAGCGGGACTGGACGTGGCGGACATTGTCCTGCAGAGCCTGGCCTCCGGCGACGCGGTCCTCACCGACGAGGAGAAGGAGGTCACCGTGGCCTTGATCGACCTGGGCGGCGGCACCACCGATCTGGCCATCTTCTCCAACAACTGCATCAAGCACAGCTGGGTGCTGGCCCTGGGCGGCAACAATCTCACCAACGACATCGCCATCGGCCTGCAAACCTCCCTTCCCGAGGCCGAGAAGCTCAAGCAACTGTACGGCTGCAACCTCAACGCCTTGGTGGATAAGGACGAGACCATCGAGATTCCGGGATTGGGAGGGCGGAAACCCCGTTCCCTGAGCCGGGGGATCCTGGCGGAGATCATCCATTTGCGCATCGAGGAGATCATGCGCCTGACCCAAAAGGAAATCCTCCGGGCCGGATTGGAAATTCCCATGATCACCGGCGCGGTGGTCACCGGGGGCACCTCGCTGTTGCCCGGTCTGCCGGAGATGTCTGAGGATATCCTGGGCATTCCCACCCGGCGGGGTTATCCCATCGGGGTGGGGGGGCTGACCGATGTGATCAACAATCCTTCCTTCGCCACGGCGGCGGGCCTGGTGGTCTACGGGGCCCGGGCCCGCCAGAAAAGGGCCAAGGACAGCTTCCGCATCCGGGACCAGAATATTTTTTCCCGGGTGTGGAACCGCATGAAAAAATGGTTTAAGGAAGTTATCTGAGGGAGTAAAATGGGCGTCCAGGGATTAGGCAAGGGCATGACGTTAACTTTAGAGGAGGGTGATGATGAAAATCCAAATGGTTGAAGACAATGGATGTTCCGCCAGGATCAAGGTCATCGGGGTGGGGGGAGCCGGCGGCAATGCCATCAATGATATGATCAGGGCCCAGCTTGCCGGGGTGGATTTTCTCGCCGCCAACACCGACATGCAGGCCCTGGAGCGCAATCTGGCGGCCGCCAAGATTCAGTTGGGAGCCCAGTTGACCAAGGGACTGGGGGCGGGGGGCGACCCGGAAGTGGGCCGCAACGCCGCCCTGGAAGACGCCGACCGGCTGCGGGAGACCCTGAAGGGGGCCGACATGGTCTTCATCACCGCCGGGATGGGGGGCGGCACGGGCACCGGCGGCGCGCCGGTGATCGCCGAGGTCTGCAAGGATGTGGGGGCGCTGACGGTGGCGGTGGTGTGCAAGCCCTTCTTCTTTGAAGGCAAGAAACGCCATCGGCAGGCGGAGGCCGGCATCGAGGAACTCAAGAAGGTGGTGGACACCCTGATCACCATCCCCAATGACCGTCTCCTGAGCCTGGCGCACAAAAACACGCCCGCCATGGAGACCTTTGCCCGGGCCAACGAAGTCCTGTTGTTCGCCGTGAAGGGCATCTCCGATTTAATCCTGGTCACCGGCCACATCAACGTGGATTTTGCCGACGTGCGCACCGTGATGAGCGAGATGGGCCTGGCCCTGATGGGCACCGGCATCGCCAGCGGCAGCAATCGGGCGGTGGAGGCGGCGCAGAAGGCCATTTCCAGCCCCCTGCTGGAGGACGTGTCCATCGCCGGGGCCCGGGGCATTCTGATCAACATCACCAGCGGCACCGAGATCTCGCTGGACGAACTGAAGGACGCCTCCGCCCTCATCCAGGAGGAGGCCCACGAAGACGCCAACATCATCTGGGGCTGGGTGGTAGATGAATCTTTAGGGGAGGAAGTGCGGGTCACCGTAATCGGCACCGGTATCGGCAAGAAGAACGGCGCCGATGAGGGCCTTCGCCGCGCCAAGGCGGTGGTCTCCGCCGGCGAAGATCTGGAGATCCCCACCATCATGCGTCGCCTGGAACCGGCCACGGGCGGCGGCTATCGTCCCGGCGCCGACAGCAAAAAAAAGAATAACCTGGAGCTGGTCAACCCCCGCAAGAACATCATTCACCCCGACCTGCAATATGAGGAAGATGAACTGGATATTCCCACTTTTCTGCGTCAGGCGGATTAGACGCAACCCGTGGGCGGCGGGGGGCTGTCACCATCACCCTCCTGAACGTCATGCCGCAGCCCGGCGCGGCCCATGAAGAAGATCAGCAGCCGTCAGCAGCACCTGTTGGCCCAAGAAACAGGAGCCGTCATCAGAGAATGGGGCCACCGGTATCCGGTGGCCCTCATTTATCCCAACACCTATGAAGTGGGGATGAGCAACCTGGGATTCCAGGCCGTGTACCGGCTGCTCAACGACCACCCCGACCTGCACGCCGAACGGGCGTTTCTGCCGCCGCCGGCGGAGGCGGAGGAATACCGGCGCACCGGCACCCCGCTCCTCTCCCTGGAATCCGGGCGGCCCCTCACGGATTTTGCCGCCCTGGCCTTTTCCCTGTCCTTCGAGGCCGATTACGCTCACGTCCTGACGATTTTGGAGATGGCCCGCCTGCCGCTGGCGGCCGCGGAACGGGATGATCGCTGTCCCCTGGTGGTGGCGGGGGGGGTGGCGGCCTTCCTGAACCCGGAGCCCCTGGCCCTGTTCCTCGACGCCTTGTGCCTGGGGGAAGGCGAGGCCACGGCCGCGGCCTTCTTCGCCTTCCTGGAGGCGCACCGGGGGCTGCCCCGCGCCCAAGTGTTACGGGAGCTGGCTGCGACCCTGCCGGGGGTCTACGTCCCTGCCGGCTACACCCCGGAATACGGCCCCGACGGCACCCTGACCGCCTTTACGGCCGCGGCCGGCTATCCCCTGCCGGTGGCCGTGCCTCACATGCAGGATCTGGACGCCTGCCCCACTCACAGCGAGATCCTGGCCCCGGAGAGTGAATTCGGGCGCATGTATCTGCTGGAGGTGAACCGGGGTTGCCCCCGGGGCTGCCGCTTCTGCGCCGCCGGCTACGTGTACCGGCCGCCCCGGGAACGCTCCGGGGAGGAACTCGCCGGGCAGGTGGCCGCGGGCTTGCGCCGGCTGAACAAGATCGGGCTGGTGGGCACCGCGGTGAGCGACGCGGCGGCGCTAAAAGACCTGTGCCGGCGGATCGTGGCGGCGGGAGGGCAGCTCGGCCTGAGCTCCCTGCGGGCCGACAAGGCCGACGCGGAACTCTTCGAGCTGTTGGCCGCCGGCGGCATGAAGAGCGCGGCCCTGGCCCCGGAGGCGGGCAGCGAGCGCCTGCGGCGGGTGATCAACAAGGGGCTGACGGAGGAGGAGATCGCCAGGGCGGTGCTGGCCGCCCAGGAGGCCGGCATCCCCCAGCTGAAGCTGTATTTCATGGTGGGGCTGCCCACGGAAACCCGTGAGGACGTCCACCAGATCGCCGCCCTGGTCAAGCGCCTGATGCACGCCCTGGTCAAGGCCGGCCGGGGCCGTCCGCGCCTGGCCAGCCTCACCGTCAGCCTGAGTTCCTTTGTGCCCAAGCCCGTCACTCCCTTCCAGTGGGCCCCCTTCGCCGGGGTGGGCGAACTCAAGGAGCGCATAAAGATGGTGAAACGGGAACTGGCGGGGGTCAAGGCGGTGCGGGTTTATGCCGACCTGCCCAAGTGGGCTTATATCCAGGCCCTGCTCTCCCGGGGTGACCGCCGGGTGGGGGAACTGCTGCGGGCCCAACATCGGGCCGGAGGCGATTGGAACGCCGCTTTCCGGGCCAGCCCGGTCAACCCCGACTTTTTCGTGCGGCGCCCGCGGGGCCGGGACGAACTCCTGCCCTGGGATGTCCTGGACCACGGCGTGAAGAAAGACTACCTGTGGGAGGAGTACCAGCGGGGCCTGGAGGAAAAGCTGTCGCCGCCCTGCGAGCCGGAGGTGTGCCGGCGGTGCGGGGTGTGCGGGGAGTGATGATTGTTGGGAGAGAAGACCTTTGGGAGAGATTCTGGAGAGATTAGATCGGTATAAAGGATAATGTAGTTACATTTTGTATATACAGTGCGCGGGAGATTTATCCGGGACGGGCAGAAACGTCGGAAAAATCCGGTCAAGGACGGCATTGACTGCCGGGACGCAGCCGGGGTGTGCGCCGGTCCATGTGGCCTGCAAGCACTCTTGGGTTCCGGATCAGACCTCTTCCCAGTGAATACATTCGGTGGGACAGTTGTCCATAGCTTCCTGGATTCTCTCCTGAGAGGCGCCACCCTGGTTAATGACCAAGGCGTATCCTTCTTTCTCATCCAGCATAAAGACTTCCGGGCAAATTTCCACACAGGAGCCACAGGCGATGCATTCGGAGTAGACGATGTAGGGCACCCGTACTTTGCTCATATATTTCCCCTTGATATTCTCAATCAACTATAAGTGGAGGTGATCGGCGCCCGCCCTGTAAAGGTCTGCTGCCGGAAGCGACACCCGTTACTGCTTTTTTATCCTATCATTAAAAATGGAAAAAGTGGTATAGTCAAAGAGGACCGTGAAATATTCGTCTTGCCCTCGCCGTCGAAGTGAGAGGCGGGATAGCTGTCAAGGAGGAGAATGATCCACACATGGAGGTGGCAGGGAATAAAACGTGCGTTTTTCCTTCTTTTTTGGAGTTCCTCATGAGTCCCGGTAAACAATCGTATAATCTGGCCCTGGTGGGAGCAGGCCGTCAAGGAATGGCCATACTGGAGGCCCTGGTGCCTCCCCGGCGGGCTGACCAACCCTTGCGGGTGGTGGGGGTCGTTGATCTAAACCCCGGGGCTCCCGGCATGGCGTACGCCCGCCGGCATAAGATCCTGACCTTTAAAAGCGTTGAGGACTTATTGCAGTTGCCGGCTTTGGACATCATCGTCAATACCACGGCTCTGCCGGAGGTTACCAAGGAATTGCAGGCGCGCCGACCGGAGGGGGTGTCTGTTCTCAGCTGCGATCGTCCCAATTACTGGGAAGACTTATGGGATATCATTTCCAAGGGCTTATCCTTCAAGGAGGAGATTTCACCCCTGGCGATAGGTATCGTGGGAGGGGGCAGGGGGGGCCACCGGGTTTTGCAAAAGTTGGCCGAAAGTACACGCCACCGGCACCGGCTCACCATCATCGGGGTGGCAGATCCGGACCCTCAGGCCGAGGGTATGGTCCTGGCAAAGCAATTAGGGGTTCCTATCTTTACGGACCATAAGAGCCTCCTGGACAAAAACCCGGATTTGATCCTGGAGCTCACCGGAGAACCCGAAGTGCGGGATAGTATCATCCAGCAAAAGCCACCCCATACCCAGATTATCGACCATATTGAGGCGCGGCTCTTCTGGGAATTGTTCAAGAAAGAGGAAGACCGGCTGCGCCTTAAGGTGGAGAGCGAAATCAAGCTGGCCGGGCAACGCAGCCGGTTTCAAAGGATTTTCGACCACCTGCCCGATCCAGTGCTGGTATTGAACACCGATTACATTGTGGAGGAGGCCAATCTCACCTTTCTGGAGCGCTTTCGCAAGCAACCGGAGGAGGTAATCGGACAACCTTGTTACCGGGTCTTCCACCAGTTCGACGAACCTTGTGATCGCAAGGACTACCCCTGCCCCTTACCGCAGGTCCTGGTGGACTCCCATACCGCCCAGGTTCTCCAAAGTTACCCGTGCCCTGACAATACCCTACGGTACGACGAGATCACCATGTCGCCGTTATGCCCGCCGGAAAGCAGCCGGAAAAGAGTGATAGAAGTGATTAAGGATATCACTCCCCGCATCCGGTTGGAAAAGGCCTTGAAATCTTCAGAGGAAATGACCCGGCAACTGCTCAGGCAGGCAACCGAAGGCAAGGCTTTCCTCGAGACCATTGTCAATGGCATTGAAGATCACATGATGGTGATTGATCTCGATTACCGCATTATCGAGGTCAACCGGGCTTTGCTGGATATGGTGGGGTTAAAACGAGAAGATGTGGTGGGCCGGCATTGTTACGAAGTGTCCCACCATCTGAAAGAACCCTGCACCATGCCTGATCACCCTTGCCCTTTAAAGGATGCGGTGAACAGCAGGAAGGCAGCCTCCGCCACCCACGTGCATTTTGACAAAGACGGCCGGGAGCACTATATTCACGTGGTATGTCACCCGTTATTGGATGAGAACGGGCGGGTGCACCGGGTGATTGATTTGTCCCGGGATATCACCAAGGAGATTACCGCCCGCACCCGCATGCTGCACGACGACAAGATGACCTCTTTAGGGAAATTATCAGCAAGTGTGGTGCATGAAATCAATAACCCACTGACCGGAATCCTGAATTTCATCAAATTGATGCAACGCATTCTGGGAAAAGAGGCCGTGGCTGAGACAGAATTGGGCAAGTTTCAAGAATATCTCGGCATAATCTATAATGAAACCTGCCGGGTCAGCAAGACGGTCTCCAACCTGTTGGCTTTTTCCCGCAAGACCAAGCCGGAATTCAGGGCGGTGGATATCAACTCGCTGCTGAGAGAGACTTTATCGTTGACGGAATATCAGATGCGCCTGCAGGGAATAACCGTGGCGCAGGAGTTAGCTGCAGACCTGCTGCCGGTTATGGCGGATTCAGGACAGATGAAACAGGCCTTTTTAAACCTTATGTTAAACGCCCAAGACGCTATGCCCCAGGGAGGCACTCTCACGTTGGAGACGAAGAATTCCCGCCGCCGGGAGGTGGTGGTGAAGATCACCGACTCGGGGGTAGGCATTCCCAAGGAAAGTTTTTCCCAGATTTTTGAACCGTTCTATACGACAAAGAAGGCCGGTTCCGGTGTAGGGCTTGGGCTTTCCGTGGTATATGGCATCGTCCGGGACCACAAGGGCGTAATCAAAGTGGACAGCGTTGTGGGAGAAGGCACCACATTTACCATACGTCTTCCTGCCTATAAACCGGGAGTGGATAGTGCTGCCACATAAGAAGATAAATATTTTGGTGGTGGATGACGAGCTGAGCATCCGCGAATCTTTGAGCGGCTGGCTGCAACAGGACGGCTATGAAGTGGAGGCGGCTGCCGATGGTATGACGGCGTTGGTCCGGATGCAGGAAAAACATTACGACATCATGCTCATTGATGTGAAAATGCCTGAGATGGACGGCTTGACCCTGCTCAAAAAGCTCAAGGAAATTGATCCGGATACGGCGGTGGTGATGATGACGGCACACGGAGCCATCCAGGATGCCGTGGAGGCCATGAAGCTGGGCGCTTATGACTATCTACTCAAGCCTTTCGAATTGGAGGAGCTCAGTCTCACCATTGAGAAGCTGGTCCATATGCAGACCCTGGCGATGGAGAACCTGATTTTAAAAGACCGGGTGGCGGCCATTAGCCGCTTTGAAAATCTGGTGGGGCAGTCGCCGCCGATGCTCCAGCTCTTCGAAACCATCGTCGATGTGGCCCAGAGTGATTCCACGGTCCTGATTACTGGAGAAACCGGAACGGGCAAAGAACTGGTAGCCCGGGCCATACATACTCAGAGTCCGCGCTGTTATGGACCCTTTATCGCCATCAACTGCGGGGCCTTCACGGAACATCTGTTGGAAAGCGAGCTTTTCGGGCACGAAAAAGGCGCCTTTACCGACGCCAAATATACCAAAAAGGGCCGTTTGGAGATGGCGCACGCCGGTACCCTGTTCCTGGATGAAGTGGGCGACATTTCCATGAAGATGCAGATCGACCTGCTCCGGGTGCTGGAGTCCCGGGAATTTACCCGGGTAGGGGGGACGGTGCCGATTCGCAGCGATTTTCGGGTTATCGCCGCCACCCACCGGGACCTCCAGGAGGCTATCCGGGAAAAGACCTTCCGCCAGGATTTGTTCTACCGTCTCAATGTCATCCACCTCCAGGTGCCGCCCCTGAGGGAGCGGCCGGAGGATATCCCGCTGTTGGCCCACCACTTTCTGAGGCGTTACGCCACCGAGACCGGCAAAAAGATCGATTCCTTCCATCCCGACGCCCTGGAGGCGATGCGGCGGTATTCATGGCCGGGGAACGTCCGGGAGTTGGAGAATGCCGTGGAGCGAGCGGTCGTGGTGGGGAAAGGCCGGAAGATCATGGTCGGCGACCTGCCCTTCGTGTCTCCCGGGGGTATGCAGCCGGAAGGAGTGGGGGCCTCTTTGGAGGAGATGGAGCGCCAGCACATTGCCCGGGTGCTGGCGGCGGAAGGCGGCAATATTTCCAATGCCGCCAAGGTGCTGCAGATCAATCGCACCACCCTCTACCATAAGATCAAGAAATTCGGCCTGTCACCTTGAAAACGGTCAGCGCGGCGAGACGGCCAGGGCTTTGTAGACAGACATGTCGCACCGTCCGTTTTTAGGCTTAGTGGCTTTGGGGCCGGTAGATCCGGAGATCCTGCGGCGTTTACGCACGGCTATCGGTAAGATTCTTGCCCTGCCGGTCCGGGTGTTGCGCCCCCTGACCATCCCCTTGCGCACCTTCCATGTGGTGCGGCATCAGTACAACTCCAATCAACTTCTGGAATACCTGTTGGCCGAAAACCATTCGGAGGCTTTCCGGATACTGGGGGTAACCGCAGTAGATCTGTATATTCCGATATTGACCTTCGTTTTTGGGGAAGCCCAGTTGGACGGGAAGGCCGCGGTCATTTCGTTGTTTCGCCCCCGGGGGGACGCAGACGGCATCGCGACGCCCAAATCGGTGGTGTTGGGGAGGTTGATCAAGCTAAGCCTGCATGAGTTGGGTCATACCTTTGGACTGGGGCACTGTCGGCAGGAAGGCTGTCTTATGGGTTTTGCCGCCAACCTGGAGAAATTAGACCAGAAGGGCCTGGCATTTTGTAACTATTGCCAGGTCCTGCTGGCCGATTACTTCAGGGATAAGGGGCTGATCCGCCGAGTCAGCCGGTATGGAGAAACTCCTGCACCAACTTCTTCCATCCCAGTTGCGGATAGTGGCCGAAGACGTCGTCGATGATCGTCCCGCCGGAGGGGAGGGTGACGCCGGCGGAGGATTCCAACATGCCCAGGAGCTTGTGGGACTCATTTTCAATCCAGGCGACGTTGCGCGGGCCAAAGAGCATATTCTCCAGGTCCGGCTTGAGATTGGTGGGGGTGACGACGAACAGCCAGCCCTCGCCGTAGGGGTCATCGTGGGCCAGGCTTGGTCGCTGCCGGACTTTGGGATTCACTGCTTCGATGATGCCATCCAGGGGGGCCAGGACGGCGGCCTTCTTTCCCGCCCGCGCCAAGGCCAGACCGATACCATCATGGTGAAATTCCTGGCCGATATCCGGCAACTTCATGCCGTCAGCGGGGCCCAAAACCTTTTGAGAAAAGTCATCCAAACCGATGCGCACCCGGCCGGCGTTCTCCAGGGCTGCCCACGTGTGACCCCGATGCAGATAATGGGAAGTCGGCACTGCAAAGCCAAAGACCTCCTGGATACTGGGTCTGATCGGGTGCGCGAAGGGCTCCAGCTGATCCTCCAGGAGTTGATCGAAGGCACACTGGTTACATAAGTAGTTGTTGCCGCAGAAATAGGCGGGAACCCTACCGGTGATCATATGACGGCACTGCTGTTGCAGCCCGGAGCGTTCCCGCATCTTTTCCTGCCAGGAGACGATATTGGCCTTCTTGCCCCGGGGCTGTTGACCGCTTTTGCGCTGCGCCAGATTTTGCGCGGCAGTTTCCGTCATGGCCCGGTCGAATTCACAATTAGGGCAATCAAAATTATTGTTGCAGATTTTATAATCGATCACCCCGGCTTCCATCCAGATGCAGGGCTTTTTACCTTCGGTGAGTTTGCGTGCCATGGGTTAATCCTCCCGGGAAAAACCCACCGCGAAGGACGGAGCGGCGAGGGGGCTCCGTCCTTCCGGCAGATCTCTTAATACCTTCTCTTCCAGGTCTTGGTCAGGTTTTGCAGGAGAAATTCCTGAACCAGGCGCCGCCAACCCAACTTGGGGAAATGGCCGTAGACGTCATCGATGATGGCGCCACCGGAGGGGAGGGTGACACCGACCTCGGTGTCCATGAGGTTCAACAGCCGGTGGGACTCGGAATCGATCCAGGCGGCGTTGGTTTCGCCAAAATACAGGTTTTCCATATTTTTCTGGAGGTTGGTGGGCTGGATCAGAAACAGCCAGCCATCTTCGTAGGGATCATCATGGATCAGGCCGGGGTTCTCGCACACCTTGGGATTTATGGCGGCGATGGTGCCGTCCACCGGGGCCACAAAGGAGGCCTTATGACCTTGCCTGACCAGAGCCATAAAGATGTGATCCTGATAATAGTTTTTGCCAACGTCGGGCAACTCCAGCTTTTCGGCCGGACCCAGGATTTTCTGGGAGAAATCATCCAACCCGACTCTCACCTGTTCTGGGTTGTCGACCACAGCCCAGGTGTGACCCCGATGAAGAAAATAGGTATCGGTGGGAACTTGGAATCCGAAGACTTCCACCATTTTTTTGTTGGGATACATTGTATGTTCCTCCTTTGGATTACCTGAGCTTGCTTTTGGGCTATACTGAAGCAAGAGCTGTGCCATGCACCTGATGTTGATGTATCTATAAGAATAAACAAGGAATATTTTAATAATCAGGCTTTTCCGCAAAGAGTCCGTTTTCCCGAGAGGTTTTTTCATGTTGAGTAATTCGACAAGCGACGGAGCTCAATTGTTATCTTTTTGATATCACTTGACTGTTCCATGTTGTATATTTCGACACCGGTTCCCGGGGTTATTGGAAAAGCCAACGACCGTCGGCAGAGGGTAGGGTTTCTGGAGAAGAACGCCCGGAAGTTGGCCGGCGCGTGCCGAAGTTGGGGCGAGGGCGAGGATGGGGTACAATGACATTACTGATAACAGCGGCTAGCCGGGGGACGTCCCCCGGCTAGCTATTAGGATGGAGGGTCCATGAGCGAGCCTGACAATAACCATGAAATCGAACTTCACGAGCTGGCCCCGGGGCAGCGCTTCCAGTTCCGCTGCCACCCGGGGCTGTCCTGCTTCACCCACTGCTGCCAGCAGACCACCATTATCCTGAGTCCATACGACATTATCAGACTCAAGCGTCACCTGGGGATTACGTCCTCGGAGTTTTTGGAGCGCTACACGCGGCGGGAGATTGACGAGAACACCACTTTGCCGCTGGTGGCTCTGGAGATGTCGGGGCCGGAGAAGCGTTGTCCGTTCGTTACGGCGGCGGGCTGCGGGGTTTATGGAGACCGGCCCACCACCTGCCGTTACTATCCGGTGGCCCTGGGGAGCATGATGACCCCCCAGGGAATGGTGGAGTGCTGCGCTTATCTGCAGGAGGAGCACTGCCTGGGGTTTGCCGAGCAGACGGCCTGGACGGTGGAGTCCTGGCGGGCCAATCAGGAACTGGAGGCGTATGACGCCGGCAACCGCCCCTGGCGGACCTTGATGCTCAGCATCCCGCCCGACAAGGTGGGCAAGATTACGGACAAGATCCGGGAGTCGTTCTACCTGGCGGCCTATGACCTGGATTGCTTCCGCCCGCTGTTCCTGGAGTCGCCCATCGTCCGCTTCATCCCCCTGGGGGCGGAGGAGTTGGCCCGCCGGGTAGAGGACGATGAAGAGCTGATGCGTCTCGCCCTGCAGTACCTGAAGGTTATGCTGCGCGTCCAGAATATCAGGGAGATCGACTGGGGGGTGTGATGCAGCCGCCTGCGGGTTGAACAGGGGCAGACCGCGACTTATTTTGAGTAGAAATGCGGGCTAGGGTTCGTTCTAATTGTATTAAGGAAGGATAGTTACATGAGCCATCACGACAAGGACCAGGGCAGCTTTACCGAGGCGACCCTGAAGATCGGCGGCATGAGCTGCGGCCATTGCGCCGCCATGGTGGAGAAGGCCCTAAAGGCCGTGCCCGGGGTGCACGAGGCCGCCATCAACCTGGAAAAGGGGACGGCGACCATCAGGTACGTGTCCAGTGAAGTGATCCCCGGGATGCTGAAAGAAGCCATTACCAAGGCCGGGTACGCCTTTGAAGGGGCGGATGCACCCTGAGACGGAGTTGTGGTGATGCCGGTAAGACATGAAGCCGCCAGCGGGGTCTGCCACACCGATCTGATGAACGTGGGGGGGATGCACTGCGCCGCGTGCGTGGCGCGGGTGGAGAAGGCCCTGAAGGCGGTGCCGGGAGTGGCGGAGGCCACTGTCAATCTGGCCACCCGTCAGGCCCAGGTCTGTTACGACCCGGAGGCGGTGAGCAGCCGGGAGTTGGAAGAGACGATCGCCAGCGCGGGCTACGTCTTCGAGGGCTGGGTGGATGAAGAACTGGTTCTGGAGGCCGAGCCCCGGGTCGATCCGGAGGCGCGGGCCTTCCGTCGGCGCTTCTGGCTGGCGGTGGTTCTTAGTATTCCGATCTTCGCGGGCACCATGATCCACCCGCTGCCGCAGTGGCTGGGAATTCCCGAGCATACCTGGTTTGTGTGGATGGGGGCGCTGACCACGCCGGTGCTGCTCTATTGCGGCGCGCCCTTCTTTACCGGGGCGTGGGCCGCGGCCCGGCACGGGGCCACCGACATGAACACCCTCATTGCCTTGGGGACGACCGCGGCCTACGTCTATTCCCTGGCGGCCACCTTCGCGCCGGAGCACTTCACCCGGCAGGGGGCCCACCCGGCCATCTATTACGACACCACGGCCATGATCATCACCTTCATTCTTCTGGGCCGGTGGATGGAGGCCCGGGTGCGGGGCCGGGCCTCGGAGGCCATCCAGCGCCTGATGGCCCTGGCCCCGCCGGTGGCCCGGGTGCGCCGGGACGGCCAGGAGGTGGACATCCCCCTGAGTCAGGTGCGGGTGGGGGATCTGGTGGTGGTGCGGCCGGGGGAGAAGATCGCGGTGGACGGGGTGGTCACGGAGGGAGCGAGCAGCGTGGATGAGTCCATGCTTACCGGGGAGTCCCTGCCGGTGGCCAAGCAGGCGGGGGCGGAGGTGTTCGGGGCCACGTTGAACCGCCTGGGAGCCCTGGTGTTCCGGGCCACGCGGGTGGGCCGGGACATGGTGCTGTCGCAGATCATCCGGCTGGTGCGGGAGGCCCAGAGCGCCAAGGCCCCGGTGCAGCGCCTGGCGGACCGGGTGGCGGCGGTCTTCGTGCCGGTGGTGCTGGCGCTGGCCGGCCTGACCTTCGCGGCCTGGCTGATGTGGGGGCCGCCCGACCCCCTGCCCCGGGCCATCATGTCGCTGGTGGCGGTGTTGATCATCGCCTGCCCCTGCGCCCTGGGGTTGGCCACCCCCACTGCGGTGATGGTGGGCACCGGCCGGGGGGCGGAGCAGGGTATTCTCATCCGGGGGGGTGAACCCCTGGAACGGGCCAGCCGGCTCACCGCCGTGGTGTTTGACAAGACGGGCACCCTGACCCGGGGGAAACCGGCGGTGGCGGCCGAGGTCGCCTACCAGGGCCGGGAGGTCTCGACGGTGATCGGTTTGGTGGGGGCGGTGGAGAAGCGTTCGGAGCACCCCCTGGCCGAGGCTATCGTGCGGCGGGCGGCGGAACTCGGACTGGAACTGCCGGAGGTGGCCGACTTCACGGCCGCGGCCGGGCTGGGGGTGCGGGCGACGGTGGCGGGCCAGACGGTGCTGGTGGGCAATGCCTGCTTTCTGAGTGAGAGCGGGGTGCCCCTGGAGGCGGCCCGGGCCGATCTGGAGGGGCTGGCCCAGTCCGGGCAATCGGTGATCCTGGCGGCGGCGGACGGCGTCCTGATAGGGCTGCTGGGGGTGGCGGACACCCTCAAACCCCGGGCAGGGGCCACCGTGGCCCGGCTTACGGAGATGGGGCTCAAGGTGGTCATGCTCAGCGGCGACAACCGGGTCACCGCCCAGGCGGTGGCGGCCGAGGTGGGGATCAACGAGGTGGTGGCCGAGGTGCTGCCGGCCGACAAGGCCGCCAAGGTGGCGGAGCTGCAACGGCAGGGGCAGGTGGTGGCCATGGTGGGGGACGGCATCAACGACGCCCCGGCCCTGGCCCAGGCCGACGTGGGCGTGGCCCTGGCCAGCGGCACGGACGTGGCCCTGGCGGCGGCGGACATCACCCTGATGCGGGACGATCTGGGGTCCATTCCCCAGGCCATCGACCTGGCCCGCCGCATGATGCGGATCATCCGCCAGAACCTGTTCTGGGCCTTCTTCTACAACGTCATCGCCATCCCGGTGGCCGCCGGGGCCTTGTACCCCCTGTGGGGCTGGCAGCTCAACCCGGCGCTGGCGGCCGCGGCCATGGCCCTGAGTT
>CAYRYV010000020.1:0-51664 GCA_964428565.1 uncultured Desulfobacterales bacterium | reverse complement strand
AGCGGAATTTATCCGGAATGTCGCCGGCCCCCACCCTCATCCCTCCACGGGCTGGGGGGTGGGGGTCCGGGGGCGGGGGCCAGGGCTGTAAAGCCCTTGGCCCCCTCCCCCGGTTCAGGTCAGGTAGGCGTGCAGGCCCGGCAGCAGGAAGCTCACTCCGAAGTAGGTGAACAGCATCGCCATGAAGCCCACCACCGCCAGCACCGCGATGCGTTTGCCGTACCAGCCCCGCACCAGCCGGGCGTGCAGCAGGGCGGCGTAGATCAGCCAGGTGATCAGCGACCAGGTTTCCTTGGGGTCCCAGCTCCAGTAGCTCCCCCAGGCCGACTCCGCCCACACCGCCCCCGTGAGGATGCCCAGGGTCAGCAGGAAGAAGCCCACCAGGGTGGTCCGGTACACCAGCCGGTCCAGCTCCGTGGGGTCGGTGGGGCCGGCGTCGGCCTGCTTGGCCGCTTTGCCCCGCCGCGTCTGCACCAGGTACAGGGCCGCGGCCCCGAACCCCAGGGTGAAGGCGGCGTAGCCCAGAAAGCAGGTGATGACGTGCACCACCAGCCAGTTGCTCTTCAGGGCCGGCACCAGGGGGCTGATCTCCATGGACAGCCCCCCGAAGGAGGCGTAGGCCAGCAGCAGGCAGGCCGCCGTGGCGATGAGGAATCCCAGGTAGCCCTGCATCTGCCGCCGGAAGCCCACATACATCACGCAGACCAGGCTCCAGGAAAAGAACAGCAGCGATTCGTAGAAGTTCGACAGGGGGGCGTGCCCGATCCCCAAACGGTAGGAATCGATCCAGCGCCAGATGAGGTTGACGGTGTGCAGCGCCCACCCCCCCAGCAGCAGGACCCGGCCGCCCCGGTTGAAGCGGGGCTGCGCGAAGACCGCGGCCAGCAGGTAGACCAGGCCCGCCAGAAAATACAGCAGCACGATCCAGCCGATCAACCGGGAGTGCATCTCTTACGTCCTTTCTGCCAGCTTGGCCCGCAGGCGTTCCAGGCGGCGCGCGAAGGCCTCCCGGTGCCGGTCGCCCGTCCCGTGGATGGTGAGCAGCCAGCCCTTCTTGCCGTCCGGCTGCAGGCGCACCGCCCACCACTGCCGGGGGGTGAAAAAGGCCAGCCAGAACCCGGGGATCAGCAGGATGAAGCCCGCGTACACCCACCAGACGCCGGGGTCCTGTTTCACCATCAGCCCCGAGGCGTAGCGAAAGTCCGCCCCCGTCAGGGTGAAGACGTGCGGGCCGGGCTGGCGGGCCGCCTCCGGATGGTTTTGCAGCACCCAGAAGGGGGGCGAATGTCCCCTGCCCGTCAGGTAGATCAACTGCACCGCCGGACCCAGGCCCTGGAGATTGCCGTCCACCCGCACGGCGACGATCATCCGCTGGCCCCCGGGCAGGGGCACCGGGGTGCGCAGGGGCGCCTCCAGCTCTTGGGATTGTCCCTCGAAGTCCACCCGCAGCCGCACCGGCCCCCGGGGGATGGTTTGATACGTCGACTGGTAGAAGGTGTAGCCCCCGAATTCCACCGGATGGTTCACCCGGCAGACGGCCTGCGCCGCTTCCTTGCCGTCCTGCAGGAAGGTCAGGTCCGAACGGTATTCGCTGGGAATGCCGTCGGCGTAGAAGTGCACCTGAAAATCATCCAGACGGACCTCGAACCCCAGGGGCAGTTCCTGCCGGTTCTCCAGGTCCACGGCCTTCCGGATCTCGCCCACGCCGATGATCATCTGGCCTTTGACCCCCCAGAGTTTGCCGGCGAGGCCCCCCAGAATGATGAGGATGATGCTCAGGTGAATGATATACGGCCCCAGCACGCCGGCGCGCCCGGTGCGCCGCCAGAACCACAGAGTGTCGCCGCTTTCGTGCCGGTGGCTGGCGCCCAGCACCGCGGCGATATCGTCCTCCAGGGCGCCGGGGGCCTTCTCCACCCGGGCGGGCCACCGCAGCTTCGCCCGCTCCGGTAACTTCAGATATTTCTCCGGGTCCGGGGGGCTGGTGAGCCGCCGCAGGGCCTGGGGCAGCCTTTCCAGGGAACAGGCCAGCAGGTTGAACAGCAGCAGGGCGATGATGGCCACAAACCAGGTGCTGCGATAAACCTGCGATAATCTCAGGGTGTCGATGAGCCACGCCAGCTGCGGGCCGAACTTCTCCAGATAGAAGGCGTAGCTCTTCTCCTGGGGCAGCACGGTGCCCACCACCGCCGCGATGGCCAATACGAGCAACAGCGTCAGGGCCAGCCGCAGGGAGATCAGCAGGCGCCAGAACCGCTGGAGCATGGGAGGAGGAGATGGGGATGTCGTCACGGGAAAAACATTACGGTAGGAGGAAGACGGGGGCCTTACTCATCTTCTTCATCTTCTTCATCTTCTTCTTCGTCGAACTCCTCCAGGTCCACGCCTTCCATTTCATTAAGATAGTCTTCATATTCCTCTTGGGTGAGCAGGTCGTCGAATTCCCCCGCCGCGGAAACCTCCAGCCGCACCAGCCAGCCGTCGTCATAGGGTTCCTCGTTGGCCAGTTCCGGAACTTCGGCCAGCTCGTCGTTTATCTCGATGATTTCTCCGGAGACGGGGGCAATGAGCTCGTGACGGCCGTTCTGACCCTCGACGAACCCGAAGACCTCGTCTTTGATCAGTTCCTCGCCTTCCTCGGGGAGCTGGATGGACAATATTTCCCCCACCGTTTCCTGGAGGTAATCCGAAATCCCCACGGTGGCGTGGCCGTCCTCTTCCGGCCGGGCCCACAGATGGTCCTGATTAAAGAACAGTTCCCCGATGCGTCTCACTTCCTTTCCCCTTAAAAAATCGGTCACCGCCATGACTGCTCAACGCCTGATATATAAACATCCCCGGTCTATTTTGCAAGGGTTTTTTCCCGCCCGGCGTCCCGCCGCCGACGCCCTCCCCCGACCCGCAACCCGATTCTCACCTTGCCTATTGGCGGCCGATCAAATATATTCAATATGCCCTGACGGTTCTCAGGGCCTATTCGGTTGCGAGGTTAACGGCATGCACGCACTCTTGACCGGCGCTCCGGGGGAACGCCGCCTGTTGCTGGGGAACGAAGCCATCGTGCGGGGGGCCCTGGAGGCGGGGGTGGCCCTGGCCGCCACCTATCCCGGCACCCCGGCCTCCGAAATCGGTGACCGCTTTTACCAGCTCTCCCGGGAAGCCGGCCTGTCCTTTGAATACTCCAGCAACGAAAAGGTGGCCCTGGAAGTCACTGCCGGAGCCGCCGCCTCAGGGCTGCGAGCCCTCTGTTCCATGAAACACGTGGGCGTCAACGTCGCCGCCGACACCCTGATGACCCTGGCCTACGTCGGGGTGCGGGGGGGGCTGGTGATCATTTCGGCCGACGATCCCTCCCTCTTCTCCAGCCAGAATGAACAGGACAACCGTTATTATGCCAAAATGTCCGGCCTCCCCCTTCTGGAACCCGCCAGTCCCCAGGAGGCCAAGGACATGGTGGGGGCCGCCTTCGACCTCTCCGAGGCCCTGGAACTGCCGGTGATCCTGCGCACCACCACCCGGATCAATCATAGCCGCGGGGTCGTCACCCTGGGAGAGCTGACCCCGCCCCGGCGCCCCGGCCGGTTCGTCAAAAACCCCTTCCGGCTGGTGATGGTGCCGGCCGTGGCCCGCCAGGCCCACGCCATCCTGCTGGCCCAACAGGCCCAGGCCGCCGCCGCCGCCGAGACCAGCCCCTTCAACCGCCTGGAAGGGAACGGGCCCTGGGGAATCGTCACCAGCGGCGTAAGCTATAATTACGTCAGGGACGCCGTGGGGGAGCTGGGCATCGCCGACCGGGTCGCCATCTTGAAGCTGGGCTTCACCCATCCGCTGCCCGCCGACCTCATCATCCGCTTCCTGCGCGGCGTGGACAAGGTCCTGGTGGTGGAGGAGTTGGAACCCTTCCTGGAGGAGGGGCTGCGGGCCCTGGCCCAGAGCCGGGGCCTGGATACCCCCATCCAGGGCAAAGCCCCGGAGCTCTTCTCCCGCCTCTACGAGTATCACCCCGGCTTGGTGCGGCAGGTGCTGGCCCGTTACTTCGGGGTGGAGTATGCCGCTCCCGAGGTCATCGATCCCGCCGCGGTGTTGGGGCAACCCCTGCCGGAGCGCCCCCCCAACCTCTGCCCCGGCTGCCCCCACCGCGCCTCCTATTACGCCGTTAAGATCGCCCTCCGGGACCTGGGGGTCGAAGGGATCTTCCCCACCGACATCGGCTGTTATACCCTGGGCCTCCTGCCCCCCCTGTCCATGGCCGATTACCTCCTCTGCATGGGCTCCAGCATCAGCACCGCCGCCGGCATCTCCCGGGCCACCGGCCAAAAGGTCATCGCCTTCATCGGCGACTCCACCTTCTTCCACTCCGGCCTGGCCGGCCTGGTGAACGCCGTCCACAACCGCCACGATATCCTGGTGGTTATCCTGGACAACGGCACCACCGCCATGACCGGCCATCAGCCCCATCCCGGCGTCAAGCCGCCGCCGCCGGGCTATGAGGGCGAACACCTGGATATCGAGGCCGTGGTGCGGGCCCTGGGGGTGCCGGCGGTGGCGGTGGTGCAGCCCCTGCAATACGCCAAGACCCTGGCGACGGTCAAGGAGCTGGTGACCGCCCGGGGGCCCCGGGTCCTCATCTCCCGGGCCCCTTGCATCCTGTATGTCCAACGCCTCTCGGGCCGGAAAAAGACCACGGTCTTCCAGGTGGGCGAACAATGCCGGGACTGCCGACACTGCCTGGACTATTTGGGTTGCCCGGCCCTCCATCCGCCCCTTACCCGGGAGGACGGGCCTCTGGTCATCGACGCCGACCTCTGCGCCGCCTGCGGCTTCTGCGCCCAGCTGTGCCCCCAAAAGGCCATCAAGGCGGTAAAACGGCCTAACCCGGACTCCCCCGGCGCCGCGAAAACTGACGATTGAGAGCGACAGGCCCCCGACAGATGGATAAGACATTTAATTTACGTATCTTCTGCACCGGCGTGGGCGGGCAGGGCACCCTCCTGGCCACCCGCATCCTGGGGGAGGCCGCCCTGCTGGCGGGCTATACCGCCCAGGTCAGTGAAACCCACGGCATGGCCCAACGGGGAGGCGTGGTGGAGTCCACCCTCATCCTGGGGGACCTCTCCAGCCCCATCATCTCCCCGGGGGAGGCCGACGTCCTCTTGGGCTTCGAGATCCTGGAGGCCTTCCGCTCCCTGAACCGCTGCCACCGCCGCACCCTGGTGGTCGCCAGCACCACCGCCGTCATCCCTTACCCCGTGGCCATCGGCCAGGCCGTCTACCCGTCGGTGGCGCGCCTTTTGGAACTGCTGGCCTCTCGGGTGGGGCGGCTGCTGGCCCTGGACGCCGGGACCCTGGCCCAACAGGCGGGCAGCGCCCTGGCGGTGAATATGATCATCCTGGGGGCCCTGGCCGCCAGCGACAAACTTCCTTTCCCCCCCGCCACCCTGGAGGAGGTCATCCGCACGAAAACCCCGGCCAAACATCTGGAGACCAACCTGCGGGCCTTCGCCCTGGGACGGCAGACGGCCTTGGGCTGAAGCTCCCGCCCCCGTCGCTCCGGACCTCAACGCCCCCTTTCCGGAAAAAGGCGCCCGGCCATTGACAGGCGGGGGCAACCCTGATAATGTTATCAATTACACGTCGGGACGTAGCGCAGACTGGTAGCGCACCTGAATGGGGTTCAGGGGGTCGGAGGTTCAAATCCTCTCGTCCCGACCAATAATATCAATAAGTTAGAGGTTAGAAATAACCTCTTTTTTATTGCCTGTGCATGTCCTGTGCACATTTCCCAAATTTACTTCAGTGGACAAGGGCCAACCAGACGAACTCATCGAGAAGTCCGACAAAATTTCCCTCCTGAAGATTTCAGGAAGGATTGAAAGATAGGTATTTTTCTTCAAATAATTTTCCAGAAAATTTCATTGAGATGAGCTCCTTTAAGGTTCTTTTTTAAGGGATAAAAAGACTTATCAGAAACCTTCAAACCTAATATTTTTTCCTCAAATCTTGACCAGCTTTCTTGCCACCTGTTCAACGATTCTCTTCGAAGGTGCCTGACCCCCACCTAAACGCTGGAATCCCTCCAATCAGCAACGCCAATTTGGCTATTTCCTATGGCAATGTCTTTGGGGGTCCATATCGCCTCCTGTGGGTGCTAACAAGGAAAACCCGGAGACTGGGACTCCTACCCCCCCTATCATTATGCAGCACACGGAAATTTTTTGATTTTTAGACGTTATCCAGTGGAGCATCGACCTGGGGGAAAAACCACCGAGATATAGATTACGCTTGACGTGATTGCCGTGATGAGTTCAACAGCCATCCGAATGGAGAAAAGGCAAGCAAATATTAGGATGGGAAGCCCACAGAGACTTTGCGATCCTTGCCCTTTGCGGTCTCTTGATAAATAAACCCCTGAAGGACCTCATTGATGACGATGAGCAATTTTCAGCAGCCTTTCCCAAAGGCGCAGGCAGGATAGGTGCATTCCCGGCAATCCCGGCAGAGGCCACCGTGGCCAAGGAGGGCCAGGTCGGTTTTGCCGAGGCGCACACCGGCCAGGATGCGAGGCAGGAGGAGGTCCAGGGCAGTAATGCGGTGGTGCAGGGCGCAGGCGGGGACTCCCAGTAGCGGCACCTCATCGATGTAGGCGGCTAGAAACATGGCTCCCGGCAGGACCGCGGCGCCGTAATGAATCTCGGCAGCCCCGGCCCGGCGGATGGCGTGCCGGGTGACGTCGTCGGGATCGACGCTCATGCCCCCGCTGAGCAGGATAAGGCGGCACCCCCGGTCGAGATGGGCGCGGATCAGGGCGGAGATCATCTCGGCGTCATCGGGGGCGAAATCCAAAGCCGCCACCTCCGAGCCCAAAGACGTCACTTTTCGGGAGAGGATGGGGGCGAAGCGGTCCTTGATGAGGCCGTGATAGACTTCGTTGCCGGTGATGATGATACCCACCGGCAGGGACATCAGGGCGGCCACGGTCACCACCGCCCCCGGGCTGCGGGCAATGGCCGCGGCCCGCTCGATGGCGGCCCGTTTCATGACCAGGGGGATGGCCCGGGTGGCGGCCACCAGATCGCCCTGCCGGACCAGGGTGTGGTTGTGGAGGGTGGCGCACATGACCTCCTCCACCAGGTTGAAGGCCGTCAGGGACGCGACATGCACCCGCAGGAGGCCGTCACGGGCGGCGTAGAGGTTGATCTTGCCTTCCTTGGGATGGTTTTCCCAGGCGATGCCGTCACCGGCCAGGGCGTCGGCCAACAATGCCGCCGCCTCGTTTTCGTGAATTTCGTCTTCTTCCAGCTCAATGACGTAGAGGCGATTCTTCCCCAGGCGCTGCAGGCGGCAGACATCGTCGGCGCAGACGGTGTGGCCCTGCTGAAAGGCCGCCCCCTTGAATTCCCCGGGGCGGATTTCCGTAATATCATGGGCCAGCTTCAGCCCCACCGCATCTTCCACCCTGACGGTCTTGATCATCGTGCGGCCCTCGTTTTCCCGGCTTCAGCCCCAGACGGGAAGGTTAGCGATGCATCGGGATCCGGCCTCCCGGCAGCCCCATATGGCGACCAGTTCATCTCCGGCCAGGAAATTTCGCGAGGTTCGGAAAAATAGCCCTGCCCGGCGCACGGTTTGCAGAGAATCTCCCCTTCCCGCAGGACCTCCCGGCCGTCCCGGACCACCTGGCCGCAGGCGCAGCAGGTGACTTTGCGGCGGGTGGGGCCGGGCAGATCCAAAGGAGTGAGGCTGACTTTGACTTCCTGCACCCGGAACATGGCGCTGTCGGGCATGATCTTGTAGGCCTGGGTCTGCTGGGCATACTTATCGAGTTCCGGAGGGCCATAAACCCCGACCAAATCCCGGGACTCCTCGGTGGAGATGATGCGATAGGCCCGGTCGGTGGCCGTGTCGACGAACGTAGCGGCCATGATACCGTAATCCATGAACTTTAAAGAGCGGCGTCCCAGCTTCACGCCGGTGGTATGGGCCACCGCGTCGCCGGTGCAGCGGTCCATTTCCACGTAGACCAGGAGCCGCTTGAGCTGCGGCAGGGTAGGCGGCACCGCGAAACCCAGGAGGCGCAGTCCCACCAAAGCCATGCGGACCCCAACCACCTGCCCCGGGCAGAGGTGCCCATGGGCGGCCACAGACGCGGCCAGGAGCTTTTCAAAAAACTCAGATGTAGTTGGGTTCATCTCACCGGCCATGTACGTTTTCTCTTTCCCACATCTATCCTAACACAGTTAGGGTTTAAATGTTATTTTTAACATATTTAAAATCGAAATATTCCCCCTGTGCTTTGGCCCCTCAGCAAACTGCCACCGTCTGAGGGGCCCGTGTCCACCTTACACCTTCACCAACTTCACCTGGCTCTGGTAAAACACGGCGCTGGCACCCACCGGGTCCACCAGCCCGGTATTTTTCAGGACCGGATCGATTCGCATGGCGGCGTTGGCGTGAATGCCTTTGCCCCGCCGCTGGTCCAGCTGCACCGAGATGCCGTCGATGACCACCGGGCCGGAGCCGTAGGCCCAATGCCCAAACCCCAGTGAAAAGGCCACCACTCCGGGCCTGAGGCCCTGCTCCACCTTGACCTTGCCGATCATGGGTTTTTTCTGGCCATGACCCAGGTCCCAGAGGCCGTCTTCATTGGAGGCGCACACCACCTTCACCCGGTCCCCGGTATTGAGACCCAGCCGTTGGGCATCGGTGGCTGAGATCTCGATATAATTCTCCGGAAGCACGGCATTCAGCCAATAGTTGCTGATGGTGCGGCTCTTGGTCTGGGTGATGGTTTTATAGGTGATCAGGGTGAGATCATAGCCCTGGGCTTCGTCGTTGAGCAGACGCCCCATACAATCCTGGGGGCCTTCGACATACTCGGCATGGCCCACATAGGGTTTGCCGGTCATGGAGTTTTTGGTGGTGACGAGATTATCGAAATAAATCCCGATCATCTTGCCGTACTTGTTGGCCATCTGTCCGTCTTTATAGGCCTTTTTATACTCCTGGAAACGGCCGCCGCGGTTGAGGACATAGACCACGTGGGGCCACCATTCCGGTCCCACCACCGCCTTCCAGCGGTTGAGGTCAAAGACGGTGGGGGGCAGGTGCCGCCGGGACTGCTCGAAAATGCGGATTTCCTCGGCGCTGGCCGCGGGGACCTTTTCGGAGCCGTCCGGCTTGTCGCCCATGGCGATGTTGGCCACCATCCGCAGGTACATATCCTCGTCCCGCTTCAGGTGCAGGCCGGGACCGAAGGCATTATCGCCGAACCCCGGCACCTTGAGCTTTTCGGCCAGGCCCAGGATCAGCGACTCCATGGACAGGGGCATCTGCTCGCCGTAGACCGTCACGGTGTCGGTGAGGGGCGCGGAGGCGGGCTGCCGGAAGGGCGCCACCTTGGGGGTCACCGAGGGGTGCGACCCGGAGAACTCCCAGCGCTCCAGGTAAGTGAGATCGGGGAAGATGTAGTCGGCGTACATGCTGGTCTCCCCGATGACGATATCGGAGACAAAGAACAAGGGCAACTTCTTGGGGTCCGACAGGATTTCCACCAGTTTGTGGCCCGCGGGGAGCGCATAGACCGGGGCCCCCTGATACAGCATCAGGGCTTTCATGGGATAGGGGTAGGCATCTCCGATACTGGGGATCACCTCCTGGTAGATGTCGCTGGCAAAGGGATACCAGACCCGCTTGGCGGGATAGCCCTGGAACAGCGTGGTCTTGTCGTACTTGGCGTCGTGGCGGATGATGGAAATCCCCCAGGGCTTGAGCTTGCCGCCCTGTTTGGCGGTGTCGAAGGGTTTGCCTTCCTTGTCGCCGACGATATTGTAGGTCGTGGCCTTGGACAGACCCCCCATCCAGTCATGGTTCCCTATCAGGATATTCAAAAACATATAGGTAACCACATTGTAAAACCCCGAGGTATGCTGGGACACGCCCCGGTGGATGTCGGCCACCGCATGCTTGCCGTGGCTGGTGAATTCCCTCGCCAGCTCCACCAGGTCGGACTCCCTGACCCCGGCCAGCTTGGCCCAGTCGGCCAGACTCTTGGCCGCGGCGGTCTCGGCATAAATCTGCAGGACGCTCTTCACCTTGATGCCGTTCACCTCGGTGTCCACCAACAGATCGCCTTCGGCGGGGACATTTTCATCATTGGGATCAAAAGGCTTCGCCTGGCCCCCAGCATACACCATAAACGAGTCGAACTCCCAGTCGCCGCCGTCTTTGGCGTCCTGCTTGGGGCGTTTCTGCACCGGCAGACCCAAGTCGGAGCCCCGCAGGAAGGTGGCGGGCTTGCCGTCCTTGAACTTCACCAGCCAGGTGGCCTGGGACCAGGTGGGTTCGTTGTCGGCCTTGGCCGCGGCCTTGTTGGCGTTGGCCAGGTAGCGGGCGTCATATCTCTTGTTCTCGATGATCCAGCGGATCATGCCCCAACCCACCGCGGCGACGCCGTTGGGCCGCACCGGCAGCCATTTCCAGGCCCGGGCGGCCGTTTTGGAGCAGCGGGGGTCCACCACGGCGATCTTGACCCCGTCGTCCACGATGCCCTGAGAAATCTTGGAGGCGCGCCAGGGCGGGCCGTAATTGGCCTCAAAGGGGCTGGAGCCCACGAACAGGACAAACTCGGAATTGCCGAGATCCCCCTGCCAGTAAAACTTGCTCCCCTTGGTGAACTTGCCTTCCACGAACTGGTCGCTCATGGCCTTGCAGGTGAAATACAGGGATCCCTGGCAGACGGTGGTGTGGCCGTGGGTGTTGGTGGAACCCAGGCCGCTGCCCACGAACCGCTTCAGCATTTCCGCCCGCCCGGCCTTGAGGCGGCCCCAGTTCAGGCAGAACTGGTTGTTCTTGGGACCCAAATCCGGGTGGTCGGGGTCGATGAGGTATTTGAGGTTATCGGCGTGTTTGAGCTTAAACTCCTCCAGGGTCAGCTTTTTGGCGGCCACTTGGGCGGCGTCTTCGGCCAGGGCGGCGGAGAGCTTGGGGTCCCGCAGGGCGCAGATGTCCTTGAGGCCTTCCACCTTGCCCTCCCCAAATAGATCGCCGCCGTTGACGATCTCGGTGATGGCCTGGTCAAAGGGAATGGTCTGCCACTTGTTTTCGCCCCGCTTACCGGCCCGTTTCAAGACCTTGACGAGGCGATAGGGATCGTACAGGGTCTGGATGCCGGCCTGGCCCTTGGGGCAGAGTGCGCCCTCCACCACGGCCGCGTCGGCGATGGGGGTGGTGTAGGAGATATTGGGGGCCAAGGTCCAGGGGCTGTAGGGGTTACCGTCGATCTTGGCCACCAGGCCGTCCACGAACTTCACCTTGATGCCGCAGTTGGTGTTGCACTGCTGGCAGACGGAGTAGATCTGGTTCTCCGGCAGGTGCTGGAGATAGGCATCCCCCACGTCGAAGAGCAGGCCACCGCCGGCCGCGGCTTCCAGGACCCGCACCAGCCCCCCCGAGGCTGCCAGGGTGCAGCCCAGGAAGGCCGAGCATTTCAGGAAATCCCGCCGGTCCATCCGGGCGTCAAAAAAACCGACCTGAGTTTCTGGCTTCTTATCAGACATGCTCTTCCTCTCCTTTCCCGGCGGCAACCAGCGGCAGCCAGCGCGAACCCAGCAGGAAGGCTAACAGTCCCAGGGAGAAAACCCACAGGCTGACCAGCCATTCGTTGAGGTTGGGGAAATATTCGACCGTGCGGAGGCGCCAATGGTAAAAGGTGTGTTCCAAGCCCTCCAGCTTGTAGACGGCCTGATCCGGGATGACGAAATTCAAGCGGACCGCGATAAACGTGACGATGATGAGACCGCAGGCCCAGGCCACCTTTTGGGAATCGTCATGGTAGGCCACCAGTAAAAACAACGGCAGGAAACTGCCCAGCAGCAGATGGACGATCCAGAAGACCCACCAATAGGGGCCGAAGGCGATAATATCGAGGCTGGCTTTATCGATGACGACCCCGGTCTTATAGCCTACAAAGAACTGGAAGAGTTCCAGGAGCAGAAACACCACGAGGAGAAAACGGATGACATGCCCCAGATAATGCACCAGGGAGTCATCGATGTGGAAGATGTAAATCAGAAAGGCGATCAGGGCGCCGCCGGACAGGAGCGCCGTGACGATGAACAGGAGGGGGGTTAAGGCGCCGTTCCACAGGGGGCGGTTCAACAGGATGGCAAAGATGGCGCCGTTAACCCCGTAAAAAATCAATCCCACCGGCAGACTGAGGATAGACAGCCAGCGCACCCGGCGGTGGTCCGCCTCCCGGTCAGCGTCGGAATAATCCGATTTTCCCAGGGCCAGGAGCCGGTAAAATTTTTGTCCCGGCCGGCCTTCTTCCTGGGACCAGGCAATGAGCTTTTCCCGCAGGAGGAAAAAACACTCCAACAGATAGATCACCAGCATGGCATTGGTGAAGATGACCATCCAGGTGATCATGGAGGTGAAGCCGGGGGCGATGATAAACCGGTAGGTTCGGAGAAAATGGCCCAGGTCGAAGCTGATGATGATGACTTCACAGATGATGACCACCAACACGGTGAAGGCCGACAAGGGGCCCACCGGGGCGAAGATTTTGACCCGAAAGACATAGGTCAGAATAGTGATCAGGAAGGCTCCGGCGGTCAACCCCAAGAAAAGCAGGTAGACCGCCACCCAGAGGCCCCAGGGGACATAGGAACCCAGGGCCGTGGCGCCTTTCCCCCACCACAGGGTATTCACCACTCCCCAGGAACCGATGGCCAGGCCGATAACGGCCAGGGTAACCAACAACCGATAATTGCGACCCTCTTGCATTGCCTCGCCCTCCCTATTTCAGGTATGCCACCGCAGGGTTGGTGCCCAGTTCTTCCTTGAGTCTGAATATCCGGGGAGAACCCAGCAGTTCAAAGATCAGGCTGTCCGGATCGGTGCGATCCCCGAAGAAAGTGGCACGCCCCACGCAGCTGGTGGTGCAGGCGGGCAGCATGCCGACGGCCAAGCGGTGCAGGCAAAAATGGCATTTGCGGGCGTTGCCCATGGGGGACGCCCCCTTGGCGCGGCGGGGCCATTTCTTGCCGTACTCCGCCGCCGGATGGGCCTCGTAGCCGTTGGCGGCCGCTATCTGACCGACCAGCTTGTCAGGGAGTTGCGGGGTGCCGGCGGTGTACCACTCGCCGAAATCGGAGGTGCGGGCGGCGTAGGGGCAGGCGACCAGGCAATAGCGGCAGCCGATGCAGGCGTTGTAATCGACGATGACGGCGCCCTGTTCATTGGGATACGTGGCGTGCACCGGGCAGACCTTGGTACAGGGGGGATTCTGACAGTGGACACAGGGGCGGGGAATGAAACGACGTCTTACCGAGGGATAGGTGCCGACCTCCTCTTCCAGCACCACCCGGTAGACCACCCCGGGAGGCAGTTTGTTTTCCGCCACGCAGGCGATGGTGCAGGCATGGCAGCCGATGCACTTGGCGATGTCGATGACCATACCCCATTTGATATCCTGGGGGTTTTTCTTCAAGGCCCGCTTCAGGTCTCGCTGCATGCGGACCAACGGGTCTTCCGCGGGTAGGTCTCGGCCCATGGGCGCCTCCTTAAGGGGGGAGAATTATTTTTGTATCCTGATGTAGTCTCACAGCTATCTATTCCCGAACTCCGGGTTCAAGTGCCTGTCGCCCCTTGGATACTCCTAACAGACACAGCCCATACCCCATAATGCTGGGGACGCAGGGGTTGATGAGCCGATAGAAAATATTGTGGCCGTCCCGCTTGGCCTCGATGACCCCTTGATCGGCCAGGCGCTGCAGTTGATTCGAGACGGCTTGCACCTTCATATTAAGAGCTGCCGCCAGATCCACCACCCGGATTTCCCCGGCCCGGGCCAGGGCGTGCAGGAGGCGCAAGCGGTTATCATTGGCAAAAATCCTAAATAGGGCGGCAAGCTCCTGGGCCTGCTCAGGAGAGATAAGCGGTCGCTCGCAGAGCTTGGGTTGGTTCGCACATACATTGGGGTTGAGGAATGAGGCGCTACTATCCATGAAATTATATTATTACATGGAAGAATGTAATTCAAGCACCAGGTGCGAAAAAATCTCATTCGCATTTGACAGGAAGAGATTCGGAGTTTCGTTGACCCTCTTTTTTAAGGTGCCAGGCTAGTCTCGGAACGGATTTATCAGATGGACCGGCACTGGTGAATTGCGGATAACTTTTTCCGCCACGCTGCCAAAAACCGGGCTTTTCTGGTCGATCTCATCGTGGCTGCGGCCATGGGAGGTGATCACCACTATGTCGGCTTTTTCTGCCTCGATCATCTTGAGGATCTCGGTGGCGGCATCGCCCTGGACCAGTTTAATCTCCATGTTGGGGCAGGCTTGCAGTTCCGTCTCACAGAGGGTTTTCATTTTTTTGTGAGCCTGCTTCAATTCCCATTCCTGAAAATGTTGCAAATGATGGGCACCGGGTTCGTGGGCGTAACCACCCATGTGAGAAGCCAAATCCGTTCCTACGTACAACATGATAATCTTTGCCTGGTACTTCTCGGCCAGAGATATGACATGCTTGGCGCACTTCAGAGAATTTTTGGACAGGTCGGTGGGCCACAGGATCGTGCGGATCATAAAAACCTCCTTCGCCTTTCCGGGACGTTTTTGAAATTGTTATCTTTGCGTGCCTCTAATTCGGACATTGCGGGTCAGGGAAGCCATACCCTGGCATTTGTTCGACGTCAGGAAGCCTTGGAACAGGACCGTAAAATTTCTCACACTATTGTCGACCTGGCCGCAGATTTCATTGGCCACAACTGCACCCGCAACCACCCTTGGCGTCCCCGGATGGACTAATTTTTCCTCCGGCGCACACCTTTTTCACGGCCTGTTTGACCTGGGCCACTTCAGCGGGATTGAGAGCCAGGTTTTTATTTTTCTCGATGCCTAACTCGGTCAGCACGAGATAGTTCTGTAAAGGCACCTCGGCGTGCTCCAGGATTTGCTTGGCACAGCCGATGTCACAGCCATCGATGACCACCAGTTCAGGGATGTCTCTGGCTGACTGCACAAAACCACTGAGATGGGCGCCCACTCCCGCCAAGCAGAAAAGTTTCCCGAAGCCTTCTTGGGTGAGTTCCACTGCGGCCTGGTTGGATAATTGCCCCACATTGGACCCACCGGCGCAGGCCAGGATCATGCGGGCAATCGCAGGGGTACAACATGCTTCTGCCATAGCTTTCCCTCCGTGAGTAAAAAATTATCCTTGACAAGTAGTTCTATATATAGCAATCTAACTATATATCTGTCAAGCGATCATTCATGTGAATTGGTCTACCGTGGCAATCGGCATCATCTGATTGCTCTTTAGCTATGCACGATTCTGGGATAGCCATGAAAAACCTCCTCAAATCTCTCAAGGCCCTGGCCGACGGCAATCGTTTGCGTATTCTCCGGCTCCTCATGGACCGCCCGCGCTGCGTCTGTGAGCTTAAGGCCGTCCTGGGGATCGCTCAGCCCAGCGTCTCCAAGCACTTGCGCATCCTGGAGGAGGCGAAGCTGGTGGAAAAGCGCCGGCAGGGGCAGTTCATCGAGTATCAGCTCAACACCGGGCTGGATTTTGCCGAACACCAGATGGCCTTGCTGGCCCTCATCGGTCCGCAACTCAAGGCGTCGCCGGAGCTCACAGAACTCTGCCTTCGGGCCCGGGATGTTCATCGGCAGGATCTGTGCCGCCCCGAGGCCAAGCCGGTTCGCGGCCTTCCCCTGGAACGGCCTGCAAAGCTGGCTGCGGCGGAGCCGGAAACATAACAGACCCAAACAAATCATTGCACCCCTGAGCCCGTCATGGATCAGACGCTCCCCCTTTTCATCCGGCCTTATGAATAACGGCAGGTGGCAGAGAGAAAAAAAGTTTATACCTCGTTGAGGAGAATCAGATGACACCAACCCGGCAACAGATCGGACTCAGATTCCTCTATTCCCTGTTGTTTATCGTCATCCATCATATCGTCAAGATGCTGGTGGTCCTGACCGCGGTATTCCAATTCGTCTATCTGCTCATTACCCTGGAGCCTTGCGAACCCCTCCGTCGGTTCGCCAACAAGTTGGCGGCCTATGCCTATCGCACCCTGCGGTATCTGACCCTCAACGAGAACGACAAGCCCTTTCCCTTCAGGGAATTTCCCGCGGAGCTGGAGCCGCCGTCAGCCGAGGTTACCTACTGATGTTTACCAGCGGGCAGGAAGAAAACAAGGATAGCCATGAGTAACAGCGTCGCCAAAAAGCTCTCCACGGTGGAGCGCTATCTCACCCTATGGATTTTCCTGACCATGGCGTTCGGGGTGACCCTGGGGTATTTCAGCCCGGGGTTCACCCGGGTCTTGACCTCCTTCCAGGTGGGCACGACCTCCATCCCCATTGCCGTGGGCCTCATCCTGATGATGTATCCGCCCCTGGCCAAGGTGAAATACGAGGAATTACCCAAAGTGTTTCGCAATTTCAAGGTGCTGGGCCTGTCGTTGATCCAAAACTGGGTCATCGGTCCCTTGCTTATGTTTGTCCTGGCCATAGTCTTTCTCCGGGGCTATCCGGAATATATGGTGGGACTGATCATCATCGGTCTGGCCCGCTGTATCGCCATGGTCATCGTTTGGAACGACCTGGCCCAGGGTGACACCGAATACTGCGCCGGGTTGGTGGCCTTTAACTCCATTTTCCAAATGCTGTTGTTTTCGGTCTATGCCTATATTTTTGTGACGGTGCTGCCGCAGTGGCTGGGCATTGCCAGTGGCCTGGCGGTGAACATCTCCATTTTGGAAGTGGCGGAAAGTGTCCTGATCTATCTGGGTATCCCCTTTTTCGGGGGCATGATCACGCGGTTTGTCTTGCTCAGACGTCGCGGGAAGGATTGGTATGAAACCGAGTTCATACCCCGCATTAGTCCCATCACCCTGATCGCCCTGCTCTTCACCATTGTGGTGATGTTCTCCCTGAAGGGGGAGTACATCGTCTCCTTGCCCCTGGATGTCCTGCGCATCGCCCTACCCTTGGTAATCTATTTCATCCTGATGTTCTTCATCACCTTTTTCATGTCGGCCAAGGTGGGCGCGGGCTATAAAATCTCCACGACTCTGTCCTTTACTGCCGCCAGCAATAACTTTGAATTGGCCATCGCCGTTGCCGTGGCGGTGTTCGGAATTCAGTCGGGAGAGGCCTTTGCTGCGGTTATCGGGCCCCTGGTGGAGGTTCCGGTGCTGATCAGTCTGGTGAACGTCGCTCTGAGAATGCGGGAGCGCTATTCCCGGGACGTGAATCCCGCCTGCCCGGTGTAACCCGGCCAGGGCAAGGAACTATCCGGCCCCTATGCATCGAGGTGCTCAACAATGATGAAAAAAATTCTTCTGGCCACGGACCTGTCACCGGCGTGGGATGACATTATTGCCTGTGGAGCGGAATTTCGGGCCTTGGGATGTTCTCACGTCATCCTGACCCATGTCATTACCACGGAATTTTTTGTGGGGCTTGACGCTGCCCTGCGGGCTGAAGCCCAGCCCCGTTTGGAGGAACAAAAGCGGATGCTGGAGGCTCAGGGTCTAACGGTGACCCTGGAGATGCCCCTGGGGCTGCCGGGGTTTTCTTTAAATGAGGTGGCGGACCGCCATTGCGCCTCTCTCATCGTGATCGGGTCGCACGGCAAGTCCCTGTGGCGGGAAAACGTCCTGGGTAGCGTCGCCAACGCCATCCTCCACCATACCCGGTATCCCATCCTGCTCCTGAAAGTGCAGCTTAAAAAGGAAGAGGCCAGGCCCACGTGCCGTTTTCCCGGGGTCGAACTCTTTCGTCATGTTCTTTACCTGACGGATTTTTCCCCCGTGGCCGACCATGCCTTTGAGTATCTGGAAAACCTGGCGCCTCAGGGAATGCAGGAAGTCACCTTGCTCCATGCAGCCCCGGCCTCAACGGAACCGGGCGAGAAGCCTTTTCAGAACCGCCTGGAGGACTTGAAAAAACGCCTGCTGGAAAAGGGACAGGCCCGGGTTCATCTCCAGGTCACTCCCGGCCATCCTTTAACGATCATCCAGGGTGCATGGATGACAAACAATTTTTCCCTCATCATCTTGGGCACCCATGGGAAGGGCTTTGTGAAGGAGATTTTGCTCGGCAGCGTCGCCAATAATGTCGCCCGGCTCGCTCCCTGCCCGGTCCTTCTCGTGCCGGCGCGCCGGGTCTAAGGGACGGCAATGCAAGGAGAACCAGGTCGCCTCAGATTTCCTTGACCGTGGTTGAAAGCGTTGATCTGACCCTGCCGGCAGGGGTAGTCACTTCGGGGCTTAAAAACAGCCGCGGAAGCATCACCCCGTGGTCTTAAGACCTCAGGATTTTACAGGAAAGCGTAGGAGACACCATGTCAGAGAGGATGAAGTTCCTGCTCTTAGCGGTTATCTTTGTAATCATCTATTACCTGCCGGTGGGTTCTCCCCGGGTGCAGGGGGCGGTCCTCGAGTCCCTCTATTTATTGCAGGATTATGCTCGGGAACATGTCCTGACCTGCCTCATCCCGGCCTTTTTCATCGCCGGGGCCATCGGCGTCTTCATCAGCCAGCAGTCGGTCATCAAATATCTGGGGGCCGGCGCCAAGAAGGTGGTGGCCTATGGTGTGGCCTCGGTGTCCGGCACGATTCTGGCTGTCTGTTCCTGCACCGTACTTCCCATGTTCGCCGGGATCTACACCCGCGGCGCCGGTCTGGGGCCGGCTGCCGCCTTTCTGTATTCCGGGCCGGCCATCAACGTCCTGGCCATTATCCTGTCGGCGCGCATCCTGGGAATGGGTTTCGGCGTCGCCCGGGCCGTATGCGCCGTGGTTTTCTCCATCGTTATTGGCCTGTTGATGGCCCTGATCTTTAAAAAATCCGAACAGGAACGGCAGGACGGCGAACTGGCCATGGTGGCCGAGGAACCCTCCAAGACCCTGGGCCAGCAGGCCAGCTTTTTCTTTACCCTGGTGGCTATCCTGATCTTTGCCGCCTGGGCCCGTCCCGATCCGCCGGTGGGGTTCTACCAGGCGGTTTTTTCCATTAAGTGGTACCTGGCCATCGCTTTCTTGGTTCTCCTGGCCATTCTCCTGTGGCGCTGGTTCAATCGGGATGAGATCACGGAATGGCTGGAGAGCACCTGGACCTTTGTCAAACTCATCTTTCCCCTGCTGTTGGGCGGGGTCCTGGTGAGCGGCTTCCTGCTGGGGCGGCCCGACAGCGATGCCGGGCTCATTCCCAACCGCTATGTGGCGGCCCTGGTGGGCGGCAACAGTCTGGGGGCCAACTTTTTCGCCTCCCTGTCCGGCGCCCTGATGTATTTCGCCACCCTGACGGAGGTTCCCATCGTCCAGGGTCTGTTGGGTTCGGGCATGGGGCCGGGGCCGGCCCTGGCCTTGCTGTTGGCTGGCCCGGCCCTCAGTCTCCCCAGCATCATCGTCATCCGCAGCATCATGGGCACGAAAAAGGCCGCGGTGTTCATCGGCCTGGTAGTGGCCTTATCAACGCTGTGCGGCTGGGTCTTCGGGATGTTCTATCAAATAGATTAGGGACAATCATTATTTTGCGAAAGGAAGTGTGGCATGCTCTCACAAATTATGAGCAAATTTAACGTGGGTGTTTGGGCTTTGGTGGCACTTTTCATCTGCCCGGCGGTTTCCTGGGGCCAGGAAGCTGCGGCTTCTCCCGCTCAGGTGGCCAAATATCAGCAGGCCGTGTCTCTCCTGAATCAGGCGGAGCAAACTCTGTCCCAGGATCCCGAAAAGGCCCTGGCCCTCACCAAGCAAGCCGGGGCGCTGTTTAATGGGTTGCAAAAGGAGCTGGCGACGGTGTTGCGGGGCAGAGAACTCAATCCCACGCAGGTTTCTCAGGAGTCCCGGAATAAGCAAATTGCCCAGGAGCTCTATGATCAGGGGCAAAAGTTGGAAAAATCCGCCGAGGCCAAATTGGCCCAAAGCGAGGCACTGAGCAAATCCGCCCAGACGGATGCAGCCCAGAAGTACGCAGGCGAGGCCCACGCCGAGTATCAGCGCGCGTTAAGCCTGTATGTCAAATCGCAACTGGCCAGTCTGCGGAATCAACAGATGATCTTTGATTTTTTGCGAAAATAATTTTCAAGGCAGCATCAGCTAAGCTTACACACAGAAAAGGAGACAATATATGCACTGTAAGATCCCCCGGGGGAAAATATTCTTGGCCCTTTTGGTCGGTCTGTTTTTCGTCTGTACCACCAGCACGGGCTGGTGTCAGAGCGGCGGCAAGCCCGCCCTCTATGATTTTGGCATGGGGATGTGCATCCCCTGCAAAGAGATGGAGCAAATTTTGGGCTCCATAAAAAATAAGTATGGCAACCAGATCGAGGTGCGCCTGGTCTATGTGGAGCAGGATAAGGATCTGTTTGCCAAACACAAAATCGTTGCGGTCCCCACCCAGGTCTTCTTCGACGCCTCCGGCAAGGAAGTCGATCGTCACATGGGTCTTTTCCCCGAGAAAGAGTTGATTCAAAAACTTAAGGATCTGAAATTCATCAAAGAATAAAGGATGATGCCCATGGATTTATCCGCTTCTTTAGGGCAGATCATGCAGAACCGCCCGGTGCTGGCCTACGGCGCCTCCTACCTGGGCGGCATGCTGGCCACTGCCAGCCCCTGCATCCTGGCCAGCATTCCCCTGGTGATCGGCTTCGTGGGAGGATACGCCGGAAGCAATAAGAAACAAGCTTTCCTCTATTCCCTTACCTTTGTCCTAGGCCTGGCCGTGGTCATGTCGGCTTTGGGGGCCATAGCCTCTCTGATGGGCACCATGTTTGGGATGACCGGACCCTGGTGGTATTTTATCCTGGCCGCCGTTCTCATTGTTATGGGGCTGCATCTGGTTGGCATCATTCACCTGAAATTGGAGGGCTCGCAGCGCTTCCTGCCCCAAAAGACCGGCCTGGTGGGCGCCCTAGTGCTGGGCATGCTCTTCGGCACGGTCCTGTCTCCGTGCGCCAGTCCGGTTCTGGCCGTGATCTTGACCCTGGCGGCGGTACAGCAAAAGGTGGCCTACGGGAGTTCCCTCTTGTTCGCCTATGCCTTGGGCCAGGGAACCTTGATCATCCTGGCCGGCACCTTCACCGGGGTCTTGGAAAACTTCTTGGCGTCCAAGGGCTCCCAGGTCGGGGTGTCGCTCCAGAAAACCGCCGGGGGCCTGCTGCTGCTCGCCGGCCTGTATATGCTATATCAGGGTGTTCAGAACTTGTTGTAATGGGGGAGCCATTGATGCAAAGAACCAAGGTGACCATTTTTTGTTTCATCATGCTGAGCATCGGGGTAATTAGTTCTTTACAGCCCTGCCTGGCTGCAAGTGAGCAACCCAAGCTGGCCCAGGTGGTCTATCTGACCACCAGCAAGGCCTGCGGCTGCCTCCTGGATATTTGCCAGGCAGGGGACAAGGTCATGGCGGAAGTTTTCGTTGAGGCCCGGCTGCCCCTGTTGGAGCGGATTGATATGGCCCGGGATAAAGGCACGTTCGGCCATTACATGAAAGAATACCGTCTGGTGACGATTCCCGCAGTGATCTTCTTAGACCAGGGCGGCAACCTGCTGTGGAAAGCGGCGGGGACTCTCAACCAGGATGAACTCCTCGCCAAGCTGAAGCAATTTGGCGCCTAAGGGGAAATTATGCCTTTCGTGCAGGGAGGCGTCATGCATCCCCCTCAAAAGGGACAGCATGGGAAACTGGCCCCGTACGCACCGGACGGTCCGGAGGATTTTGCAAAACTTCCCCTGGACTACATTCCCGCGACTGGGGGAGTAGATATACCGGACAATGGTCGCAGGGGACCTCGATTTGCTTCTCTGAAAAGATTTTTCTTCTGGTGGCTGGCGTTCGCCGGCATCTATGCCGGGTCTTCGGTATGCCCCTTCTGCGGGCAGCCGAACTGTCCCGTGGGCCCGGGGGCCGCCGGCATTGTCGGAGTGCTCTTTGCCGCTCTTCTGCACTACGGCAAAAGGGCCTATACTTATATCCGAAAAATCGGGAATAAATTATCCAGGGCCTTGACTGCGCTATGTTGTTGGATCAGATAGACAAAATCGACATCTTTCGCCCCAAGATGGACTTTGTCAAAGACAGACTCCACGCCATCGTCACCTTGGCGCCCGACATCTCGCCGGTATTCCCATATCTGAATGCGGAGTTGGGGGGCTGGGATTATGACCCCGGCAATCACGCCTTGATGCTGAAGCTCTCAGACGGCAAATGGATCACCCTGCACCCCCGCGAAATCGCCATCCGGGGGATCAAGGATATCGAGGAAGCCCACGCCCTGGTGGCGTGGATACAGGGCCAGATCAACGAAGTCTATGACCGCCGGGAGTCCATCACTCCCCGATATCTGAGTCAGGCCAAACTCAAGATCATGGACATCCTCAAGAACCTGCCCATGACCAACTGCAGGGCCTGTGGCTACGCTACCTGCATGGCCTACGCCGCGGCTCTCCGGGAAGGGGAGATCACACCCGTGGATTGCCCGCCCCTGGGAGAAGAAATTTATGCTGAGAAGCGGCAGAAGTTGCTGGCCTATCTGGAGAGCTACGGCTGGCGGGCTTTGGATGAATAGGGCGGCAGGATCATACTCATGAAAACGTTACGAATATCCTGGCGGCGTCTGCTCCTTGACGGACAGACCTGCGACCGCTGCGGCGGCACCGAGGGCGAACTGGACTTGGCCTGCCGCCGGCTCCAGGAGGTCCTGGCGCCCTTCGATATCCGGGTGGTTCTGGAAAAACAGGGCCTCGACCAGGCTGCGTTTGCCAAAGACCCAGGTCAATCAAATCGCATCCTGATCAATGACCGCTCTTTGGAAGACTGGCTCCAGGCCCGCGTCGGGCAAAGCGCCTGTTGCGGTCCCTGCGGTGATAGCCCCTGCCGCACCTTGGAACTCACCGATAAAATATACGAAACCATACCCGCGGATCTCATCGTCCGGGCCGGCCTCCTCGCCGCCCGCCAAGGGGGCGCGCCCCCGGAAAAAGGATGTTGCGGGTAATCTTACATAAAATTAATTAGGTGCGAAACAAGTGATCGATTATAGCTAAACAGGAGGATATTCATGGACGTCAAAATTCTGGGCCCGGGATGCCCGAAATGCGAGCAGCTGGCGAAAAATACCCAGGACGCCATCAAGGAACTCGGCGTAGCGGCAAACTTCGAGAAAGTGACCGACATTAAGACCATCTCTTCCTACGGAGTCATGATGACCCCCGCCCTGGTGGTGGACGGCCAGGTGAAATCCGTGGGCAAGGTCCTGAAGCCGGACGATATCAAGAAATTTCTCCAGGGGTAGAGACAGAGCCCATGTTAACAGTCCTCTTTCTCTGCACCGAAAACGCCTGCCGCAGTCAGATGGCGGAGGGTTTAGTGAATCACTACCTGGCGGGGAAAGTCCAGGCCTTCTCCGCCGGGGTCCGGCCCTCCGTAGTCAACCCCCGGGCCATCCAGGTCATGGCCGAACTGGGCATCGACATCCGCGGCCACCGCTCCAAGTCCGTGGAGGATTTGGGTCAGGAACAGTTCGACCTGGTCATCACCGTCTGCGATGCCGCCAAAGAAGAGTGCCCTTTTTTCCCCGGCTCCACCCGCAAACTGCACGTCAGCTTCCCGGATCCGGCCAAGGCCCAAGGGAATGAAAAAGAAATTCTGCAGGCCTTTCGGCAGGTGCGGGATAATATGCGGGATCAACTCCTGCCGCTGCTGGAGGCGCAGGCCGCGGGGTAGATGGGGGTGAACCCCGAGGGGGTCAGGCCGCCTGCCCTACGCTGGGGGTATCCCGAAGCAGTGGGCCAGCAGCGCCTGAAAAGTGGCTTCGGCTTTTTGGGTGGCGGTTTCTTGATTACTTTTTATGGACCGAAATCGTTCTACGAGTTCGGCAAATCTTCGCTGAATTTGTAGGGACGGGAAAGGGATGAATATTTCTCGCAGACGCCCCATACTTAGGCGTGTTCGCGTAATACCTTGAATGAGCGAAGAAGCCATTATCAAGGTTGCAGGCATATTCATCAACCAGCAGATATATTCCGGCTCCACTACTTCACGTCTGCAACGGAACTGGACACAATCTGCTTTGTTAAGAGCTTCAGGAATTGATGCAGGCAGAACCATGGCCCGCAGATTTGGATCGCCCAGGGTAGCAATGATCACATCGTCAGGTAAGCACCGATTGCGCGGTAATGAAGCAAAATGTTCGCGGGATACGAATGCCTTATCTTCATCATTAAGAAAGCCGATGCCAATATTTTGCAGCCGTATGACCCTTACTCCCTCTTTAGTGTAATGGGAAGTTTTAAGATTTGAACCAAATGGCCCATCCGAAATCTTTTCGGCCAAATCACCGAGACGCACCACCGGCCACCCCTTCGGATTCGTGGCCGGATCGCCGAACATATCCAGAAACAGCGCCGGGATCAGCTCGGCGGCCTTTTTCTGCGCTTCCCGGCGCAGGCGGACAATGCCCTCGGCCCGGGAGAGAAGATCGACAATGCGGCGTTGCTCTTCGAGCGGAGGAACCGGCAACATTGCCGACCCCAAGAATCCAGTAGGAACCCTTTGTTGTCCAGCTGTGCCCGTAAAGCTCCTCTTTGCCTCTAACCGGAATGATGGACGGCGAACATAGTAAAAGACCCATTCAGGTAGCACATGGGGCTTTGGACGAATAACATGAAACTCCGTTGAGCCAAACCCATGCCCTCCTAATAAATCTCTAGCAATTGCCGCTTTTCCGTTCTCCATGCAAGGTGTGATCTTGGCAAACAAGACATCCCCAGTTTCGAAATGTGTGTAGCCCTTTTTAACATCTGCAAATTTCTTGGCTTGCGGAGTTAGAATTTTTCCCTCTAACTCACTAACCGCAGCCATTGGAACGAATGACACAAAAAACTCATCGGTCAGCCCATGATTCTTCGGCAAACGAGGGTTGATAATGCACGCCTGGCCTAAAGGCTCTACAGGCCATTTCAAACCCTTCATTAATTGGTCTCCGCGAGGGCCTCACGCAACGCCGCCACCTCTTCCATAATCTCCGCTTCAATCGCCGCCAACTCCTCCAGCAGCTCCCGGGGGTCGCGGTGCTCCACCGCGGCCTGGGACAGGGGCCGGTAGCGCCCGGCGGAGAGGTTAAAATCGTTGCTGCGTATCTGTGCCGCGTCGGCAAACCACCATTTGGCCGTCCACTCCGCCGCCGGGTTGCGCCGGTCCCATGCCGCCCAACACACCTCCTTACTCTGGTAGGCCGCCACCAGGTCGGGCAGGTCGTCGGCGTCGATGGGCGTGTCATGGTTGGCGTCCAGCTTGTAGCCGTCGTGGTCCGCGTGCAGGAACAGCACCTGCCCGGTGGCGCCGCCTTTCCGGAAGAACAACACCGAGGTCTTGACCCCGGAATAGGGCTGGAAGATGCCGCCCGGCAGCGACAGCACCGCCTCCACCCGGTTGTTCTCCACCAGTTGGCGGCGCAGCTCTTTGTGGGCCGTGGTGGAGCCGAACAGCACCCCCTCGGGCACCACCACGCCGCAGCGGCCCCCGGGCCGGAGGCTGTCCAGCATGTATTTCAGGAAGAGGAGTTCCGTGGCGGTGGAGGCGCCCACCTTCACGTCTTCGACGATGCGGTCCCGGTCCACCCGGCCGGAAAAGGGCGGATTGGCCAGGATGACGTGATACCCCTCGGCGGGCAGGCCGTTTTCCGCCTTCCGGTCCGCGTCCAGGGTGGTGGTCAGCACGTTGCGCAGCAGGATGCGAACATTGGGGAGACCGCGCAGGGTCAGGTTCATGGTGGCCAGGCGCACCATCTTGGGATCAACATCGTTGCCGAAAAAGGTCTTGGTGTGCAGCGCCGACACCTGGGCCGCGGACAGGCGGTCCCCCAGCCCCCGCAGCTGGACCTTGCCGTCGATCTCCACTTCCTGGATGGCGCTGGGCGAGGAATTTTGCAGCCGGATATGGTTGTAGGCCGCCACCAGAAATCCCGCGGTGCCGGCTGCGGGGTCATAGATGGTTTCCCCGATCTTGGGGTCGATCATCTCCACAATGGCCCGGATGGTGTGCCGCGGGGTGCGGAACTGGCCCAGCTCGCCCGCCTGTTTGATCTGGCGCAGCACGTGCTCGAACAGATCGCCCTTGGTGTCGGCGTCGGCCTGGTCCAGCCGCAGGCCGTCCACCAGATTGATGACCTGGGTCAGGACCGTGGGTTCGTCAATGGTGAGCCGCGCCCCGTGCATGAAATTGTAGGCGGCCTGTTCCCCCATCTCGGCGAAAAAGGCAAAGACCTCGTCCCGGACGAAGCGCACCAGGGATTCACCCGAGAGCCCCCGGGCCCATACCGACCAGCGGAAGCGTTGGCGCGGAATGGTGGTCACGCCCGCGGCGGGGGCGTTCAGGGGATTCTTGAGCTTCCAGTCCCCCGCGAACATGCTGGTGTACGGTCTTTTCAGGACCCGGGCCTTCAGTTCGTTTTCCTTGTCGATCCCCTCCACCAGATAGAAGAAAAACAGAAAGGAAAGCTGCTCGGCGTTGGTGACGGGGTCGGGATAGCCGCCGCCGTACAGGTAATCGCGTATCTGGTCGATGGACCGGCGCATTTCCGGGGTTAAGGGCATACCTGTCTTCCTGTAAGGTTAATGCAGTGATAACCGCGTTTCCGGCTGCGGCCCGCGGTCTTCCGGCTCCTCCATCGGGAACACGGCCTCGTTGAGACCTACGAGCAGGGCCTCGAGCCGCGCCTCGCTGCCGAACACCCGCACGGCCTGGGGCAGTCCGCCCATGAGGGTGAAGGGGTGAAAGGCGAAATGCCCGGGGGTGAACTCAGCCATGGTGTCGGCATTAGCCCGCAGTTGATTGCCGATCAGCCGCAGCCAGCTTTCTTCGGTGGGCGTCAGACCTTCCTGTTGTAGCAGCCAGGCCTCGAACCGTGCCCCCAGCGCCGCGGCGCGCTGCTCCGAGACTTCCGGGAAGATCATGTTGCCCTCTTCATCCAGGGTAATCCATTCCCGGGTCGTCGGGTCGATATGGTCGTCAATGTCCAGGGCCAAGAGCAGGCGGGGCTCGTGTCTCTTTTTCTTCGCCTTTTCCGTGATCCTGCCGCCTTCGGGGAGCTCGTCGTCATCGCCGTGGTAGTCGCAGACCCCCACAAAATCGAATATGGTGAAGTTGGGCTTGCCGGGCAGCTTACGGGTGCCGCGCCCCCGCATCTGTTGGTAAAGGATGGCCGACCGGGTAAACCGGGCGAAGACCAGATTGACCACTTCCGGACAGTCGAAGCCGGTGTCCAGCATGTTGACCGAGACCAGGATTTGGGGGAAAGGCTCTTTCTTGAAGCGCCGGATTTTACTCAGGCCGTCCGTGGTGTCGTCCTGCCCCAGGCCCGAGACCACGTAGTCCGCATACCGGACCTCGGGGGAGTCCTTCTTGTCCCGGAAGGCATCATCGAACATCTGGGCCAGGGTTTCGGCATGGCGCCGGGTAACCGCAAACACGATGGTCTTACCGAACAGGGGTTTGCGGAGAACCCCCTTGCCGTCCTCAAAGCCTTGGTCCAGCACCTGCCGGTATTCCCGCACGATGGCCCGGTTGCGTTCCGGGATGGTGAAGCGCCGTTCTAGGGCCGCCGGGTCAATGACGATGGAGGAGTTATCCCTAAAGACCTGGTCGAATTCCGTCCGGGTTTCCGGGGTCATGGCCGACCAGTCCAGATCATTCCGCCTAACCTCAAAACCCCCTTCGGCCGCGGTCTTGACCGTCTTGGCCGTGTAAATCTGATAGGGAACCAGATAGCCGTCCCGGATGGCCTCCTTGAGTTTGTAAGTGAAGGTGGGTTTCTCCACCTCGAAGAAGCGCAGCGTGTCCTTCACGAACAGCTTATCTTCCTCGTCGTCGAACTCTTCCCCCGAGACGCACGGGGTGGCCGTCAGACCCACCTGGACGCCGTCAAAATGCTTCAGGACCCCGCTCCACTGGCCGTAAATGCTGCGGTGACATTCATCGGTGATCACGAGATCAAAATAGCCCGAGGAATACTCGCCATAGATGTTGATCATGCTTTGCAGCGTGGTGATGGTGATCTGTTTTTCATCCTGGAAGCGGCGGCCCGCCCGCAGCACATAACACGGGTAATCGGGCAGGTGCTCGGCAAAGGCATCTTCGGTCTGTTTGGCAAGGGGTATCCGGTCCACCAGGAAGAGCACCCGGGTAATGGCGTTGGCCATGAACAGCCGCTTGATGAAGGCAGCCGCCACCCGGGTTTTCCCGGTGCCCGTGGCCATCTCCACCAGAAGCTTGCGGCGTCCCTGCGCCATCTCCCGGCACAGGGTCTCGATGCAGTCTTTTTGATAGTCCCGGCCCGCGACGCGTTTGTCAATCTCGATGGCGAGCGGATCTTGCCGCACCTGGCGGGTGGCAAAACGTCTTTCCAGGTCGGCCTGCTTGAAGAAAGTCTTTACCGGCCGGGGGAAGGCCTCGCGTTCGTATTCCCAGAACAGGATCTCTTTGCCGTTGGCGAGAAAGACATAGGGGACGCCAAGTTGGCGGGCATAGCTTTTCCCTTGCGCCGCCGCGTCCCCGGGGCTGATGGCGAAGCGTTTGGCCTCGATGACCGCCATGGAGCGGCCATGTCGGTCGCACAGCACATAATCAGCCCGTGTGCCGTCAGGTAAGGAGTATTCATACCGGACGCTGTTCTGATCATGCGTGTTCCAGCCCTGATCTTTGAGCTGGGCATCGATGACGACGCGCGAGAAAGCTTCAGTGGCCTTTGCCATAGGTTTGAGCTAGGTTCGTAAGTCGGTATCCAACTTGGCTTTGCCCTGGTATTGGGGGATTTTTTGCAAGGCATCGCCCAATTCTTGTTCCGCCAGCCGTAGTTCGTAGTTCTTTTGCAGGTTCATCCAGATATCCGGCCCCGTGCCGAACCACCGCCCCAGGCGCAAGGCCGTATCCCCCGAAATTCCCCGCTTGCCGCGCATAATTTCGGTGAGCCGGTTCGTCGGCACTCCCAATTCCTTGGCCAGCTCATTGGCGCTCATGCCGAGGGCCTTGAGCTCATCAGCCAGGTGTTCTCCTGGGTGAATGAGAATGCGCGCCATGGTCCACCTCCTAATGGTAATCTACAATTTCCACGTTGAGCGGTCCAGGAGAACTTTCCGGCCATTCAAAGCAAATCCGCCATTGGTCGTTGATGCGGATGCTGTATTGGCCCTTGCGGTCCCCCTTCAGGCCCTCGAGCCGGTTACCGGGCGTGTTCAGCGCCAGCAGGCGGTCGGCCGCATGCAGACGCTCAAGCCGTAACATGGCTTGCCGCTCGAATCCCTGGAACGCCTTGACCCTTTCTCCCTCGAAAAAGGCTCGCGTCCGCTTGTCGCGGAAACTGAGGATCATGTGTCACCTCAAATTATACGCTATACGTTAACCATATTAATGTCAAGGCTTATTCGAATGAGAGCGGCTTGGAAGCGAGTACCATCCTGGCCACCCCAGGCCGCTGCCTATTCCCCCTCCTCCTCAAAGTGGCCATACCGCAGCTCGCCATAACGCAACTCACCCTCAATGAGCCCTGCATTACCCCATCGCCTTTCAAGGCGTGGGCAAGATCATGATGACCTTTGCAGTTTCATTCCAGGGTTCACGATGCCCAGACCTGGCGGCGGAATTTTCTTTTGGCCCAGTCCAGGAATTTACAGAAGAATGAAGCAGGCTTCCCCTCGACACCTTTCCATCCAGCTGCGCCGGAAACCGCCAATCGTCGAACGAACTTTGCTTTTGTCATCGCTCCTCGATAAAGCTCCTCAATACGCTCGGTGTTCGTATGGGGATACCAGACAATGAAGTAGGATTTATTTTTATCCTCTGGGAATTGCGTCTTAATATGGAATCTCATGATGCGCTCCCAGCAGGTAAAATTTTCAATCTCCCGTTTTTCGAGGGAAACACATTGTCTTAAGAGGATCTTCGGAAGATCGAAGAGTATAAGTTGTTCAACTTCCCCCTCTTGATCAATAATCCACACCTCGCAACCGGTACGCAGAGAAGGTGGGCCAAAGGTATATTCCAAATCTTCGATGCGGAAAAATACATCCGCAAAATCTATTGTATAATTGCCTGGTTCCTCTTCCCACTTTCCCATAGCCATGTAAGCCATGCAGCCTCCTTGGGTGTGAAGTTGAAGATATGTGTTGCCCATGTGTTTCATTGCCTGAGTTCCCATACAACCCCCCTGCATGGGCATTAAGGTTTACTACGAAATTCTTCTCATCAAGAGAGAAAAATCTTTTATCTTACAGCAAGGTAGAGACGTGCTACATACTTGTCTCTTGCCTTAATCGATGACCAATAGGGTCGTCCTGACAAACAGCCAGCCGTCATCTGCTGTAAAAATGCACGGCTTACCTTGATAGATCAGCTCATACCCCCACTTCTGCCGCCTGTCCAGCCGCTCGGGTTTCGGTAAGGGCTCCCCAGGTAGTGCTTCCAGTGTAACTTCATCAAAGTATCTGCCCCGTTGAATGAAGTAGTTGCCCCGCCGCATATAGGGATAGTCCTTATCCAGGAAGATCCCCGGCTTGAGGGGGGCAGACGCAGAGTTTCCCAGCACTGCCCAGGTAAACTTATTCAAGGCCCCCTTGGGGCGGCCCTTGGGCTTGCCGGATTGACCGGGCAAAAAAGGCTTGCCCCGGGGCTTGGCCTTGGCCGTTTGCTGTTTGTCATCCGGTGAATCGGGCATGTTCCTCCCTCTTGCGGTTGCAGAACTGGGTCACCCCAGGCCTGGTTAGCTGTTTCTGTGTCCTGTATAAAAGGACTTCTGGCTTTTTGACGTCATGAAGTTCCCGGTAATAATATGAATCCGGCAGGGATGACAGACTGTTATCCCGTGATTTTAAAGTTCCCGCAGTGATGCTGCCGAAATGGCCACTGCCCCCTATGCCCGTCCCAGGATGCTGACGTGCAGGAACCCAGGGCATGCAGGGAACTCGTCCCTGCCTGATAATGGGAACAATCGGCACATTGGATGCGGCTTTCCGCTGCCATACCGCCGGCTACCCCAATCTCTGCAGGGGCGTTGCAGTTCTCAATATCCTTGACCGAGCTTAATTCGCTTACTTCGCTTTTTTCGCCGGGGTGATGGCTTTCTTCTGCAGCCGCTTTCTCCTCTCTGGCCCTCCGGAATTTTTCCTGCATGGCCAACACATCCGTTGTCCTCAAAATCTCTTTGACTGCCGAGGCATACCGGGGCTTGACCCGATCTTTCAGCCAATCAAAAGGGGTTTTGAAGACTTGGTAGAACACCTCAGTATCCACCAGGTTGATTATTTCAACGATTGGCACTGTGGCTGCTTTCGAGAGAGCCAGTAAACCCTCTTCGCCATAGGGCAGCAACAACCCCTCAACAAGTGGCATCCAGGCTCGCAGCTGTGACCCCGTCCATCTGCATGTTGCCGATGGACAATCCAATCCGGCGATGAAAGCTAAAACCCGGTCCCTGATTTCAGGGTCAAATAAGTCTCCAGACTGAAAGGAAACCTGTGGTTTCTTAGGCTGTGGTGTCTTGAGGAAGTTCAAAGCCTGGTCGAGATACCCCATTCCTACCTCCTGCGGCGAAAAAAGCGAATTAAGCGAATAAAGGAATTAATCGGGTTTTCTGGAAAGACGCCAGATTGTGGTGGGTCGGCCTCCCGTGGCTTGTTGCTCCTGCCTGATTAAACCCAGGCTTTCCAGATGATGCAGGGCCCCATTGATTTTGTGAGCCTCTTTATGCCGGCCGAAGGAATTGTGGATGTCAGTCTGGGTAAGCCCGGCAGGATTGCTGGTAAGTGCGGTGAGTACCTGGTCGGCTATCGGATCCCCAATGGAGTTGCCGAAAATATATTGGACTGAAGCCTCGGCATAATCCCACAGAGCAAGAGCAGCCAGGAGATGGTCCGGACAGATTAAATTTGATTGATCCATCACTGCATAAAGAGACGCCAGACGCATGACCTGGGCTTCGGCCCGAGAAATCAACGCACCTGCCATCCCCGGTTTGCCCTCAGAAAGCTCAGGATAAACCTCAGCCCACAGGTCCCTGGCGGCCTCATCTCTACGCAGCTCCCCTGCCTTTCGGGCAAATTGTATAGCTGCGGATAATTCCCGGAGAATCGGCCCGAAATCCACGTCCTGGATTCTGCCTCCTTCAGGAAGGACCTTAGACCGCCTGACACACAAATGGATAAACCTGTTACCGAAGCCATTGGCGATCTCAGTCCGATCCAAATAGCGCCGTAATTCATCCCGGGTAATATGCCCAATGATCGAAATGTGAGCGCCAGTGGCCTTTGCCGGGCTGTTCTTGGTAAGGGACTGCAGGCTGCCCCCATCCCAGGCCTGCCGAATAATCGGCGACAGGGTATTTCCCTCCCTGCTCAGCACCCGGAGCGCGGTGGCAAGCTCTGATTCGATGATCAGTAAGCGTTTATCATCCACCCCGGGATCTTCAATGAAATCTTCGGTTATGTACTCGCCTGTCTTTTTATCCCGTTGTGTCTTCTTTTTGATAATGGGGTCCCGAACTTGCCAGATAAGCCCTTCCCCGGAGGAAAGACCGCTCATAATGCGTTCGCTGGCCCATTCGGGATCAATAGAAGCGAGGGTATTACGTGAATGACCCCAGGAGGTGCCTTTCCGGCCCTTGGCAGTCTCTCCTACTAGGCTGAAGAAGAGATTCAGATAATGAGTGTCTCCCTCTACGGAGAAATATGACCCTCGGTAAATTGTGTTACCGAGCCCACAGAAAACCTGACTGAATATCGCCACAGGATCAGCTTCGGTATGGGGCTCTATGGCCATGACCAATTTGCCCACAACTCCGTGATAGGCTTGTTTTGCCAATGGAGCAGGCCAGGTTGGCTTGGCCGCGAATACTTGGTTTGTGGCCACCGGCTCGGTCACTGACTTATCTAATGATGACTGGAGATATTGCCGGCCGAAATTGCCCTTTTCTCGATACTTTTCCCCAATCGGATAGTTTTTGAAAATTACCTCGATATCGTCAAGTCCATACTCGAAACGTGATAGAGCGCAGATTACAGCATGATCCCGCTCAGATCTGGATTCGTATCCCCCGTGTTCTCCTGTCTGAATGAGGTTTTTAACCCAAACAGGCAGTCTCTCATCCAGTTCGCCCTTTACGGTCTTCTCCTGATTCCCCTTCGTCAATGAACCGGGAAATTGATTTCCATGAAATTTTTGGAAGTCTTCCAAGTCATAGATTCTGTCGAGATCGATCATCTCTATGGTTACTGGCCTGGGATTGCCCGCTATTTTTAGATTGTCAGTCCCGGGAAGTCTAAAAATCCGGCTGATGTCTTGAGTGCCAATATCTCCCCCAAGAGTCTGCCCCAAGCCCTTCATAATTTGCTCGATCTCGACAAAATCTTTGACTTGGAAATCAGTTTGCATCCTCACCTCCTTTGAACCGCACGGGTTCACGTAAAAGCCAATAGACCTGAAACCCTCCTCCGCTATGAATCAGGATGCTGGGAGGTAGGGGAAATTGCTGAATCGCCTCCAACGCCTCCTCACGGTTCTTCCATTTATTGACCTTACGGTGCCCCGCCTCCCCATAATCAACGTCACAGAAAAGCGCGGTCAGGACCCCACAATCCTTTTTCTTCCCACCATTTCCATCCTTACGGAGGGCGACCCCAAACCAATAATTGCGATTGGGGTCCCAGTGGGGCATGTCTTCGAGGAGCCTATCAATGGAAGGATAGAACCGACTGAAAGCCATACGCTTCTCTTCTTGCCCCTTGCCTCTTACCTCAATAAAGCCTCGATTATTGATCAGATGAGATTGGAAAAGGGCATCGAGAAACTGCCGAGCCATTTCAGGGTCAAGTTTTGTTTCCGGCATTGGCACCTCAGGGACTTTCCCTTAGAAAGGGGTGTTAGTGTTTATGGACCTTGCCGCAAGATTTGAGAACATCATGGAAATCCATGATGAAATGGGGCCGTCGTCCGAGTCGATGTCCACGACGATCAAGTCTGACATCATCCCGCAGACCACAGCGACATTGCAGTGCGGATAATTGGTTTCCCAGGACCTCAATTCGTCATTTGTAGGCTTCCTGTCTTGGGACTCCTTCCGTGATCGGATGAGCGGCTGCTTACTTTTAAGCTTGATGGGAATGGTGCTCCAGCCCAGCTGCCGATATTCTCGGGCCCTACTCCAAGGATCAGAAGGGATGGTTTCCTGCCCACCAACCGTGGTGGTCTCAGAAATACCCTTAGGAACCGGCACAGCTTCATCACTGCCGTGAAAGCCTTTACCTGCACCGGTAGGCAAAAATTGAGGTTCGATGTCTTGCTTAGACAATGACGCCTCCTTTCGGACCCGCAGTCCGACTCAGTGTTTTTGGTTAAACTCTCCCCGCCTCAATGAGTTCATCGAGAACGTCGAGGTCAACAAAGAGCATGCCGCTAAATTTGACGAACAACCCCGCATATTTTTTGAGGTGGCGCCATTTATAAAGGGTGCTCTTTTTCACGGGTAGGTCATTGGCTTTGGAAAGCCGAACCAAGTTTGATTTCATGGATCGTCCCCCTATCGATGTCAGACGAGATATAAATTGTGTTTCCCAAACAATTCTCCGCCTATCTGGATACCTCCAGAAGTTAGCTTGTTACCCCGACCTCCAATTAAGGTGTTTTCTGGAAAAGGTCATATCCCTCCCTCAATCAAAGATGCATTCTTTTTTTTAGGGTAACAGTTTGAAATAATTTATGAAACGTGGTTGATAGGGTATAGACGGGGTTGTTAGGGTATCAGGGGGGGTAGGCTATCTTGCAAGAGGAACGGTTTTACAAAAATTCTGAAGGCAGAGAAATTAACTATTTATTATGATTGTTTTTTTCGTTGGGATTGAAAAATCTGCAATATTTTTTTGCTATTGGCTTCAGTTTTTCCCGCAATGTCTTTAAGCTTAGTTCCTTGTATGCTTCAATCTTGTGAATTTCACGAGCCATCTCATGATGCATTAGCTCATCACCTTCCTCCCAAGAATTTTCTGCAAAAACAATGGCTTCTTCATATAATTCATTTATTCCTGTCCAGCGCTTTTCTATGGAGTCAATGCTCTTCTTTTTGTGAAAATAGTTTTTATATAGGTCATAATTAAATGTTTCATCTAGCTCCGACGTAGCAATCGCTTCTTTAAAACCTAATAACCGACCAAGTCGAAATATTTGTAAATATAAATACATATCATCATTATTATATTCACCAATTAAGTCGATCTCCATATGGTATATTTTCAACTGCAAAAACCTTTGACATTTTTCCCATATCTTATATTCTTTATAATTATTATTATCACACGCCTGTTCTTTTAAGATAGACGCAACTTCACTCATGATTCTATACTTATCGCTTAAACTAGTAATATCTATATTGTCAGCACCATCCATCTCTGGATCATTGTTTATTACATCTAAAAGGTTTGAAATTATGTCTTTATGCTCATCAATATACCATCTAATATCTGATTCAACTTCTTTTATGATATGATCAATTCCACCAAAATCATATGCTTCAATATCAATTATTTTACTGAACAGAGACCATAACTTTTTGTTGATTCCTTTATATAATTTTTGCAATGGATCTTCTTCGTCAAGTATTATTTCTAATTTAAATTTTTCTCTGTCATTCACGGAAATCACTCCTACGAAAGATGTATTTAATGGGAGCCTTCCTCTTTAAAATCGGCATGTCTCCCCTTGGGCCTTAATAATTCAGCACTCTTGACAGCAGCCTCTTTCAACGCCCCAGGCGACAAATGCGCATACCGCTGCGTGGTCCTGGAATCCTTGTGGGTCAGAAGCCGTTGGACAAGGTGCAAGTCATAGCCAGCACTGACCAGTGTGCTGGCGAAATGGTGTCGCAGGCCGTGAAAACGAAAATTGTCGGGCAGGCCCGCAGCCTTTCGGATTCGCAACCAAGGCCCCTTGAAATCCGTCCGCTGCGCTCCATCTTTCCCCGGGAAAACAAAGTTGGAGGTGACCTCCAGCTCCCTGAGGACATTCAAGGCATCCGGGCTGACGGGAATTGTCTGGGTCTTGCCACCCTTGGGCTCCCGGAGGGTGACCATGCCCCGCTCAAAATCAACGTCATCCCAAGTCAGTTTGAAAAGCTCGCCTCTCCTGAGCCCAGTGAGCAACGTGAACTTTACGAACGCCGCACTTTCACGGCAAGGCCACTCCTCGAGGACCTTAAGCAGTCTGACGGCCTCCTCTTCGGATAAAAATTCCGTGCGTCGATTGTCGAGACGGGGAACGTCGACCTGATCTATGGGGTTTTTGCCGTCGTAGAGCCCCCATTTCCGAGCCAGGTTATACAGGCGGTTCAGCAATACGAGTTGGTGCTTGATCGTGGCCGGAGAGTAGGGCTTACCCTGCTTGCTAGTTCCCTTCTTTAATTCCAACTTTATCCGTTCCACGTCTAACCCGGAGATGGCATCCAGCCGCTTCTTACCGAACCTGGGTTCTAGGTGCTTTCGGTAGTTTAAAAAGTCATCATCCCAGGTCTTTTTATGCTCCTTGGCCCAAGGGAGATATTTCGCCCACACTTCACTAAGGGTAGGTGCTTGCTTCACGTTGCGGTTGATTTCGTATTCTCCCCGTACCATATCTCCTTTAATGGCCGCTTCAGTTTCTCTGGCGATGGTGAGGTTATCTACAACACGGGTCACACGCTTGCCCTTGATGGAGACGCACACCCGATATTTCTTGTCCCGGCCAAAGGCGGTCTTGCAATTTGAGCAGGATTTTGCGTCTAAGCCGTTGCTGGTATAGCATCTTGTGCAATATATCTGAATCGCCATGAACCACCCCTTTAATTGGGTATCCTTAAATTTTCCTGTGCATGCCCTGTGCACCTGTGCATCATAAAGAATCCGTAAGTAGGATAAATTTTCACACTCGTCTATGACGATAATATGTTTTAATTACAGGAGTTGTCAAGGATTTTCTTGCGGCGGAAAAAAATATAATAAGATTATGAAACTGAATGGGGTTCAGGGGGTCGGAGGTTCAAATCCTCTCGTCCCGACCATGATTTAGGCAATAAATAAGGCAAGCCGGAGAGGATATCTCGAACTTGCCTTTTTGCTTTTCCGGGAGGAGCGCTCAAAAAATGCTCGTAGATTATTTTCTGCCGAAAATTATACGTATTCCGCCCGGGTCCGCACCAGATGAGAACTGCCCGGAGCCGTCGTCACCTGCGCGCTTCAACGGGGTTTCAGACCGTCAACAGTATTCCCTGCTGAAATCCCATATCGGCCAAAATTGCAATTGTTAGTCAAAACGTTAACAAAGACATAAAAAAAGGTCAGCCTCTATAGGCTAACCCCTTGTAATTTATGGTGGCGAGGCCCAGAATCGAACTGGGGACACGCGGATTTTCAGTCCGCTGCTCTACCGACTGAGCTACCTCGCCACAGCCCACACAAAAGCTTTACTTATAAAATCCCCCCACTTTTGTCAAGGAAAAACCGGGACGCGGCACTCCGGAAAGGCTGTGAATCAGCTTGCTCATGGGAAAGGCCCCGGGTTCCTCAGGCCCCGGAACTCTTGTCCAACCCTGTGCCCACGCCGGCAGCCGCCGCGACAACGGTCAACCGCCTGGCAAGAGAAATTTCCTGCCGGCGCCCGGCTTGGCCGCAGGGGGTTGGGCAAGACGTTTTCGGAGCCCTGGCAGACAAATGCCGTTCGGATTTTTTCCTGCTGACAAGTGTCCGTTTGACACGATATAATTAATTGGATAAATTTCTCCATTTCTCAAGGGAATTTTCCAATCACCGGAAAACGGCACGCCTCCGGATAACCGCAGGGGTTGTGCTCACGAGGCCATATGGGACCCTCTTATCAGCGCCGACGCCGCACCCCGACCCCGAAGCAGAAGCCCCCAAGAATCGGCCGGCTGGTGGGGCGGATATTCTTTATCCTCACCCTGTTGGCCATCCTGGCGGCCGGCGGGGCGGGGGCTTTCATTTACTACCATTTTGCCAAAGACCTCCCGGATTACAGCAGCTTAAAGGACTTTCGCCCCAACCTCATCACCCAGATATTCGCCCGAGACGGCCACCTAATCGGGGAATTTTATGCCGAACGCCGGATCGAGGTGCCCTACAGCCGCTTGCCCCGGCAACTCATCGCGGCCTTCGTGGCGGCCGAGGACGCCCGTTTCTTCGAACACCCGGGAGTGGATCTGCTCGGCATCACCCGGGCCTTTATCCAGAATCTGAAGGCCGGGGAAATCGTCCAGGGGGGCAGCACCATCACCCAACAAGTGGTGAAGAGCATCCTGCTGACCTCCGAAAAGAGCTTCGCCCGCAAGGTCAAAGAGGCCATCCTGGCCTATCGCATCGACAATTACCTCACCAAGGAGGAGATCCTCAACCTCTATTTAAACCATATTTATCTGGGCAACGGCGCCTACGGCGTGGAGGCCGCCGCCCAGGAGTACTTCGGGAAACACGTGGAGGACCTGAACCTGGCGGAATGCGCCATCCTGGCAGGACTGCCCAAGGCGCCCACCCGTTATTCGCCCACCATCAACCCGGTGCGGGCCAAGGAACGCCAGGCCTACGTCCTGGGCCGGATGACGGAAGCCGGCTTCATCAGCCAGACGGATGCGACCCGGGCCCTGAACCATCCTTTGACCTTCAAGGGCTCCCGGCAGAACCGCCTGGATGACATTACCGGCTATTACAGTGAATACGTCCGCCAGTATCTGGAGGAGCGCTACGGCCGCGACCCCCTGTACAAGGCCGGGTTCCGGGTCTACACGGCGGCGGACGTGGAGCTGCACCGCTACGCCAAGACCGCCATCCAGAACGGGCTGGACGCCCTCTATCGCCGCCACGGCTTCCGCGGGCCGCTCAAGCGCCTCAAACCATCCGAAATCGAGCCCTACAGCCGCCAATTGCAGGCCAGACTGACCAAGTATCCCCCCTACACCGGCCAGTTGCAGCCGGCAGTGGTGGTACTGCCGGAAAAAGGCGGCAAAGGCCCCACGGTTCGTTTCGGCAACAACTTTGGCGCCTTGGTGAAAACGGCGGACGGCGGCGCGGCTCGCATCGTCTCGCGCCTGCGCGTCGGGGATGTCATTCAGGTGAGGTTGTTGAAGCGGGAAGCGCCCACTTCGCCCCATTGGCAGGTAAGCATCGATCCCGACCCCATGGCCCAAGGCGCCCTGGTCTATATGGAAAACCGCACCGGTAAGGTCCGGGTGCTGATGGGGGGCAAGGATTTCCGGGACAGCGTCTACAACCGGGCAACGCAGGCCAAGCGCCAGCCGGGTTCGGCCTTCAAGCCTATCATCTATGCGGCGGCCGTGGAAAAGGGCTACGGCCCCCACTCCATCCTGCTGGATGAGCCCATCTCCCTGCCCGGGGGCCGACGGGGACAGCTGTGGTCGCCGAAAAATTACGACAACACCTACAGCGGCCCGCTGCCGCTGGCAACGGCCCTGGCTCGCTCCCGGAACATCCCCACGGTGCGGCTGCTGATGAGCATCGGCCTGCCACCGGTGATCAACCTGGCAAAGCAAATGGGGATTTCCACCGACATCTACCCCAATTATTCCAGCGCCCTGGGCTCGTCGGAGGTCACCCTGTTCGATTTGACCCGGGCCTATACGGTCTTCCCCAACAAAGGCAACCTGGTTGCCCCCATCGTCATTGAGCGCCTGGAGGACCGGGACGGCCGCATCCTGGAGCAACATCGCCCGCAGAGCCGCCCGGTGCTCAGCCCCCGCAGCGCCCAGATCATGACCGAACTGCTACTGGGAGTGGTGCAACGGGGGACCGGCACGCGGGTGATGGTCCTGAAGCGGCCCCTCGGCGGCAAGACCGGCACCACCAACCGCACCCGGGACGCCTGGTTCATCGGCTTTACGCCCTCGGTGACGGCCGGCGTCTGGGTGGGCATGGACGACGAGCGCTCCCTGGGGGGTAAAGAGACCGGTTCCCAAGCCGCTGCCCCCATCTTTATCGATTTCATGAGGGAGGCCCTGAAAAACCAGCCGGTGGAGGAATTCCCGGAAGTGCCCTCGGGGACGTATGTCTCCGGCGAGGGTGTTGAAGAGGTGGACGACGAGGCCTCCGAGGAGGAGGACGAGGACGACCGGCCGGAGGAAAGACAACAGGTCCGGCGGGGGACCCAGGAAGCCAATTTCTTCAAGCAGGACATGGACAACTAGAACCAGAAGACGACATCGCGGGGACGGAGCGATGCGGATCACGGGGTAAGCATGCGTGACATCGACGTGAAAACTATCACTGCGGCCGTCAAACAGGCGGTGATGGACGCCAATTATCAGTTGGGGGATGATATGCTGCGGGCCTTCCATCAGGCCCTGGAAGCGGAGGAGTCGCCCAGTTGTCGGGAGGTCTTCCGGCAACTCCTGGAAAATGCCCGCATCGCCCGGGAGGAAATGATCCCCATCTGCCAGGATTGCGGCCTGGCCGTCATTTTCGCCGAAGTGGGCCAGGAGGTCCATCTGGTGGGGGGCGACTTCGAGGCCGCGCTTCAGGAAGGCGTCCGCCAGGGCTACCAGGAGGGCTATCTGCGCAAGTCCATGTGCAACCCCTTTACCCGGGCCAATACCGGCGATAATACGCCGGCGGTGATCTACACCACGGTGGTGCCAGGAGACCGGGTGAAGCTGATGGTGGTGCCCAAAGGCGGCGGCAGTGAAAACATGAGCCGGGTGCACATGTTGCGGCCGGCGGCGGGGTTGGCGGGAATCAAGGAAAAAGTGGTGGAAACGGTCCGGGAGGCCGGGGCCAACTGCTGCCCCCCGACCATCATCGGCGTGGGCATCGGCGGAACCTTCGACCAGGCGGCCCTGCTGGCCAAGAAGGCCTTGCTGCGGGAGGTGGGCAGCCGGCACCCGGATCCCGAACTGGCCGCCCTGGAAGAGGAAATCCTGGGGTTGATCAATAACCTGGGCATCGGGGCCGCCGGCCTGGGGGGACGCTTCACGTCCCTGGCGGTGCACCTCAATCTGATGCCCTGCCACATCGCCAGCCTGCCGGTGGCCGTCAACATCCAATGTCACGCCAGCCGCCACAAAGAAGTGGTGCTATGAGGATGCCCGCATTATGTCCAGAATTATCAAGCTGACCACTCCCCTCACCGATCAGGCGGTGGAGTCTCTGGAAATCGGCGACACCGTTCTGGTCAACGGGGTGATTTATACGGCCCGGGACGCGGCCCATAAACGTCTGGTGGATCTGCTGCACGCGGGGGACGAGCTCCCCTTCGAAGTGGCGGGACAGATCATCTTTTACGTGGGGCCCACGCCCGGCCGGCCGGGCCGGGTCATCGGGGCGGCCGGCCCCACCACCGCCTATCGGATGGACCCTTACGCCCCGGAATTGATCGCCCGGGGGCTTAAGGCCATGATCGGCAAAGGCAAGCGCGGCCCCGAAGTCATCGAGGCCATGATCAAGTACAAGGCGGTTTACCTGGGGGCCACGGGGGGTGCCGGGGCCCTGATCTCCAAGTCCATCAAATCGGCCGAGATCGTGGCCTATGAAGATTTGGGGCCGGAGGCCATCCGGCGGTTGGTGGTGGAGGACCTCCCCACCATAGTCGTCAATGACTGTCGGGGACGCGATCTGTACGCAGAAGGGGTCCGGCAGTACGCCCGTTGATCATTTCCGGTCGCCGCCGGTTTGCCGGGCGGCGACGGCGGCAGCGGGGAGGATGGCAAGATAAACAACACTCTTTTGTCAGCAAGATAACCATGATCTCGGATGCTGAAGCACCGAGAGGCTTGCCGTAAGGCTCTGATCCGCCGATCCGACACGGCTGCCCGGGAGAAAAGGCTGATATCATTCAGGGGAAGGATCTCCTGTTTCCCGGTGCGCTACCCGCAGAGAGGACACATCATGATCATGGACGACGCCCCGGACCTCGATATTGTTCGCCGCCGCATCAGGGAAAAGAAAAACGATTATCAGGTGTATAATTTCGGGCCGCTGAAGGACGACGCCATCAAGACGTTCTTCGACCTGGCCCAGGAATACGAAACCCTGGAGAACCTCTACCGGGTTTGCGTCACGGTTATCAAAGAATTTTTCGACCTGGACAGCCGTCTGTATCTCATGTGCGGCGGGGAAGGCTGTCTGGAACTGGTCTGTGACAGCCGGATGGGGCTGCAGACCTCCAAGCAGCCGGCCCCGGACGAGCTGCAACTCGATAACCAATCGTATCGGTTTCAAGATTCATGGGTTATCCCTATCCGGGGCAACCGCCTGTTGGTGGACCGCCTGCCGTTCTTCGCCAAAGATCAGGTTATGGGGTTATTGGAAATCTTCCCGGAAGAGGGCTTGACTCCCGGAGACAGGTTTTTCTTTGACAAGTACGCCAACCGATTGGGCTATGCCCTCCACAACAAAATCATCACCTACCAGAACATCCAGCATATCCGGTTCATTAACAGCCTGGTGGCCGATATCGAACATAACGTCATCACACCCAATATCGCTCTGAATCTTTATCTGCGCCACCTCAGAAAAAAGATTCATTCCCTGAACGAACTCACGGAACAGCCGCCTCCCGAAATCAGCGGCGATCACGCCTGGACAGGCCGCCTCAGAGAGATGGTTAAGGGGATCGAAGGCGACTACCGGGATCTGGAGAAACACTACCGGGGCATCAGCCTGTTTTTAGAGTCGATGTTCCGGCGGGGGCATTTCCAGAAGGGACATTTTGTCCTGCGGCGCCGCACCTGCAACGTGCGCAGCGAAATCGTGGAGCCGCAGTTGGAGCTGTATCTCCCCAAATTGCACGAACGGCAGATAGAACTGGATGAAAGCCTGGGGGGGGTGCCGGCGGAGGATGTCACCCTCCTGGTGGACAAGGGGTTGATCGCGCAGGTGTACGCCAATCTGTTTTCCAACGCGGTGAAGTACGCCCGGACTTCCCCCGGAGGGCGGAAATACCTGTCGATCGGCCGCCGCCTGCTGACGGATTTTTTCGGGCCGGGGAAAGACGGCATCCGCTTTAATGTCTTTACTTCGGGCCCCCACATCCCGGAACAGGACCGGGAGCGCATCTTCGAAGAGGGCTATCGCGGCAGCAACACCGAAGGGGAAGTGGGAACCGGCCGGGGTCTGTTCTTTGTCCGCAACGTTATTGAAACCCACGGCGGACAGGTGGGGTATGAGCCGACCGGCGACGGCAACGACTTTTATTTCGTGTTGCCCGTTTTCAGCGAAGACAAACCCCTCGCTACCGAAACCGGCTCCGGGTAAGACCCCCCGACCAGGTATCCCGCACCTGTACTTACCGCGGCTCACGCCGGCTTTTTGGGCCCCCCCGAGACGGCTCCGACCGTCATAATTCATTTAAGCCCCACCCGTTTTCAGCCGATATTACTTTTAAGAGCCCATAGAAGGCAATTTCCGGCAGGACCATCTCTTTTCAAAGGAGGGAAGGGCGATGGGAGATAGATTGCGAGCTTCAGTCGGAGGTGGAATTTTATGCGTTAACCCCGGGATGACGGGCAGATGTCGCACGTGTCTGTGGTGGGAATGGAATTCCCAGGAGCAGACCTGTTCCCATCGGAAAACGCGGATCTGTCCTGAAGGCGTTGGCTTAGCCCATCAACGTCTCGGTTCGGGTTGAGGACGGGTGCTGCCCAGAAGGGCGACCCGGCTGTGCCCCAGCCCCAGGGGTTGCCAAACCGGCGTTTCTGCCAGGAGGTGACCAGGAGCGGGCGCGCTGCCGGGCTCCGGGTTTACCAGGGGTATCTGAAAAATGCAGGAGATTATATTTCGTCGCGCCCCCCGTTATCCGGTGCATCTTCCCATCACCGAGATGAACGGCTACCAAGCAGCGGACTGCCACCTGTTGGACCTTAGCGCCTGGGGCAGCTTGATGGAATCTCCTTTTCCCCTGCACGTCGGCGATGAGATCCACTTCAGCTTTGCCGTGCCCGAGCACGGGCCGCGGAGCATCCGGGGCGAGGTAGAGTGGATTCGGCCGGCGCTCCATAAGGACGGCTTTTTCCTCATGGGTCTCAGTTTTTTCGAGGCCGATTGGGAGTGCGACCGCCTGGGTCAAAAATTGTATTTCGGACAGGACGGCCGCCGCTGACAGCCATCGGTACGGTGGCGAGTCAAGCTTCCAGGCGCCGTCGCGGCCTCATAACGGCGTAACGGCCCCCCCCAACAGAGCCCCGCTTCCGCGGAGCCCTACACTGCCCCTCACCCAGGCGATCAGGCCCGTTGCACGGCTTCCGGCTCCCGGCTACCAGACCTGGCGCGGGGTCTGCCTGACCCGCCGAAACACCTTCTTTCCCTGCAGCCACTGCTGCACCGGTTTGTCGTGCTGAAAATAGTCGTACAGGGCCTGGATCAGATCAACGGCCTGGGCCTGGCAGTCGAAGGCCCGGCAGCCCTCCAGGAGTCCCTGAATGACGGCCATGGTGATATCGTGGCGGTGAGCGTAGTAGGCCACCGGCTGGCGGTCCTGCGTGTGTAGGGCCTGCTTGCACTGGGAGGCGTCCAGGGCGTGCATGGCGCGGCAGACCAGCGGACGGACCGCATAGATCGAACAGTTGCCCTGACGGAGAAAGGGGCAGGGGAGTTCCTGGCGGATGCGGGCAACCTCGATCTTGCTTTTCCCGCTTCTTACGCTCAGATTGTATTCCAGCTTTTCCAAAAGACGGCCGAGTTCCCGGGGAGAAAACTGCTTTTCCAGGTAGTTGCCGATGAGGAGGGCCTCCGGCGGCGTCACCTCCACCTGGTTATGGCAGCAGTAATCGCACCCCGGCGAACAGGCCAGGGGGGTGGGGAGGGCATTGACGGACTCGAACAGGCGGATGCTGTGCTCGGCCCAGACAAAGGCGCTCACGGCCACTTCCAGGGCCTTTTCCGGAGTTCTTTCCACCTGCAGGAGGTCGACCACGGTTTGTCGCTGTCTTGCGGTCAGCATGCGGTCCATGATGGCCTCGGGAGATCAGCTTACGCGGAAGCAAAAGACTCACATCGCCTGACTGTCTCATCATACCGCGGGAAAATGGGAAGTTCAATAAATAATGTGCGGCTCGGCTCCCATATCCGGGCGTTCCTCACCGGGCGGCCTCAGTCGCCCGCCGGCCGCCGGCAATTGTTTCCCGCGGCGGGGGCGGCGGCCACGGTTGTGCGCCGTCAAACGGTAAAGGGAGCCCGGGCAGGGCTCCCACGGGTTATCGCCCGGATTCTCCCCCCTCAGGAAACGGGGGCCAGCACCAACTGCCTCAGCAGCTCCTTGATCCCGGGGATGCGGTCCGCAGACACCAGCCCGGTGGTGGCATAGCGGATGACGCCCTGGCGGTCGATGATCAGGAAATTGCTGTCTTCCCCGGACATCTGGTAACTGTTGAGCATGTTGCCGTCCCAATCGCCGTAGATGGTCAACCCTTCCTTGCGTGACCCCTCCCGCAGCTTGCTTTTCCAGATGGGCAGCGTCAGTGCGAAGGCGCTGGTGCAGTTGATCACCACCAGCCGGACGACTTCCTGTTGCAGGTCGGGGGCGGCGTCTTTATAAAATTTCTGCAGTTGGTTTTTCAATTCCTTGTTTTTCTTCGTTACGTCCTTATTTTCGTAGAACAGGACGACGACCTTGCCCTTGACCATGTCCGAGGTGAGATACTGGTTGTCGCCCGACTTCACCTGGAAATAGGGGGCGGGTTCTCCGGCGGGGCCGGGGGAGCCTTGAGACGCCGCCGCGGTGGTTAGGATCATCACCATCCCGAGCGCCGCCGCCATGCATTTCTTACACCAAATCTGCAATAAGTCTACCATGGGAAACATTACCTCGAGGCAAAATATGAGGGAGAGCCTTTGCAGGTTCCCGGTGTGGAACAGCCTACAAAAATCCTCTCCCTATGGTCTTCATTGTAAGTCTTCGTGAAGACTTGTCAAGATAGGAAAGCGCCCTTTTGGGGAGGCGTTCGCCGGCGGCAGCCGGTCGGCTGCCCGCCGGGTGCCGCATTTATTCATTGAACTCAAAGCGGAATGACACTATAATGAAAACATTGTTAACAATTGTTCTTTCCATATCAACATGTTGTTAAAGAAAACGGCTGCTCCCGGAGCGACCCCGGGAGATTATCATAACAAGTCCGGGACCATCCGTTGTCCGGGTTTGGCGGATTGCCTGGATTTATGCGCGCGCTACCAGATGCTCCCGCACATCCGGGCGCATAGCCTGCAGGTGCGGGCCGTGACCGTGACCCTGGGACGGCATCTGCAGGCCACGGGGATGCCGGTGAACCTGCCCCTGGCGGCGGCGGGGGCGCTCCTCCACGATATCGCCAAGACCGCCACGCTGGGAAACGGCGGCAACCACGCCGCCCTGGGAGCTGCCTGGCTGGAGGAGCTGGGCTACCCCGAGGTGGCCGACATCGTCCGGGGCCATGTCTATCTCCCGGACGCCCTCCTGGACCACCCCGGAGTATGCGAAACCCAACTGGTCAATTATGCCGACAAGCGGGTGCAGCACGACCGGGTGGTGACTCTGGCGGCCCGTTTTGACGACCTGCGGGTGCGCTACGGCCGCAGCGCCGCCATTATCGACCGCATCACCGACAACGAGGTGCGCAGCCGCCGCCTGGAAGACAAGATCTTCCGGGCGCTCTCCCTTACCCCTGACGATCTCTTACAACTCAACACGGCCCGGAGGCTTGCATGAAAAAGATTCGACTGGCGCTGCTTGCCGGCGGCAAATCGTCGGAGCGCGAGGTGTCGCTGAAAAGCGGCGAGCAGGTCTATAAAGCCCTGCACAAGGAACGCTACGATATTCGCCGCTACGACCCCCAGTTTGACCTGGAAAAACTCATTCACGACGCCGCCGAACTGGACGTGGCGCTCATCATCATGCACGGCCGCTGGGGCGAGGACGGCACCATCCAGGGCCTCCTGGACCTGTTGGAGGTGCCCTACCAGGGCTCCGGGGTGCTGGGCAGCGCCATGGCCATCAATAAGGAAATCAGCAAGTCCCGGTACCGGCAGGCGGGCCTGAGGGTTGCCAAAGACCTGGTCTTTCCCCGGGAGGAGGTGCCGAGCCCGGGCTACATCATGGAGGAGCTGGGTCTGCCGGTGGTGATCAAACCGGTGAGCGAAGGCTCCAGTATCGGCGTGACCGTGGCCCGCTCCCCGGAGGAGGTGGCCGCCGGCATCGACCAGGCCCTGCAGCTCGACCGGCGGGTCCTGGTGGAGGAGTTCATCGACGGCATGGAAGTGACCAGCGGCGTCCTGGGCAATGACCAACTCGAGGCCCTGCCCCTGGTGGAGATCGTGCCGGGGGAGGCCTACCGTTTCTTCGACTATGAGGCCAAATACCAGCCCGGGGCCAGCACGGAAATCTGTCCGGCCCGCCTGAGCCCCGCAATGACCGCCCGGGTGCAGCAGGTGGGGCTGACCGCCCACCGGGCCCTCCAGTGCCGGGGGTATTCCCGCACCGACACCATCGTCAAGGGCGATGAGGTCTACGTGCTGGAGACCAACACCATTCCCGGGATGACGGCCACCAGCCTCTTCCCCCAGGCCGCAGCCGGGATGGGCCTGGATTTTTCGGCGCTGTTGGACCGGCTGGTGGAGCTGGCCCGGGAAAAACCCTGAGCTCCCGGAGGGGCTCTGGCGGAACCGGGGTCATGGACGCAGATTGGCGCGAGGTCGAGGCCATCCTGGCGGCGGGGGCCGCGGCGGGCGTCTATACCGCCGCGGTGCTGGTGGCGGGCCGCGGGGGGCAGCCGGTTTTCCAGCAGGCGGTGGGGAGGCTCAGCGCCTCTTCCCGGGCTCCGGCAACCACCCCGGACACCGTCTTCGACCTGGCTTCCCTGACCAAGCCCCTGGCCACGGCCGCCGCGGTGCTGGCATTGTGCGGGCAGGGGCGGCTGACGCCGGAGGCCGTGTTGGGGGACCTCCTGCCGGACGCCTGGCTGCCGCCGGATAAGCGCCCCCTGACCCTGGAAGCCCTGCTGACCCATACTGCGGGGCTGCCGGCCTGGGAACCCTTTTACCAACAAGTCCTGGCCGCGCCCGCGGCGACCCGGCCCACCGGGCTGGCCCGGCTGGCCGCGGCCGCGCCGTTGGTCTACACCCCGGGGACCCGGACCCTGTACAGCGACCTGGGTTTCATGCTCCTGGCCGCCGCGGTGGCGGCGGTCAGCGGGCAGGACCTCGACAGCTTTTGCCGCCGGGAGTTCTACGAGCCCCTGGGGCTGGCCGGCCTGGGGTTTCGCCCCCGGGGGCGGCCCGCGACCGCGGCCTGGCAGTATGCGGCCACCGAGACCGGCCTCCTCCCGGGGCGACAGACCGCCGGGGAGGTCCATGACGAAAACGCCTGGGCCGCGGGCGGCATAGCCGGGCACGCCGGCTTGTTCGGCGCGGCCCGGGAGGTCTTCACCCTGATGGCGACCTTTTACGAGGGCTGGCAGGACGCCGAGACGGTGTTCGGAGCGCCGGCGGCGGTGCGCCGCTTCCTTACCCGGACCCCCGGCGGGCGCACTCCGGGGTTCGATACGCCGGCGGCGGACAACGCCAGTTGCGGGCGCTTCTTTTCGCCGGAGAGCGTGGGCCACCTGGGGTTCACCGGCACCTCGGCCTGGCTTGATCTCACCACCGGCCAACTGGTGGTGCTGCTCACCAACCGGGTGCATCTGGGCCGGGACAACGACAAGATCCGCCCCTTCCGGCCCCGGCTGCACGAGGCCGTCAGCCGGGCCTTGGGATTCACCCGGAGCTGGCGCTGACCATGAACTCATTCCTACACTTGCAGACATGACACGGCACCCATGACAACGAACGGTCAACATATCCACCTGTTGGGCATCTGCGGCACCGGCATGGCGGCCCTGGCGGGGATTCTCAAGGAGCAGGGCCACCGGGTGACGGGCTCCGACGAACACACCTATCCGCCCATGAGCACCTTTCTGGAGGGCCTGGGCATTGAGGTGATGACGGGCTACCGGCCGGAAAACCTGACGCCCCCCCCGGAACTAGCGGTCATCGGCAACGTCATCCGGCGGGAAAATCCCGAGGCCCAGGCGCTGCTCGCCGCCGGAATTCCCTATACGTCCATGCCCGAGGCCCTGAACCGCTTCCTGGTGGGCCCGCGCCGGCCGGTAGTGGTCAGCGGCACCCACGGCAAGACCACCACGTCGTCGCTGATCGCCTGGCTGCTCCAGGGCGCCGGGATGGACCCGGGCTTTATGATCGGCGGCATCGTCAAGAATTTCAACGCCAACTACCGGGTGGGGCAGGGGCCGTTCGTGGTGCTGGAAGGCGACGAATACGACACCGCCTTCTTTGACAAGCGCCCCAAGTTTCTGCTCTTCCAGCCCCGCATCGCCATCCTCACCTCGGTGGAGTTCGACCACGCCGACATCTACCGCGATTTGGAGCACGTGATCAGCGCCTTCACCGCCTTCATGGCCCAGATGCCGGCGGCGGCCGAGGTGCTGGCCTGGGGCGACGCCCCCCTGGTGCGGCAGGTCAGCGCCCGCAGCCCGGCCCGGGTGACCCTCTACGGCCTGGGGGACGAGGCCGCCTGGCAGGCCCGTAACCTGACGGCCGTGAACGGCGGCATGGCCTTCGACGTCTTCCGGGGCGGCCGGCGCTGGGAGAGTTTCTTCACCCCCCTGGCGGGCCGCCACAACGTGCTCAACAGCCTGGCGGCCCTGGCGGCCCTGAACCTGGCGGGGGTGGAACGCTGGGCCCTGAAGGAGATCCTGCCGGAGTTCGCCGGGGTGAAGCGCCGCCTGGAGGTGGCCGGGGAAGTGCACGGCATCACCGTGGTGGACGACTTCGCCCACCACCCCACGGCGGTGGCCGAAACCCTGCTGGCGGCCCGGGGCCGGTTCCCGGGACGGCGGCTGCTGGCGGTCTTCGAGCCCCGCACCAACACCAGCCGACGCCGGCTCTTCCAGCAGGACTACGCCGCCGCCTTTGCCGGGGCCGACGCCCTCATCGTGCGGGAACCCCCCGATCCCTGGAAGGCCCCGGAGGGCGACCTGCTGTCTGCCGTGGAACTGGCCGCCGACCTGAATCGGCGCGGGGTCCGGGCCCTGGCCGGGGCCGACACCGACGCCGTGCTGGCCGCGGTGCTGGCGGAGAGCCGCCCCGGCGACGTCATCCTGGTGATGTCCAACGGCGGCTTCGACAACCTGATCCCCCGCCTGCGCGCCGCGCTCACCGCCCGGGCCGCGGCGGCCCCGGAGGCGTAGCCGCCGTTTTACCGGAAACGCACCATCGACCTCCAAAAAGAGGGCACGACCATGCCGGATAACAAGGACTTCCGGGAATTGCGGCTGGTGGCCGTCTATGCGGTGATCGCCGGCGCCTGGTTCATCATCTCCGACCAGATCTTCTGGCGGGCGGCGCCGGACACCAGGTGGCTGACCTACATCCAGACCATCAAAGACATCCTGTTTGTGGGGGCGACCACGGCCCTGCTGTACTTCTTTCTGCGCCGGGAGCTGGCCATCAGGCAACGGGCCCGGGAGAAGCTGGCTCGGGAACGGGACTTCGCCACGGCGCTGCTAAACAACACCCCCAGCCTGATCCTGCTGTTGACCCCCGAGGGCCAGGTGGCCCAGATCAACCGGGCCTTTACCACCGCCACCGGGTACGACCTGAACGAGCTCTGGGGGCGTAAAGTCACCGAGACCCTGGCGCACCCCAAAGACCGACCGGCGTGGGCACAACTCCTCAGCACCCTGGAGGCCGGACAGCAGCGCCTGGAGTACGAGGGGCCGCTGCTCACCAAAGACGGCGGGGCCGTGCGGCTGGCCTGGATATTCACGGTGCTCCCCGGAACGGCCGACGGACCCCGGGGGATCGTGGGCACGGCCACCATCGTGGAGTGAACGCCGGCGGCCGCCGCGAAGATAACCGGGGCCGCGGGCCCGGGCTGCCGGCCCGTGGACCTGAGATGCCCCCAAAAGTGAAACGCCTTTTTTGAGAAAGTTGGTTGCCGGCCCCTTGGCCCCGTTCCGCCACCCGGTACACCCCCCGGCCGGCCCCTTCTCCCCGTTCCCCAACCCCCGCTCTTTCTCCTCGTTGCCCGGCTCCCGCTGGCCAGCGCCCTTACCCGCCCGGCCCCTGCCGGGCCGCCTCTGCCGCCCCCGGCTCCCTCCTGCCCATCCTGCCGGACGTGGCGCGGCCCCCCGTCTCCCCCCGTAACGGTACCCGGTACATCCTCCCCCCCGCCCGGCTTACGCGGCTCCTGGTGTGGGGGGGCCGCAAAAATGTCCTCTTCCGCCTCCTTTAGTCTTTCGCCCTTCGCCTTTTCCCTTCTTCTCCCCCCGTACCGCTGGCCGGTACCCCATTCCTGGAGGTGCCCCCACAACCTGTTTTTCCTGATTGCCAGGTTGTCCTGGGGAACCGGATATCCCGGTCCCGCTGCGCCGGGCCCCCCCCGATCTTGGGACTGCTCGTTCCCCCGCTCTGCCTGTTCTTCCGGACGCGGTGCGCACCCCCCTTCTCCCCCCCGTCCCGCCCGAAACCCCCGACCATGAACCATGAACCATGAACTATGAACTATGAACTATGAACTGTTTTTGTGACATGTGTCTCATGTGTTCTGGAAACCCCCGCCCTTTTCCGTTACACTTTCTCCCAT
>CAYRYV010000019.1:0-51755 GCA_964428565.1 uncultured Desulfobacterales bacterium | reverse complement strand
TAATCCGCCCGGTCTCCCGGGTGTCATAGCCGCCCAGTCGGGCCACGGCGGCGGCAAAGTCCGCCGACCGGATGACTTCCAGGAGAGTCTGAAAGCGGGCGTCGGCAAAGGTGGAGGCGGGCACCACCAGGTCGTATCGTTCCTCCACCACGGGGATGAAGTCGAGTTTCAAGGCCCGGGCGGCAGCCATGATGCCCAGGCCGACGTCGGCGGCGCCGGAGAGGACGTTGACGGCCACGGCCATGTGGGTGAACTCGTCCCGGTCGTAGCCGGGGATGAAACTCGGGTCGAGGCCGGCCTGCTGGAGCTGGTGATCCAGGAGTATGCGGGTGCCGGAGCCGCGTTGGCGGTTGATGAAGTTCACCCCGGGGTGGGTGAGGTCGGAGAAGGAACGGATATTTTTGGGGTTGCCGGGAAGGACGATGAAGCCCTGCTGGCGGTGGACCAGATTGACGAGTTTGAGGGGAAGATCGGGCAGGTAGCGTTGAATATACGGGACATTGTAGGAGTCGGTAGCGGGATCGAAGAGGTGGCTGCCGCCCAAGTGGGAGCGGCCTTTGCGCAGGGCGAGCAGTCCTCCGGTGCTGCCCACGTGGGCGGAGCTGAGGCGCACGGGGGGGGTGCGGCGCTTCACCAGGGTGGCCAGGACGTCCAGGGTGTTATCGTGGCTGCCGACGATCACCAGGGTGTGGCGCAGTTCGTCGGGACTGAGGAGGAGCTCGGCGGTGACGGCGCGGCCCTCTTCCAGGCCCTCGCTCAGGGCCGGCACCCGGAGGAGGCCGTCGGCCTTGACCAGGGAGGTGATGGTGCCGGCGCCCCGAGGGAGGGGCGTGGCGATGAGATGATCGCCCACCTGCCCCAGGGTGATCCGGATAAACTCCTCCAGCCCGGCCCGGGAGGGGATCTTTTGAGCGGGGAAGACCTGGGCGGTGGGGCGGGAGGGGGCCGGGCGGCCCGCCAGGGCGGCGAGGAGGGGGGCCACGAACTGTTCGAAGGAGAGGACGGCGGAGACCGGATAGCCGGGGTTGCCGACCACCGGTTTGCCCTGGATGACTCCCAGGATGGTGGGCTTGCCGGGCATCATGGCGACGCCGTGGACGAGGACCTCACCCAGTTCGGCGATGACATGGGCGGTGTAGTCCTCGCTGCCGGCAGAGGAACCAGCGTTGATGATGACCAGGTCTCCCTGTTCCAGGCCGGTTTTGAGGGCGCGGCGAATGTCGTCCAGGGTGTCGGGGGCGACCGGGAGGACCTGGGGAAGGCCGCCGGCCTCCTGGACCAAGCCGGCCAGCATGATGGAATTGAATTCGATGATCCTGCCGGGGGGGAGGTCGTCGGTCTCCAGGCTGGAGGCGGCTATCAACTCATCACCGGTGGGGATGATGACGACCCGGGGACGGCGGCGTACGGACACCCGGGTGACGCCGGCAGCCAGCAAGGCCCCCTGGGCGTACGGGGTGATGAGGGTCTTTTCGGGCAGGATCATCTCCCGGGCCACCAGGTCCTCCCCGACACGCCGGACGTGCTGCCAGGGATAGACCGCAGCCTCGATTTGAATAACCTCGTCGCTCACGGCATGGACGTGCTCCACCATGATGACGGCATTGGTTTCCGGGGGCAGGCTGTTGCCGGTGTTGACCGGGAAGGCCTGGACGCCCAGCCGGAGCTGTAAGGGCCGGTCCTGGGTGGCCCCAAAGGTGGCTTCGGCCGCCACGGCATAGCCGTCCATGGCGGCGCTGTGGTAATGGGGGGAGGAGAGCCGGGCCCAGGCGGGGGCGGCAGTGACCCGGCCCCGGGCCTGGAGGGTGGGGATTTCTTCCGGGGGGAGGTAGGCATCGGGGTCGAAGCGCTCCAGGAAAAGGGCGCGGGCCTCCTCGACGGACTTCATTTTCAGGTAGATGTGGCGTTTGGGCACAGTCATGGATTTGACCTTTCGGGGTATGGGGATGAGCGGGCCAGCGCACGCCGGGAAAAAGGCCCGAGAACCGCGGCCGGTGCTGGTGCAGTCCTGCCCCCGCGGCCGCAGAACGGCGTTGAGGGGGAAAAGGGTTAATCCCGGAAAAGGTGGACCGCCACCGCTTCCCCGGCCTCCAACCCCTCGGTCTCGAGGCCGATGCGGATAAAGCCGTCGGCCTTGACCAGGGTGGAGAGCAGGCCGGATTTGCCCAAAACGGGGTCGGCCCACAGGCGGTCGGCGTCGGGACGCAACCGGACCCGGATAAAATCGTCGCGCCCCTGGGCGGAAGCCACATTGCGGCTCAAGACGGCCGACACCAGGCCGCCCCAGGCCTCCCAGGCGGGATCGAGGCCGGAGAGACGGTGCATGAGGGGGCGGACAAAGATCTCCATGATGATCATGGCGGACACGGGGTGGCCGGGCAGGCCGAAGAGGGGAATCCCTCCCAGGCTGGCGATAATGGTGGGTTTGCCGGGGCTGACGGCCACGCCGTGGACCAGGAGGCGGGCGTCGGCAAAGGATTCCAGGGCGGCAAGGGCCCAATCCCGGCTGCCCACGGAACTGCCGCCGGAGAGCAGGATGAGGTCGGCCTGGGCGCGGGCGGCGGCGAGGCGTTGAACGAGGGGTTCCAACTGATCGGGGACGATGCCCAGGAGCGCGGGGACACCGCCCATGGCGGTGATTTGGGCGGCCAGGGCGGGGGCGTTGCTGTCCCGGATGCAGCCGGGGGCCAGGGGGGCCTCCGGGGGGACGATTTCATCACCGGTGGAGATGATAGCCACCCGGGGACGACGACGGACGGAGATCCGGGTGAGGCCCAGGGCCGCCAGCATGCCGATATCCTGGGGGCGGAGGCGGGCGCCGGCAGGAAGCAGGCAGTCCCCGGCGCGGACATCTTCGCCCTGTTGGATGACGTTTTCCCAGGGCGAGACGGCGCGGTAGACCTCCAGGGTGCGTTCGTCCAGAGGTTCGGTATATTCCAGCATGACGACGGCGTCGGCCTGGGGCGGAAGCATGCCGCCGGTGGCGAGGCGCTGGGTCTGGCCGGGGAGCAGGGGTTGGGTGGCCGCCTGACCCATGGCGATGTCGCCGGCCAGGTCCAAAAGGGCCGGGGCGCCGGGGGAGGCCCCGAAGGTATCCCGGGCCCGGACGGCGAAACCGTCCACGGTGGAGCGGGTGAATTCGGGAACGTCGGCGGGGGCGACGACAGCGTCGGCGAGAACGCGGCGCAGGGCCTGCTCCGAAGGAACCTCCCGGGCCTCCAGGGAAGGAAATTCCATAAGGATATCGAGGACTTCGGCGATGGTCCGGAGGCGAAAAAACTCTTTCATGGTCTGGTTAAGGAGCGCTGCGGGACCGCAGCAGGGGCAATACTAATGCCGGAGTTGACATAATGGAGTAATCTAACCGGGCTTGGCGGGCAAGTCAAGAGAGGTTGCTTTTGCAGACCCGGGAATGATATGGTAATACAGCACTTATGAAGATTTCCGGACGCCTTGCGGCTGCCGTACCCAACCTTGCCGACACCATACTTTCCATGCTCGCCGGTGTGAAAGCCTGAGAAGGGGATGCGTCTTCTCCTTGTCAAATTGAGCGCCCTGGGCGACGTCATCCACACGCTGCCGACCCTGGAGGCGTTGCGGCGGGGCTTTCCCCGGGCGCACCTGGCCTGGCTGGTGGAGGAGGCGGCGGCGCCCCTCGTGTTCGGCCATCCGGCAGTGGATGAGGTGCTGGTGGTGCGGCGGCGGTCGTGGCTGGAGGCGTGGGGCCGCCGGGGGGGGAGGCGGCAGGCGGCCCGGGAAGTGCGCGGGCTCATCCGGAACCTGCGGGAGCCGGGTTTTGACATAGTCCTCGATCTGCAGGGGCTATTGAAGAGCGCCGTGTGGACGGCTGTGGCCCGCAGCCCCCGGAAGGTGGGCTACGACCGGACGCGGGAGGGGAGTTATCTGGCCCTGACGGAACGCCTGCCGCCCTTCGATCCCGAGGCGCATGCGGTGCGGCGCTATCTGAACGCGGCATATCACCTGGGGGCGCCGGAGGGGCCGCCGGTCTTTCGGGTGCCGCTCACCGCCGGTACCGGGGAGTGGCTGGCCCCGGTGTGGGAGGAGGCGCCCGGTCCCCTGGTGGTGATGCACCCGGGGGCGCGGTGGGCGACCAAGCTGTGGCCGGAGGAGAAGTGGGCCGCCCTGGCGGACCGACTTCAGAGGCGGGGACCGTTGCGGGTGGTCTTCACCGGCAGCCGCGCCGACCGCCCGGCCATCGCCCGTATCCGGGGGCAGATGCGAACCCCCACCCTGGATCTGGCCGGGCGCACCACGCTGTTGGAACTGGCCCGGCTCCTGAGCCAGGCGCACCTGGCCATCACCACCGACACCGGCCCCATGCATCTGGCGGCGGCGGTGGGGACGCGGGTGGCGGCGCTGTTCGGACCGACGGCCCCCGGGCGCACCGGGCCCTTCGGGGAGGGACATATCGTGGTCCGCCGGGGGCTGGACTGCAGCCCCTGCTTCCGGAAACAGTGCCCGGAGCCGCACTGCCTGTCAGGGTTGACGGTGGCGGAAGTGGAGAGCGCGGCGGCAGAGGTTTTGAGGGTGGCGAGGGGTGACAGGGACCGGCCGATACGGAGTGCGGACAACTCACCAGAGGTACGTTAACCCAGGATATGGACTGGCTCTTTGAACCATAGACCTGGGTGGCGCGGTTGACGCTGACCACCCTGGAAATCATTCTGGGCATCGATAACATCGTGGTCATCTCTATTCTGGCCCACCGCCTGCCCCTGGAACAACAGCCCCGGGCGGCGGAGCGGAAGGTGTCGGTGGAAGCGGATTAAGACCAGGGCGGGCCGGACCCGCCCGGCAAAGCTGGAGGATGCATGGCGATCAGCAAGGAACTGCTGGATATTCTGGCCTGCCCGCAGTGCAAGGGGGAGATTCATCTGAATGAGACCGGCGACGCGCTGATCTGCGGGCGCTGCAAGCTGCTCTACGAGATCAAGGACGACATCCCCATCATGCTCATCGACCAGGCCAAAAAACTGCCGTAAGTCATGGCGCGGCTGTCGGTAACGGTCATCACCGCCAACGAAGAGGACAATATCGCCGCCTGCCTGGAGTCGGTGCGGTGGGCGGAGGACATCGTGGTCCTGGACTCCGGCAGCACCGACCGGACGGTGGAGATCGCCCGGAGATACACGGACCGGGTGCTGACGGCCCCCTGGGAGGGCTTTTCCCGGAACAAGAACCTGGCCCTGGAGTATGCCCGGGAGCCGTGGGTGTTCAGTCTGGACGCGGACGAACGGGTGACGGCGGAGTTGGGGGAGGAAATCCGGGGGGTGGTGGCCGCGGACGGGCCGGCGGACGGCTACCGGGTGGCCCGGCGCAACTATTTTTGCGGCCGCTGGATCAGGCACCTGGGATGGTGGCCGGATTACTCCGTCCGCCTGTTCCGGCGGGGGAAGGGACGGTTCACCGACCGGGAGGTGCATGAGAGCGTAGCGGTGGACGGGCGGGTGGACGCCCTGCGGCATCCTCTGGAGCACTATACCTACCGCAGCCTCAGCGATTTCGTGGGGCGCATGGACCGGTACTCGCAGCTGGCCGCCCGGGAACTGGACAAACGGGGACGGCGGCTGCGGTGGGGAGAACTGCTGTGGCGGCCCTGGTTCACGTTTCTGAATCTGTACCTGCTGAAGCGGGGTTTCCTGGAAGGCCAGGCCGGGTTTACGCTGGCGGCGCTCTACAGCATGTATAATTTCCTGAAGTACGCCAAGTTGGCAGAAATACAACGGAATAAGAATATGGGAGGTGAGCGCCGGTGAAGATCGACCCCACGGCCCGAATCGCCCCGGAGGTGGAACTGGGGCCGGAGGTGGAGATCGGCCCGGGGGCGATCATCGAGGGCCCCAGCCGCATCGGGGCCGGGACGCGGATTCAGGCCCACGCCTACATCGGCCCCTACACCACCGTGGGGAAGGGGAACCTGATCTCCTTCGGGGCGGTGGTGGGGCACGAGCCCCAGGATTACGCCTTCACGGGGGAACCGAGCTACACCATCATCGGGGACCACAATATTATCCGGGAATACGTCACCATCCACCGGGGGACCAAGCCGGGGAGCGAGACCCGGGTGGGGAACCACAATTTCCTCATGGGGCTGACCCACATGGCCCACAATTCCTGCCTGGGCGACCACGTGATCCTGATCAACGGGGCGTTGGTGGGGGGGTATGTGACGGTGGCGGACCGGGCGATCATTTCGGCCAACTGCGTCATCCACCAGTTCTGCCGGGTGGGAAGGCTGGCGATGATGCGGGGGCTGTCCCGGACGTCCCGGGACGTGCCGCCCTTTTGCATCATGGACGGCACCCACACGGTGCGGGGCCTCAACCTGGTGGGGCTGCGCCGGGCCGGGTTCAGCCGGGAGCAGATCAAGGCCCTGCGGCAGGCCTTCAAGATTTTGTTCTACCGGCGGGTGAACCTGAAGGCGGCGCTGGCGCGGGTGGAGGCCGAGGCACCGCCGACCCCCGAGGTGCAGGAACTGCTGGAATTTATCCGCCAGTCGCCCCGGGGCGTGGCCATGGGGGGCGGACGTTCCGTTGACGACGATTTTTAACCGCGTTCTGGTGATCAAGCTGAAACATATCGGCGACGTGCTGCTGACCACGCCGGTGCTGGCGGCGCTGCAGGAGGCTCGGCCGGACAGCCGGCTCAGCGTTTTGGTTCCCCGGGGCACGGAGGAGATGCTGACGGACAACCCCCGGGTGGACGAGCTGCTGGTGGTTGACCGGGAGCAGAAGGCTTGGGGGCGGGGGCTGGAGCTGATCAGAAGAATCCGCCGGGGGCGCTTCGACCTGGTCCTGGAGCTTTCCGGGGGGGATCGCGGGGCTTTCTATACCTGGCTGAGCGGGGCGCGGGTGCGGGTGGGGTTCGACCACCCCCGCCGGGCCGCCTGGCAACGGCGGTTCGCCTTCACCCGGCTGCTGCCGCCCCCCGATCCCCGGGAGCACACGGTGGAGCAGAACTTGGCGGCGGTGCGGGCCCTGGGGGTGGAGCCCCGGGACCCCCGGTTGGAGTTTTTCTGGGACGCCGCGGTGGAGCAGCGCATCCAGGAACTGCTGGAACGGCACGCCCTGAGGGCGAAGGGCTTTGCGGTGGTGCATCCGCCGGCGCGGTGGCTGTTCAAGACCTGGACGGCGGCGGGCTACGCCCGGGTCATCGAGGCGCTGCAAGGGGATTGGGGGCTGCCCGTGGCGTTGAGTTCGGGACCGGCCCCGCAGGAAATCGCCCTGGTGGGCGATATTCTCAAAGAGGTGCGAACGCCGCCAGTTAATCTGGGGGGGCAACTCAGCCTGAAGGAGTTGGGGGCCTTGATCGCCCGGGCGCGGGTCTTTGTGGGGGTGGACAGCGCCCCCATGCACCTGGCCGCGGCGGTGGGGACGCCCACGGCGGCCATCTTCGGGCCTACCGGCGATTATAACTGGCGGCCCTGGGGACCGGGCCACACGGTGATCAAAAAAAACCTGGAATGCCAGCCCTGCGGCCGGGATGGCTGTGACGGCTCCAAAATCAGCCGCTGTCTGACGGAACTGAGCGCCGAGGACGTGCTGGCGGGGGTGGAAGAAGTGTTGCAAAGGAATTGCGGGGGAGAGCCCGGGACCTGCGGGCCTTGGCCTCCCCCGCACCCCCACCCAACCTGTTAAGGGCCGCCGGGTAAGGGATGGGGGGCCGGCACTCTCCCGGAAAAGCCAACAGCCTCAGATCATGCACATTGCTTTGGTTCGGCAGCGATTTACTCCACTGGGAGGAGCGGAGAACACCCTGGCCGCCCTGGCCCGGGAGTTCGTCCGCCGGGAGCACCTGGTCACGGTGCTGGCGGCGTCCTGGGAGGGGGACGGACTGCCGGGGGTGGGCTGGCACCGGGTGCCGGTATGGGGCGGGCGGACCCTGCGGCTGTGGAGTTTCGCCCGGGGGTGCGAAAAAGTTCGGCGGCAGGGGAAGTTCGATATCGTCTGCAGCCTGGAGCGCATCCACGACCCCGAGGTCTACCGGGCCGGGGATGGCTGCCACCGGGAGTGGCTGGCCCGCCGGCGGCAGTACGGGGGGGCAGGGGAGCGCCTGGGACTAGTGTTGAGCCCGTTTCATCGCCTGATGCTGCGCCTGGAAGCACAACTTTTCGCGTCTCCGCGGCTCACGCGGGTGATCGCCAACTCCCGGCAGGTGAAAGGGGAAATCATCCGGCACTACGGTTATCCGGCGGAGCGCATCCGGGTGATCTATAACGGGGTGGACCGGGGGCGGTTTTTTCCGGGAATGAGAGACCGGGAGAGCGACGTGCACCGGGAGCTGGGCCTGTCGGCGGCGCAGAGGCTGATACTGTTCGTGGGGTCGGGGTTTGCCCGCAAGGGGTTGGCGTATGTCATCCGGGCGTTGGCGGAGCTGCCGGATAGGCAGGCACAACTGCTGGTGGTAGGGGGAGGGCGGCGGCGGGGCTATGAAGATCTGGCCCAACGGCTGGGAGTAGGGCCGCGGGTGCTCTTCCGGGGACCGCAGGCGGAAGTGGAAAAGTACTACCGGGCGGCGGCGGTGGTGGCGCTGCCCACCCTGTATGATCCGGCCAGCAACGTGGTGCTGGAGGCCCTGGCCTGCGGCGCGCCGGTGGTCACCAGCCGGGCCAACGGGGCGGCGGAGTTCATCTCGCCGAAGGAAAACGGGAGCATTCTGGAGCGACCGGACGACGTGACGGGCCTGACGGCGGCCTTGGGGGAATTTCTGGAGCGGGCCGGGGACCGGCAGGTGCAGGAGGCCGCCGCGGGCGCGGTGGCCGGTTTGAGTTGGGAACGCACCGCCCGGGAGATCCTGGAGCTGCTGGCAGAGGCATACCGGGCCCGGGGCTGAACAAGAACTTTATTCGGAGGAGAAGGCTGATCGATACGCAGGCGGAACAGGTTCTGGTGATCGGGGGCTCCGGGTTCATCGGCACGCATCTGGTGCAGTTGCTGACAAGCCACGGGCACCGGGTGCGGGTGGTGGACGTAAGACCGCCGCAGACGCACCGGGTCGAGTATCTCTCCCTGGATATGAAAGACCTGCCGGCGCATCCCGAGGTCTTCGACGGGGTAGGGGTGGTCTATCACCTGGCCTGGTCCACCATTCCCCAGACCTCCAATCTGGACCCCGGGGCCGACATCCGGGATAATCTCCACGGCTCGGTGAAACTCCTGGAGGCCAGCGCGGCGGCCCGGGTGCGGAAGGTGATCTTCATGTCTTCGGGGGGCACCGTGTACGGGGCCCCGGAGACGATTCCGATTGCCGAGGACCACCCGTGCCATCCCCTGTGCTCCTACGGCATCACCAAGCTGGCCTTCGAGAAATACCTGGAGATGTTCCGCCTGACCCGGGGGCAGGAGTACGTGGTGATCCGGGGGGCCAATGCCTACGGTGCGGGGCAGGACCTGAGGCGGCCTTTGGGGGCGCCGGGGGTCTTTCTGCACCGGGTGGCCCGCGGCCAGACCATCGAGATTTGGGGGGACGGTCGCACGGTGCGGGATTTTGTCTACGTGGAGGACCTGGCCCAGGCCCTGTACCGCAGCCGGCGCTATCAACCGCCGGACAAGGGGGTGCGGGTGTTCAACGCCGGCAGCGGCCTGGGGGTGTCGCTGGCGGAACTGCTGGAGGCCGTGGCCGAAGTCACCGGACAGACGCTCCGGGTTACCTACCTGCCACCGCGGCCCCTGGACGTACCCATCAATATCCTGGACACGCGGCGCATCCGGGCGGTGTTGGGCTGGCAGCCCCGGGTGGAGCTGCGGCAGGGGTTGGAACGGACCTGGCGGTGGCTGCGGGAAGCGGGCGACCGGGGGGACAGGAACGATTAAACGCGGCCCGGCGGGGCGGCGAGTCAAAGGCAGGGGTGATGCAGGCGCTCTATTTCGACGGCCAACTGAAGTTGGTGGACACCCCCCGGCCGGAGCCCGGGGAGGGGGAGGCCCTGGTGCGGGTGATCCTGGCCGGCATCTGCCAGACGGACATAGAGATCACGAAGGGTTACAAGGGCTTCACCGGCATTTTGGGTCATGAGTTCGTGGGGCGGGTGGCGGCGGCGGCGGAGCCGGCGTGGATCGGCCAGCGGGTGGTGGGGGAGATCAACGTCGGCTGCGGCCACTGCCAACGCTGCCGCCAGGGGTTGGCCGGGCACTGCGAGAGCCGGCGGGTGCTGGGCATCCACGGCTGGGAGGGGGCCCTGGCGGATTACCTGGTGTTGCCCCTGGCCAACCTGCACCCGGTGCCGGAGCGGCTGCCCGACGCCCTGGCGGTGTTCACCGAACCGGTGGCGGCGGCCCTGGAAGTGCTGCAACAGGTGCACATCCTGCCGGACTCCCGGGTGCTGGTGGTGGGCGACGGCAAACTCGGACTGCTGCTGACCTTGTGCCTGCGGCTGACGGGCTGCGAGCTGCACCTGGTGGGGCGGCATCCCGCAAAAATGGACCTCGTGGGAGCCCGGGGGGTGACGACGCACCGGGCGGAGACGTTCGCGTTGACGGACTTTGACGTGGTGGTGGAGGCCACGGGCTCCCCGGCCGGCTGGCAGACGGCGACGGCCGCGGTCCGGCCCCGGGGCGTGATAGTGTTAAAGAGCACCTACCATCAAGGTATGGATTACAATCCGTCCGATCTGGTGGTGCGGGAAGTGACGGTGACGGGGTCCCGTTGCGGGCCCTTCGCGGCGGCCCTGCGCCTGCTGTCCCGACGGCTGGTGAATCCCCGGAAGCTGGTCGCCGGGGTGTTCCCTTTGAGCCGGGCGATGGAGGCCATGAGTTTTGCAGGGCAACGGGGAGTGTTAAAGGTGCTGGTGGAGATGGGGGGCGATGGGCCGGGAATATATTGACTGCCGGGTGAGGCCCAATGCCAACGTGCCGGCGGGGATGGCGCCGGTGCGGCTGGAGGTGCTGTCGCCGTGCTGGCGGGGCGAGGGTCTGATCATCCGGTTTCCCCAGGGGGACGAATATTTCCTGACGGGCTGGGCCACCGCGGGGGGCGGTGCGGAATGCGGGCTGACGATCTTCTGGACCCGGCCAGAGGAGTGCGGGCCAGCGGTCTGCATGGCCCTGGGGGGCGACGGCGGCGTCAAGATGGCGCCTTGGGAGATCGCGACGGGCCCGGACTGGTCCCGGGCGGCAGGCTACCCGCTGCTGGCGTTGGCCGAGAGCGTCATCCCGCCGGAGGTGAGGAAGGTGGTGGGACCGGCGCCGGAGGTGGCCGCGCCGCCGCTGTTGTTGCCCGCGTGAACAATAGGCGCGCAGGGGGGAATCTCGATGAGGGCGAGAGGCAAGGCGGTAATGTGGGGCCGATGGATTTTGGTGGGCCTGATGCTGTGGGCGGGGATGAGCCCGGGGCACGCGGCGGGGGCGGTGTCCGCCCTGGGGTTGCAGGAGGATTTCATCCGGGTGGTGGACCGGGTGTCGCCGGCGGTGGTGAGCCTGCAATGCACCCGGGTGGTGCAGGTGAGCCCGTTCCCCGACATGCCTGAGGATTTTTTCCGGGGGACGCCCTTTGAGGGCTTCTTTCGGGAGATGATGCCACCGCGGTCTTTGCGGCAGAAACAGGTGGGCCAGGGCTCCGGGGTGATCGTGGACCGCCGGGGCCTGGTGCTGACGAACCACCACGTGGTGGCGGGGGCCCAGGGCATCACCGTGCGCCTCAACGACGGCCGCACCGTGCCGGGGCGGCTGGTGGGCAGCGACCCCCGGACCGATCTGGCGTTGATCCAGATTCCGGCCAAAGGCATCCAGGAAGCGGTGTTGGGAGATTCGGACAGGATCAAGGTGGGGCAGTGGGCCATCGCCATCGGCAGCCCCTTCGGGCTGGAGCATACCGTGACCGTGGGGGTGATCAGCGCCACCGGCCGGCGGGGGGTGGGGCGGGGCAGCTACGGCGACTTTATCCAGACGGACGCCTCTATCAACCCGGGCAACAGCGGCGGGCCGCTGTTGGACCTCACCGGCCAGGTGATCGGCATTAACAACATGATTGTGGCGCCGGGTCAGGGGATCGGCTTCGCCATCCCCATCAATACGGCCAAGAGGCTGATTGAGCAGTTGGCACGGTGATTTTCCTTCGCCCCCCTAGTATTGCTGCCAGGAGGATCAGCAGCCATGTTAATGTTTGTCAGCGATATTCACCTTACGGATCAGACCCTGGCCCCGCCGGTCCCCCTGGAGGCTTTGGGAAAATTCGTGGAATATGTGAAAAAAACGGCCCCAACTGCTGACCGGATCGAGATCGTTCTGCTGGGAGACATCTTCGATGTCCTTAGATCGTGTTACTGGCTGGTCAGAATCTCCCAGGAAGACTTTGTCCCGGCGGAGATAAGGCCCTGGGACTCTATTGATTATCCGGTTGAACGGGTGGTTAAAACTATTCTCAACGGCATAAAAGCGAAGTATAAACCATTTTTCGACAGCTTGAATAATATCAATAAGGTCACGATCACCTGGATTCCGGGCAATCACGATCGGTTAGTTGGCATCACCCAGGCCGGGGAGGAATTTCTTAGGGATATCGGGGTCCAAAAGGGCGAGAACGACATTATTGGGGATCAGTATGGTGTATATGCCTGTCATGGACATAGATTTGATGAATTAAACTTTCAAGAGAAGTATGATTTTCCTTCTTATGGAGACGGTATCGTCGTAGAATTGCTCAATAAGCTCCAGGTGGAGGCGGCAAAGAAATGCAAAATTGTGAATTTCAATCATGGAGATATCAAGTTCCTGACCGCAATTGAATATGTCCATCCGCCTTTGCAGGCCCTGAAGTGGATAGTCGAGAGGATCGGGGCGGTATCCGAACAGGTGTTGAAGTTCAGAATAAAAACCGCCTGGTCAAAGGTATTGACTGATTTTAAAAATAGTGAAATCTTTGCCGCCCTCTCCAGCAATAAGTTTTTACAGGAAAAGTTCATCAGTCTTATTACTTCTCTGGGAGATTACAGCCAATATATATCTGTTTTGGGTATCTTTGGGGATTTTGAATCGGCGCCGAGAAAACAAACCGACAAGTTTGTTAAATATCTGAGGAAAGAGAAACCGCACATTAAATATCTGGTGACCGGCCACACCCATAACCCCGGGATTGAGCCGATGCACGGTCTGTCCTATGTGAATACCGGCTGGTGGGCGCGCCGTTACGACTATCCCCAGGAACCCCGCATGAGCGGCTTTAATGTTGTCACCATCCGTCATAAAACGGATAAGCCGCAATTGGCCGACATCCTTTGCCCACTGGCCATGGATTGGGAGTACCCCATTCAAATAGGGATACCACCTGCCCACACCTTTCAACAGGCCTTCGCCGCACCCTCTCCCATCGAAAAACATGCCTTTGCGGAACAGGGATTAATTGATTTATTTACTGAAACTAGTGGATTAAGGGTTGCCAAACTCGTAAATGCAACGAAAAACGGCTTTGATATGGTTATCCAAAATAAGATAAAAAAACAAAAGCTTGGCAAAAATATCGGAATTGAAATAAAGGATTCAGTCAATATACATGATATTTATAAATTAGATCAAAATATTGGCAAGGCTGGCTATGATAAAGGCTGGATCTTTACCTTCGGACCGGTTAAGGAGGATGTCAAGCACACAGCTCTGAATCGGAACATAAAAATATTTGATCTCAATGAATCCGATGCCTTCCACTCAGGCAAGGCCTTCGAGTTTAAATTAATCTGAAGCGCTCAACCTTTGGGACCGGTAAGCGCCCTGTGCCGTCCGAACCAAACTCTGGTGAAGGAAAACACCTTATGCTCGACCTCGTCATCGACCTTGACGCGTTGAGGCACAACTTTCGTCAGTTGCGGGGGTACTGCGCCCCGGAGACCCGCATCATGGCGGTGGTGAAGGCCGACGCCTACGGGCACGGCCTGGTGCCCGTGGCCCGGACGCTGGTACGGGAGGGTGTGGACTACCTGGGAGTGGCCTACCTGGAAGAGGGGGTGCAACTGCGGGCGGTGGGGATCGGAACGCCGATCCTGCTGCTCATGGGCATTCTGCCGTCCCAGGCGGCCGCAGTGGTGGGGCAGGACCTGGAGGTGGCGCTCTACCATCGGGAGGTGGCCCAGGCCCTGGCGGCGCAGGCCCGCAGCCAGGGGAGGCGGGTGCGGGTGCACGTCAAGGTGGAGACGGGCATGGGGCGACTGGGGCTCCTGCCGGAGGAGGCCTGGGAATTGCTGGAATGGCTGACGACTTTGCCGGAGCTGGAGATTATGGGCCTCATCTCCCACTTTGCGGTGGCGGATTGGGCCGACAAGGCGTATACTCAACAGCAGTTGAACCAGTTCAACGCTCTGGTGGCCGAAGCCCGGGGCCGGGGCTGGGCGCTGCCCGTGAGCCACATCGCCAACAGCGCCGGCATCTTGGAGATGCGCGACGCCCACCATGACATGGTGCGGGCCGGCATCATGCTCTACGGCTCCCCCCCGGCGGAGACGCCGCCGCCGGTGGCCCTCAAACCGGTGATGAGCTTCCGGACCGAAGTGATCCAAGTAAAGCAACTGCCGCCGGGGGCGAGCATCAGTTACGGGTGTACATATGTCACCCCGGGACATTGCACCATAGCGGTACTGCCGGTGGGCTACTGCCGAGGCTACAGCCGGCTGCTGTCCAACCGGGGGGAGGTTTTGATCCGGGGGCGGCGGGCGCCCATCCGGGGCCGGGTCTGCATGAACCTGACGATGGTGGAGGTCAGCCATATCCCCGGGGTCCAGGCGGGCGAGCCGGTGACCCTGTTGGGCAACCAGGAGGGCCAACAAATTACCGCCGACGAGCTGGCGGGGTGGGCCCAGACCATCAGTTACGAAGTCCACTGTCTGCTGGGAAACAGCAACAGCAAGCGTTATATAGGTGATGACGATGTCTGAGATACATACAGGACAGGAGCCGCTCCTCTGTCTGAAATGCGCCTGGCGGGAGACCTGCCAGAAAAAGTTTTCCTTTACGGGGGGCCACTGCCCCGAATACAGCAAGGATGTGACCGTTCGGGAGGCGGGGAAGAAGACGCCGCAGAACTGATTTTTTCCGTGCCGCAAGAGCGCTGATCGATATTTTATGAACATGCGAAAACGTCTGCTCCGGGTGGTCACCCGGGGCCTGGAAAAACTCCAACGGGAAAAGGCGCTGGACCTGCCGGCGTTGCCGGAGGTGCAGGTGGAGATCCCCAAGATCGCCGAACACGGGGATTTCGCCACCAATGCGGCCATGACCCTCACCAAAATAGCCCGACGGCCCCCCCGGCAACTGGCGGAGATGATCATCGGGAGCCTGGAGGCGCCCCCGGGGATGCTGGCCCGGGTGGAGATCGCAGGTCCGGGGTTCATCAACTTTTTCATCGAGGACGCCTACTGGCTGGAGGTCCTGAAGGACATCCTGCGGGAGGGCGAAGCCTACGGGGCCAGCGATCTGGGGCAAAACCGCCGGGTGCAGGTGGAATTTGTCAGCGCCAACCCCACCGGTCCCCTGCACGTGGGACACGGACGCGGGGCGGCGTTGGGAGACGCCCTGGCCAACATCCTGGCGGCAGCGGGCTACCGGGTGAGTCGGGAGTATTACATCAACGACGTGGGGACCCAGATCAAGAACCTGGGGCTGTCGCTGTTTTTGCGGCTGCGGCAGCTTGCCGGGGACCAGGTGGACTTTCCGGAGACGTGCTACCAGGGCGACTACATGGTTGACCTGGCGCGGCGCTACCAGGCGGCCCAGGGAGAGCCGCCGGCGGGGGACCCCGGAGAAAAAGAGCTGCTGCGGCTGGGGCAATACGCCGGGGACGCCATTCTGGAGGAAATAAAGCAAGACCTGAGCGATTTCGGGGTGCGTTTCGACTCCTGGTTCAGCGAGGCGGAGTTGTTCAGCCAAGGCCGGGTGGAGGAGGCCTTCGCCCGCCTGCAGGACCAGGGCTACCTGTATGAGGCGGAGGGGGCCCTGTGGTTTAAGGCCACGGCTTTCGGGGACGAAAAAGACCGGGTGGTGCGGCGGCAGAACGGGGTGACCACTTACTTTGCATCGGACATCGCCTATCACTGGCAGAAATTCCAGAGGGGTTTCGACCGGGTGGTGGACATCTGGGGGGCAGACCACCACGGCTATGCGCCCCGGTTGAGCGCGGCGGTGGAGGCCCTGGGGGTGGACCGGGAGCGCCTCAAGATTATCCTGGTGCAACTGGTGAGTCTGCTGCGGGAGGGCCAGCCGGTGGCCATGACCACCCGGGGGGGCACTTTCGTGACCCTGCGGGAGGTGATCGACGAAGTGGGCAAGGACGCGGCCCGTTTCATCTATCTGTCCCGGCGCAGCGACGCTCAACTGGATTTCGACCTGGAGCTGGCGAAAAAGCAGAGTTCGGAGAACCCGGTCTATTATGTCCAGTACGCCCACGCGCGGCTGGCCAGCGTCTTCCGGACGGCGGCCGAACGGGGCATCAGCCGACAGCCGCCGGATGACGCGGTGCTGGCCCTCTTGAACCTGCCGGAGGAAGTGGCCATTCTCAAGCTGCTGTCGACCTATCCCGACGTGGTGCAGATGGCGGCCCGCCATCTGGAACCGCACCGCATCAGCTATTTCCTCACGGACCTGGCGGCGCAGTTGCACAGTTATTATTACAAGCATCGCTTCATTTCCGACTCGCCGGAGTTGACCCAGGCGCGGCTCAACCTGGTGGCGGGTATCAAGACAGTTCTGGATCATGGGTTGAAGCTTCTGGGGGTGGAAGCGCCGGATAGTATGTAACCTGTTTACCAAGAAGGGGGAGCGATGGCCGCCGGGAAGCAGGCGCGGAATGACAGGGAGGCATTCAAGCTGGTCCTGGGTTTCAAGCAGTTGGTCGTTGGCGGACTGGTGCTGACGGTGAGTCTGGTATGGATCTTTGTTTTGGGAGTACTGGTGGGCAAAGGGGAGGTGACCCGCCTGTTATCGAAGTGGGGGGTGATGACAGAGACGGCGGCAAAGGAAGGCATCGTCCCGGGAACGGCCACCGCGCCGACGCCCGTGCAACAAGCTTCACCCACCCAGACGCCGGCCCCGGAAGGCAAGACGGCCGCGCCGAAAACCGACACTCCGCCCGCCCCGGTGGTATCGGCCATGACACCTGCCCTGACGGCGGAAAATGCGGCGAACAAGCCCGCTCCTGTCTCCAAGCAAGCCGCCCGCAAGCCAAGCAAGCCCGCCAAACCTCCGGAAAAGACCAAGGCCGTCGTAAAAGAGAAGCCTGAGAAGGAATCGGTGGCGGCCAGGCTCAAATTTCAGAACAGTTTGGGGAGCCCCCCCAAGCCGGCAAAACCCAAGGCCAAGGGCGCTGCCGCGGTCCAGACGGCTTCCATGACCGGAGCGCCGGGGACAGAATCCCAACCGCAGCCGGCGGTCAAAGTGGCGGCGAAGAGCTACCGGTTGAAGATCGGCACCTACCGGAACACCCAGGAGGCCCAACGGGCCATGGCGGAATTGAAGCAGAAGGGACTGGCGGCAAGCTTAAGCACCGGCAAGGACAAGAACGGCGCCGTCTACGTGGTGCGCAGCGACAAAGTCAAGAGCCGGGCGGAGGCCGAGAAGCTGACCCAGAAACTCAAAGGCTCGCGTTATCAGGGGGCAGCCGTTGAAGAGGCGCCGTAGGACGGCGTCGACGGCGGCCAGGCCCCCGAACCAAAGAGAGGTTCCTCGCGAACACTGGAAATGAAAGAAAGTAACCGATTGACGGCGACCCGGTATGAAACATCAGACGGAGATACCGGCTCTCTCCGACTCGGCCAGGAATTCCTGGAGTAACTGCCTTTCTTCTTCCAGGGTCAAATTTTGATAATAACGGCCTCCTTTTCCACTTCCACCTCTTTTGAGTGCTGCTTCCCCTGCCTGGAAGTATCTGGCTTGTAGTTTGCGAACCGAATTGGGATGTCAGCCAATGGCCGTGGCCACCTGCTCCGCATTAACCTTCCGGGAAGCTCGCCACCAGAGGCATTGCACACTTTGAAATTCGGCTGTGGTCTTGGCCGGCTTCAGCCCTGTCGCCAACCTCTCCAAAGCGCCCTCAGGCAAGTCCTTGGGTTTCCACATGCTTTTCTCCTTGCAGCGAAAAGCATATCATCTGTTGTCAATAGACTGCACCTTAGCATTATCTTCCTTGGCCTTCCGACTTTGGCTCCCGGCTAGATAGCTTAACCGTCCGAATCGCCGGGTACGGACCCGTACGCCGGTGATGTGGCAGGAAAAGCCCGTGAGGGCCCACCTAGAGCAGTTCTCGAAAGTATCTTCCGTGTGGTCCCTCCTCACCTCAGGTGAGAAGGTCAGGATGAGGGCTAGATAGGAAAAAACTTTCGATAACCGCTAGATGTCGATGCAACGAAACCCCGGCAGTGCCGGGATGCGGACCACCGATCACTGCACGTCGATCTCCAGGCTATCCCCCAAACCTTCGGAACTGACCGCCAGGAGCCGGTGGCGGCCGCGGGGAAGCTCCACCGCCGCCTCATAAGGGGGGCCGGTGGAAGCATATTCCCGGCCGTTGATAAACCAGGTGACGGCGGCCACGGGCCGGCGGCTGACGGCCTTTAGGGTGAGGCGCACGGTAGGGGCTGGCGGGAGCAGCAGAAAATGGTCGCCGGGCAGGGGGTAGACGATGGCCACCGGAGTCTCCGGGGACGGACCGGGCCGGGCGGCGGGGGGCAGCCGCCAGGCGAGAGGGTCGCGGCCCAGGTGCAGGGGGGAGCCGGGGCGCAACGGAGACTCCGGGGGAGCCGCCAGGGGGGCGGCAAAGACCAGGGTGAGGTCCGGAGAAAAGCCGGTGAGACGGAAACGGCCGGCACCGTCCCGGGTGTGCCGCCGATGGAGCCAGCCAGCGAAGTCTACGGGCATGCGGTGCCAGGGGGCGGGGTCCGGGTGGTAGGTGCAGACCCGGGTGGGCTCCCGGCCGGCGACGAAGACCTCCCGACGACGGTGACGGCAGTCGGGGCCCGGCGGCAGGCCGGAGAAGGCGCAGACGGTGAGGGCGGCGACGCCCTCAGGGGGCGTGAAGGGGGGCGGCAGCCCCAGGCGGAAGAGGTCGGCCGCCAAATCGGCCAGGAGGGGGGCGGCACCGGCGGCGCCGCTGAGTTTGGCGGTGGGCCGGCCGTCGAAATTGCCCACCCAGACGGCCAGGGTGTAGTCCGGGGTGTATCCCACGGCCCAGCAGTCCCGGTAATGGGTGCTGGTGCCGGTCTTGAGGGCCAGGGGAAAATGCGGGTTCATGGCGGTGGAGCCGCCGAAGGACCGGGCCCGGGCCAGGGGATCGGCCAGGATGTCGCTGACAATGTAGGCCGCCTGGGGGGAGAAAACCTGTTCCCCGGGGATATCGGGGGCGTCGCGCAGGAGTTTGGGGGGGCGGTGCCGGCCGCCGGCGGCCAGAGCCCCATAGGCCGCGGCGAGCTGCAGAAGGCTGACCTCGGGGTTGCCCACCACCAGCCCCAGGCCGTAGTGGTCGGGGGATCGTTCCGGGTGGTTGATGAGGCCCAGGCGGCTCAGAGTGTGGTAGAAGTTCGGCACCCCGATTTCATTGAGGAGGCTGACGGCGGCGAGATTGAGGGAGTTCCCCAGGGCCTCCCGGAAGGGGACGGGGCCGTGGGCGAAACGGTCGTAGTTGGCCGGGATAAACTCGCCTTGGGGGGTGCGGTAGTGGCGCTCCACGTCTTCCAGGACGCCGGAGGCGAAAAAGCCGGCGTCCAGGGCCTGGGCGTAGAGGAAGGGCTTCAAGGTGGAGCCGGGGGAGCGCCAGGCGACGGCGCCGTTGTTGTAACCCTGGTCCCGAGGACCGTAGTGGAAGGAGCCCACCAAGGCCAGGACCTCCCGGGTGGGGTTATGGAGAATGACGGCGGCGGCCTGGGAGGCGCCCACGGCCCGCAGGCGGCCCCGGTGGGAGGCCACCAGGGCCTGGGCCCGGCGCTGCAGATCGGTATCCAGGGTGGTTCTGAGGACGGCGGCTCTCCCCGGCCCCGGCTGGCAGCGCCGCGTTGCCAGATCGACGAAGTGAGGTCCCACCGCCCCCCGGAAGTTCGCCAGGGCGGGAGCCGGGGCCGTGGGCACGGCTTCCCGGCGGGCGAGGTCGGCCTCGGCGGGGGTGAGGTCACCCCGGGCGGCCAGGCGGGTCAGTACCCAGTTACGCCGGGCTTCAAGACGCGTCCGATTCTTTCCGGCAGGCTGCAGCCGGGAGGGGGCCTGGGCCAGGGCGGCCAGGGCAGCGGCCTCGGCGGGGGCGAGGTCGGCGGCGGATTTGCCGAAGTAGGCCATAGAGGCGGTCTCCACGCCGACGAGCCCCCGACCCAGGGGCACCAGGTCCAGATAGCAGCGCAGGATCTCCATCTTGCTCATGGTCAGTTCCAGATGCAGAGCGCGGAGCATTTCCAGGACCTTGCGGCCATAGGTGCGGGGCCCGGGGTCGGCCAGGCGGGCCAGTTGCTGGGTAAGGGTAGACGCCCCCGAGACTACTCTTCCGGCCACCAGATTGTCCCAGGCGGCCCGGGCCAGGGCCAGGGGATCGACGCCGGGGTGCCACCAGAAGCGGCCGTCCTCGGCGGCCAGGAAGGCGGCGGCGACCAGGGACGGCAGTTCCCCGGGCGGCAGCGGCAGCCCGCGGCGGCCATGGGCGTCGGGGAGGAGGCGGAGGACCTCGCCCCGGCGGTCCAGGACCAGGGGGCCGGCCGGGGGGGTCAGGGCGGCGGGATCGAGGCGGCAGAGGAAGGCCCCTCCCACTATCAGCAGCAGCAGGACCAAGGCCGGGGCGACCAGCCAGACGGCCCGGCGGGAGGGGCGGCTACCGAAGGTCATCAGCGGGCCTCGATCTGGACGGAGCCCCGGGGGGTGTAGCCCACAAGACCGGGGGTGTACATGCCCGCCACTTTGGTGGCGGGGAGCACGAAGCGGCCGGCACAGACGGCCCGGGCGAAGTATTCGTACTGGTGCTGCCCCCACCAGACCTGATTACGGAAGGCCAGCACGCGGTCTTCCCGGAGTTCGAAGAAGTTGGGCCGGAAGCGGATACGCCCTTCGGCGGTGAAGTAATCGAAGTCCCCGGCTTGGTCCTGGTCGGGGGTGGGCTCTTCAGTGGTGAAGGCGCTGTTCACCGCCACCAGACCGGCCGGGAGGGGATCGTCCAGCACCACGTAGCGTTCCATTTTTCCCATAAAATCCATCGAGACGGTCACCTTCACCAGATCGCCCACCCTGATGCGGTCGGAGCCGTCCAGATTCCTGATGGATTTGCTGACCTTGACGCCCTGGGCGGCCCCCTGGGCGTCAAGATCCCGGCGGGGAGCGGTGAGGGTCAACTGATAGAGCACCGTCCGGCCGGCGGGGAGGTCCACCTGGAGGTTTTTGGTGCGGGCGAGGAGGCGGGGGTCCAGGGAGACGGTGCGGAAGCCCCGGGGGTCAAGGGTGAGCCGGTGGGCTGGGGCCCCGGGCTGGTTGAAGCCGATCTCCAGGGGTTCGGCGCTGAAACGGGCCCCCTGGAAGTAGTCGCCCAAAGCCCACAAGGCCCAGCCGGTGTCGCTGGTGGAGGTCCAGATGCCCTGGCTGTCCAGGCCCCCCAACAGAAAGAGGGCCGCCTGTTCGGTGAGGGGGTCCCCCGGGAGCAGCTCTTTGGCGGCCAGGAGGGCCAGGGCCGGCGTCCGGTAGGGGCCGTAAAAGTCCTCGTCCCCTTCCGTTTCCCCCGGAGAGCCTTTGGCGCCGAGGAGGGACTTGAGGGCGGCCCGCAGTTCAGCCGGGGGCGCCAGACCGGCGCGGTGGGCGGCCAACAGGACCAGGAGCTTGGCCTCCCGGTGGAGTTTGGGATAGTCCCGCCACAGGAGGTGGAAAACGTTCCGGTCCAGGGCCTGGTGCAAACTGAGGGTGAAGGCTCCGAAGGCCTTGAGGGTGGCGGGGGGATTGGGACTGCGGATCTGGCTGACGAGATAGCTCTGGGCCGTTTTCAGGGCGTCGGCGCCCAGGTCCAGACCCTGTTTGGCGGACAAGGCGAGGGCTACGGCGGCGTAAACCGAACCCCAGGGATGGACCTGGGTGTGGCCGGGCCAATAGGCGAAGCCGCCCGAGGGCAGTTGCAAGCTGAGGAGCCGGCCGACGCCGGCCCGCAGGTATTTTTTCACCTTGGCCGCGTCCACTCCCGGGACCAGACCGTCGTTGATGGCCTGGGACAGGGCGGCCAGGGCCATGACGCCGGAGGCGGTCTGTTCCACACAGCCGTAGGGATAGGTGAGCAGATAGTTCAGAGCCCGGCTCAGGCGCAGGAAAGGTGAGCCGGTGAGGGTGAGGACGGCCTGGACCTCTTGGGGCCCCACGTCGTTCCAGGGGATTTTGCTCCAGGAGTCGGGCAGGGACAGTCGCAGATCGCCGGGAGTGGAGACGGAGCCCAGGAGGACATTGGTGTCGCGCAGGTGGCCGGAGTTGATCTTGAGGTCCTCGGCCACGGCGTCGGTGCGCCCCTGGAATTTCCCCGTAAAGAGGGCGCGGGCGGGGCCGGGGGCGGCGGCCTCCCCGGAGACGGCCAGGGCCAGGCTGTCTTTGGCCGGGAGGGTAGCCGTGGGAGGCTGGGCCTTGAGCTTCAGGCCGCCTTCGGCGGCGGCGGAGAACTCCACCGGACCGGCGGCGGTGGTGCCATTGAAGGCGGTGACCTGAAACTGGAAGGTATCCCCCCGGGTGAAGAAAGCCGGCATTCCCGGCTCCAGATAGAAGTCCTTGACAGCCAGTAGAGGCCTCTCGGCGCTGGCGAAGCGGGCCCCCCGGTCCAGGGCCACGGTATAGACGCGGTAGGTGGTCAGGGTGTCGGGGAGGGTGAAGCTGACCCGGCCTTTGCCGGCGGCGTCGGTGCGCAGGGCGGGAGTAAAATAGGCCACGGGATCGAAGCGCTTGCGGAGTTTCCCCATGAGGCCTTCGGCTCCCGGCTCCAGACCGCCGCCGCCGGTAAGGGGTTCATTTTTAGCAAAGGAGAAGGGGGTTTGGTGCATGAGAAGAGTACGAAGCTCGCCGGTGAAAACCGTCAGGGGGCGGTCGAACTTCAGGAGCTGATCCAGGGTGGGGGTTTTGAAGGCAGTGAGCGCCAACACCCGTTCGTCCACCACGGCCACGGCCAGCTCCGCCTCCACTCCTTTGCCGTCCGGGGCCAGGACGGTGAAGTCCAGGTCCACGGAGGCCCCGGGTTCGGCCTGAAGGTCTTTGGCACCGGGGCTGATTTTGACGGTGAGGGGGTCGGCGTCCAGGCGCACCGGAAGATTCAGGGTGTTCCAGAAGAAGCCGGGGGCCTCGGTGTCATAGCGGCCGGCAAAAACCGGAAATTCCCCCCGGGGGGTGAGGCCCAGGACGGAGACGTAGACGTTGGGGGCATAGGCGGCTTTGATGGCCAAAGGGATTTCCTTGAAATGAGGTCCGGCGGCCACGACCCGATGGTCCAGGACGCCGCCCTGTTCGGCGGTCACCAGGTAATAGGTCACGGTGCGGCGGGGACTCACCCGGAGGCGGGCCTGCTGCCCGGGGGCATAGGCGTCCTGGTCGGCGGCCAGGGGGAGGGTCTGGTGTGACTTGTCCCGATTGTCGTAGTCCTGCCAGTAGAGATCGCCGCTGACCTCATAGAGGGTGGCGGAAGTGAAGCTGCGTCCGTGGTCGTCGGTGTAGGTGAAGGCGATCCGGTAGTCGCCCCCGTAGGCGAAGTCGAAGTTAAGAGAGGCTTCGCCTTTTTCCAGAGAGAGGTCGCTGGCCAGAACGCGGCGCCAGATGTCCTGGTAGTCCCAGAAGACGTCGCCGACCTCGTTGCGCTTGGCCACGTAGGTGCCGCCCCGTTGCAGGACTTCAGCCTGGAGGGAGCCCCGGGTGAGCTTTTGGCCCCGGCGAACGACGACAGCCTTCAGGACCTGGGGTTGTCCGGCCTGGACGGTGCGGGGATGTGAGCTGAGACCCACCAGGACCTCGGGGTCGGCCAGGAACACCTTGGTGGCGGCCACCGCCCGCCCGTCAAAGTCCACTACCGTGGCTACCACCGAAAGGCCGTGAAGACCGGCCAAAACGGCCCGGTCCAGGGGAAACTCGAAGTCGGTCTTGCCAGCCTCGTCCAGGACGGCCTGGCCGGACTCGATAAGTTCACCCTGGTCTTTCTCCTCGCAGCCGAAGGTGAAGTCGTCGAAACCCTTCACCCGGAAGCTGGTGGGGGCTTTGAAAATCTTCCAGCGCACCTGGCCATGCTTCACCGGCCCCCCGGCGTAATAGGCCCCGGAAATGGTGATGCGGACAAACTCCTGTACGCCGGGGCGGTTAACCAGGTCCTGTTGGGGGCGGGAGGTGGCGGCAAAGGCGATCTCCACAAAGTGCCGGGGTGGCTTGAATTCCTGGATCTGAAAGGTGGTGGTGGCCGTGAAGGGTTCCTTTTTCGGCGCGGCCGGGGATTCGTCCTGGTCAGCGGCCGCCGGGGTGTCGGCGTTCTCCCCGGAGGCGACGGGGATACCCGGATCATAACGCAGGGTGAGGGTGTAGACCCCCAGGGGCCAGTGGGGCTCCACGGGAATATCCCCGGCGGCGGTGCCGAAATCGGATAGATCGGCCTCTGAGGAGAAGACCTTGTCCCCCTTGGGACTGGTGAGTTCAAAGGTGCAGGCGAGTTCTCCGGGGGTGGTGATCCGGCCGCGCTGGTACTCCCGGACGGCGCCCTTGAAGTGAATGGTGTCACCGGGGCGATAGACGCCGCGTTCGGTGAAGAGCGAGCCGTTCAGGGTGCGCCAGGCGCTGTCGCCGCTCACCTGGCGGAGGCCCTCGGGCTTGAGGCCGCCCGCGGGCCTGACTTCGATGAAGGCCACGTCATCCTTGGTGCGGGCCAGTACAAAGGCGATATCCGGGTGGGCGAGCCGGCGCGTGACCGGGGTGAAACGGCCCGGTTCCTTGACGGATAGCCCCGCCAGCTCGCCACCGGTGAAGATCAGGATGCCGTCTTTGTCGGCGGCGCCCAGGGGAAAGACCTCGGCCTCCCGGGTGAAGGCGAAAAGCCGGACTCCACCCACCGGGGCGCCGGCCTGCAGGGAGGTGACCCAGACCAACAGGCCGTCGGCGCTCACTTTATACGTGAGGCCCAGATCGGTGATCTGGAAGAGACGGATGTCGACGGCGCTAACGCCCTCGGGTTGGGCGGCTTGCAGACGGATGAGTTCCAAGGCACCCTGGGATTTATCGGGGCGGAAAGTCAGCGGCAGGGAAAAGGGCCGGGGCTTGTTGGGCTCGCCGGCGGTGGAGAACAGCTGGCGGTCCTGCCGGAGGGGGGCGACCAGAGAGGCGAGGGATTTGGGAACCACTGACTCCGCCTGCTTCAGAGCGGTCTGCAGGCGACCGGCGAACTCCTGCCAGTTTTCTGTGGCGACCGCCGCCGACAAGGCCTGGGGGAGGCAGAGGGGAGGCAGTCGCAGGCTTTCATAGCGGATGGCGGTGAGGTTGCGCACCCGGACCTGGAGCATCTGGCGGCTGTCCCGTTCAATGACGCTTTTGGGGTCGAGGAACTCGATTCGGGGAGGCAGATCGGGAAGGAAGAACGAGTCCACCGTACGCCGATAGGTACGGCCGCCCACCACCAGGTTTTCCGGGAGGGTCACCCGGTAACGGGCGCCGTACTTGAAGGCGCCGCGCAGGGTGAGGACGCCGGCGTCGTCCACCGCGGAGCGCTGCCAGTCGATCTTCACCGGGGGCAGCAATTGCAGGCGGCTCTGGAGGATCTCCCGGGGGACGAACTGGGAGAAAACGAGGCGCACCTCTTCCCGCCCGGCGTCGGGCTCGATGGCCCGGAGGGTGAAGTGACGGGCGTGGTCCACCGCCGCCGGGGCGGCGACGGCCGGGAGAGGCATCCCCAACGAGGCGGTAAGCGCCGCCACCAGCGTCAGCCACACTCCCAACCCCGGGGCCGAAACGGAAAAAGCGCGTCGGCGGCCGGCCGGTTTCCCGCCGGCCGCTCCAAACAATAAAAACCAAACGTCCATTGTAGATCCTCCGGAAAGGGATGGCGGCGCTTCCCGGCGCCTCCCAACACTCGGTGACTACATGTTAATGCGACTTCGCAGACGGTGCAACGACAATTATGGCATCCCGAGTCAGCAACGGCGGCAAATTAGGGGGTGGCGCGGCGTTTCCCTGGACAAGATTTTCAGTGATGCTTATAATAAAAAAAAAGTATGGGAAGGCCCAGGGAAGGAGCGCCCCATGACCAAAATTCTCTTTGCCGACAATGACCCCCATATCCGCTTCCTGTTCCAGGAAGAACTTCGGGAGGAGGGGTATGAGGTGGTGGTGGCCGGGAGCGCCCGGGAAACCATCGAGATGATGGAAACCGCCAATCCCGACCTGGTGGTCCTGGAGTTGCTGCTGCCGGATATGTCCGGAATGGAGACCCTGCGGATCATCAAGGGCACCCGGCGGGAAATCCCGGTGGTCTTTTATTCGACTTACACCCTGCCGGCGTCGACGGCAACCCTGGAGGCCGACGGGCTGGTATTGAAAACCCACGATACCAAAGACTTGAAAGAAACGGTCCGTTGCGTGATGAAAAAACGCCACCGGGGGCCCCCCGTAAAAAACGCCACCCAGACCGTGTGCTCCGCCTGACCGGGTGAGGTAACTGTCATGGCCTTAATGGAAATCAGCGTGGTGCCGATGGGTACAGGACAGGTGAGCGTGGGTGATTACGTGGCCGACGTTGTCCGTTACTTACAGGAGCACAATATTCCCCACCGACTCACCGACATGGGGACGATCGTCGAGGGGGACGCAGAGTCCCTGTTGGCCGTAGCCCGGGCCCTGCACGAGCTGCCCTTCCGGCGGCAGGTGCAGCGGGTGCTCACTGATATAAAAATCGACGACCGGCGGGACAAGCCGGTACATCTGGAGGATAAAGTCAAAGGCGTAAGTCGGCGGCTGTGATTGAAATTCCATGGTGAACTACAAAAAAGACTACTACCAGATTCTGGGCGTGGGGCGGGACGCCAGCGACGACGACATTAAAAAAGCCTATCGCCAGTTGGCTCTGAAATTCCACCCGGACCGCAATCCGGGGAACAAAGAAGCCGAGGAACGCTTCAAGGAGGCTTCCGAGGCCTACGAAGTGTTGCGCGACTCTCAGAAACGGCGGCTGTATGACCAATACGGCTATGAGGGGCTGAAGGACTCCGGCTTTACCGGTTTCACCGATTTCAGCGACATCTTCGGGGCCTTCGGGGATATTTTCGAAGACCTCTTCGGGTTTCGGGATTTCCGCACGCGGCGGCCGGGACCGGCCGCGGGCAGCGACCGGCGCTACGATCTGGAAATCAATTTTCTGGACGCGGCGATGGGGACCGAAGTCACCATCGAAATCCCCCGGACGGTGAACTGCCGGCAGTGCGGGGGAAGCGGCCAGCGCCCGGGAACCCAGAAGATTACCTGCCCCCAATGCGGAGGGCGGGGAGCCGTCACTCAGACCCACGGTTTCCTGCGGATCAGCACCACCTGCCCCCGCTGCCGGGGGGCGGGCGAATTCATCGCCGAGCCTTGCGCCGCCTGCCAGGGCCGGGGACGGGTGCAAGAGAAGAAAAAACTGGCGGTGAAGATCCCCCCCGGAGTCGACAACGACACCCACCTGATCATGAACGGGGAGGGGGAGGAAGGGCTGCTGGGGGGGCCGGCGGGAGACCTCTATATCGTCATTCATGTGCGGCCCCACGAGCTGTTCCGGCGGGAGGGCAACGACCTGATCCTGCGGCTCCCCATTTCTTTCACCCAGGCGGCGTTGGGAGACCGCCTCACCATTCCCAGCTTAAACGGCGAGCGCGAACTTACCATTCCTCCCGGCACCCAGCCGGGCGAAATCATTCGCTTGCGCGGGGAAGGCATCCCGGCGTTGAAGGGTTATGGCCGGGGAGATCTGCGGGTGCAGGTGGAGGTGGTGATTCCCCGCAGCCTGAGCGATCGGCAAAGGGAACTGTTGAAAGAGTTGGCCCGGGAGGAGGCTCCCGAGCGTCACTTCCGACCGGCGGCAGAGCCGGAGGAGCCGGGGTTCCTGCAGAAAATCTGGCAGAGCATCAAGCGGCATATCTGACCCAAGACCTGTAATCTCCAATCCGGTGGCGATCATGCTCCGTAATATTTATAACAGGCAAAATTTTCTTCTTTAAGCGACGCCTTTATGATATAATTCACATGCACAAATTTTCAGCGCCCGACCCCGCGGGCCCATTACCGGCTACGGTCTGGCGGAGAACTCAAAGACACGGATTGCGGATTTGTCAGGAGAAGAGAACGTGACGGAAAACACACCGCTGACTTCATGGGATATCTTACGGGAACCGAATCGCATTCTCCTGGAGGAAGACTACGGTTCCACTATGGAACTGCTGATCTACACCCTAACCTGGGGAGTGGAGATCGGCTTGTTCTTTGTCATCGCCCTGACCTATCTGCGCAGCTAACCGGCCGCACCGGAGCGGTAGAGTTGGGTGCCGCCCGGGGAAGGCCAGGCACTGCCGGTGGTCAGACCGGAGTACGGGACGGAGTGGGGACGGGGGCAGGCAAATTTCCCTTGACCCCCTTGACTCCGGCAAACGACGGAGTACACTATTTTCAAGGAACCAGGACACTTGTTTGCCAGTTACAAGGCCCTAGGTTTAATCGGCAGCCAGATCACCGAGTCGTGATCGGCGCGTTCGAGGATGACTGAACCTAAGGGAGGCCTTGAAAATGATTAATGAACTTTTAGCCCCGGGTGGCAGCCTGGAAATGGTGGAGGCGGTCCTGGACCAGGGCGCCAACGCGGTTTATGTGGGCGCCAAGGGCTTTTCCCGGCGCAAATGCGCCTGGGAGATGGAAGACAGCCGGATCGGCGAAGCGGTGCGCATCGCACAGCGTTTCCAGGGAAAAATCCGGGTGGCCCTCAACGCCGAGGTGCCCCCGGAAAAGTTTGATCTGGTGCTCAGCAAGGTCAGGAAATATCGGGATTACGGCATCGAGGGCGTCATCGTCAAGACCCCGGGCTTGATCCAGTTGATTCATGCGAACTTCCCCGATCTGATCATCCATGCCAGCGTGGGTTGCAACATCCAAACCCGGGAGGAAATGGCCCGGTATCGGGAGTACGGGGTCACCCAGATCGTGGCCTCCACAGAGATCAACACCGTGGAGAAGCTGACCCGCTTCAAGCTTGAGGCGGATGAATTGGGGATCAAGACCGAAGTGCTCATCCACGGCAACCGTTGTATCGGCGGGGTGGGGAATTGCATCTTCCATGAACTCATCGCCGATTCCTACATCCGCAAGGTCTATTACGACGAGGACGGTAACGAGATTGTGGAGTACGAAGGCTGGCCGGATCGAAGCGGCAGTTGCTTCCGCCTCTGCCTGCTCACCGACGAACAGCGCCACAAAGTCCTGTCCCGGCGTGGGTGCAGCCCCAACGACATCAATGCTATCAATGATCGCATCCATCACAACCCCAATGTGGCTTTCGCCATCCTGGGGGATGAATTGAAACAGTACCTGGATTTGGGGCTGGCCACTATCAAGATGCAGGGCCGGGAGTATGCGGTCGCCATGATCGGCAAGATGACCCACTGCTATCGGAAACTCATTGATGCCCATGCTCAGGGAGAGGACATTAATTCTTCCTTCTATCGTCGGATTCAGGATCGTTTGGCGGAACTGGTGGCGGAACGTGACCGGGCGCGCTGGGAAAAAACCAAAGAACTGCACCGCAACATTGTGGGATTATAACGAGTTCTTTCCTGAAGAGCAGCAAAAAAGCCTGTCCCCGGCTGGGGACAGGCTTTTTTCATCGGGCGGAGGGCGCGCCATGGCTCCCAAAAACGGGGTAGGCCGGGGTGTAAAGGGCTACCGGAGGTCGGCTGCAAACGCTGGTTTTCATCAGCCGTTCAAAGACCTGGCGGCGATGGTGCGGCAGCGGGGGCTTTGTCTGAGCTCCAAGCCCAGCGGGGCGCGGTGGCGTCGGGCCCCCGAGGGTGGGGCTCTGTTTGCGGAAGCCATGCAGGCCGTCCAGCCCCTTCCGCAAGAGGGGGCCTTTACGGTGCCCCAGACCCCGGCGCCCCGGAGCGGTCTGACGCCGGTGGACGAAGAGGATGAAGCGTTGGCTTGCCTGGCGGACCTGGTTGCCGGAAAAGGCAAGTTTGATCTTTCCGTTACCGATGAGTATGTGGAGGGGCACGTCACCGGTCTGAATCCGCGGCTGCTGGGGGCCCTCAAGGCGGGAGCCTTTCCCATCCAGGACTGGTGTGACCTGCACGGGCTTACTGCGCCCCAGGCCAAGGAACACCTGGAAGCCTTCCTGGAACGGGCCGGAGCGCGGGGTTTCCGGGTGGTGTTGGTGGTGCACGGCCGGGGGCGGGGGTCCCCCGATCATCTCCCGGTGCTGAAGCATCACCTGCAGACCTGGCTGGTCGCCAAACGCTTCCGGCGCCAGGTGGCGGCCTTTGCTACCGCCCAGCCCTATGACGGCGGGACCGGGGCACTATACCTGCTTTTGCGACGGCGACCGAGCTGAAAACCATGACAGCGGACGTGGATAACATGAAAAAACCCATGCGTTACGGCCTGGCGGTCATCTTGTGGATGCTGGTGTTGGGCTCGAGCTTCTACAACCTGCCCAACTACCCCACCATGTGGTGGGACGAAGGGATCTTCTGTGAAACCGCCGCCAATCTGGCGCAGCATGGGCGTTACGCCCTGACCCTGCAAAGTCCCGATAAACTCAAAGATTTCGACAATCGCATCAGTGTGGGGCCGGTGGTCATCGCTCCGGTGGCCCTGGCTTTCAAAATTTTCGGGGTGGAGGTCCAGACCGCCCGGATGGTGGCCGCCCTGTTTCTAGTGGCCACCCTGTTCTTCCTGTATCTCGCCGCCCGTCTGCTGGTGGGGGCCGGTGCGGCCTTGCTGGCGGTGGGACTGTCTGTGGCCTGTACTGATCTGCTCTACTGGGGACGCTGCGTACTGGGCGATATCCCCGCCCTGGGGTGTTTCCTCGCGGGGACATATTTCTTCCTGAAGGGGTTCCAGCAGGAACGGCTCGGATTTTTCCTGCTGGGGGGGCTGGGGTTGGGGCTGGCCTGCGCCGCCAAGGAATTCTATGCCTTCACGGTGGCGGTGCCACTGGTAGTGACCACCCTGACCTACTGGGGCGACCGGCGGCGGCAGGTGCGGGTGGGGGCGGTCTTGGCGCTGGGCGCTCTCATACCACCGACGGCCTACGTGGCCTTGAAGGCGGTGGTCCTCAAGAGCCTGACGGGGGCGGTGCTCCACTTTATTTACCAGAAGCAGCTCCTGTGTCATGAATTCTTCACACCCTTCACCATCGGCCGCATCTACCCGGAGAGTTGGGCCTACCTGTTGACCCATCCCCTGTTTTTAGCCGGTTGTTGGGGAGCTTGGCGGTTGCGGCGGACCCTGCGCACCACCCCGGGGGGGCAGTACTGGGCCATCAACTTCGGCCTGTGGAGCCTCTTTTACCTGTTGGCGGTCTATTGGCAACGGTTTGCCTTGCCGGCCCTGCTCCTGGCCAGTCCCCTGGCAGCCGCAGTCCTGGTGCAGGCCGCCCGGCGCCTGGCGGCGGCCGCCTCCCCCCGGCATCGGCTCTGGGTGCAGGGAGCGGCCTTGGCGTCCCTGGTGATTTTCCTCTTTCCCTTCCCCCTGGTCGACACCCTGGGGAATATTGTCTGCCGGACCCAAGACAGTCCCTACCGCCTGGAGGAATACCTGCACCGTAATGTGCCCCGGACCGTGCTCATCGAAACACCGGAGTACGAGCTTCCATTTCTGGACGATGAGCACCGCTTCCATCTCCTGCCGGAGTATTACTTTCAGGAGGCGACATCGGACTCCATTACCTTATACAACCCCAATCCCCAGGCTTATGACTTCGTCGCGGTCAATGCCGACATGTTGATCCTGGGAAGCTTCGGCAAGAGCGTTTTCCGGCAAATTTACCCACAGGACAAGGTGGACCGCTACTACAGCAAAATCGCCACCATCGACTTCTACGACATCTACTTGCGGAAAAAATAATGGAAAAGGCCGCACCGGCATGCTCCTGGCGCCCGGCGGCCTCACCCTGTTCTTCCTGAACCCGGTGACCGTCGGCATCTTTTTCCTGGCGCTGTTTCCGGCTATCCTCCGGCGGATCGTCGTGGAGGAGCGGACGCTCTTTCAGGTCGAGGGCTACCCGGAGTTTGCAAAGGCCCGCACACGGCTCATCCCCGGGATCTGGTGAGATCTGCTCAGAGTCCTGTCCGGGCCGTTATCCCCTCCCTTTTACGCGCGGCCATAAACCGCGCAAATGATTTTGCGGGGTCCCTCAGCCTATTCGGATTCCTTGTCAAGCAGATTTGCCTCGATCAAGGCCTTCCTGGCGCATTCAGGACAGTATCCATGCGAGAACTGCGTGTTCGAATGCTTCCTGATATAGACGTCCAATTGTTGCCAGTGGCCTTCCTTGTCGCGGATCTTTTTGCAATCGGCGCAGATGGGGAGAATGGCTTCAAGAACCTTGGTTTCGGCAAGGGACTTGCCCAGGACTGCGGCGGTATCCCGTTCATGCTCAATCTGTCGCCGGATTTTGTTTATGGACCCGCCGATTACCAGGAAAGAGATGAGATGGATAAAGGTGTTCCAGACGGCATAAAAGTGAGATACGTATTGATGTCCCGACAGGAAGTCCACTCCGAACCACAACAATGTGCAAAATAAACTCAGGGTCACGGCTGCGCCGAGGCCCATAAACCAGGCGCTCAAGGACACCGGCAGAAAATAGAACACCGAGAAGCTCATTTCGTATCCGGTGAGCCAGTCCAGCAGCCCCAGGGCAATCGCGATGACAACGGCGATTACTCCCCACAACCACGTTGGCAAGCTCGTCTTCATGAGTTATCCCCGTTGGGACCTGTCGTTTTTCGAGAATATACCATGAAATTTAGAAATTATATGATACGTACACCACCTGTCCTGCCGATATCATCACCCATCGCCGTCCTGATAAAAATCCAGATATGATTTGGATATCATGTCTAAGGATATCAAGAAGTCAGGCCCGGGCGTCTTCCGTCTGCGTGCGCCGGAATGATGGAATTTTGAGATAGCTGCACCGACCGCACCAACCTTGCTGGAATCCTGGTGGCATCTGCTCCACTGAAGCCCCCACACAGAACTCCCCCGGGTTTTCCCCTATCCCCCCGGCCTGCGGTCAGGCGGTGGCGGCGAAGGCCGGGTGGAAGGTGACGACGCCCCGGGGGGGGTGAGGTCCGAAGGGCAGGGCCAGAAGGTTTGCGGGGGGCACGCCCTCGTGGGTCAATTCCGGGAGGTTGCGGAAGCCGAAGCGCTCATAGTACAGGGGGTCGCCCACCAGGAGGCAGCCTTGGGCTCCCCGGGCCTGCAGGAGGGCCAGGCCCTCCCGCATGAGGGCCGTGCCGATGCCTTGCCGTTGGCAGTCCGGCAGCACGGAGAGGGGGCCGAGGCCGTACCAGTTCTCGCTGCCGTCGGTCAGGGTTACGGGGGAGAAGGCGGCATGGCCCACCACCCGGCCGCCGAGTTCGGCGACCAGGGAGATCGTCAGGGCCCGGGCGGCCCGCAGGGCGGCGACGATGAATTGTTCGGTCTGGTTGCTGTAGGGATGATGGGCGAAGGCCGCCCGGGTGACAGCGGCGATGGCGTCGATATCCGAGGCGGTTTCGTTACGGATGATCATATAAAACTCCCATGGGCGGGGCGGGGGGGAAGGGCTGAGAGCCTTCAGCCCTCTCCCCGCCAGGCTCCTACCCATGTTCGCAGGGGTGGCTTTTCTGGAGTTGTTCCAGGATGCGGTTGTATTTGTCGTGGATCACCCGGCGGTCGAACTCCCACATCCGGCCCAGCATGTCGGCCTTTTCGGCGTCGCTGAAGTATGCCATGCAAGGGAGGAAGAAGTGTTTATCCTCCTTGACGATGTGGGGGGGGTAGTGGGCGGCCAGGGTCTTGAGGTTGTGGATGATGTCGGGGAGGACGGCTTCGTCGCCCTGGAGGTAGTGTTTTTTGGCGGCGGCCAGGGAGCGGGTGAGCTGGCGCCCATGAACGTGCTCCTGCGTGAGTTCCGCCATGATGCGGCGGTGCTCCGGGCGCAGGTCTTTCTTCTCCAGGGCGGCGAACAGGATGCCTTCCTCCTTGCCGTGGTGACAGTGGTCGGCGTAGGTTTGCATGAAGTCCACCACCACGTCGATGACCCAGGCGTCGACGAAGGCGAAGCGGGGGTCCACGGCGATGTTATCCTCCAGGCGGCGGACCTCCTCGGTGATGAGGGGCATGAGACGTTCGATGAGACGGTGTTCGATCATCAGGGGGCCGATGGGGAGCATGGTTTTCCTCAATGTAAGGTTTGCGACGATTTTCCGGGAGGGCAGGTGCGATGCGGCCCGGCAGGCCGGCCGCCCCCGGCTAGGCCGCCAGGTCTTTCAGGGTCGCCAAGCCGGCGGACAGATCGCTGAGCCAAAATTGCAGCCGGGATTTATCCGCGTCGGTGATGGCATCGGCGCCGGCCGGGCCGGCCAGCCAGTTGTGCAAGCGGGTTACGGCCACCACGGCCTGCATAATCGTGCCGTATTCCTTGTAGGAGGTCACGGCGGCCAGATGGAGGCGTTGTTCCTTCCAGACTCCCAGATCGACGGCTTTCGGTGCGCCGGGGGGCCAGACTCCGGAATCGATGGCATCTTCCAGCAGACAGGCGACGCCGTAGAGATCATCCCGCACCAGTCTCGCCGCCACCCGGGCAGACAGGCGATCCTTCCGGCGGGCCAACAGATAATTGCCCAAGCCGGTCAACACCGCCCCGACGATGACGCCGATGAGACCGATGAACGCCGGCATACGCTTACCCCGGCCCTCCCGGGGAGCGAGGGGACAGCTCCTCCAGATGATCGTCGGTGAGGCCCAGCACGGCAATGCCCGCCCGGTCGGCGGCGGCCAGCATGTCGTCTTTGTCGAAGACCAGGGTTTTGCCGGCCTCGACGGCCAGCGCCCGGGCACGGACCGCGGCCATGGCGGCGATGGTGTCCAATCCCACGGCGGGGACGTCGAAGCGCAGGTCCTGGCCGGGTTTGCTGACCTTGACGACCACGGCGCCCTCTTTGCCCAGGCTGCCGCCCCGGCGGATGGTGGCGTCGGTGCCGTCGACGGCCTCCAGGGCGAGGACCACCTGGCGGCGGACAACGACGCACTGGCCGATGTCGAGGCGGCCGATCTCCTTGGCGACGGTGAAGCCGTAGGAGATGTCGGCGAGCTGTTCGGGGGTGGGCCGGGTGCGGGTCAGCACTCCGGCGGGGGCCAGCAGCTCGTCGAGAAAGAGGGTGGAGGGCACTACGGCGATGCCTTCGCCTTCGAGTTCGGCGGCCACGGCCCGCAGGATGGCGTCGTCGGCGCCGCCCCGCACCCGACGGAGGATCTTGAGGGTGCGCAGGTCGGGGCGGAGTTGGGTGAACAGCCGGCCCCGGGTAAGGCCGCCGGCCAGGACCGTCCGGGTGACGCCCTCCTGGTGGAAGAACCGGATAATCTTGCCCAGTTGGCCGACATAGACCCAGGTGAGGCGGTCCACCAGGGTTTCCAGGGCGGGTTCGGTCTCCCCCCGGTGGGCGGCGGCGGCGACCTGATAGCCGCGGCCGCGGGCCGCCCGGGCGAAGATGAGGGGGAACTTACTCTTTCCCGCGATAAGACCGATTTTCTCGGACATCCACCGGCGCCAGACCTCGGTCGGAGGTCTCGATGAAGGTGAGGAGCCTGCCGATTTCCGGAAGGCTGGGAAAGAGTTGCCGAACCTGATCCACGGCCTCCTTGAGGGTGAATTCGGAGTTAAAGAGCAGGCCGTAGGCGTTTTTCAGGGCCTCGATGGTGGGGGAAGGGAAACCCTGGCGTTTCAGGCCCACCAGATTGAGGCCGACGATCTTGGCCCGGTTGCCCACCGCCATGCAGTAGGGGGGGATGTCCCGGGCCACGGCGCTGCAGCCGCCGACGAAGGCGTGAGTGCCGATCTTGCAAAACTGGTGGACGGCGGAGAGGCCGCCGAGGATGGCGTTGTCCTCCACGGTGATGTGTCCGGCCAGGGTGGCGGCGTTGGCCATGATAACCCGGTCGCCCACCTGGCAGTCGTGGGCCACGTGGGCGTAGGCCATGAGGAGATTGCCGCGGCCGATACGGGTGAGGCCGCCGCCGCCGGCGGTGCCCCGGTGGATGGTGGCGCCTTCCCGGATGATGTTGTCGTCGCCGATGACAAGTCGGGACTCCTCCCCCCGGAACTTCAGGTCCTGGGGGATCTCCCCGATGGAGGCGAATTGGAAGATACGGCAGCGGGCGCCGATGGTGGTGAAGCTTTTGATGACCACATGGGGGCCGATGTGGGTGTCGGCGCCCAGGGTCACGCCGCCTTCGATGATGCTGAAGGGGCCCACGGTGACGCCGGCGGCCAGTTCGGCCCGGGGATCGACGATGGCGGTGGGATGAATGTTAGCCATGGTTGCCGAACTCCTCGGCGGTGAGGGCGGCCATGAGTTCGGCTTCGGTCACCAGGGTATCGTCCACAAGAGCCCTGCCACGCATTTTCCACACCTTTTTCAGCCCTCCCCGGAGGAGCTCGAGTTCCATGACAAGTTGGTCTCCCGGCACCACCGGCTTGCGGAAGCGCACGTTGTCCAGACCCACGAAGTAGTAGTAGCGTTTGCTGTACTCCTCGGGGGCCGACATGTAGGCCAGGACCCCACCCACCTGGGCCATGGCCTCGACGATGAGGACACCGGGCATGATGGGCTTACCGGGAAAGTGTCCCTGGAAAAAGGGTTCATTGAAGGTGACGTTTTTCAACCCCACGATGCGCTTCCCGGGGGTGATGGACAAGATGCGGTCCACCAGCAGGAAGGGGTAGCGGTGGGGCAGATAGCGCATGATGTCTTCCAGCGCCAGTCGCTCCGGCACGGTCATACACCTGCCTCCTTGGTCAAAGCTGCGGTCAGGTTTTCCACCTGTTTTTCCAATCGCTTGATTTTTCTTATGAGTTCCGGCACCTTGGGAAGGGCCGCCATGGTGCGGAGCCATTCCTTATGGGGTTGGGCCGGGTAGCCGGTGAAGGTCTGGCCGGCGGGGAGGGAATTGGGCACCCCGGACTGGGCCCCCACCCGGACGCGGTCGCCGATCTCGAGGTGGCCGGCGACGCCCACCTGCCCGGCCAGGGTGACGTATTTTCCCAGGCGGGTGGAGCCGGAAATGCCCACCTGGGCCACCAACAGGGAATGTTCGCCCACGGTGACGTTGTGGGCGATCTGCACCAGGTTGTCGATTTTGGCGCCAGCGCCGATGCGGGTCTCCCCCAGGGCGGCCCGGTCGATGGTGCAGTTGGCGCCGATCTCGACGTCGTCTTCGATGACCACGGTCCCCAGTTGGGGGATTTTCAGGTGGCGGTGGCCGTCGAAGGCGTAGCCGTAGCCGTCGGAGCCGATGACGGCGCCGCTGTGGACGGTGACCCGGGAGCCCAGGGTGCAGCCCTCCAGGACTGTCACCTGAGGATAAAGGCGGACATCGTCGCCCAGACGGACGCCGCGGCCCACAACCACGCCGGGCATGAGCTCGACCCGGTCTCCCAGGGCAGCCCCCTCGCCGACATAGACCAGGGGGGCGATGGATACCTCCCGCCCCAGGCGGACGCCCGGCCCGATGATGGCCGCCTCGCTGATCCCGGGCCACTGTTCCCGGGGGGGGGCGAAGTAGGCGGCCATGCGGGCGTAGGCCAGATAGGGGTCGGCGGCGACGATGAGGGGCCGGTCAAGATGCGCCAGGGCCGGAGAGACCACCACGGCGCCGGCCCGGCTATCCGGCAGCAGGCGTTCGTACCGGGGATGGGCGATAAAGGAAATTTCCTCGGGGCCGGCCCGGTCGATGGCGGCAATGCCGCGGATCACCAGCCGGGGGGGGCCGTGGCACTCACCCCCCACCAACCGGGCCAGTTCACCGAGGGTGGCTTCCATGCCCGGAGCTAACGCCCGAAAGCGTTCTTCACTCTTTCGGTGATATCAACGGAGGGATCGTAACCGATGGCGGCGCGTTTATCCATGATGATGGTGTACTTCCCCTCCTGGGCGATCTGTTTGATGACGCGGTCGAACTTCTCAAACAGGGGTTTGAGCTCCCGCTCCCGCATCTGGGCAAATTCCTGCTCGGAGGCCCCCAGTTTACGCCGCAGGTCCTCTTCCTTGCGGCCCAGCTCTTCACCCTTACGCTTCAGGGCGTCTTCCTTCATGACGGCGGCCTGTTTCTGGAAGTCCTCGACCTGTTTGCCGAGGTCGGTGCGGCGGCGCTCCAGGTCGCGGCCCAGCTCTTCACCCTTACGCTTCAGGGCGTCCTGGGCGCGTTTGCCTTCGGCGGAATTGAAGATCACGTCCATGGAATCCACCACGCCGATCTTGACGTCGGCCGCCCCGGCCAGGGACGCCACCAGGGTGAACATCAGAACAAAAAGTACTATCCGGCTAACTTTGTAAGCCATCGACTGCCTCCTTGGGGAGATATGATTTCCAGGGCGGGATGCAGGAGGGGCGGCGGGCCGGGCCCGGCGGCCGCCCCCTGATCCTCCCTCTACTGGCAACGGTTATGATTCGGTGTATGGAAAAGCTTACGTCGAGGGGAGGACCGGGGGCCGCAGCCCCGCCTCTCCTCGAGCTTCACTCCGCCCCCCCCGGAGGGATGGGGCCGGAGGTGATCTTCATTGATGACCTGGCTGACTTATTTACTATATCACCACACGCCGCCCACGGAGAATTCCCAGTTGCTGCGGCGGCCACCGGAATAGGGGTTGAGGTTGTAGCCCCATTCGACCCGGAGCGGCCCCATGGGCGAATACCAGCGGATGCCGGTGCCCACGCTGGTCTTCATGCTGGTGAAGTAACTGACGTTGTCGGCATAGACCTGGCCGGCGTCGAAGAAGACCACGCCGGTGAGCCCCAGTTTTTTATACAAGGGGAAACGGAATTCGGTGTTGGTTTGAATGAACTTGGTGCCGCCGATACGGTCGTTGTAAATGGGGTCCCGGGGGCTGATTTCGGCGTATTTGTAGCCGCGGATGGAGTCGATGCCGCCCAGGTAGAAGTTTTCGTAGGCGGGGAGCTTGCCCCAGGGGTTGGCCAGCATGTAGCCGATACGGCCGTGGAGGACACCCACGGTTCCCCAGAAGAGGGGGAAGTACCAGCCGGAATCGGCCACAAAACGGGTGTAGGCCACATCGCCGCCCAAGCCGGCCAGCTCCACGGAAACGCTGTTATCGGAGCCCCGGGTGGGGGTGAAGAGGGCGTCCCGGGAATCCCGCCGCAGGGTGATGGAGGCGGCGCTGATATTATGAATGGTGGCGGCCTCCTGCAAGACCGGGGAGATGTCGGTGGCCAGGTCCTTGAGATCGACGTTCTCAAAGCGGTAGGAGCCGTAGAGGCGGGTGTACTCCCAGCGCAGGGGGTGGCTGAGGTTGATGTTGCCGCCCCGGCTCTTGCGGGTATATTCATCGAATTCCCGTTCCCAGTTATAGCCGTCGATGCCCAGGCTCAGGGGGCGGTCGAAGAGATAGGGCTCGACGAAGCTCAGCCGGTAGCGCTTGGCCACCGCGCCGATGACGCCCTGAGCCTTGAGCTGCTGGCCCCGGCCGAACAGGTTGGACTGGGAGATTTCGATCATGCCGACGACCTTGTCCTGGGTGCTGTAGCCGCCGCCCAGACCGAAGCTGCCGGTGGGACGCTCCTTGACGTTGATTTTCAGGTTCATTTTATGGGGGGCGGTGCCCGGGGAAGTGCTGAAATTGACGTCCTCGAAGAACTCCAGGCGCCGCAGGTTCTGGGTGCTGCGTTTGATGTTGGTGGCGGAGAAGAGCTCCTGTTCGTAGACCCGGAGTTCCCGCCGGATGACCTTGTCCCGGGTCTTGACGTTGCCGGCGATCTCGATGCGTTCGAAGTAGACCTTTTCCCCCTGGCGGATGTCGAAGGTGATGCTCACCGTGAGGGTTTCGTCGTCCTCCTTGAGCAGCGGGGTGACGTCGGCCAGGGCGTAACCGTGGTCAGCATAGAAATCGGAGAGGGTGGTGAGGTCTTTCTGGACCACCTCCCGGCTGTAGATCTTCTCCTTGATGATATCGAGCTTGGCGCGCAGCTTTTCTTCCGGTTCCAGGAGGTCGCCCTGGATGTTCACGGTGCCCACCTTAAACTGGGGCCCTTCTTCAATGGGGAAGGTGACGGTCATGCCCCGGGCGCCGATGTCCACCCGGGGTTCACCCACCTTGGCCTTGATGTAGCCGTTGTTGAAATAGAAGGCGGCGATCTTTTCGGCGTCCCGCTCCAGCTCCTCGGGCTTGAGGATACCGGCGCTGGTGATGAAGGTGAGCAGGCTCTTTTCCTTGGTATCGATGACGTCCTTGAGCTTTTTGGGTTTGAAGGCGTGATTGCCCTCGAAGCGGATATCCCGGACGTAGATCTTGCCCCCTTCATTGATGTTGATGACCAGGTTGACTTCGCTGGGGGTGATTTCGTCGAGGCGGTAGTTCACATCGGCGTTATAAAACCCCTTGTTCCGGTACAGAGCCCTTATCTTGTTGATGTTATCATTAATGGCGGCATCGGAGGCGATGGCGAAGGGCTTGATGTCCATGACCTCCTTGATCTTCTTCTCCTTGATCTTGCGGTTGCCTTGCAAAATGATGTCCTGGATGGCGGGCTTCTCCACCACCACGAAGGTCACGATGCGTCCCTGGGGGGAGTCGGTGACGTCGATCTTCACATCGGAGAAGTAGCCCAGGCGGTAGACGGCCTTGAGGTCGTCCCGGAGTTTCACCGGCGAGGTCAGGTCGCCCTCCCGGGTCTGGAGAGAGGCCAGGATGGCGTCCTTTTCGATGCGGCGGTTGCCCTTGACGTCGATCTTGGCCACCCGTTCCTGTCCCATGATCTTGTAACCGGCTTCCGCGGCCAATTTTTCGGCCAGGCCGGTGACGGCGGAGACCCCCATGCCCTCCATCTTCAGAGTGGCGGGGGGCATCTTGCCGGTGAGGTCCTGGAGGCGGGCCTCCAGGGTCACCGTCGGGCCGACTTTGACCAGAGACCCCAACATGACGATGTCGGCGCCCAGCTTGCGGGCGATGTCGGCGGCGGTGGCATCGGTGAGTTCCTGCCGGGGGGGGATAGCCTTGAGCAGTTCATCTTCGGGAACGATGCCGAAGCCCTCCTGTTCCAGACTGGCCCGGATGATCTGGGGGATCCGGGCGTCCAGCTGGGGCAGGGGCTCCTTGCTGAAAACGGTGAAAGGGAACACCGCCACCTTTTTAAAGACGATGTCCTGGGCTCCGGCTGGCAGAGCCAGCATAAACCAGCATAGAAGGATCAGCAGTATCTTGGCCACCGCATTCTCCTGACGAGTAGTCTTAATCAAGGGCCACCACCAGGCCGTCCCGGAGGGTGAGCCGTTGGGCGAGTCGCGCCGCCAGTTCCAGATTATGGGTTACGACGATGGTTGTCAAACCTTTTTCTTGGTTGAGGGTCACCAAGAGGTCATGAATGTGCGCCGCGATCTTGGGGTCGAGGTTGCCGGTGGGCTCATCGGCCAGGAGCACGTCGGGTTCCAGCATCAGGGCCCGGGCCACCGCCACGCGCTGCTGCTCGCCGCCGGAGAGGGTGCCGACCCGGTGGGAGAGCCGGTCTTTGAGGCCCACCTGCACCAGGATGGCCTCGGCCCGCCGGGCGGCCTCGGTTTTGGGCAGGCGGGCGATGAGGCCGGGCATCATGACGTTTTCCAGGGCGTTGAACTCCGGCAGCAGGTGGTGGAACTGAAAGACAAAGCCCACCTTGCGGTTGCGGAAGGCGGCGAGACGGACGTCGTCCAGGGAAAAGACGTCCAGACCGTCCCAGAGGAGCTGGCCGGCGGAGGGCCGTTCCAGGGTGCCGATAATATGCAGGAGGGTGGACTTGCCCACCCCGGAGGCCCCGACGATGGCCAGGGAGTCCCCGGCATGGATGTCCAGGTCGATCCCCTGGAGGACCTCCACCCGGTTGCCGTTGCTCACGAAGGTTTTCTGGACCCCCCGGAGTTGGATGAGGGGTGTGCGGGGGAGGGACACATCAGCCATAGCGGATGGCCTCCACCGGGTCCTGCCGGGAGGCCTGCCAGGCCGGGTAAAGGGTGGCCAGCAGGGTGATGAGTAAGGCGGCCCCGGCGATGAGGGCGACGTCGAGGGCCTGCAGTTTCACCGGCAGGGTGGAGATGTAATAGACGTCGGCGGGCAGGGAGATGAACTGATAGCGCTGCAGGAGGGCGCTCAGGAGGAAACCCAAGCCCAGGCCGACCAGGGAGCCCAGGGCGCCGATGATGACGCCTTCCAGGACGAAGATCTTCATGATGCTGCGGCGGGGGGCCCCCATAGACTTAAGGATGGCGATATCCCGGGTCTTTTCCATGACCAGCATGATGAGCGTGCTGGCGATATTGAAGGCCGCCACCAGGACGATGAGGGTGAGGATGATGAACAGGACGCTCTTCTGGAGTTTGAGGGCGGCGAAGAGGCTGCGGTTCATGCGCATCCAGTCACGGGTCTGGTAGGCCGGCCCCAGCTTGTCCTGGAGGGCGGCGGCGATCTTGTCGGCGGCCATGACATCCCCCACCTGCACCTCGATGCCCGTCACTTTATCGCCCAGGCTGAGGAACTGCTGCACCTGGGGGATGGCGGCGTAGATGAGGGTATTATCGAATTCGTACATGCCGGAGCGGAGGAGAGCCGCCACCCGGAAGGTCTTCACCCGGGGCATCCGGCCGCTGGGGGTGAGGGTGCCCAGGGGAGAGATGATTTTGACCTGGCTGCCCACGGAGGCGCCCAGGGAGCGGGCCAGTTCGGCGCCCAGGGCCAGGGGCGGGGGGTCGTCGGCGGCGGCGTCGCCCAGGGCCGGGAATGTACCGGCCTCCACGGTAAGGGCCGGGGGCCCGCCGCGGCGGATAAGATCGAGGTCGATGCCCCGGAGGACGGCGCCCTTCATTTCGGTGGGCCCGGAGACCATCACCTGGGTGTAGATGAAGGGCCGCGCCGCGCTGACCCCCGGGAAGGCGGCCACTTCGGCGGCCAGCCGGTCGGAGTCGGTGATGCTGGCCCCCAGCTTGAGGAGGATGACATGGGCGTTGACCGACAGGATCTTGTTGCGCATCTCCTGGGTGAAGCCGGTCATCACGCCGATGACGAGAATGAGGGCCATGACTCCCACCGCTACGCCGGCCATGGAGATGAAGGAGATGAGGGAAATAAACTTCATCTTGCGTTTGGCCTTGAGATAGCGGCGGGCAATGAAGGTTTCAAAATTCATATCAGGGCGTCGGCCTCGGGAGCGACGGGGCTCCCGGCTGGGTAAAGATTCCGGATGTCGCTGGCGGCGGCGGGCATGGCTCAGCCGTAGCGGATGGCCTCCACCGGGTCCAGGCGGGAGGCCTGCCAGGCCGGGTAGAGGGTGGCCAAGAAACTGATGGCCAGCGCGGCGCCGGCGATGAGGGCGACGTCGAGGCCCTCCAATTTCACCGGCAGGGTGGAAATGTAATAGACGTCCCGGGGGAGCTGGATGAACTCATAGCGTTGCAGCAGGGCGGTGAGAAGGATCCCCAGAGTCAGGCCGATGGCGGTGCCGACGGCCCCGATGACGGCCCCTTCCAGCATGAAGATTTTCATGATGCTCTGGCGGGTGGCCCCCATGGATTTGAGGATGGCGATATCCCTGGTCTTTTCCATGACCAGCATGATGAGCGTGCTGGCGATGTTGAAGGCCGCCACCAAGACGATGAGGGTGAGGATGATGAACATGGCCAGTTTTTCCAGTTTCAGGGCGGAAAACAGGGTGCGGTTGAGCTGCATCCAATCCCGGGCGGCGTAGTCGGGACCCAATTTTTCCTGGATGCGGGCGGCGAGGGTGTCCGCCGCGTAGATGTCGCGCACCCGGATATCGATGCCCGTGACCCGGTCGCCCTGTCCCACGAATTCCTGGACCGTGGGAATGCCGGCATAGACCAGGGTGGCGTCGTATTCATACATGCCGGAGTGGAACACGGTCCCCACGACGAACTTTTTCACCCGGGGGAGGCGTCCCATGGGAGTGAGGGTGCCCAGGGGGGAGATGATCTTGAGATGTCCTCCCACCAGGGTCCCGAGATTTTTGGCCAATTCCTGGCCGATGGCGACCTGGGGGAGGCCTTCGGGCCCGGGATGGTCCAGGGCTTCGAAGGAGCCGCCCCGGACCTGGAGGGTCTGGGGGCCGTCGGCCGTCAGGAATTGAGGCTCCACCCCCCGGAAGAGACCGCCGGAAATATTGCCGGGCCCGGAGATCATCACCGGCGTGGTGATGTAGGGGCGGGCCGCGAGCACGCCGGGAACTTGGGCCAGTTCGGCGGTGAGACGGCGGTAATCGGCGATGCCGGCCCCCGGTTTGGTCACCACGATATGGGCGTTGACCGACAGAATTTTCTTTTTCAGGTCTTCATCGAAGCCGGTCATGACCCCAATGACGACAATGAGGGCCATCACCCCCACCGCCACCCCGGCGATGGAGATGAAGGAAATGAGCGAAATGAACTTCTGTTTGCGTTTGGCCTTGAGATAGCGCAGGGCGACGACGCGTTCAAAGGACATATGCCGGCTTAGACCTCTGGGCGCAGTTGGGGAAAGAGGATGACGTCCCGGATGGAGGGGGCGTCGGTGAGGAGCATGATGAGCCGGTCAATGCCCACGCCCTCCCCGGCGGCGGGCGGCATGCCGTACTCCAGGGCCCGCACGAAATCCTCGTCCATGTAGTGAGCCTCGTCGTTGCCGGCCTCCCGGGCAGCCACCTGTTTGAGGAAGCGCTCGCGCTGGTCCTCGGGATCGTTGAGTTCGGAAAAACCGTTGGCGATCTCCTTGCCGGCGATAAAAAGCTCGAAGCGGTCGGCGATCTCGGGATCATGGGCATTCCGGCGGGACAGCGGGGAGATCTCGATGGGGAAGCCGGTGATAAAGGTCGGTTGCACCAGCTTGTGCTCCACGGTGAGGTCGAAGAGCTTGGCCAGGGCCCGGCCGTAGCCTTCCCCCGGGCGCAGGGTCACGCCTTCGTCCAGCGCCCGGGCCACCAGCCTGTCGCGGTCCTGGACCACGTCGGCGGGGAGGCCGCCGATCTCGATGAGGGACTGCGCCATGGGCAGCCGGCGCCAGGGGGGGGCCAGGTCGATCTGCTGGCCCTGGTAGGCAAAGGAGGTGCTTCCCAGGACTTCTATGGCCACCTGGCTGAACATGTCCTCGGTGAGGGTCATCAGGTCCTCAAAGTCGGCATAGGCCTGATAGAACTCCATCATGGTGAATTCCGGGTTGTGCTGGGTGGAGATGCCTTCGTTGCGGAAGTTACGATTGATCTCGAAAACCCGTTCGAACCCCCCCACCAGGAGGCGTTTGAGGTACAATTCCGGGGCGATGCGCAGATACAGGCTCATGGCCAGGACATTGTGGTAGGTCTGGAAGGGCCGGGCGGTGGCGCCCCCGGGGATGGGCTGCATCATGGGGGTTTCCACCTCCAGAAAGCCCCGGCTTTCCATGAACTCCCGCAGGATCCGGATGATCCGGGAACGGCGGCGAAAGACCTCTTTAACCTCGGGGTTGACGATGAGGTCGACGTAACGCTGGCGGTAGCGCAGCTCGACGTCGGCGAGGCCATGGTACTTTTCGGGCAGGGGCCGCACGCTCTTGGTGAGCAAGACGAGGCGACGGACGTTCAGGGTCAGTTCCTGGGTCCGGGTGCGGAAAAGGGAGCCTTCCACCCCGACGATGTCGCCCAGATCCATTTTTTTGAACCAGGAGAAGTCGTCCTCCCCCACCACCTCTTTCTGGACATAGATCTGCAGCCGGCCGGAGGCGTCCTGGAGGTGGGCAAAGGCCGCCTTGCCGAAATGGCGGAGGAGTACCAAACGCCCCGCCAAAAGAAAGGTGGCCCCCAGCCCCTCCAGGGCCGTTTCCTCCAGGTGGCCGAACTGGGCCATGATGTCGGCAATGCCATGCGTGGGCGCAAAGCGGTTGGAGAAGGGCTCCCGGCCCGCCTCCCGGAAGTCCCGGATCTTCTGGCGCCGCGCCAGTATCAGTTTGGATTCTTCGCTCATGGGTGGTTTCCGTTGCCGGAAGATCTCCTCGCCGTCGTCAATGCGTCCCGCCGGAAAAAAAAGGGTCCCGGGAGGGGTGCGGTACTGAAAAAAAAATGGGGGCGCCAGCCGGTCAAGGGTGCGTGGGAGGCGATGGCCGACCGGTTCCCCGGGGCCGGGCAGAACCCATTATTCTCCGATCGCCTCTGCCCCGGGCGTACGCCCTCCAGTTTGTGCGGAAGATAACTTATGAAAGATAGAATATCGGTAAAATTTAGTCAAGCCCAAAGTCGGCGGGGGTGTCAAGGGGTTAGGCTTGGGGGCGAGCCTGCCGGCGGTCTTGCGGGGGCCCCGGGACCCGGGAGGGCGCGCGCCCGGTAAAAATTGCCGGAGGGGGCTCGGTGGCCCGGAAAATTTTTTCCCCGGGGGCGGCAGATTTTTACCACGGCTTCGCAGAAAAGTAGAAAAGACTTTAAAATTTCGAGGGGGGGCGACAGTGGCACAGCCCTTGCTTTCTTGAGCGCCAAGCCTACCCGGCGACCAGAACAGGAGAAAAAAACGTGCCCACGACCGCGCAGTGCGAAGCCACCCAGCAAGCCGACCGTCCCCAGGGATTTTCCGTCTGCTCGAAGTCCGGTCCGGGGCCCCTGGACGGCCTTTTCAAGACCGCCCTGGGCAAGATGCTGGCCAGCAAGGACTGGCCCCAGGCCACCCGCAACCTGGCCAAGCTCCAGGAACACACCCTGAAAGCGGCTCCTCCGGAATCCTCCCTGCCCAAGAGCCGCACCAGCCCGGCCGCCGTGGAGAAAAAAGTGGAGCCGGAGACCGCGGCCCCGGAAAAGCCGCCCAAGGAACTGCGCCTGAAGAGCGAGCACCTGCCCCAGGCGTTGAATCTGCTGGCGCAGAGCGGCCTCCGGGAAGATCAGCTTAAACAACTGGCGGCGGCAACCTCCCAGGAAAACGGCAGCTTCGATCTGAAGGAACTGCTGGCCCGGGTGCAGAAGATGCTTGCCGGCGAAGCGGCCCCAACGGGCGAGACCGGAACCGCCAACGACGGCCGCGGCCATGCCGCCGAGGCCACGCCGGCGGCGCAACTGCCGGCGGTGCAACTGGCCCAATGGCAGGAGCTGCTGATCCAGGCGGGGATGCCGGCCGAGCAGGTCCAGGAATTCTTCAACGCCGCGGGTCAGGACCGGGATCTGCCGCTGCAGGAATTAACCGCCTGGCTGGCGGGGGAGAAGCCGGCCGGCGCGCCCGACGCGGCCGCCGCCAAGCTGGCGGAACTCGGCCAGGACGCCCGCTTCCAACGGCGGCTGGCGCGGCTGACGGTGCCCAAGGCGGCGCTGCCCCAGCTGCAGTCCCTGCTGGGAAAGGCGGGGATGGCGCCGGAGGCCCTCAAGGGCTTGAACGACCTGCCCCCGGATGAAAACGGGGGGGTGAAGTGGGCCGACATCCTGACGGCGCTCAAGACCGCGCCGGCGCCCGCCGAGTCGGCGGCCAGCCTGCCCAAGCCGGACCGCCAGGTGGGATTGCAGGACCTGGCCGAATGGCGACAACTCTTCCTGGACTCGGGACTGGAGGAGGCCCAGGCCGATGAACTCACCGCCGCCCTGACGCCGGGTTCCGGCAAAAAATTCCTGGAGACGCTGTCCACTCTAACCCCGGCGGCGACTGCCAACGCGGCCCCGGCCGCGGCCAACGGCTCCAAACCGGAATACTACGTGAGCCAACGATATTTCGAGACCCCCCAGCGGCAGCAATCCACCGCCTTCACGCCGGGGGAGACCGCCGACCCGGAGATGGGCTCCGGGCAGGAGCAGAATGCCCCCTTCGATCCGGGAACGGGATCCTCCGCCGGGCAGACGCCGACGGCGACGTTTCCCGGAATGAATCCGGCGGTGATGCCGGTGGCGACGCCGCCCTTTGCCCAAATGATGGGCGCCGCGGAAACCGGGGGATGGTCGGTGGGGCAAACCTGGAACGCCATGCGGGGCCAGCTCCAACAGGGAATTCTGGCCACCGCCCAGCCCGGCACCAGCCAATTGCGGCTGGCCCTGAATCCCCCGGCCCTGGGAGAACTGCAGGTGCAACTGAAGCTCCAGGGGGACGCCCTGCGGGCCACGGTGGTGACCGGCAACCCCACGGTGGCCGCCGCCCTGAACAAGAATCTGGCGGAGTTGCAGCAGACGCTGGCCCAACACGGCCTCAATCTGCAGCAGGTGCAGGTGGTGATGGCCTCAAACCCACTGCAGCAACAGACCTCCGCAAACCTGAACTATTCCGGCCAGGAGAGGCCCGGCGAGAATCGCGGCAAGGCCTCCGGCGTCTACCGCAAAGGGCCGCGGCAGACGGCCTTCCGGGAGCGCCTCAGTTCGGTAAATTCCTACGCCTGAGCCCGGGAGCGGGCCGGCAAGAAAGGCTAAGAACATGGCCACCGTCGACACCAGCAGTTTGACCTCCTCCCTGGGCAGCAGCACCGGCACCGCGAGTCTGGCGGGGGCGGTCGATAAGACCGCCATGGGGAAGCAGGACTTCCTCATGCTGCTCACCACCCAACTGCGCTACCAGGACCCCATGAGCCCCCAGGATCCCAAGGACTTCGTGGCCCAACTGGCGCAGTTCAGCTCCCTGGAGCAACTGCTGAACATCAACAAGGGCGTGGAAAACCTGGCCACCATCGGCACCTCCATCGAAAATTCCATGCAGACCTCTCAGGCCAATTCACTGGTGGGCAAGACGGTGAAGGCCACGGGCAACACCCTGAAGGTGACCAGCAGCAGCGCCGACACCGCTTACTTCAACCTGGCCCAGGACGCCACAGAGGTGTCGGTGGGCATCTACAACGTCGGCGGGCAACTGGTGCGCACCGTGTCTCTGGGGGCCCTGGCCGCCGGGGACCAGACCCTGAAGTGGGACGCCAAGAACAGCAGCGGCGCCACGGTGGCCGACGGCTCCTACACCTTCCGGGTGGTGGCCAAGAACGCCTCCGGCCAGGACATCGCCGCCACCACCTACGTGGAAGGCATCGTCACGGGCGTAAAAAGCACCAGCCAAGGGGTTTATCTCACCATCAACGGCCGGCAGGTGCCCCTGGAGAGCGTCATCTCCACCGGTTGAGCCGCAACGGCGGGGAAAGCCGCCGGGCTGCCGACACGATCATGACGGGAAACGCGTTCACCTCAGGGACGAGGCGGATGGAAAAATAGCACACAGGTAGAATACAGTCACGGGAGGAAGCAAGCATGTCCATATCCAGCGCCATGTATGCCGGCGTCAGCGGCCTCAACGCCCACGGGGAAGCCATGGGGGTCATCGGCGATAACATCGCCAACCTCAGCACCACCGGTTTCAAGTACAGCCGGACCAATTTCGCCGACCTGCTGGCCCAGAATGTGGCCCTGGCCTCGGGGGTGAACCAGGTGGGCAAGGGCACCATGCTGTCCAGCATCGACACCATCTTTTCGCAGGGGTCCATCGAAACCAGCGACGACAACACCGACGTGGCCATCAACGGCAACGGCTTCTTCATCCTGCGGGATCCCGCCGGACAACGGAATTACTATACCCGGGACGGCAACTTCTCCCTGAACAAAGACGGCTACCTGATCAGTCCCAACGGCTACCGGGTGCAGGGCAAGCAGATCGACCCGGTGACCGAGACTCCCGGCGGCACCGACGTGGACATCTTCGTGGATCAGAACTACACTGCTCCCGCTCCCACCGCCAATATGGAATTGGTCTTGAACCTCAACGCCAACACCCTGACGACCTCCATTCCCAACACCTATGCCACCGCCATCGCGGTCTACGACAACCTGGGCAACTCCCACTCCCTGGAGATCACCTTCACCAAGACCGCGGACCGGGCGGCGGGGCCGCCGGCGGTGAACGACGCCTGGACGCCGTCGGCCACCCTGGACGGCACCGCGGTTACCTGGGCCCCCGCCGCCATGGAGTTCGACACCAACGGCAACTGCGTCTCCGGGGGCGCCTACACCATCGACCTGACGCCCTTCAACATCGGCACCGCGGCGGCCAACCTGGATTTCATCAACACCAAGGGAGGCAGCACGACGCAGTACGCCTCGGCCTCGGTGACCAACTACGCCTCCCAGGACGGCTACGGCCCCGGTTATCTGGAGAGCATCTCCGTGAACAGCGACGGCATTCTGGTGGGCAACTACTCCAATGGCCGCAACATCAAGCTGTTCCAACTGACCCTGGCCCGTTTCAACGACCCCAAGAAGCTGCACCGGGAAGGCAACAACATGTGGAGTGAAACGGTGGACTCCGGGGTGCCCATCACCGGCAGCCCCAAATCCAACGGCCTGGGCTCCATCACCGGCAACGCCCTGGAGCAGTCCAACGTCGACCTCTCAGAGGAATTCGTGAAGATGATCCTCTACCAACGGGCCTTCCAGGCCAACTCCCGTATCATCACCACCAGCGACACCCTGCTGGAGGAAATATTGGCTCTGAAACGGTAATTATGGCAACGAACCGGCAATTCCTGTAGTCTCCTCCTCACCCACAGCCGGGGCCGGGGAAGCCGCGGCTTCCCCGGCCCCGGCGCCTTCATAGCCGTTTTAAAAATTTTTTCTGATATTTTGTGGGGGGCGGGTCCGGGAGTTCATCTCCCTGCCCTGCCCTGCCCTCCAGCTCAGACCACCCGGCCCCAGGCGGCGAAGATCGGGTCGGAGAGCCGCACCTGCGGGAAGTGGCGGTCGTCCTCGGGCCGGGGCCAGCCCCGGGAGGAGTAGGTCATCAGATCGCCGAAGGACCCGGTGGCCAGGAAGTACTCCTGCACCAGCCCCAGGCGTTCGAAGTCGCTGAGTTCCGTCCAGATACGCACCACCTTGAGGGGAAACCAGCGGTTGCTGAAGCTCACCGCAAAGATACCCCGCGGGCGCAGCACCCGGGAGACCTCCCGGAAGACCGCGACGGGGCGGGTGAGATATTCCACCGAGACGGTGCAGATCACCGCATCCAGGCTGCGGTCCGGCAGCGGCAACCGGGGATCGGCGTTCACATCCCAAACAAGACGCTCCGTCAGGCGGGGGTTGGCCTCCAACTCCGCCTGGTTCAGCCCCAGCCCCACCAGGCGCGACAGCTTCAGGGAGTCGGGCAGGTGCGACTGCCAGGAACTCATCAGATCCAACACTTCGGTGCCCGGAGCCAGCAGGCGGCCGTAGAGTTCGGCCAGGGTCTGCCGGGCCCGGCTGTCCACATGGCTGACCAGGCGGGGCCGGGCGTAAAAGACCGCGTCCTGGCGTTCGTCAGGCCGGTGGAAAGGCTCTTCGGAGAAAAAGTCGGTGGGCCCTCCCTGACCGCGAGCCTGCATCCCCGGCCCCCAGGTCAGCAGCTCCAGCCAGTCCTGGCAGGCCCCGCCGCAGTCGGAACGCTTGGTGACCACGTCCAGGATGTCGAGTTCCAGCCGCAGTTCCCGGCCGGCCAGGGGATGGTTGAAATCGGCCGCCAGACTGCTCTGATCCACCTGGACGCAGCGAAACGGCAGGGTATTTTCCTGATCGCCGGGCAACAGGTTGCGGGGGTAGAACCGCCCCGAGCGGGGCGGCCGGGTGCCGCCGGCAAAGGCCCGGCGGGGAAAGAAGCGCACCCGGTCCGGGTCGAAGGCGGGAA
>CAYRYV010000018.1:0-53950 GCA_964428565.1 uncultured Desulfobacterales bacterium | reverse complement strand
CAGGGAGGCGGGGAAGGCGGGGGGGGGGGGGGGGCACGCCAGAAAACCAGAGGTGGCCAAGCAGGAGCTTGGTGGGTAAGGGCGTTCCCAAGCAGGAACTGGGGAACGAGGAGAAGTTAGGGGTTGGGGGAGGCGCCGCGGCCGACAGGACGGACAGGGCCGGGGGGGGCGCGGTACACAGGAAAGCGGGGTGGCCCGGCAGGAGCCGGGCGGGCACGGGCGTGGCCCAGCAGGAGCGGGGGAGCGGGGAGAAAGAGCGGGGGGTGGGGAACGGGGAGAAGAGCCTCTGGGGGCTACGCCACCCGGGGAATCAGGAGACGTACCGGGGAGCGGGACGGGGGGGCAGGCAGGAAGTAATATGGAAGGTTGACAGACGTGCGGGGAAAAATGCGGGGGCAAATATGGGGGAGGACGGCTTTATTTAAAAAAATTATGAAGTTTAACGCTTGACTTACACGATAAACCAACCGATATTTATTTTACACAAAGTCAACAAAAAGATTGCCGGCGCAGGCAACGCCGCTTTTCTTACCAGAAAAGGAAGTAACGGCAGCCTCAGGAAAGCGGGACACGCGCTGACAAGACCTGCCGTTGTTGTCGGGCCGGGGCGGCAGAACATTCAACATATTGAAGAAAGGCAGTCGCCGGGGACGCCCGGGATGTGCCGGCAGCAGAAGAAAGGGTTGGGAACGAGTCGAGGCATTATTATTGTTCTTCAGAAAGACGGGGGCTGAGATGAAAATTGCAGGATTACTGGCGGTGATCATGGTGGCGGCGGCCGGCTGCGCCACCGTCAATCATTCAGAGAACCTCAACGTCGAGGCGACGGGCGCCACCGGCAGTTACACCCATAACAGCTACGGACCGTCCTATAAACTGTGGTTCATGGCCGGGGGCGGGGGTTCCGGGGCCGGCGCCGCGGCCAGCAGCGGCACCGGGGCGGGCGGACTGGGTCTCCAGGTGGAGACGCCCCAGCAGAACAGCGACCCCCGGTATTTCGCCAAATCCGTGCTCATGGTGGATCTGGCCAAGAAGCTCAAACGCATCAAGGTGGACGACGTGGAAGGGATTCGGGAGTATGAGTACACCCAGCCCTACCAGAGCGACTACAGGTCGAGGACCACCCCGCCGTCATCGTACGGTTACAAACCGGTACAATAAGGGGGACGGTATGGCGGGCAAGATACTACCGGCACTGCTGGTAACATTATTGGCCTGTTGGGGATGCACGGCGGTCCCCCCGGATTTCCATTCCGAGGAAATCGTTTACGAACACGGGAAGTTGCAGAGATATTCCCATAAAAACGAGACCTACGGGCAGAAGGGGGAGTCCTCCGCCTTCCTGGAGGCGGTGGACATCATCAAACAGGCCGATCCGCTGGCCCTGCCCGAGGTCCAAGACCTGCCGCTGCCCAGCGTCCAGAAGAAGCAGGAAATCCGTCCCTATACCGGCATCATCAAGAACACCACCCGGCATGAGGTGTCGGTCTATTCCGCCAACAGCAACGCCACCATTGTCATTCCGAAGAAGAGTTTCATCGAATACACCATTTGGGGCAAGAGACACGACCTGACCGCCTACCGGGACGGCAAGCCTTTCTATTGCCTGAGGATCAACGCCCACCCGAAGAACTACCCCTTCATGTGCAAGACGTACGATTTTATGGCGGAGATTGCGGAACCGGCCCCGCCGACGCCCAAGCCCAAGGCCAAGAAGGTCAGGAAAAAACCCAAACCGAAAAAGGATTGCTGAAACTACCCGGTACAGCCGGCGAGAACAGACCAGGCCCGGATTTTCCGGGCCTGGTTTTTTGCCGTCGGGCTCCGGGGAACGCCGGCGGCGGGCTTGTACCGCCAGTCGCGGGTCAATCCAGCCCCTCCAGATCCACGGCTTCGCCGGTGAGCTCCGCCACTTCCGTCAACAACGTCCGCAGGAGTTCGGTTTCGGGAACGGTGCGGACCAGCTCGCCTTTTTTAATCAAGGCGCCCACCCCCCGGCCCCCGGCGATGCCGACGTCGGCCTCCCGGGCCTCGCCCGGCCCGTTGACCACGCAGCCCATGATGGCCACCTTGAGGTGGGACCGGAGGGGCACCAGGCGGCGTTCGGCCTCCTCGGCCAGGCCGAAGAGGTCGATCTGGCAGCGGCCGCAGGTGGGGCAGGAGATCAATTCCACGCCGCGCTGGCGCAGATGGAGGGCCCGCAGGATTTCGTAGGCCACCCGGACCTCTTCCACCGGGTCCCGGGTCAACGACACCCGGATGGTGTCGCCGATGCCGTCGGCCAGGAGGATGCCGATCCCCAGGGCCGATTTCACCGTCCCGGCGATGAGGCCCCCGGCCTCGGTGACGCCGACGTGCAGGGGGTAGTCCACCTGGCGGGAGAGTTCCCGGTAGGCCTCGACGTTGACGAGGACGTCGGAGGACTTCAGGGAGATTTTGAAGTCGGTGAAATTCCAGTCTTCGAAGATGCGGACCCAGCGCACGGCGCTCTGGACCAGGGCGGCGGCGGTGGGGCCGCCGTGCTTGGCGAGGAGGTCGGCCTCCAGGGAGCCGGCGTTGACCCCGAGGCGGAGGGAGGCGCCGCGCTGGCGGCAGGCCTCCACCACCGGGCGGGTCTTGGCCTCGCCGCCCAGGTTGCCGGGGTTGATGCGGACGGCGTCGGCCCCGGCCTCCAGGGCGGCGAGGGCCAGGCGGTAATTAAAGTGGATGTCGGCGATGAGGGGCACCGGACTGTGTCGGCGGATTTCGGCAAAGGGCGGGACAGCCTCCTGATGGGGCACGGCCAACCGGACGATCTCGCAGCCGGCGGCGGCGAGGCGGTGGATCTGGGCCAGGGTGGCGGCCACGTCGGCGGTGTCGGTGTTGGTCATGGACTGCACGGCGATGGGGGCGCCGCCGCCCACGGGGACGTCGCCCACCCGGATTTGGCGGGTGGCCCGCCGGGGCTGCAACAGGGATGACGCGGGCATGGGGCTAATCCGAGACGGGGGAGTCTTTGATGGCTTCCAGATGATCCGGCAGGTCCGGGGGCACATCGAGACCCCGGGGGGCTTCGTGTTTGAGCTTGTCCGGCAGGCGGCTCTCCGGCTGGTGGGGGAGCACGGAAAGCAGGAAGGTGCCGTCGGAGCGGCGGGGCTCGAGGCGGTGGGCCACCAGCTCCACGTCGGCCCATTCCTGGGTGGCAGCCAGCAGCACCCGGGCCAGATGCAGGGCCTGCTCCCGGGTGAGTTTGACGCCGACGGTCTTGAGGTCGCCGGACACCCGCCGGTCCCCGGCGGGGGGATGGACGGCCTGGCAGCGGACATGGGTGTCCACGGTGAGTTGAGTGATGGGACCTTTGGTCATGGCGGTTCCTCCAGGACTACTTGCGCTTTAAGGGGATCACCCGGCCCTTGGGGGAGGGATCCACCTCGGGCGGGGGGGACGCCGGAGCGACCTTGGGAGGGATCATCTCCAGGCGCACGGGGGTGCCGCCCATGGTGAACTCCTGTCCCTGGAGGTGGGTTTCATCCAGAATCCAGATAATCTTTTGCAAGGGCACGCCCAGGACCAGGAGTTCGACCTGGTACCAGCCGCGTTTGACGTCGGGGTTGATGTCGTTAATGCGGGCGAAGAAATTGGGCTTGCGGTCCATGTGGACCAGGACCAGGTCGTTGATGGTTGCCACGGGCACCCCGGCATCGTAAAATGAAACGTCATTCTCACGTGTGTTTTACTTTAACAACGACCACCTGACAACGCAAGTTCTCCGTATGGGAACTCTTCACCCCCGAGGAGGCGGACATGAACCCGAGGGCCGACGACGTGCAGTTTTTCGACCTGGGCGAACAGGTACGGAGGGATGGGCGCGGGATATCCTTTTTTCCGTTTCAGGCGGCGGGCAGGCCGCCGGAGGCCGCCGCCGCCCTGGAGAGCTTCCATCTGGTGTCGGTGCTGCCGGGGCAGGCCCGGGGCCATCACCGCCACCCCCAAAAGACCGAGTGGCTGTACCTCTTCGCCGGTACCGGGCTGTTCACCTGGGAAGACCGGGAAGGCCGCCTCCGGGAGCGCCGGCTGGCAGGCGACGCGACGCTGGTGGTGATCGCCCCGGACACGCCCCACGCCCTGCGCAACGACGGGGAGCAGACCATCTTTCTGTTGGCCTGGCGGCTGGCGGCGGCAGGGAGCGGAGAACCGGATACGGTGCCCTGGAACGCGGGGTGAGCGGGCCGGGGAGGCGTTGATCGTCACCACCGGCAACAGAACCGGAAAGGCCGGGGCTGGCTGCCCCGGCCTTTCTCCGAGTTGAAGCCGCCGACCGCCGGAAGCCCGGGGATCAGACGGATTCGACGGACTTGAGGGTGGGGATTTCCTGCTTGAGAAACCGCTCGATGCCGTTCTTCAAGGTCATCTGGGACATGGGGCAGCCTTTGCAGGCGCCGGTGAGACGGACCTTGACCACGCCATCGTCGACCTCGACCAATTCTACATCGCCACCGTCCCGCTGGAGCATGGGCCGGATTTTCGCCAAAACCTTTTCGACATCTTCCTTCACGCTGATCGACCTCCTAAAAAGTGTAACCTCCGGTAATTTTCTTACAATAACCATAGACCAGAGAAAAGTAAACCCCCGCGGCCAAAATGTTTGACGCCGGGGGGAGCCCGGCCGGGAGGCGACCGAGCTTACTGCAGTTCGAAGACGGCCTCCACGGAGGCGCGGATTTCCTCCTCGCCCACCTCAATGGGGGTGGCGGCGGCCTCCGGGGCCAGGGCCCGGGCCAGTCCGGGGGGCGGAGCAGGGACGGCGGCGTGGGTGGAGACCTGCAGCAGGCGCTTGATCTGAAGCTTTTCGGCCCCGGCCAGGGCCTCGGCCATTTTCCGGGCCTGCTCCAGGGCCTGGACCGCGGCCCGGCGCTGGAGTTCAGGGGCGTTGGAGTGCTCCCAGCGGGGTCCCTGAACCTGAGTGGCGCCCTGGGCCAGGCCGGCGTCGATGACCGGCCCCACCAGGGCGATGTCGCCGAGGCGCACCCGATAGGTGTGGCGGGCCCGGTAGGCGGCGACCTTCGGCTGCCTGCCCTTGTCGGGGGGGGTATAGACCGGGTCCACCCGGAAACTGAGGCTGTGGACGGCCTCGGGGGCGGGCAGGAGTTTTTTCACTGCGGCCAGGAAGGTGTCGGCCTGGCGGGCGGCGGCGGCCACGGCCTCCGGGGCCCGGGGAGCCTCGGCCTCAACGGTGAACAGCAGAACGGCCAGGTCGGGCCTGGCCCACACCGAACCAATGCCCGGGACGCGGACCTGGGGGACGGCGCCGGGGGCGTCGGGGGCGGCCGCGAGGCCGGCAGGGGCAAGGATGATCAGGAAAACGAGGAGACCGGGTAACATGATAACCTCCGGGGTTCAGGGTGACGCGGAGTTCCGGCAAGGGGCCAGCGATGGAGAAATTACCGGGGGAGAGCGGCCCAGGGCCACGGGTCTTTGAGGAAGGGGGCCAGCAGGGAGCCAGACTCTCTGCCTCAACCCCCCTCCCTCAACCCCATACCATAATAACAACCGGAGATCAAGGGGCGGGAGGGCGCAGATAGATACGGAGCCAGACGGAGCCGGCGGCGGGGCCGGAGCGCCAGCGGTGCAGCACCTGCAGGGGCAGGGTGAAAAGAGGCCAGAGGAGAGCGCAGAGCAGTCCGCCGAAACAGATGGACAAGGCCACATTCAGGAAAACACCGAAGAATTGCTGGCTACCGGCCATAGTCTTCCCCCTGAGGGGCTTATCGGCAGGAGAAAATGTTAACTTAAGGGGAGAACAGGCATTTCCGAAAAAAAAGCAAGGAACCGGCGCGGGTGGGCCGGCCCACCCCGGCAGGCGGCCTCAGGCGGCCAGGCGGCGGATGATTTCGGGGATGGTGTCCCGGGCCAAGGTGGAGAGGGAGCCGCCGCCCAGGACGACCTGGAGGGGGACGCCCAGGTCGGCGGCGAGGCCGATCATGAGGTCGCAGATCTGGAAGTAGGCGGGTTCGGTGAGGCCGAGGGAGCCGTAATCCTGGGCGTGGGTGTCGAAGCCGTAGTACCAGAGGACGAGGTCGGGGCGGAAGTCGGCCACCAGGGGAAGGCGGGCGCGCACGGCGTCGACGTAGGCGGCGTTGGGGTGGGGGGTGTAGCCCAGATCGTAGACATCGACGTCGATTTTGGTGCCGTCGGGGGAGTGGTAGTCGCTGCCGCAAAAACAGAGGTGAAAGACCTCGGGGTCGTCGGCCACCAGGGAGCGGGTGCCGTCGCCGTGGTGGGCGTCGGTGTCGATGATGGCGACGCGGCGCCAGGGGCTGATCTGACGGACATGGGTCAGCGCCAGGACGACGTCGTTGAAGCAGCAGGCGCCCCAGAACTGGCGGCGGCCGGCGTGGTGGCCGCCGGCGCCGATGAAGCAAAAGGCGCGCTGGAGCTCGCCCCGACTGAGGGCCTCCATGGCGGCGACGACGCCGCCGGCGGACTCGTAGGCGGTGCTGCAGAACTGATCCCGGGCCACGGCGGGGAGCATTTCGGGGGCGTGGACCTGCAGCAGCAATTCTTCGGAGACCCGGGGGGAGGTGAAGAGCTGGACGTTGGGGCGGGTCAGGAGCTCGTCCAGGGCCTCGGGGAAGTCCCGCAGGCGGTTGCCGACGGTGAGGTAGCTTTTGCGGCTGAAGGAGGGGTGATAATAGATGCCGATTCGGTTCATGGCGGGTCTCTTTCCGGGCACAAGGGAGAACGCGATCGGGGAGGGGGCGGGCAGGCGACGGCCACCCGGCCTCCGGGTCCGGGACCGGCGCCCCGGCGGGCCGGGGAGAGCGGCGGTCCCACTATCGGCCCTAGTGTACCCGCAGTTTGAGGGAAAGCCAACGAAAACCGCACCATTTAGGATTGACAGGCGTGAAAAATATCTGATATCAAAGGACAGATACGTTATACTGGTAGTAAATGAAATCAGTTTTCAGGCAGGGCCAGACCGTTCCCGGCGCGGGGCGGAAGACCGACGGGGAGCGTTGCGCCACATGAATTCGGGGCCACGCGAGAAGGTAAGGGGAGTCAAGCGCCTGCGGCTCTGGATCTGCCGGGTATTGCTGGGAGCAGCCCTGGGGATGGGAGCGACCGCGCAGGCTCAGGAGGATCATATGCCACTGTCCCCCCAGGACAGGAAGACGCTGCATGAGATCGCCCGGGGGACCATCGCCGGGTGTTTCGACGGCAAGGCGCCGCCGTACCTGACGGACCTGTCGCCCCCCCTGCGGACGGAGCGGGGGGCGTTCGTGACGCTACACAAACACGGGCAGTTGCGGGGCTGCATCGGCCTGATCGAGGCCGTCAAGCCCCTGGCCGAGACGGTGCAGGAGATGGCCAGGGCCGCGGCTTTTCGGGACCCCCGGTTCCCGCCCCTGACGCCGGAGGAACTGCCCGCCATCGATATCGAGATCTCCGTATTGACGCCTTTCCGGCGGATCACGGACGTCGGAGAGATCGAAGTGGGCAAGCACGGCCTGATGATCGAAAAGGGATACAACCGGGGATTGCTCCTGCCCCAGGTGGCCACGGAGTACAAGTGGGACCGGGAGACCTTCCTGCGGCAGACGTGCCTGAAGGCGGGTCTGCCGCCCGAAGCCTGGAAGGAGCCGGATTGCAAGATTTTCATTTTCAGCGCGGAGATTTTTTAAAGGCCCTGCCGAGGCCAATGCCATGATTTTGCACGGAAGAGGATGAGGTAGTACATGACCGAGCCCCAAAAGGACAACGACACGCAGTTGCCGGCTCCCCTGCCGACGCCGGAGCCTTCGGCCCCGACATGGCTCATCGGGCGTCGCTATTTGATTATCCTGGCCATCATCGTAATTTTCTTCCTGGTGTTGTTTCTGTCCCCGGGGAAAAAGCCGGTCACGCAGGTGACCCCGGCGCATGAGCTGGCGGCCCCCGAGGTTAAGGAAAAGCCGGGCCAACTACCGGGGGTGATCACGGAACCGACGCCCGCCCCGGAGGTAGAACCGGAGGCCGCGACACCGGAGCCGGCCCTGCCCCCGCCCTTGCCGTTGCCGGAGGAGAAACCGCGGCCGGTTCCGGAGGTAAGGAAACCGGTCGAGACACCGGCCCCGGTGCCGGCGCCGGCTCTGGCGCCGACCCCGGCTGAAAAGCAACCGGCGGCGCATGCCAGGCCCGAGGCCGCCCTGCGGGTTGCCGAGAAACCGGTGCGGGGCGAGGCCTTCACCCGGGCCTTGATCAAGATCATCGACGACCAGGTGAACCGGCGGTGGCTGGGCTGGCGGCCCAACAGCATCATCCTGGGCTATATGGGCCTGACGGACAACGTCAACAACCTGCAGTTAGGGGTGCTGGAGGTGGCGCGGCGGACCACGGTGGTGCTCAATGAAAACATGACCCGGTTCGCCACCACCGAGGCCTACAACCCTCATATCAACGAAGCCATGAACTTCCTGATGGTGAGCCCGGACAAGTACTGGTTCCCCTCGGCCTCGGGGAAGTACAAGGAAGCCGTCGCGGATTTTTACCGGTATATCGATGACCTGAAGAACAATCGCAGCCGTTTCTACGGCCGGGTGGACAACCTCATCGCCCTGATGGTCCATTTCAAGGACATTCTGGGCAGTTGTTTCCACAACCTGCTCAAGGACACGGAGGCCAACGGCAAGCCGGTGTCCTGGACGACGGCCGACGATTACTTCTATTTTTCCCAGGGGGTGGCCATAGGGATGTACCAGGTGTTGGAGGGGGTGTTGGAGGATTTCAGTGCGGAGCTGCACAAAAAGAATTCCCACAAGCTATTGGAGGATGCCATCCATGCCCTGCACACCGCCAGCGAACTGAACCCGTGGTTCATCACCGATGCGGCGAAAGACGGCATTCTGGCCAACCACCGGGCCAATATCAGCACCTATATCGGCGAGGCGGAGCACCTGATCTCCACGCTGCAGACGGTGCTGGCCACCAACTAAGGTTTTCTGATCCATTAACCCAAGGCATCAGCGGCCTCAAGGAGGATTCGCCATGCACGTCGGCATGATCATGAACAAGGAACCGATCACCGTGGCTCCGGAGACGCGGGTGCACGAAGCCATCAAACTGATGCAGCAGTTGAATATCCGCCATCTGCCGGTGATGTCGGGGAACACCTTCGTGGGCTGGCTGTCCAACCGGGACCTGTACCAGGTGTTACTGGCGGCGATGATCGAAGAGATCACGGTGGGCGACGTGATGAACCAGAACCCCATCACGATCACGCCGGAGACCGATCTGGAGGAGGCCGCCAATCTGATGCGGGAACACAAGATCGGCGGCATGGCGGTTCTGGAGGACGACCGGCTGGTGGGGGTGCTGACGGTCATCGACCTGCTCTCGGCCTTTCATTACATGTTGAACGTGCTCCGGAGCAGTTCCCGGATCGACGTGGAACTGGCAGAAGACCCGCAGGCCTTCGACAAAGCCTGCGCGGTCATTCAGGGGGCGGGGGGCAAGATCATGAATGTGGCCCTGGGGGCCCTGAGCGACGGCAAACGCGTCTATTCCTTCCGGCTGGAAAAGACCCGCCTGCAGCCCATCATCGATCGGCTGCAGGCGTCGGGATACACGATTCTCGACAAAGTCAGCTAAGCAATCACCACCCGATTGCGGCCTTCCTGTTTCGCCTGATAGAGGGCGTCATCCGCTTCCTGGAGAAAGTCCTCGGGCGTCATCTTGCCTTTCAAGGAACTCACCCCGATACTGATGGTCACGTGCAGGCTCCGGCCGTTGAGCCTGAACTCATTGGCGGCCAATTGCCGCCGCAGGCGTTCGGCCAGAGAGGCGGCCCGCTTCTTGGAGGTCTGGGGCAGGATGATGGCGAATTCCTCCCCACCGTAGCGGAAGAATTGATCCGAGGCCCGGATGGATTGCAGGACGGTTTGACTGACCTGCTGCAGGACGGCATCGCCCACGGTATGGCCATAGGTATCGTTGACCCGCTTGAAGTGGTCCAGGTCGAGGAAGAGCAGGGAGAGGGGGCTGTGATAACGGCGGCTGCGGTTGATTTCGTCTGCCATCACCATCCAGAAATAGCGCTGATTATAGAGGCCGGTGAGGGGATCGCGGTTGGCCAGGAACTTCATCTGCTCGAAATGGGAGAGGTTTTTGAGGGCGGCGGCGGCCTGCAGGACGATGATCTGAAAGACGTCGCGCTCTTCAAAGGTGAAGGCCAGATCGCGCCCACCGGCCAGCACGCCGACGACGTCCTGGTCCACCACCACCGGGGTGACGATGATTTCCTGGAGCAGGGCGGCGGGCGGTTCTCCCCCGAAGAGGTCCCGGGCGCTGAGGGTAATCAAGGCCGGGAGCGGCTGGGCAGAGGCTTTGCGAGCCTGGCAGTCGTCGAGGAAACGCCACAGCCAGCCCTCGAAAACGCGGCGGGCGTCGTCGGTGAGTGCGGGATGGGCGCGCAGGGTTCTTTTTTCCGGCAGATTATCCCAGGCCCGGAGTTCCAGCCCCAGGATGTGCAGGGGGATATTTTCCCATAAGAGGTCGAAGACCAGGCGGGTGATCTTTGCCAGGTCGAGGGCGCTGGCCAGACCTTCGCCGATCCGGCGCAGGAGTTCCAGTTCCCGGCGGCGCTGGGCGGCGAGCTGATCCTGGGCGGCCTGCAACTCGGAGATCAAGGAGCGGTTGGCCTGGGCCAGACGCCGGTGTTCCAGGGCGCGGCCGATGGCGGCCCCCAGGTCGCTGAGCTGGGGCAGGGGTTTGAGCAGGTAATCGTAGGCCCCCAGGCGCAGGGCGGTGACGGCGCTGTCCACGCCGGCCTGGCCGGTGAGGATGATGATTTCGGTGTCGGGATCGAGCTGTTTGAAGCGGGACAGCAATTCCAGGCCGGTATAGCCGGGCATGGAGAGGTCGAGGATGGCCAGGTGAAACTTCTGGGGTTGAAAGAGGGCCAGGGCCTGGGCGCCGTCGTCGGCAGTGCTGATCCGATATCCCTCTTCTTCGAGGTACTCCCGGACGAGGGAGAGAATCCGGGGGTCGTCATCTGCCAAGAGAATGTTGGCGTCCATGAGTCATCCGGGCCGCAGAGACGGCGATGAGCCCCGGGGTGGGGGGAAACGGTGAAGGGCAGCGCCAGTCCCCGCCGGGAGGCGGCCAAGCCTACCGGGTGAGGGGGACCAGGGTGTCATGGAGCCAGGCATCGTCGTCCTTCTGGGAATAGTCCAGGTTATAGTGAAGCCCCCGGCTCTCTTTGCGCAACAGGGCGCAGGTGATGATGAGTTCGGCCACGGTGGCGATGTTCCGCAGTTCCACCAAGTCGCTGGTGATGAGGAAATTCCAGTAATATTCGGCGATTTCCTGTTGGATGAGGTCGATGCGGTGACGGGCGCGCTCCAGGCGCTTGTCGGTGCGTACGATACCCACGTAGTTCCACATGAAGCGCCGGATTTCATCCCAGTTCTGGGAGACCACGACGGCGTCGTCGCTGTCGGTGGCGCCGTAGGGATTCCAGGCGGGGACGTCGGCGAAGCTGGGCAGAGGGATCTGGGGGAGAATCTCCCGGGCGTGGGTGGCGGCCTGATGGGACATGACCAGGGCCTCCAGGAGGGAATTACTGGCCAGCCGGTTGGCGCCGTGAAGGCCGGTCATGGCGACTTCGCCCACGGCATAGAGGTTGAGGATGTTGGTGCGGCCCAGGGTGTCGGTGACCACGCCGCCGCAGAGATAATGGGCGGCGGGGACCACGGGGATGGGCTCCTTGGTGATGTCGATGCCCAGGGAGAGGCATTTCTGGTAGATGCCCGGGAAACGGTTTTTAATGAAATCCGGCGACTTGCGGGTGATGTCGAGATAGACGCAGTCATCGCCGCTCTTCTTGAGTTCGGCGTCGATGGCCCGGGCGACGATGTCCCGGCAGGCGAGGTCGCGCATGGGGTGGTATTTCCCCATGAAGGCCTTGCCCTGGCGGTCGATGAGGATGGCGCCTTCGCCCCGGACGGCCTCGGAGATGAGGAAGTTTTTGGCCATGGGGTGAAAGAGGCAGGTGGGGTGGAACTGGATGAACTCCATGTTGGCGATGCGGGCCCCGGCCCGGTGGGAGATGGCGATGCCGTCGCCGGTGGCGATGTCGGGGTTGCTGGTGTAGAGGTAGACCTTGCCGGCGCCGCCGGTGGCCAGCAACACGATGCGGGCGGCGAAGGTGTCCACTTCGCCGTTGTCGATATTGAGGACATAGGCGCCCAGGCAGGATTCCTCGGCCTCGGTAACCACCAGGCCGCGGCGGACGAGTTTCTGCCGGGTGATCAGGTCCACGGCGATATGGTTCTCATGGACGGTGATGTTGGGGTTTTCCAGGACCCGGGCCACGAGGATGGATTCCACTTCCTCGCCGGTCATGTCGGTGGCGTGGATGATGCGGCGGCAGGAGTGGCCGCCTTCCCGGGTGAGGTCGTACTGGCAGGTGCAGGTGTCGTCCCCGGCCAGATCGAAATGGGCCCCCAGGGAAATAAGCTCCCGGATGCGTTCGGGGCCCTGGCGGACGATGAGTTCGACGATATCTTTATGGCACAGGCCGTCGCCGGAGTTCAGGGTGTCCTGAATGTGCAGTTCGAAGCTGTCTTCGGGGCTGAGCACGGCGGCGATGCCGCCCTGGGCCTGGCGGGTGCTGGTCTCCATAATGCCCCGTTTGGTGACGATGTGCACCGTACCCAGGGAGGCCGCTTTCAGGGCGTAACTCAAACCGGCCAGACCGGAGCCGATGACCAGGAAATCAGAGGAGTACTCCATGCCCGAACACTTCCTTAACCTGTCATTTACCCAGGGTCATTATAGCATCAATCGCGGCGGTTGCGGGAAAAAATAATGGGGGCGGGAAGACGGCGGGAGACAGTCCCCCGGCCCTCCCGGGCACGTCGCCCGGTAATTTGCCCGGAGCAAGGGGGAAGGGCTACAGTCCCAACAGGCGCCGGGCGTTGCCGGCGCACAGCATCTCCCGGAATTCCGGGGAGAGGCCGCCCGCGGCCATGTCCTTGAGGTAGCGGGAAGGCTTGAGGAGGGGGTAATCGCTCCCCAGCAGGATTTTGTCGGGTCCGACGATGTCGGCGGCCAGGCGGTAGATCTCCGGGCGGTAGAGGAAGGGGGAGGCGGCGGTGTCGAAGTAGACGTGCCGCAGGACCTCCGGGACTTCCTTTTTCAGCAGGTTAAAGAAGAACAGGCCGCCCCCCCAGTGGGCCAGGATGAGGGTGAGGTCGGGGAAGGCCCGGACCAGGGCGTAGAGGTCTTCCAGGCGCATGGGGCTCTTGCCGGGGTAGGCGTGGCCGATGGGCTCGTTGGCGTGCAGGAGCAGGGGGACGCGGTAGCCCTGGCAGAGGTCGGCCAGAGGGGCGAGGGCGTCCACGACGTCGCTCCCCAGACCTTCTTGATAGAAGGCCAGTTCCCCCACCCCGCGACAGCCGGCGGCCAGGCAGCGCTCCACCTCCCGGGGGGCGCCGGGCTCCAGGGGATCGACGCAGCAAAAGCCGATGAGGCGGCGGGGGTGGCGGTGCATGGACTCCAGCACATAGTCGTTGTGACGCCGGCAGAGGCCGGCGCGACGCCAGGGGAAGCCGAAGACCACGGCCCGTTCCACGTCCTCGGTCTCCATGAGCTGCAGGAGCTCCTCGGCGGGGGCCAGTTTGGCCTTGGGGGAGTCGTAGAGGAGGCGGAAGGCCGGTTCGTCGGCGAAGAAGTCTTCCCGACGGCTAACGATCTCGGGGGGGAAGATGTGGGTATGGACGTCGATGAGCATGGGAACCTCCGGAAAGATTATAACCGATTTGCCCTGGTTGTCATTATAGGACTTGCGAGAAGTTGGTGGAGACTGGGGGGAGAAAGGGGGGATTTCTAGGGGGGTTGGATTGGGGAGTTACAGGTAAGGAATCCATATCAGTAAGACCTGCGGGGTGAAGAAGGGGCGCATAAAGAGCAGTTGGCTGCAGATCGGGCCAGGGTTTCTTATCATGCCCGGCGGTGGTTTGGGCATATCGCCTCAGCCTTCCCCCGGGCCTGCCATTATCGGGCAGTGTGGGCCTGGGGTCATTAGACTTACCAACCAGGTAGCATCCGGTCGCCGAGGGAATGGTAGGCGCGCAATCCGGGAAAAATTGACTCTAAGCCCAGGGCTGTGCTATTTTGGCTCTGGTGGAAATGGCTGGCTTCGAGAAAATAACCGTTGGGGAGATTTTACGCGGCGAGAGAGGTCCCCAAAACCATTTTTCGACCGCGGCGAACAAGGTTGCCGCATAATCTCGGGATATACTCTTACTCAAGCCAGGAAAAGGGCTGATAAAATTATCTTAGACTCCTATAGCCAAAGATGAGGCATAATCTCGTTTTAATCTTGATTCTGGGCATGTTGCTGCTGCTGTCGGCCGGGGGATATGCAGTCGAGAACAAGGCCGCGCCCACGCCGCCGCAAGCGGAGCAGCCCGGCGCCGCCATCACGCCCATGGGTGAAAAGGTGGCGGTTGATGAGCACGGCCGGGCCATCTACCAGGTAAAGGGTAACGGCATCAAGATCGGCTACAAATTGGCGGGCGCGGGTAAACCCCTGGTGATGATCCCGGGTCTGGGAAATAAAATGGATGTTTGGCCGACGCAACTGATAGAGGGGTTGTCCCAGAAATACCAACTGATTATCCTGGATAACCGGGGCATGGGATACTCCACCGCCAATGACACGCCCTTCACTTATCGGCTGTTCGCGAACGATGTCATCAGCCTGCTGGATGTCCTGGGGGTCAAAAAGGCTAATGTGCTGGGTTTTTCCATGGGCAGCGCCATCACCCAAAAGTTGCTGCTGGATTATCCGCAACGCTTCAATAAAGCCGTAATCTACGCCACCACCACGGATGGCAGTAAGGTGGCGGCCCTTGCTAAGGGGAAAAAAGCTGATAATCCTATCATCCAACGGCAGATTGAGGCTACGGCCCGGTGGAAGACGCCTCTGAAGAAGTTGCCTTTGATCACCCAGCAAGTGATGCTGGTAGTGGGCACCGCAGATAAGGTCGTGGGCCCGGCAGGCTCGAAGACCCTGGCTACCCTGATTCCGGGGGCCTGGCTGGCGCAATTTAAAAACGGCACCCACATTTTGATGCGTGAAGCCCCCAGCGAATTCACCAAGATCGTCATAACTTTTCTGGAAATCAATGAGACGGTTGAGGAGAAATAGTTGGCACGTATGGTTCTGTAAGTTGGGTGGGATAAAAACAGTCCAAAAAAATAAATTTCATATTGATTCATGGGGACTAAGAGTTAATGAACTAATGATAATATCTTAATATTGTTAAAGCATTATAAGTTAAAATGGGTTGTATAAAAAATGAACTGTTTGTTCAAGATAATGAACAGACGCCCTAATGAACATAGGTTATCATATTAATATAAATTATAAAATAATAATAATAATCAGGCATTAACATTGCATGAGAATAATAGCACAAATTTGCGGGGAGCCCGGGAGCCCACCCCAAATACTCATCTGATGCCCTAGGAGGTTGGTTATGCTACGGATTCTGGCGGTTACGTTGACAATTCTGGTGGGATGCACCTGCGGTTCGGTGCAGGCGGCCCTCATCGATTACGGCGGGGGGCTGATCTATGATTCGGACCTCGATATCACCTGGTATGGCGTCCCCAACTACGACAACATTGTCTACAATGATTTTGTCACCTGGGCGACGACCCTGGATGTCGATGGCATCACCGGCTGGCGCCTGCCCGTAATAAACGAGCTGCACCATCTTTACTATGACGAACTCGGGAACACCTTAGGCAGCTTCACCAACAAGGGGCCCTTCGACAGCCTGGACCAGGGCTTCTACTCCAGCACGGTGGCCACCCTTCCCAACTACTATTTCCTCTGGTTTAATCACAGCATCTTCTCCGGCGCTCAGTGGGAGGTCAACGTTAACGATATGCAAGCCGATATCAACGGCCTCGCGGTCCATGACGGCAACGTCGGCTGCCCGGTGCCTCTCCCCGGCGCCGTCTGGCTGCTGGGTTCGGGGCTGATGGGGCTGGTCGGCTTAAGAAGGAAGTTCAAGAAGTAATCTTTTCCGTAGCAATTGGCATTTCCAGGCAGGGTCAGCCATGGCCCTGCCTTTTATATTGGCCTTTGAGATGACAACTTACTTGCCACTAACAATGAAATGCTCTTCATATCTGCGATGTTGTTTTTGTCTGGCTGCCCAGCTGCCAGCGGGAATCGGCTTGTTGCCGACCCATCTCCCCCCTGCGGCCCTCATATTCTTTACCTGGGAGCCCCTGCCAGGGCGAGCGTGGCCCCCGCCCCGACGCGCTGCGTCCGAATCTTCCCGGGCCCCTGGGATAAAAGGGGGTGGTCGACCTGAGGGTCAACCAACCCCTGGATAATACGTCTGCCCCGAGCAGTGTGTCCCCGCCGGACCTACCGCCCGATAAACCCGAAGATGAGCTGCAGATTGCGCAGGTTATAGATCTGGGCCTTCAGGAAGGACTTCTGAGCCAGTTCGTACTCCCGCTTGGCTTCGCTCTGCAGCTTGATGGAGGCCTGATCCTGGCCGGTTTTCTCCAGCTGAGCGCTTTTGGCCTCTTTGTCTTTGGCGGATTTCTCCAGCCGTTCCCCCTGGGCCAGGCTATCTTCGGCCAATTTCCGGTTACTTTGCTCCTGGGCCTGTTGGGTCTCGCTCAACTGCTGCTGCTGGAGTTGGGCGGTCTGTTCGTTTTGCAGGATTTTGAACAGAGAGTTGGCTTCTTTGAGGAGGGCCTTGGCTTCGGCGGTGTAGCCGGCGGACAGTTTTTTCTCCGCCTTGTCGAGGGTATCCACGGCCTGCTTGTAGATCATGGAGTGGTCTTTTTTAACCGGGGTCTCCTGAGCCCCCAGGAGGGCGGCCAGCCAGAAGGTGCACACCAGTCCCAAGGCCGCGGCCAGGGTAGTTCTGCTCCACATGCGCATAAAAATTATCCTCCAGGTTCGTTAATGCAATTTGAAGGTTTCGGTAAGGGCCCGGCGGAAGCGGGGTTGATAAATCCACTCGAAGGCGGTGTCCTTACCGGGAAAGAGTTTGAGGGCCTGGGCCCGGACGTTGGCCACCATGCCGGCGGCCTGCTCCCGGCTCAGCCGGCCGGAGCGGATCTCCTGCAGGGCAAAATCCACCATAAACTTCAGGTACCGCAAGTTGCGGTTTTCCTGCCGGAGGGCCTCCGGTGAGGGTTCTGGTCGGTTGCTCATCGGGAAAACACGGGTCCTTTGGTCGTCAGGGGGAAACAGGGTCCCGGGACCGGCAGCTCAGGTGCCGGGAGCGGCGCTGACAGCATTCGTCAAGGGCGCCCCGGGGCGTTGGGTCTGGCCCATCAGGGGCTCGGTGTCGGAGGTCCGGGTAATTTCCTCGGCCACTCCCTCCCGGGCTTTCACCACCCGGGCGACCTTATTCCAGTCCACCAGGTCGGCGAACAGGTGCTTCCTGATGAGGGCCTCGGCGGCGGTCTTCAGATTGGGGACCTTCCGGTAGACGTCGGGGTGCACCTCCAAAAAGACGCGCTGGTCGGTGGTGAAGGCCAGTTTGATGGGCTTATAGGTGATCAGGACCGGCGTGCCCACTTCCACCTGGGGGAAGAGTGCCTCGATCTGCTCCGGGAGCATCCGGATGCAGCCATGGGAGGCGTAGTGGCCGATGGACCAGGGCCGGGTGGTGGCGTGGATGCCCACTCCGGGGGCGGAGGTGGCCATCCAGAAGGCTCCCAGGGGGTTTTGGGGCCCCGGGGGAACCTTGGTAAGCACTTCCACGCCCATTTCCTCCATTTCCTCCTGAATGGAGGGAGGCACAATCCAGGTGGGGTTTTTGACTTTGTTCAGGATCTTGTATTTTCCCGTCGGGGTCTGCCAGTCGCTTTTGCCCACGGCCAGGGGGTAGCGCCGGATCAGGGTGCCGTGGATAAAGTGGTAGAGCTTCAATTCGGGCAGATTGATAACCAGGCCGTGATCCAGGTCCGACGGAATGATGTAGGTGTTTTTGATCTTCAAGATCGTGCCGGGGGTGAGCTTGTCGGGGTTTTTGAGATTGTTGTTTTTGGCCAGCACCCGCCAGCGGACCCCTTTGTTCAGGGCGATCTTGGGGAGACGATCCCCTTTGCGCACCTGGTACTCTTCCTGACCGCCCTCCACCCGATGGTACAGGGCGTTGAGCTTGGCATGGTCGGCGGCCAGGGCGGCCGGAACCAGCCCGACGACGACCACCACGATGCACCCCAGCCATTTCAGCCCCCTGAACCGCATGATCTCCCCTCTCCCCCAGGTAAACAACAGGCGACAGCGCCGCGAGATATATTTAAGCAGTTCAATTATAACGTAATTCCTGTCGAATGTCAGGAGGTTGCCCCAAGTTTTTTATTGCTTTTTCACTTTTAAAAATTTACAAAGTTATCGATCATCTGATGTGTACCATAAGAATTTGAGAGACGCAACACCGTGAAAATCCTCCTGGTGCAACCTACCACTTTGTACCCTGACAAACGCCCGTTACGCAGCAAGACGCGCTGGTTATTGGGGCTGACCTTACCGTATCTGGCCGGGCTCACCCCCCGGCATATCTGTGTGGAACTGGCCGATGACCGGCTGGGTCCCATTCCCTACCACCGGGAGTACGACTTGGTGGGCATCACCGCCACCTGCGCCACCCACGAACGGGGGTATGAGATCGCCGCGGAGTTTCGTCGGCGAGGGGTGCCGGTGGTGATGGGGGGCTTCCATGTCACCCTGCATCCGGAGGAGGCCCTGGAGCACTGCGACGCGGTGGTGGTAGGGGAGGCGGAATCGGTTTGGGAAGGCGTGTTGGAAGACGCCCGCACCAAGCGGTTAAAGCCCCGGTATCAGGCGGAGGGCTTCCACAGTCTGGAGGGCCTGCCCCGGCCCCGCCTGGAGCTGGCGGATTTCCGGCGCTACCGGGTGAAGACGGTGCCCACCCAGACGACCCGGGGCTGTCCGTATCACTGCAGCTTCTGCGAGGTGCCCATCGTCTACGGCCACACCTACCGGCGGCGGCCCATCGGCGAGGTGCTGGCGGAGATCAAGGCGATCACCGCCATCACCGGCCTGAAGAAGGTCTATTTCGTGGACGACAACCTCACCGGCCACCGGGACTACGCCAAGGAGCTGTTCCGGGGGCTGCTGCCGCTGGGAGTGAAATGGAGCTGTCTGTGGACCATCAACACCTCCCGGGACGAGGAACTGTTGGAGCTGGCCAAGAAGAGCGGCTGCTACCACGTCAACATCGGCATCGAGAACGTCTGCCCCGAGTCCATCGACGCCATCGAGAAGGTGCAGAACCCGGTGGAGGAGTACGAATGGCTCCTGCGCCGCCTGCAAGAAAAGGGGCTCTTTTATTCCCTGAATTTCATGTTCGGGCTGGACGGCGACCACCTGGAGCTGTTTGACGAGACCCTGGCCTTTCTGGAGCGCATCAAGGCGCCCATGGCCTTTTTCAACTCCGTCACCCCCCGGCGGGGAACCCCCCTGTGGGAGCAATTGCATCGGGAGGGCCGCATTCACAAGCCCGAGGCGGAAAAATATCTGGGGATGGTGTGTAATTTCGTTCCCCGGCACATGACCCCGGAGGAATGCGAAGCGGGGGTGTGGCGGTGCTTCCAGACGTTCTACTCCTACGGCTCCATCTGTCGCCGACTGCTGCTGCCGCCCACGAGTTATATCTTTCAGGGCCTGCCCAGCAACCTCTTTTTTCATTTCGTGGTCAACCGGCGGATCGACCCGGTGGATTTCTATTAACCGGAGGCCCGGGGAAAAACGCTCCGCAGGCCGTCCAGGGCGAACTGCACGGCCAGGGCCGCCAGGATCAGCCCCATGAGGCGGGTGGCCAGGGTGATGCCGGTTTCTTTCAACACCCGGGAGAGGGGCACGGCAAAGCGGAAGACGACGTAGGTGGCGGCCATCACCAGAGTCAGGGCCAGCCAGATGGCCAGCCAGTCCAGGGGCTGGCGGGCGCTGGAATGGAGCATCAGAATGGTGGTGAGGGCGCCGGGGCCGCTGAGGAGCGGGATGGCCAGGGGCACCACGGCGATATCCCGGTAGTCCTCCACCTGCAGACTCACGGAGGAATCGACGCGCTCCTGGGCCTCCCGGCCCTCCAGCATGTCCAGGGAAATGCGGAACAGAAGCACGCCCCCGGCGATCTGGAAGGCGGCCAGGGAGATGCCCAAAAAGGAGATGACGGCCTTGCCGGTGAAGAGGAAGGCGGTCAGGATCAGGTAAGCGATGACGCAAGAGCGGCGAGCCAGTTGCAGTTTGGCTTCCGGGGGATAGCCGGCGCTCAGGGCCAGAAACGAAAAAACATTGCCCAGGGGGCTCACGATCACGAAGAGAGAGACCAGGCTGGTGATGAAAAGTCCCGTATTATTTTGCAAATAGTCCATCAAAGGCGGTTTCAACCTAACATATTAGGAAAAGATTATGGCAAAGTATCAGGTCACCAAGACGTATCAGGAAATTAACGAAAAAATCAAAAAGGGTCAAGCCGTCGTAGTGACGGCGGAGGAGATTATCGACATCGTGCGCCAGAAGGGGGAAGTGGAGGCGGCGCGCACGGTGGACGTGGTGACCACCGGGACCTTCTCCCCCATGTGCTCCTCCGGGGCAATCCTCAACGTGGGGCACACCACGCCGCCCACCAAGATTTCCCGGGCCTGGCTGAACGAGGTGCCCGTCTTCGCCGGTCTGGCGGCGGTGGACGTGTTCATCGGGGCCACCGAGCCGACGAAGGACGATCCCCTGAACAAGGTCTATCCCGGAGAATTCAAGTACGGCGGGGGGCACGTCATCCATGACCTGGTGGCGGGCAAGAGTCTGCACCTGGTGGCGGAGGCCTACGGCACCGACTGTTATCCCAATAAGAAGATCGACACCCAGATCACCCTGGAGAAGACCGTCAACGCCATTCTGTGCAATCCCCGCAACGCCTATCAGAATTACAACTGCGCCATCAACCTGACCAAGCGTATCATCTACACCTATATGGGGCCCCTGCGGCCCCGGGCCGGCAACGCCAACTACTGCACGGCGGGCCAGCTCAGCCCCCTGATGAACGATCCCTACTACCAGACCATCGGCATCGGCACCCGGATTTTTTTGGGGGGGGGCGTGGGCTACGTCTGCTGGCCGGGAACCCAACACAACCCCCTGGCCCCCCGGGGGGACAACGGGGTGCCGTTGAGGCCGGCGGGGACCCTGATGGTTATCGGCGACCTCAAACAGATGCATCCCCGCTATCTGGTGGGGGTGAGCTTCCTGGGCTACGGCTGCTCCCTGAGCGTGGGCCTGGGGGTGCCCATCCCGCTGCTTAACGAAGAGATCGCCCATTACTGTGCGGTCACCGACGAAGAGATCTTCGCCCCGGTGGTGGATTACGGCGTGGACTATCCCCAAGGGACGGGCAGAACCCTGGGGCGGGTGAGCTATGCCCAACTCAAGTCCGGCACCATCACCGTCGAGGGGCAGGAGGTGGCCACGGTGCCGCTGTCCTCCCTGGTGCGGGCGCGGGAGATCGCCCGGCTCCTGAAGGAATGGATTGCGGCTGGGCAGTTCCTCCTGGGGGAACCGGTGGAGCTGCTGCCGTCGGCGCCTCCCCCGCGGGTGGACGATTTACCGGAAGTTTCCTGATGAATTTGCTTCAAGGTGGTCCGAAACAGGACCTGGAGCGGCTGCGGCAAATTGTGAGCGGCAGTCGCCGGGTCCTGTTACTGTTTTCAGGGGGGGTCGATTCCACCCTGCTGCTGAAGGTGGCGGCTGAAATTTTGGGTGAGAAGCTGACCGCCCTGACCTTCCGGGGGCCGCACTGGCCCGCCCGGGAGCTGGAGGCGGCCCGGGAGACGGCCCGGAGTCTGCAGGTCAGGCATAGGGAAGAGGATTTCGATCCCTTCGCGGTGCCGGAGTTCGCCCACAACACCCCCCAACGCTGCTACGCCTGTAAAAGAGCGCTGTACGGACGGGCCCTGCAGGTGTTGGCGGAGTGGGGCGGGGGGGAGGTGTGGGACGGGGCCCAGGCCGATGACCGGGAGGGCGACCGCCCGGGATTGACGGCCGCCGCGGAGCTGGGGGTGGCGAGCCCGCTACGGGCGGCGGGCCTGGGGAAGGAACAGGTGCGGGCATTGAGCCGGGCGTTGGGTCTGCCCGCCTGGAACCGGCCTTCCCAGAGCTGTCTGGCCACCCGTTTCACCCCTCACACGACCCTGACGCCGGAGCTCCTGAGCCGGGTGGCGGCGGTGGAAGAGTGGCTGGCCGGCCAGGGGTTTGCGCCGGTGCGGCTGCGGGTGCACGGTGATTTGGTGCGACTGGAGTTGGATCCCGACCAGTGGCCGCGCCTGTTGGCAAGAGAACACCTGGGTCGGCTGGAGGAGGTGCTGGCCCAGGAAGGATGGCTGTACGCCACCCTGGACCTCAAGGGCTATCAGAGCGGTAGTATGAATGCCCGTTCATCGCCGGATCGTGCAGGGTCTGCAACACCTCCTGATAGACCTCGCGATTGATGAACAACTCCACCAGATCGGGGTCCAGCCTGCCGGCGGCCGCCTCCTGCCGGAGAAATTGCAGGGCCGTCTGGACATCGCCGCCGCGGCGGTAAGGGCGGTCCCGGGCCGTCAGGGCGTCGAAGATGTCGGCAATGGCCAGGATGCGGGCCTGCAAGGGCAACGCCGGGGCCTGGAGGTGGAGGGGGTAGCCGGAGCCGTCCAGGCGCTCATGGTGCAGGGCGGCGAACTCGGGCACCCGGGCCAGCTGCTTGGTGAAGGGAATTTTCTGCAGGATGGTGCGGGTATGGACGACGTGGCCCTGAATCTCGCGATATTCCTGGGAGGTCAGGTTGCCATGGCGGATGGCCAAGACGGAATGTTCCCAGGGACTGAGGAGCGGTTGGGATTCGCCCCCGGGCAGGCTGACCTCGCGGGCGACGATGGCCTCCAAACGCGCCAAGGCCCCTTCGGGGAGGCGATGGGAACGGTTAAGCTCCTCCAGGAACTGATAATCGCTCTCCAGGGCCTCCCGGTCCGCCGGGGAGGGCGCCTGCAACTGGGCCAGATAGAAGCGCCAGCGGATGACGGCCATGACTTCGGGGGAGAGCTTGAGTTCCTTGTCCAACAGACTGTCGCGCACGCCGATTTTGCCGATATCGTGCAGCCAGGCGCTATAACGCAGTTCTTCCACCTCCGCCTCGCTGAGATGGGAGTCGGCCAGGGGTCCGGTGCCGCAGTCGTTGACAGCCCGGGCCAGGGCCAGGCACAACCCCGCCACGCGTCGGGAGTGACCGGCGGTGTGAGGGCTGCGGGCGTCGATGGCGGACACCGAATACACCATCAAGGCCTCGAAGAGGTTTTCGATGGTCTGAATCAGCCGGGCATTGTTGATGGCCACCGCCGCCAGAGAGGCCAAGGACAGGACCAGTTCCTGGTCTTTGAGGGCGAAGTGGATGACCTCGCCGCGGCTGTCCCGAGCATTGACCAGTTGCAGGACTCCCACCACTTCGGCCATGTGGTCCTTGAGGGGCAGGGTCCACATGGACCGGGTGCGGTAATGGTATTGCTGATCGAAGGAGGGGTCGAAACGATAGGGCCGGTCACCGGGTATCTGGTAGACGTCGGTCAGGCTGAGGGGGCGACCGGTGAGGGCTACGTAGCCGGCGATACTGTGGTGGTCGACGTTGATCTCGTAGGAAGCCACGGACAGATAGTCGTCGCGGCTCAGGGCCAGGGTTTCGTTTTGACAAACGGCGAACCGCAGCCGGTCGCCTTCTTTCAGATAGAGACTGCCGCCGTCGGCGTTGGTGAGTTGACGCAATTCGGCCACAATCTTATCAAGCAGGCGGGTGAGGTTGGTTTCGCTGCTCAGGGCGATGCCCAAGTCCACTAACCTTTGGAGTTCCAGATCCGGGGGGGTAGTCATATTATTTTCGCATTCGGGGCGAGGGAAGAGATTGTTTCCGCCTGTCGTTGGTATATAATTTCTTATCAGATCAGTACGTAATCGGCAATGTTTTCGATGAGACCGTCAGGGCCAGGGGATGCTCCCCTGGCCTCTTTTCGCCGCGGACAACACGGATGAACCGAAAAAGAGCCCTGGGAATATTTTCCGGGGGGCTTGACAGCATACTGGCGGCCCTGGTTTTACGCCGGCAGGGCATCGAGGTGGTCGCCTTGAACTGGACGACGCCCTTTTTCGGGGGAGAACAGGCCCGCAGATCGGCGGCGGCCGTCGGGGTGCCCCTGCGGGTGGAAGATCTGCTGGAGCACTTCCTGCCCCTGTTGTCCAACCCGCCGCATGGATTCGGCAAGGCCCTGAACCCGTGCGTGGACTGCCACATTTTAATGCTGCGGGAGGCCGGCCGGGTCATGGAGGCGGAGGGTTTCGATTTTCTGTTCACGGGCGAAGTGCTGGGCCAGCGGCCCTTCAGTCAGCACCGGGGGGCCCTGGAGCTGATCGCCCGGGAGTCGGGTTACGGGGATGTCGTGCTGCGGCCCCTATGCGCCCGGTTGCTGAAGGCGACCCGCCCGGAGCGGGAAGGCTGGGTGGACCGGGAGAGGTTGTTGACTATCAGCGGTCGCGGGCGCAAGCAGCAGCTGGCCTTGGCGAATGAATGGGGGATAGGCGAATATCCCACCCCGGCGGGAGGCTGCCTGCTCACCGACGCCGGGTTCTCCCGGCGGTTGCAGGACCTGCTGACGCACGGCGCCCCCCTGACCCGGCCCAGCCTGGAACTGTTGAAGTGGGGCCGCCACTTCCGTCTCAGCCCCGCCACCAAGGCCATCGTGGGCCGCAACCGGGGAGAAAACGAACAGATCGCCCAGCGGCGGCAACCGGGGGACTTTGCCCTGCAGACGACGACGTACCCCGGCCCTCTGGTGCTGGCCCCGGGAGGAAGCCCCGAGGATCTGCCGACCGCCACCACCCTGTGCGCCAGCTACAGCGACGCCCCGGAGGGGGCCGCGGTGGAGGTGAGCATCCAGGGCCCCCAGGGAACCACCCGGTGGGTGGCGCCGCGCCAGTCCCGGGAGCAGTTTCAGCCCCTGTTGCTCTAACCGGCGGCCCGCCCCCCCCCGACTCCTTATCCCAACCCCCGACGAGGTTTCCTACGCCACCCGGACGGCCAGGGAGAGTCCGTCTTTTTCGGGGGAATGCTGCGGCAAGAGACAGAGCAGATTGACGGCGGCCCATTGCGGATCGGTGCAGATGGCCTGGTTGAAGGGCGCGGCCCCGGCAAAACCGACGTTGTCGGCCACCAACAGCCCGCCCAGACGCAGCAGCCGGCGGCAGTGCGGCAGGGCGGGCAGATAAGACTCCTTGTCGATATCCAGGAAGATGAGGTCGAAGGTTTCCGCAGAGGCGGCCAGGAGCTCCAGGGCGTCGCCCGGACGGACCTCCACCACCGCCTCCAGGCCCGCCCGGCGGAGATTCTCCCGGGCCCGGGCGGCCATCTCGGGATCGAGCTCCAGAGTCACCACCCGCCCCTGGTGGGCGGCGGCGGCCCGGCCCAGGAAGATGGCGGAATAGCCGGTGGCGGCGCCCAACTCCAGGATGGCCCGGGCGCCCGCGGCCCGGGCCAGGATATAGAGGAGACGGCCGACCACGGGGCCGACGATGGGAATGGAGTGCCGGGCGGCTTCCTCTTCCAGTTCCCGCAGGAGCGGTTCCCGGTCGGGGATGAAGGTGCGGAAATAGGACTCCAAATCGGGGATCATGGCTGACATGGGAAGGACGTCCTCCAAGGCGCAGGCCGAAGCCGATGATATGAGCTGGGGCGGTCGGCGGGCAGCGAGAACGGCACGCCGTTCCCGGCCTCAGGGCCGCAGCGCTTTACTAGGCCCGCCAGGCGGGGGCCAGTTCGACCCCGTCACGATGGGCCCGCTGCAGGACGGGTTCACTGATTTTCCATAAATCCTGCAGAATCTGATAGACGATATCCGAAAGCCCGAGGGGGCCTTCAGCATGTTCGGGGGAGACGGAATTCTTCAGCACCTGCTGCAAAAACTGGCGCCTCAGGAGCGTGGGGGGGTGACTGGGGGAGAGCGTCTCCTCCACCCGGCCAGACCTGAGGGTGGCCACGGCCCGCTCCACCAGATCGATGCATCCGAAAAAGAAGTCGGCGCCCCAAAAGCTCAAGGACAGGTCAAATCCCTGTTTCATCATCACGGCCAGCATGATGTCGAGCCCGAAGGCATCGGCCTCAAATTCCTGCTGCCAGCTGGTGGACAGCACTTCGGTGGCGGCGCCGCCCAACAAGGACCGGTGGTGGTTGTCGCCGCGGAGATGGCCCTTGACCAGATGGCCGTACTCATGGGATACTACAAAATACTCCATGGCGTCCCGCAGGATCCCCGCAAAAGTCTGGTAAGTCTTGTCCAACAGGTAGGGTTTGGCGGCATGGGGATTGCCCCCCACCACATAGGCGAAGATGAGATCCAGAAACCGTTGGGGGATTTCGGGATGGGCCTGCAGTTCCTGCCGCCAGTGCTCGTCTTGAGCGGAAAAGCCGATCATTCCGTCTTTTTCCTCGTCCTCTTTCAGGGGAAAGACCCGGGCCACGACCTTGGAGGCGAGATTGGCGAATCCGAAGAGGCCGTCTTCAAACAGGACCAGGTAATATTGGCTAGCAGGGACGGCCACGGCCATGGCATTGACCTGCCCGGTGGGCAAGGTGCCGAAGAGGGGCAGATGCTCAAGGGTCAGGGTGCGATCCTGCAACACTTTCTCCACTTCCGTGGTCAGGTTGATCAGGAGGGAATACCAGTTGGGGTCCTGGTAGGGCGTCGGCGTCTGGTCGAGGCTTTGATCGAATTCCGTCATGAGCATTTTTCGAAAATCTTCAAAGCTTTCCCCGGGGTGCTGCCCACCCCAGGCATCGTAGGCCTGCCGGCAGAACTTTTCATGGAAGGCCCGGATTTCCGCGCTCCGGTAATTTGTGGGGGTAATGCCCAGGCCCTGGTAGACCCGACGTTGCAGGGTTTCCAAAAACTGGGCGGCGTGACGGCGTTGCGGATCCATAGGCAGGCCCTCCGGATGGTGCAGGGTTTACGGCTCATACTCCTGGAAAATTCAGCGCTCCCGACAAACAAGCGGGAATCAGGAGACGATGGCCCGCTGCCGGGGGCAATACCGGCAGCCGCGGAAAACAAGAGAAGACGACCGGGCCTTCCCGCAGGGTACGCTCGGGCGCCGGAGGCGGCGAGGCATCCCGGGCTCGGCCTCCAACGTCAACGGCCACGAACCGGCTGAGTAGCGCAGCAGTTGGGGTTAGAAGAAGGGCAGAAGGGAACACGGCGGGCGCCACCCGCAGGTTAGGGAGCAACCACAAGGTACTTTTAGCAAAACAGGAGAGCTTTGTAAATTATTTTTCCGGGCGGGGGCGAGGAAGCCGGCTGTAGGGAAGTATAGGGACAGGGCCAAGAATTTTCCCGGCCCCGGCCTTGTATGTTTCAACAAGTGAACATTCAACGTATGGAATTCTCTGCAATATTCAGGAGAAGCAGCAGATTGTTTCAGAATATGAACGTCGTCTGTCACGCATACCTGATTTTTCACTGAATATCTGTGGGTTAAAATCAGGCATCAATTTTGCAAAGAAAATCGGTGCAACTCTATCCCGGAGGTAAACCATGAAAATGCGCCACCCCCTCACCGCCCTCCTGGTGCTCCTGACGAGCATGGTCCTGAGTGCTCCGGCGCAGGCGGATGCCTATAACTGGATATACAATGAGGTCACCGGCCATTATTACGCCACCACCCTGTTCAACGGCACCTGGACGGAGGCGGCAGCCGAGGCCGTGGCCGCCGGCGGCCACCTGGTGACCATCAACGACGCCGAGGAAGAGGCCTGGCTGCGCAGCACCTTCGATACGGCTTATAATTACTGGATCGGACTCAACGACGCCCAGCAGGAAGGGACCTGGGTGTGGGCCAGCGGCGAGGCCGTGACCTACCTGAACTGGGCCACGGGAGAACCCAACAATCTCAGACCCCGGGACGTGGACGGCTGGTGGAAGCAGTTTTACACCCGGAGCGGGGAAGATTATGTGGTGATGAACTGGAGCAACGAGGACGGCTATGTGGGCTGGAACGACGTGCCGGAAGCCGGGCCCTGGTTCGCCCAGGGTGTGGGCGGGGTCACCGGGATCATCGAACGGGCGCATGTTCCGGCGCCCTCCACCTGGCTGTTGCTGGGTTCGGCCCTGGCCGGATTGTGGGCCTGGCGGCGGCGGGGCTAACCCCACTCCCAGGTGATCTGCCCCGGGGAGGGTCCCCAGGGCCCTGCCTGAAACTCGACTATCACCGCCGTTCCCTGTTCACCCCGAAGCGGAGGCCCCCGGCCCGGCTTCGGGGTTTTTGTTGGGGCAGCCCCGGCAGGCTCGCCCGTCGGGGAGAGTCATGCCACGGCGCGGCGGTTTTTCCCTTTCCCCCCGCCATCCTGACCTTCTCCTTCCGGAGGAGGGCGGGGACCGGCAGCGAAAAACTTACGAAAGCCATGATAACCGCACGAAGCACCCTATTGCAGTCCGCCTTTCTTAGCGGCCGGGGCGGGCAGCAGAGGAGCGCCTTGCGAGAGCGTCCAGGGATGTTAAAAAAAATGGAACAGTACCGAAAATAATTCAAAAAAACAGATATTTTTTATGGACAAGCGGGCTGATTTTCTCTATCTTCATAGTACCCCCCTATATTTATAGTTATGCTGGCATAATAGTGCAGAAATCCACTCAGGAGCAGGGCTTCGGCCCGGGAGGCTCCTGTGGGGAAAGTGGAGGATTGCGCCTGCCGGCATCACACTGTCCTAGGGGGGGCACCATGGGGAGCTGGTTCAGGAAAAACCGCAAGGTCGTCGCGGTCATTCTGGGAATGACGGCGTTTTTTATGGGGTGGGGCCCGCCGGGAGAGAGCGGGGGCGCGCCACCGCCCGCCGCGGTCGCGGCGCAGGGTGCGGACCTGTATAATCAAGCCCTGGAACTCATCCGGGCCGGGAAGAACCGGGAGGCCATGCCCCTGTTGGAACAGGCGCTGCCCCTGCTGCCCGGCAACCGCCACGTGATGGCCGATTATACGGCCAATCTGGTGTGGACGGGGGACTACCGCAAGGCAGTGACCTTTTATACGGCCCACCTTCAGGAACTGCACTCCGTTCCCTTCCTGCAGAAAATCATCGCCAAGGCCTTTTATGAACTGCGAGAGTTCCGTCTGGCCCGGGAGCATTACGAGCGGGCCTGGAAGGCGGACCCCCGGGATGAGGAAGCCTTCAAGGGCCTGATTTTCTCGTGTTGCCGGCTGCAGGATTACTCCGGCGCGGCCGACACCTGGGAGGCGGCGCGGCAAGGCAAGCTGGTGTCGCCGGGGGCGTTGGCCGATACCCGGATATTCATCCTGGAGAACCTGGGGGCCAGCGCCGCGGCCCTGAAAACCGCCCAGGAGGCCCGGCCCGGCGACGCGGAGCTCATCGAGCGGCTGACCGGAGACTTGGCGGTGAACCGGCTGCAGTGGGAAGACATCGATCTGGCCCTGACCATGCTGGAGGAGCAGCTGGCGCGGAACCCGGAGAACTCCCGGGCGCGGTGCGACTATATCGTGGCCCTGCGGCAAAAGGACCGGATGCAGGAGATCCTGGGACAGCACGACATCCTGGCGCGGGCGGGCAAGCCCATACCCTTCTGGGTGAACGAGGCAGTGGCCGACGCATACCTTTACCTGCAACAGCCCGAGCAGGCGGTAAAGTTTTATCAACTGGCTGCCGAACAAAATCCCACCGAGACCTTCAATCCCCTCAAAGGGCTGTTCTACTGTTACGTGGAGCTGCGCCGATGGCGGCAGGCGGAAGCCACTCTGCGCCAGTTGGAGGACTGGGCCCGGGGTCCCCGGGCTTCCATCGCCCAACGGGACGAGGTGGCCAATCTCCAGGGCCAGTGGCTGATCAGTCAGGACAAGAACAAGGAAGCGGCGGCGAGTTATAAAGGGTATCTCGGCCAGGCCGGTCTGGACCCGACCTTCCGGAACGGTTTGGCGCAGGCCTACTACAACCGGGGCTGGCCGCGGCGGGCCATGGAGCAGTTTAAGGTGACGCAGAGTACGAACCGCGAAGACAAGGAATCCCAGATCGGCATGGCCTACGCCCTTAACGAGCTGAACTACAAGGAGGACGCCCGCCGGTTGGCGCAACAGCTCTACAGCCGGTATCCCACCGACTACCATGTCAAGAACCTGAAGGAGAACCTGCGGGTGGAGGATTCGCCCTACGTCTCCACCGGCGTGTACTTCACGCGTGAATATCAGGGGGCCACGGAGTACTATCTGGTCTCGGAACTGAACGTGCCCTACTCCTCCACCTTCCGGCTGTTCAGCCAGGTTATCCGCCAGGCCATCAGCGACAAACCGCCGGACGACGAAAGTCTGTTCTTCGCCTGGAACCGGCTGGCCTTCGGTTTCGACTGGATCATGCTGCCCCAGTTGCAAATGCGGCAGGCCTTCAGTTTCGATTATCTCACCGGCCGGGATTTCGGCTCCTTTACGCAAATGCGGTGGCGCCCCACCGATCCCCTGCGGCTTATGGCGGAGTTCGACTCCTTCGCCCTCAACATCCCCATCCGGGCCCGGGCCACCGGCATCAAGGCCAAACGGGCGGCCGGGGAAATCGCCTATAATGAAAGCGACCTGCGGAATTACGGGATTCGGGGTGAGTTGAACATGTTCGCCGATAACAATAAAAATCCCGGTTTTACCTTGTTCTTCAACCAGAAGGTGATCAATCATCCCGACGTGAAGGTGTGGGCCGGCACGCAGTTCAACTACTATCGTTACACCAAGCAGGATGTGGCCTACTTCAGCCCGCTGTTTGATTACACCTGGATGTTTACCCCGACAATTCACTGGATTCATTATCAGCGGTACGACCGGAAATTCCGCTCCAGCTTTTATCCCCGGGGTGGAATTAACAAAGAGATCGGGTTCGACTTCTATCCGGTGGGGGGCATCACCTATGAACCGACCCTGGTATGGTCCAAGACCTTGGAGATCAACGGCAACATTTCCTATGACACGAGAGTCTACGATGGGGAATACACCCATGTCTTGGGAGCCTATTTTGGTTTCAAGAAATATTTCTAGACTGTTGGGGGGGGCCCTTCTGCTGGCGGCGGTGCTGCTGGCCGGACCGGCCCAGGCGGGCCAGGAATTTCTGGTGTTGTGTTACCACGACATCGTCTCCCGGCCCACCGAAGCGGACGACAACACCCCCAGCGACTTCACCCGGCAACTGGAATTCTTCCAGACGCACGGGTACGTCTTTGTGAAGCCCCAGGATATTCTGGAGGCGTCCCGGGGCAAGGCGAGGCTGCCGCAGAAGGCCGTCCTGCTGACCTTTGACGACGCCTACGAGAGTTTTTACACCATTGTCCTGCCCACCCTGAAGATGCTGAACATTCCGGCGGTATTGTCGGTGGTGACGTCCTGGATAGAAAATCCCAAGGAGCAGATCTACAAGACCAAAAAACTGATGACCTGGGCGCAGCTCAAGGAGGTGGCCGACTCCGGGCTGGTGACCGTCGCCTCCCACAGCAACGCCCTCCACAAGCAGGTAGCCGCCAATCCGGCGGGCAACGTGGAGCCGGCGGCGGTAACCTTCATCTACTCTCCGGAGCAGGGGGCCTATGAGACGGAAGAGCATTTTCGCCGACGGGTGCGGGACGACCTGGCCTTGAGCCAGGAGATCCTGGCCCAGCGGGTGGGGCAAAAACCCTGGATCATGACCTGGCCCTACGGGGTCTATAACGACATCGATCTGGAAGAGGCGAAAAAACTGGGTTTTCAGATGGTCCTGACCCTGGAGGAGGGCCTGGCCAACACCCAGGATATCTATCATGTCAACCGTTACTATGTGAAACCCATGACGTATTGGGTGCCGACTTTCAGGGAGGAGATGACCAAGAAATTCCAGGAAGCCCCCCCCCTGCGGGCGGTGCAGGTGGACCTGGACCTCATTGTGAATCCCGCCTCCTATGAGGAGAGCAACGACAATTTGGGCAAGTTGATCGACCGCCTGGTGAAGCTGGGGGTGAATACGGTTTTCCTGCAGGGATTCTGCGACCGGGAGGGCAACGGGGCCATCCGCTCCGTGTACTTCCCCAACCGGGTCCTGCCGGTGGAGATGGATTTTCTCAGCCATGCCGCCAACCGGTTGCGGGTGCGGGGCATGAGGGTGTATATCTGGATGCCGGCTTTGAGTTACCGGCTGCCCGACTCCCGGAAGAACGAGCGGCTGGTGGTGCAGGAATACAAGCAGGGCGAATTGCGGCCCACCACCAGCTGGTATCCCCGGTTGTCACCTTTCGCCCCGGAGAGCCTGGACATCTCCAGGGCCATCTTCCGGGACCTGGCCGCCTATGTCAATCTTGACGGCATCCTGTTCCAGGACGACCTCTATCTTACCGATGAGGAAGACATGCACCCGGCGGCCCTGGAAAAATTCCGCGCCGCCACCGGCATCGAGGCCTCTCCGGTGGAACTGGCGGGCGGGGCCCACCGGGAACAATGGACGCAGGTGAAAACCCAGGCCCTGGACGATTTCACGGCGGAGTTGATCAAGACGGTGAAGTTCTACCGCCCGGAAGCGAAGATGGCCCGCAACATTTACAGCGTGCTGCTCACCGACCCCAAATCCCGGGAATGGTTCGCCCAGGATTTAGACCGCTATCTGCAAAATTACGATTATACCGTGGTCATGGCCTACACGGCGATGGAAAAGGTCTGGGGGTGGGGGGAACCCAGAAAGTGGCTGGAGAAGCTGGTGCAGATCGTGCGGGCCCGGGATGCGGAGAAGAGGGTCATTTTCAAGGTGCAAAGCTATGACTGGCGGCGCCGCCGTTGGCTGCGAGACCGGGACATCTCCCAGGAGATGACCTGGCTGTTGGCGGCGGGGGCCCGGCACGTGGCCTACTACCCGGATAACGTGTTTGAGGACCGGCCACAGGCAGAGGCCCTGGCGCCGGTGATCAATGGGCGGGAAGACATCATGCAACTCAGCAGCGGCCCGGATCAGTAAGGGGAGCAACAGGCGGCAACTGTTCCTTATAACTTTCAAAAAAAAATCGCACTTCCCTAAAGTTATCCCGAATTAATCACGATAAATAATACAGGTGTGGGCTAACCGCAGAACCGGGAGCCTTGCCCGGGCCAGGATCGACAAGGCGCCGTAAGCTCGGCAGGATGCCCTCTCCGCGATTTTCCCGAGACGCTGAACCGACGTCCCAATAAAAGGGCATCTTCATGAGCTTCTTTGATTTCCTGGGGTATTTCGTCTTCCTATATCCGCTCTATATGAGCATCGTCTGGATGATCGGCGGGATCTCCTTCAGCCTCCGGCGGGAACGAGGGCCCACTCCGGAGTTGGACTACTACCCCTTTTTCTCCATCATCATTCCGGCTCACAATGAAGAAAACACCATCGAGCAGACGGTGGTCAGTCTCCAGGATCTGGCTTACCCGGACTATGAAGTCATCGTGGTCAACGACGGCAGCAATGACGAGACGCCCGTAATTCTGGACCGGTTGGTGAAGGAATACTCCGACTGGCTGCGGGTCATCCATCTGGACCCCAACAGCGGCAAGTCCCGGGCCCTGAATACCGGCATCGTCTTCAGCAAGGGTGAGTTCCTCCTCACCATCGACGCCGACGCCATCCTGGCTAAAGACGCCTTGCACTGGATGGCCTGGCATCTGATGACAGGCCAGCGGGTGGGAGCAGTCACCGGCAATCCCCGGGTGTGGAACCGCACCACCCTGTTGGGCAAGATTCAGGTGGGTGAATATTCCAGCATCATCGGCATGATCAAGCGGACGCAGCGGATTTTAGGGAAGGTGCTGACCGTATCGGGGGTCATCGCCGCCTATCGTAAGAGCGCCCTGTTGGAATGCGGCCTGTTCGATGCCGACACGGTGACCGAAGATATCGATGTCACCTGGAAGCTGCAAAAAAGATTCTGGGATATCCGTTACGAACCCCGGGCGATGTGTTGGGTGCTGGTCCCGGAGACCATCCGGGGTTTGTGGCGTCAACGGGTGCGCTGGGCCCAGGGCGGGGTGGAGGTCTTGAAAAAACATGCCCGGATCTGGTTCGATTGGCGTTATCGCCGCCTCTGGCCGGTGTATCTGGATTACTTTTTCGGCATCACCTGGGCCTACAGCTTTGTTTCGCTGGTGATCCTGTGGTTGGTGTTGGCGATCTACAACAGCTTCTGCGAATTGAATCTCCTGCAGACCTATTGTCCTTGGATGGTGGAAAAGCAGGTACACCTCTTTTCGGTGAATCCGCTCTTTCCGCCGCGCTATTACGGGTCGGTATTGGGAATCGCCTGTCTCACGGAGTTCCTCGCCAGTTTCGCCATCGACGCCCGTTATGAAGGCAAGGGATTCTTCCGGTATTATTTCTGGATCATCTGGTATCCGTTCGCTTATTGGATCATCAGTTCCCTGGCGGCGGTGGTGGGTTTTTTCAACGTTTTTGTAAGGAGATCGGGAGAAACGATCCGATGGACGAGCCCGGATCGGGGTCTTCACACCCTGAGATCATAGATCGCCGGGATATCAAATCCCGCTGGCGGATTTTTTTCGAAGGTCTGCTGACCCTGGCTTTCTGGAGCGGTTTTCTGTACCTGCTGGCGCCGGTGGCGACCATTCTTCTTTGGTATTTGGGCTTCAAGTTCGGATATGCCGAACTGGTGGGAGCAGAAGGGTTGAAGGCCTTTAGCCTCGTCCTGACGCGGGGGGGGGTGCTGGTCCTGATCATCACCCTGTTGATCATTGGTTGGAGTTATTACAATTATATGTGGTTCCGCATCCGGGGGGAAAGGCGCAACAGCCGCGCCAGCGTCTGCTTTGAACAAGACTTTTGCAAACTCTACAATATCGACCTGGAGGTGCTGCAAAAGGCGAAAAAGGAAAAATCCCTGCGGGTGTACTATATGGGAGACAACTTCTTCACGGTCCCCTGCGCCCCCCCGCCCGAACCGCCGATGCCGCGGATGTGCCCTCAGGTCAACGGGGACGAGGTGGTCCTCTTCGATCCCCCCAAGAGCGCCCTGCGCCCCTGACGAGGTTTGGCGGCGGGGGGACAGGAACGAACCGAACAGACCCCGGAGAGGGGCGAGAAAAGCCGGACGGGTTGCAGACCCGCCCGGCTTTTCTCCCAGGTCGCCCGGCATTGCGTCTCAGATCTGCAGGCCGGCCAGCAGTTGCTCGTGGAGCAGGGTGTTGCTGGCCACCACAAAGTCGGCATCCAGGGTGAAGGGCGTCCCGGCCAGGGTGGTGAGCCGCCCGCCGGCTTCCCGCACGATCAGGGCGGCGGCGGCGGTGTCCCAGGGCTTCAGGTTTTCCTCCCAAAAGCCGTCGAAGCGCCCGGCGGCGAGATAACAGAGGTCCAGGGCGGCGGACCCGGCCCGGCGCACCCCCTGGGCCAACACCAGCAGACGGCGGAAGCGCCCGACGGTGGCCTCCAGACGTTGGGCCACGTCGTAGGGAAAACCGGTGGCCAGCAGGGCCCGGTCCAGGAGGGCGACCTCGGAGACCCGAAGGGGCAGGCCGTTGAGGGTCGCTCCCCCACCCCGGCTCGCCTCGAAGAGCTCCTCCCGCAGGGGGTCGTAGACCACGCCGTAGGCCACCTCGCCCTGGGCGTCCTCGTAGGCGATGGAGACGGCGAACATGGGAAAACCGTGGGCGAAGTTGACGGTGCCGTCCAGGGGGTCGATGATCCAGCGCCCCGCGGCGGGGTCCCCGGCGACGGCGGGGCCCCCGGCTTCCTCCGCCAGGATGCGGTGCTCGGGGAAGGCCGTGCGAATCCGCCCCACGATCAGTTCCTGACTCCGAAAATCAGACTCCGTCACCGGGTCGTGGACGCCTTTCAGGGTGATGCGCTGGGATTGAGTAAAGGCCTCCCGCAGGAGGCGCCCGGCGTCCCGGGCCGCCTGGCGGCCCACTTGTTGAATCTGAGCTGTCACCATATACCTTTCCCCATTCAGGGAGCGCCCGGCCGCGGCGCTTTCCCGGCTTTCTCACTGAACTCACACGTGATTACGGAGCTGCAATTCCAGGGGATGGGGGTGCAGGTAGTACTGTTCCTGTAAATACGGTTGGCGATACTTGCGGACAAAGTGGTTGATCAGGGTCAGGGGCACGATCAGGGGAACGTAGCCCTGCCGATAGGCGGCATAGAGTTCCAGCACCTCCTGTTTTTCGTCGGGGCTGAGCTCCTTTTTGAAATATCCCAACAGATGCTCCAACACATTCAGGTGTTTTTTCACCGTGGGCCGGCGGCGCAGGACCTCCAGGAACAGGGTTTGATATTGGTCATAAGCCTCCGTCGGGGTCAGGCCCGCGGTATGGGCCACCAGCTTGCCCAGGGCCCGGTAATGGACCGGACTGTGGGACAGAAGGAGCAGCTTGTGGCGGGCATGGAAGTCGATGAGGCGCTTCCAGGCCGGGGGCTGCACCGCCAGGTCCCGCCAACGCCGATAGGCGAAGATGGCCTCAATGAAATTCTCCCGGAGCAGGGGATCGTGCAGGCGGCCCTCATCCTCCACCGGCAGCAAGGGGAAGCGCTCCCGAAAGGCCCGGGCGAACAGCCCCACCCCGGTCTTGCCCGGCATGCCCTGGTCGGTGTAGACCCGCACCCGTTCCATGCCGCTGGACGGCGAGCCGCTCTTGAAGATGAAGCCCTGCAGGTCCGCCGCCGCCAGTTCCTGGACGCGCCGCCGGGCCCAGGTCAGCATCTGGTCGGTGAGGTCCCGGCCGGTATGTGTGGTCACCAGCCGGGGAGCCTCCGGGTCGCCCACCAGGCGCATGGCCTCCCGGGGGACGGGCAGGCCGCATTCCACCTCCGGGCAGACCGGCACGAACTCCACGAATTTGCCCAGGGTGTCGGTGAGGAAGCGGTCCCACTTGTGGCCGCCGTCGTAGCGGACCTGCTGCCCCAGCAGGCAGGCGCTGACGCCCAGGCGGATCTTGGTCGGCGAAGCTTCAGATGACATGCCTTATTATACCCCCAGGAAGAGGGAAGACCCAACAAAACTCTTTGCCGGAAAATCGCCGGAGACCGCCCGGCTGCATTTCCCTTTATGACGGCATACTCATAGGTGGCAGCCGAAGAGCATCGTCTCGGGGGGCGGAGTAGGCGCAGCCACCATTTTCATAGGTTTTTAACTGCTGATAATGACCGGAAAAAAAATATGAGAATAAGAATATCTCTTTTTTTACTCAAGTACACTAAGCATCCGTTCGATAAATAACTTGACCACTGGGAATTTCGCCGCAGCTGCTACATCTCCCCTGCTCATAGCTCCCCGCGGACAGTTCACGGCGCAATCAAAGTTCAAAAAGATAGTATGCCCTGCAGGAGGGAAATCCTGCATAAAATAAACCCATGGAGGAGTTTATGAGAAAGAAAACTATTGTCAGTCTGGTGGTGGGATTGGGGTTGTGCCTGGGAGCATCGTTAGGTTGGGCCGCGGATGCCGGGACCAAGGACGAGGCCGTGGCCATGGTGAAGAAGGCCATCGAGTACATCAAGGCCAACGGCCCGGAGAAGGCCTTCGAGGAATTCAGCAATCCCCAGGGCAAGTTTGTGGACCGGGACCTGTACATCGTGGTGTATGACATGAACATGAAGTGCCTGGCCCACGGCCAGAAAAAGAGCATGGTGGGGAAAGAGCTGATCGATTTCAAGGACGTGGACGGCAAGGCTTACATGAAGGAACGCCAGGAGTTGATGAAGAACAACACCAGTGCCTGGCAGGAATACAAGTTCACGAACCCTGTATCCAAAGAAATCGAGCCCAAGGAGATGTATCTGGAACGCTCCGGCGACTACGTGGTGGGCTGCGGCGTCTACAAAAAGTAATACAGTGACCCAAGGGGCCAGCAATGGCCCCTTGAGTCACCGGAAAGGAATCTCACCATGAAGTTACGCTCCAAGATGTATGCCGGGTTTGGGGTGCTGGTAGCGATAGGGGGGCTGATCACCGGGGTGTCCCTGGTCACCATGAGGTCGGTGGCCCAGGAATCCCGCTCCCTGTCGGAGGAGTTCATGCCACAGATCCGGATTGCAAACAATCTGGAGCGGTCTGTCCTGAAAGCCATCGACGCCATGACCGGCTACCAATTCACCCAGCAGGAGGCTTTCTTCAAAGACGCGAAGGCCCAGGTGGAGGAGGTGAAACAGTCACTCCAGGAAGCCCAGAAATTGGCGGGTACTTATCCCGACCTGGCCACCTTGCGGGAAAACTCGGGACAGTCCGCGGAAAAAATCACCGAATATGAAACCTTGATGGACAATACCGCCAAGGGTGTCAAGGTAATCCTGGACCTGCGGAAAAAGTTGGCGGCTACCGCCATGGAATTCCTGCAGGCAAGCACGGACTATCTGGAGGCCCAGACCGGCAAGCTGCAGGCCGAACTCAAAAGCCAGACCGAGCCGGAAAAGCTGTTGAAACGCCTGGGTAATATCACCAGCATGTCCGAAGTGATCAGTCTGAGCTACGTTATTCAACTGGATACGGTGAAGGCGGAACTCCTGCGCCAGCCGGAGCTGCTGCAGAAAACCCTGTCTAAGTTCGAAGGCATCGAAAACGAGCTAAGCTTAGCGCAGAAAAATACCCCGGAAAGGGCGAACATCGCCCTGATAGAAGACATTCGTCTGGCCGCCGCCGATTACAAAACCGGCATGCACCGGCTGGCCGCCACTTACCAGGAGCTGACAACCCTGGACAAGAAACGGCAGCAGGTGGCTCAGGGATTGCTGGAGGCGGCCAAAACCACCGCCGCCGCAGGTATCACCGAGACGGCAAAGGCCGCTGACGACGTCAATTCCCATGTGCAGAGATCGGCCACCATGCTCACCATGATCGGGATAGTGGGCGCCATCCTGGCCTTTGTGCTCATCGGACTGATCACCCGGAGCATCGTGGGGCCGCTGACCCGCATCATCGCCAGCCTGTTCGAGGGCGCCGACCAGGTGAATTCGGCTGCCGGCCAGGTAGCGGAGGCCTCCCAACAACTGGCGGGGGGCGCTTCCCAACAGGCCGCCTCTTTGGAGGAAACCTCGAGTTCCCTGGAACAGATGGCCTCCATGACCCGCACCAACGCCGACAACGCCAGGCAGGCCAACGGCCTGATGGAGGAGTCGGGCCGGCTGGTGGGTCAGGCCAACCAGTCCATGCAGGATCTGACCGGGGCCATGCACGAAGTCTCACGGGCGTCCGGGGAGACAGCCAAGATCATCAAAACCATTGACGAGATCGCCTTCCAAACGAATCTGCTGGCCCTGAACGCGGCGGTGGAAGCCGCCCGGGCGGGGGAAGCGGGAGCCGGCTTCGCGGTGGTGGCCGACGAAGTGCGCAGTCTGGCGATGCGGGCCGCAGAGGCGGCCAAAAATACCGCCACCCTGATTGAATCCACCGTCAAGGGCATCAAGGAGGGTACCGAGCTGGTGCAGAAGACGGGCGGGGCCTTTGAACAGGTTTCGGCCAGCACCCTGAAGGTAAAGGAGTTGGTGGCCGAAATCACTGCGGCTTCCGGTGAACAGGCCCAGGGGGTGGAGCAGATCAACCGGGCGGTGGGGGAAATGGATAAAGTGGTGCAGGCCAACGCCGCCAACGCCGAAGAATCCGCCAGCGCCTCGGAAGAGCTTTCGGCCCAGGCGGCGCAGATGAAGGGGTCGATGGAGGATCTGGTGATCCTGGTGGCCGGACAGGATGGCAACCTCTCCCAGGCCGACACCCCGAAAATGGCCAGACTGCTGGCCAGCGGCAGGAGCTTCTTCACCAAAAGGCTGAAACAGCCTGATGATGATCAGCAGCCGGGTCCGCAGCGGAAGATTCACCCGGCCGTTGTCAAGGCCGGCGGCAGAAACGCCCGGGTGGTGAAACCGGAGGACATCATTCCTCTGGAGGAAGGCGAGTTCAAGGATTTCTAACGCCTTCTTCCCCGGGGTAAAGACAGGACAACGCGAGCGGCCCTCTGAGGCCGCTCTTTTTTTAGAGGCCCCGGGAAAAAGGTCAGGTGCGACGGCGGGCGGGTTTCTGTCGCCGGGGAGCGGCCTTCCGGCGAGGCGGGGAGGAGGAGGCGGGCACGAAGAGATGAATGGCCAACAGCCCGGTGAAGAAGCCGCCCAGGTGGGCCAGCCAGGCCACCGCCCCTCCCTGGCGCAGACCGTAGAACTGCAACAGGAGCCACAGACCCAGGAGGACAAAGGCCGGCAAGGGGATGACCTTGAAGGTCACTCCCAGGAAGACCAGGGTGCTGATGGGAGCCTGGGGCAGGAGGCGCAGGTAGGCGCCCAATAGCCCGGCGATGGCCCCGCTGGCACCGATAATGGGGGCGGTGAGGCGGTGGGCCGCCAGGGTATGGAACACCAGGGCGAAGAAGCCGCAAAACAGGTAGAAGCCGAGGAAGCGCCAGGGGCCCAGGAGGTCCTCCAGGGCCTCCCCGAAGACCCACAAAAAGATCAGATTGCCCAGGAGGTGGACCCAGCCCACGTGGATAAACATGGAGGTGAACATGGTGGCCAGGAGGTGCAGGGTGTCGGCGGGGCGGTGCAGTTTGAGCCCGGAGAGCTTGGCCGGGACCGCGCCCCCCTTCATGATAAGGGCCATAGCCCCGGAACTCCCCAGGTGCAGTTCGTAGAGAAAAACGGCAATGTTCACCAAGATCAGGCTCAAGGTGACCAATGGCCAGTGCTGCGCGCCGGGTTGACCGCGGAGAGGGAGAATCACAGCGTACCGCCTTGCGCCGGAAATTTCGAAAAAGGCTCCGGGGGGAACCCACCTGGCATTATACCGGGCGGACGGGGACCTGTCGAGGGCAGACAAAGGCGGCGGGGGGTGAAAGAGGCGGAATCGAAAGGCGGCTGAGCCCTGCACCGGAGGGGCCGCAGTTGACAAGGGCGGGACAATCGGATTAAATAAATGCCATGGGGAAGCCGAAAAGAAGGTTATATATCAAAACTTACGGCTGTCAGATGAACGTCTACGACTCGGCGCGGCTGGCGGAGTTGCTGGCGCCGGAGTTCAGTCTGACCCCCAGCCCCGAGGAGGCCGACCTGATCCTCATCAACACTTGCTCCATCAGGAGAAAGTCCGAGGAAAAGGTGCGCAGCCTCCTGGGACGGCTCAAGCCCCTGAAGCGCCGCCGCCCCCAGGTGCGTATCGGGGTGGGCGGCTGCGTGGCCCAGCAGGAGGGCGCCCGTCTGCTCCAGGCGGCCCCGCATCTGGACCTGGTCTTCGGCACCCAGGGGATGTACCGCCTGCCAGCGCTCCTGCGACAACGGGAGGCCAGCGGCCGGCCGGTGTGGGACATCTCTTTGGAGCCGACGGCAGCAGAAAAACTTCCCCGGCGGCAATCCCCGGCGGCGCCCCAGACCCTGGTGACCATCATGACGGGGTGCGACAATTACTGCACTTACTGTGTGGTGCCATACGTGCGGGGGGCCGAGCGCAGCCGCCCGGCGGACGAGATTATGGCGGAAGTGGCCGATTTCCTGGCCGCAGGCGGCAAAGAGGTGACCCTGTTAGGACAGAATGTCAATTCCTACGGACGCGGGTTAGCCGAAGAGGCAACGTTCCCGGGGTTGCTGCGGCGACTGGCGGAGCTTCCCGGGCTGGAGCGTCTGCGGTTCACCACCAGCCATCCCCGGGACCTCTCGGAGGAGTTGATCGCCTGTTTTACGGAACTGCACGTGCTGTGCGAGCACATTCACCTGCCGGCCCAAGCCGGCGCGGACCGGATTCTGGCTCGCATGAACCGCGGCTATACCCGGCAAGACTATCTGGAAAAAGTGCACCGCCTGCGACAGAGGCGCCCCGAAATGGCGATCAGTACCGATCTGATCGTGGGTTTTCCCGGAGAGACCGAGGCCGATTTTGTGGCAACCCTGGACCTGATGCGCCAGGCGGCCTTTGACGCGGCGTTTTCTTTTAAATATTCCCCCCGACCTCAAACCCGGGCGGCGAATTTCCCCGACCAGGTCCCCGAGCCGGTGAAGACCGAGCGTCTGGCTCGCTTACAGGCCCTGCAGGAGGAACTCAGCCTGGCCAGCAACCGACGGCTGGTTGGCGGGACGTACGAAGTGCTGGTGGAAGGGCCCAGCAAACAGTCGGGCGAGCAGTTGTGCGGCCGACTGCGCAGCAATCAGGTGGTGAACTTCACCGGCCCCAGAGAGTTGGTCGGCCGGCTGGTCCCGGTGCGGATCGAGACGGCCCACCTGCATTCCCTGGGGGGGAGCCTGACCGCCCCCGCCTAGCGTGGCCAGAACCTACATTCACGCGCCTGCCAGCCGCAAAGAGGAGGGTGCTATGCTGAGAGAAATGAAGGTTTCGGGGTTGACCATCGACCCCTTTACGAACAGTCCCATCATGATCCTGAAGGACATGGAATCGGACCGGTCCGTGCCTATCTGGATCGGTCTGCTGGAGGCCACGGCCATCGCCAGCGAGCTGGAGAACATCAAATTTTCCCGGCCCATGACCCATGACCTCCTTAAGAACGTCATCGAGCTGATGAACGTCTCGGTCAAACGCATCGAGGTCTGTGATCTGCGGGACAACACCTACTTCGCCCTGATCTTCCTGGCTCACAATGACCAGGAGTTCAGTATCGACGCCCGGCCGTCCGACGCCATCGCCCTGGCCCTGCGCACCAAGGCGCCCATCTTCGTGGCGGACATGGTGATTCAGAAGTCCCGGCGGGTGGATCTGAGCGCCCAGGAGATGGTCACCACCGAGGAAGGCAAAAAGTGGACCGAAATCCTGGAGCAGCTTGATCCGGAAGACTTCACCAAATATAAGATGTAACTCCCCGACGATGATCGACCTGCACACCCACTCCCTCTACAGCGACGGGGAACTTTTGCCGGCGGAAGCCTTGCGCCGGGTCACGGTGCTGGGTTACCGCTATCTGGGCCTCACCGACCACGTGGATGCCTCCAACTTCGACTGGGTGCTGGAACGCCTGCAGCGGGCGGCGGCGGCCCTGAACCAGGTATCCGCGGTGAAGCTCATCGCCGGTGTGGAGTTGACCCACGTGCCCCCCTCCCAAATCGGACCGCTGGCGGCCCAGGCCCGGGCCTTGGGCGCGGCCCTCATCGTGGTGCACGGCGAAACCTTGGCCGAACCGGTAGCTCCCGGCACCAACCGGGCCGGGCTGGAGGCCGACATCGACATCTTGGCCCATCCGGGACTGATCACCCGGGAAGAGGCGAAGCTGGCCCGAGAGCAGGGCATCCTGCTGGAAATCTCCGCCCGCCACGGACACTGCCTGGCCAACGGCCACGTGGCCGCCGTAGCCCGGGAGGCCGGGGCCGGGGTTGTCCTCAACACCGACGCGCACAGCCCGGGCAATTACATCACCCGGGAGCGGGCTTATATGGTGGCCCAAGGGGCAGGGCTGAGCCAGACCGAGTGCGACCGCATGCTAGCCAACGCCGAGTCTCTGGCCGTCAAGGCCCTTTCCCGTCAATCCGCCTGAATATCTTCCCTCAGCACCTTTTTTCCACCCGCGGCGGCCGATAACGCCGGTCCAAGGTCCAGGTTCCCCGCCGGTTGAGCAACCGGGCCAGAGGCAGGGCGTCCGACTTCCCCGCGTCCGTCTGCAGGCCGGCCCTCGGGGGTCGCCCGCCTTCGGGGTCGTCCGTCCGGTAGGCGAGTTCATACCCTTCCATAATCCGGTTATACTGTATCTCGCCTTCGGTTTCCCAACCCGGCACGGGCTCGGTCAACTCCTCCCGGTAGCGGACGGTGACGTAGACCGGGGCCGGGACCGTGGGCCAAGGCAGGCTCCCGGTCTCCGCCAGGACGATCTCGTTGCCGTGGCAATCCAGGGCAAACCCGGGGGCGACCGTTATTCTCCCTCCAGCGATCCCCACCTCCAGTCCGGTCACGATGCCGCAGCCGTGCAGGCAGCGATTATGCAGCCGTTGTTTGTCCCGGAAATATTGCTGCTCAGCGGCCAAGTCCCGGGCGGTGAGCAACTTGCCGGAAAAAAAATTGTTTCTGCGAAAGGGGGAACGGCTATCAGGAGCACACATGGAGAGGCCTCCTTTCCGACATATCAGTCTATCAGGCGTTTGAGCGGTCGGGGGGTCTTTCTACCGAAGAGGTCTGCGAAAAAAACCTGCATCTGTTTCCAGGAGCGGCCAGCGGTCTGTGGGTGGTAGGCCACGCCGGCGATACCCAGCTTGTCGGCGCCTGGGTTGGTGAAGCTGTGAACCGCGCCGCCGTAGAAGATCATCTGCCAGTCGGCTTGCCAATCCCGCATGGCCTGCTGGAAGGCGGCAATTTCCTCGGCCTTCACCAGGGGATCGTCGGCCCCGTGCAGGACCAGGATTTTGGCCTTGAGGGGCTTGGGGTCATCAGGTTGGGGCGTGGTCAAGCCGCCGTGAAAGCTCACCACCCCGGCAAGGTCGGCACCGCTGTAGGCCAGTTCCAGGACGGTGGTGCCGCCGAAGCAGAAACCGATGGCCGCCAGGTTGGGGAGGGCAACCAGAGGCTGGTCGGCCAGCACCCGGAGGGCGGCCCGGGCCCGCTGCCGCAACAGGGGCGTCCCCTTTACCGCCGCGGCCAGCTTCCCGGCCTCCTGGGGATTCCCGGTAACCATGCCCCCGCCGTAGATATCGGCGGCCAGGCCCACATACCCCAGCTGGGCCAGTTCTTCGGCCTTCTGTTTGGCAAAATCGTTCAATCCCCACCACTCATGCACCACCAGCACCCCGGGGCGTTTGTGGTGACGGGTATCGTCATAGGCCAGGTAGCCGGTGCAGGGGGTGTCTCCGGCAGTGTATTCAATGGCGCGGGTGACGAGTTTGGCTTGGGCGGGGGAAACCAGGAAGAGGGCCAGCACAATCAGGACCACGGCAGTCATGGCGTCTCCTTTCCGATCTGCACGGAGGGATAAGAAGCTCGGCACGTACAGATAAGATAAGGCCACAACCGCGTAAGGCAAGGGTGAGGGAGGAGGTCAGGCCAGCCTGAAATCCTCAAGGAGACACACCTGCCCCGGATGTTTCATCCGCTGCGCGAAGTTACGGTCTGTGGTGATCAGGGTTCCCCGGAACTCCACCGCCACGGTCAGATAAGCCGCGTCATAAAACGTGACGCCGTGCCGGCCCATCCAGGCGAAACAGCGTTGATACATAGTCTCGGTCAGTTCCAGGGACCTGATCTGCAACCGAAGGAGGGCCTCCATAATGGCGCCCGCCTCCGGGCCAAGCTGACGGCCCAGGAAATTGCCCACTTCGTAAGGCCACAGCGAGGGGGCCGCCAATTCCACGTTGCCCGTCCTCCAGGCGTCCAGAAGACTGTGGGCCGGGCCGAGATCGGGTTCACTTTCCTGCCCTACCACCCACTTCAGGATAACGGAGGCGTCAACGATATAGAGGGCCATTCAGCGGTTGCTCCGGTCTGCCGCCAGGCTCGCCAGAATCTCGGCGGTGGAGAATTTTTCCCCGCGGGGGCCAGATCCCGCAGGTGTTCCACGGCTTTGCTACGGCGAAGCAGTTCCAGCTCCTTGCGCAGGGCCTCGTTGAGCACCCGGCTCCGTTTCCCGGGGGGCACCAACTGCTCCAGCTCCTGATAGAGCTCTTCTTCAATCAGAAAATTGAATTTGCGTGATGGCCTTCCCATAATTTCATCCTGAATTATCTATATAAATTATCTTGATAATATAGGGAGAAAATGTCAACCGGAATACTGCCGGATAATTGACATAGGTAGGCCCTTGCGGGCTTTCCCTGTCACACCGCCGGGCGTACGGGTCCGTACCCGGCGGTTCGGATGGTTAAGCTAGCTCCCAAGTGCTAAAGTCGGGAGGCCCCGCGAGGTAAAATAGGTGTTGGGCAGGGCGAAGCTGAGCGCCGGGCTGCGGCTGAGACGCCGGGGACCATGAGCGCTGCCCGCGGTCTTGGCCGCCAGATCATGGTTCACCCCGCGTTGCCGCAATTCCCCATAGCGCGTCCGGCCCCGCCGCCACTGCCGCCAGACTGATATTCGACAGTAAGAAAAAGATAGTAATGTGATAACAATTGGTTAAGTAATGCAAAAAAGAGTTTGGCACTACAAGGTTTACAGGTTGATGCGGTTAGACCATCATGCCAGAGATCCCAGACAGGTAACCGGGGAAGGTGGGCGCATTCCGGCGGCAGCGAAGGCGTGATGCGCCGAGCCCACCATGTCTGTACGGAGTTGATACCGATTTTCGTCCAATTCGAGCAAAACAGATTGAACCTGACCAAGGTCACGCATGACATCAGGCCAGGAAACCTCGGCCTGGCGCTCATCCAGACGTTGTTGCCGGTCTACCTCCAGGCGGAGAGCCAGAAAGCTGGCGACGATATGGCCGATGGCAGTGTCATCCCGATGATGATAGATGGGGCGGACTTCCAGGGTGGATTTCTGCTCCCGAAAAGTTCTTTCCACCCGCCACAGGCTTTGATAGGTTGGGGCCACCTCAGCCGCCGACAGGTTGGTGTTGGTTCTCATGACGAACTTGCCGTCCAGCCGGGCATCCCGCCTCACGGCGTCTTCGTCGATGGTGGCGCTCCCCTGGCGCATCCGGCAGCCCAGCACATAGTTGAAAGGGGTCTGGTCAGATTCGGCCAACAGCTTGATGGTATCCTTGGAGATCATGCCCCGATCCGCCACCACGGTGACGTGACCGATGTGAAACCGGCGGCTCAGAGCGGTGACGATTTTCTTCATAGCCTCTTGATCAGCAGTGTTGCCCGGATAAATCTCCCAGGCAATGGGGCAACCGGAGGCATTCACCGCTTCTTTTTTCAGAAAAAATTGAAATTTTATGAAGAAAAAATTTATGAATTTTAGTCAATATACCGATAACTATTCACACATGAAGAGAAATTATAATCGCCTAAATAATTTTCTTGTAGTACTGCAGTTCTCATAGTATTCTGGGGGTGGTAGGGATGAACGAAGGATAACGGTTTCATGCCTGCCATTGTCCCAGGAACAATGCCAGTCCTGCCCCGGTTGTTCAAGCGCGAAACATGAAACGCCCTGTATCATTCCTCACCATGAGAGTTGAGGAGGCGCCCTGTGACAAACTGGATTGAGAAACGCCAACATACACGTTTGCATCTTACCCTGCCACTTCTTTACGAACGTTTTGATCGGGACTTGGGTTATTGTCGTGAATACGCCGCCACCACCGTCAATATCAGTATTGGCGGCCTTTATTTTACCTGCTTGAATTGCGACGACCACAACCTGGAGATGGATCGGGAACTGGACATTACCATCCAAATGCCCCCCACAGGAGGCATCCGGTCGACTCCGGACACCATTAAAGCCAAGGGAAAGATCCGCCGCATCGATGCCGTCCCCCACCATCCCCGGGCGCGGGGGGTAGCCCTCCAGTTTCTTCAACCGTTGGGTAGTTAAGTCTTCCAAGTATTGCCGACGCCCCGGAGAACAAAAAGCGACTTCCCCTTCCAGGAAAAGCCGCCGATACCCCGGAGCCGCCGTCTTCCTTATCGCCCCCAGATTCTCACCCCTGCCCAGAAACCAGGCGTTCCACCTCCGATAAGATCTGCCGGGATACTTCCTGCGCGGCCGCAACCACTGCGGACGCTGGCCGCCGTCCCCTCTCAAAACTCTGGCCAGCAATGCCGTAGATCACCAGATACCGGGGCAGGCGTCCCAAAGTGCGGCCCAACGCCACTGTTTCCGCCAGCCCCCAGCCATGGGAGGAAGCGGCCCCGGCCAAGACCGCAGGCACGTCTTCCTGATGAGCCAGCCAGCGCCAGATGGTCCCCGGCGGAGCCGGGGCCGCCACCGCATCAGCCACGATAACACACTCCACCTCCTGCCAGAGGTCCAACAGTCCCAGGAGATCTCCCGTCACTTCCCGCACCGCCACCCCCGGGAGGGTCGTCAGCCGCAGGGGCCGCACCGCCAGGAGGCCGGCCGCGTCATCCCCCCGCCATTCCTGACCGATGCCGATCACCAAAAGGCGCGGCGGCGACTCAGTCATTTTAGCCCCACTTCTTTCTGCTGCAGATGGCGGATAACCGAGGAAACGAAAGCAAACCGATAGTCCCTGCGCGCCGGCGGCGGGCTTGCGAACCCCCTTGGGCTCGCGCCGCGCCTCCCTGCCCCGGAGGAGATTGAACGGTTAAGGTTGCTGTTTCACCGTTAGCTTCAGGAAATGCGTGGCGCACGAAATGCAGGGGTCATAGTTGCGGATGGTCTGTTCACAACGCCAGGTAAGCGCCTCCTCCGGCAAGTCCCAATAGCGGGAGGCCACCTCCCGGAGATCGGCCTCGACGCTTTTTTGATTCTGCGAGGTGGGAGGGACGATGTCGGCCTCCTGGATGAGTCCGTGCTCGTCCAGGCGGTAGCGGTGATAGAGGATCCCCCGCGGGGCCTCGGTGATCCCCCACCCTTCGCCCGCCCGGGGGGCGGCGTCCACGTAAGGGGCGGCGGGCCGCTCGTAAGCGGTGATGATCCGTAACGCCTCTTCACAGGCATACAGGGTTTCCACAGATCGGACGATGATACTTTGAAAGGGATTGCGGCAGACCGGACCCAACCCTGCCTGACGGGCCGCCTCCTGAGCCCGGGGGCTCAGTCGATCGAAATTAAGGCTGTAGCGGGCCAGGGGACCGGTGAGATAGGCCCCGCCATCCTTTTTCACCCCGTGTAGAGCGTTGCTGTGGGCCACATGCTCTTCTGTGAAATGCTCTTCATAATGGGAAGGGGTGATATCCAGGCCCGCAGAGGACACCAGTCGACCAGATTCCAGGGGATACATCTGGGGGTGACGCAAGGCCACGAATTCATAGGGGCGCTCCACCTCGGGAAACTCGAAGCCCGCCACCCAACGCACCGTCTCGGCGGCCGCATCGACCGCCCCTTTAAGCTTCTCGGCCAAAGGAGCCAGTTCCTGGGGCCGGGGCGCCCGGTAGAAGCCCCCCACCCGGGCGTTGACAGGGTGGATCTCCCGCCCTCCTACCGCGGCCACGAGTTCGTTCCCGATCTTTTTCAGGGCGAGACCCCTCTGTACCACCTCGGGATAGTCCCGCGCCAGAGTGAGAGCGTCTGGGTAGTTCAGGAAGTCCGGGGCGTGAAGCATGTAGACATGCAAAACGTGGCTCTCAATCCATTCGCCGCAGTACAACAGACGCCGGAGATCCCAGAGAGCAGGCGGAATCTCTACCCCCAAAGCAGTCTCCATGGCGGCGACGGAACTCATCTGGTAGGCCACCGGACAGATGCCGCAGATACGGGCGGTGATGTCCGGGGCCTCGGAAAAATGGCGGCCCCGGAGAAAGGCCTCGAAAAATCGGGGAGACTCAAAGATGGTGAGTTTCGCCTCGGTCACCCTGCCGTCTTGCACAATGAGGGTCAACCCGCCTTCACCCTCCACCCGGGCCAGCTCTGCGACTTTAATGACTTTCTTCATGGGCCAGGCTCTCCTTCCGGAAGGGTTCGGCATTGGCATTAAAGGTGCGATAGAGACGGACCAACTCTGGTGTAGACATTCCCAGACCGGAAAGCCGCCCGCTGAGGGAAGCCGGGTGGGGCGTCTCCTTGGGACCGAAACAGCCGTAACAGCCCCGCCGGTGGGCGGGGCACAAAGCGCCGCACCCCGCATGGGTCACCGGTCCCAGACAAGGGATGCCATGGGCCGTCAACACGCAGATATTACCCGCCAGCTTGCACTCCACGCAGACGGAGTGAGGATAAACGGGCGGCCGCCGACCGTGGAGCACGGCGCCGACGAGCCCCAGTAAGTGCGATTTGCTGATGGGACAGCCCGGCAGCTCGAAATCCACCTTGACATGGGCCGAGATAGGGGTGGAGGTCTCCAGGGTGGAGATATACTCCGGATGGGCATAGACGATGGGAATGTAATCGGTCACCCGGGCGAAATTGCGCAGCCCCTGAATGCCCCCGGAGGTGGCGCAGGCTCCGATGGACACCAGAACCTTGGAAACCCGCCGCACTTGCAGGATGCGCCGGGCGTCGTGGGGGGTGGTAATGGAGCCCTCCACCAGGGAGAGGTCGTACGGTCCTTTCACCACGGCCCGGGAGGCTTCCAAAAAATGTGCCACCTCTACTCCCGCTGCCACTGCCAGCAGTTCGTCTTCACAGTCCAACAGACTCAACTGGCAGCCGTCGCAGGAGGCGAACTTCCATACCGCCAACTTCGGTCTTTGTGCCATAATGCATCCTTAATATCAGGGAGGCAGGGGCGGCACCCCTCAAACCTCTCGCAGCTCAAACCACGAACTCACCCGGGAGTACGGGAAGACCGGTCCGTCCTTGCAGATGAAGACCGGCCCCATCTGGCAATGGCCGCACAGGCCGATGCCGCATTTCATGCTCCGTTCCAGGGAGACGTAGATATTCTCCGGCTTGACGCCCCGCTGCAGCAGTTCCTGAACGGTGAACCGCATCATCACCCCCGGACCGCAGATCAGGGCCACGGTATGCCGGGGATCGAAGCGGGCTCGGGGGATGAGGTTGGTCACCACTCCGACGCCGGCTCGCCAATCGGCTCCGGCGCTGTCCACCGTGACGTGTACCCGGAAATCGAAGCGCCCCCGCCACTGCTGGAGTTCCTTCCAGTAGAGGATATCCTGGGGGCTGCGGGCGCCGTAGATGAGTTCAACATTGCCGTATTCAGGGCGATTGGCCAGGAGATGGTAAATCGCCGGCCGCAGGGGCGCCAACCCCAACCCGCCGGTGATGACCACTACATCGGAGCCGGCGGCCTCGACCACCGGCCAGGGAGTGCCGTAAGGACCGCGCACTCCCAAGGAGTGGTCTCGGGTTAAACCTTGCATGGCCTTAGTCACGGCGCCCACGGCCCGGATGGTGTGCACCAGGTTATGGGGGTCGGCCGGGTCGCCGCTGATGGAGATGGGCACCTCCCCCACTCCGAAGTGATAGAGCATGTTGAACTGGCCGGGCTGGAAGGTAAATTCTTCTCCCTCCGGCGGCTGCAGCACCAAAGTGAAGGTATCCCGGGTCTCCCGCCGGGTGCGCCGGATGCGAAACAGCCGGGGCAGCATGGGGTCGGAGCCGGGAGCTAAGGGCGCCATGGGGGTAACCTGATTAATCGCCATAGAAATCCACCAGCTGCAATTTCAGGGTCTTGATTTTGCCCGCCAGGACTTTGGAGAAACGCCGCAGGAACTGAACCTCGAAGTCTGGATGGGTTTCGCAGACCTGCAACACACAGGTGGCGTCGAGCACCAGGGCGCGGGTCAGTTCCAGGGCGCGGGCATCGAAGGTCCACACCTTGGGCTCCCCGAACCAGGACCAGCCCAGGAGGTCGCCTTCACCCAAGGTCTGGACAATCATGGTCCCCCGACGGGGGCGATGGATCTCCACCGCCACCCGGCCACTACGGAGGAGAATGAAAGCCTGAGCCGGTTGACCTTCGGAGCAGATCAGCTGATTGGCCTTGAAAGTCGCCAGAGAAGCGCAGTCCTGCAACAACTCCAGATATTTGGGGTCAAACCCCTGAAAAAATGGATGTTCCGCCAGTACGGGTACCAAATTTTCCATATCTCACTCCTGGGTGTCGCCAGCCCTCAGGGCCTCGACTTCCTCGGTCAAATCGATGCCCACCGGGCACCAGGTCAGGCAACGGCCGCAACCCACGCAGCCCAGGCAGCCGAACTGCTCCACCCAGGTGGCCAGCTTGTGGGTCAGCCACTGCCGGTAGCGGGACTTCACTGAGGGGCGCAGGGCCCCCCCGTGGATATAAGAGAACTCCACCGTAAAGCAGGAATCCCAGCGCCGCCGCCGCACGGCGGTGTACCCTGGGATATCCGTGTCGTCCTCGACGGTGTGGCAGAAACAGGTAGGGCAGACCAGGGTGCAGTTGGCGCAGGAGAGACAACGCGCCGCGGTCTCCTCCCAACGGGGATGGGCATAACTGCGGTAAAGGAACTCCTGCAGGCCTGCAGTGGCGATACCCCTGATTTGCTGGGCGGCGGCGGAGGTGGTCAGGGCCGCGGCCTGGCCCCGCTCCTCCGGGGTTGCCTGCCGGCCGCCAAGGTCCTGCAGCACCGCGGCTCCCCGGGGAGAACCCGCCTCCACCAGAAACTCATGAACTTCCGGGGTCACCCGTTCGGTAAGGGCCAGATCGAACCCCTGGGTCGCCCGGGGACCGGTCCCCAGAGAGGCGCAGAAGCAAGAGGCGACCGCCCGGGTGCAGTTCACCGCCACTATGAAAGCCGCCTCCCGCCGGGCGCGGTAAACCGGGTCGGCGAAGGGGCCGTGGAGGAGGGTACGGTCGTGGACGCGGATGGCGCTCAGGTCGCAGGCCCGGACCCCGATCAAGGCGTAGGCCGGCGTATCGTGGTGCGGAAGCGAAAGCCGCCAGGCTTCGCCTTCCCGGCAAGCCTCCCAGAGGGTAAGACGGGGGGGGTAGAAAAACTGCTTCCAGGATTGTTGCCCCCCAATGACACCAAAAAAGGCCGGGGCCGCAGTCCGTTCCAGGCGGAAGACGCCGGGGGCCGCGGTATTGGTCCAACCCACGGGCAACTCGCGAGGTGAGGCCAGCTCCGTCAACACCAACTCGCCGTCACGCACCTGAGGACCGGCCAGGGTAAAGCCCTGGCGGCGCAAGCCGTGGAAGAGGTCTGCCAGCCTGTCGGCCGGCCAGATCAGCATTTCGCCGGGATTTATAGACGAGTCTGCCATGAGCGCCTGGACTCCTTTGCTAGGGCGACTCCGGGAGGGAGAACCCCCCAGGGCGGTTATGCTCTGTAATCGGCAGTGGCAGCGAAGAACATTAGGGAATAATCTTTTTATATCACAGCCGCCCGCTCAGGTGTGAGTTTTTCTTTGCCCCGACCCCAATTACCGGTATAGTTCAACAGACCCGGCGCAGCCCTGGAAGCGGCCGGAGATCCTGTTCGCCGCCGGAGAGGCCTGATGACGACTATAGAACGCCTGATGTACGACTGGCTGGATGCGCCCGAGATATCCCTGACCCTCTTCCATCCCCGGCCCGAGTGGCCCGGGCTGACGCCGCCCTCCTCCGGGGAGGACCTGATGATCCCGGTGGGGGAGGGCGTGGCGGTGGGAGCCCGGTTCTTCCGATATGGAGAGACAGCCCCCACCCTGCTCTTTTTTCATGGCAACGGGGAAATCGTGGCCGACTACGACGAGTTGGGGCCGGTCTACAACAAGCTGGAGCTGAATTTTCTGCCGGTGGACTACCGGGGCTACGGCCGTTCCGGGGGGCGCCCCAGCGCCAGCGCCCTGCTGGCCGACAGCCATGCCGTCCTGGACTTTGTGGTGCCCTGGCTAACGCAGCAGGGCTGCCGCGGCCCCCTCATCGTCATGGGCCGCTCCCTGGGGAGCGCCCCGGCGGTGGAACTGGCCTGGCGCCGGCCGGACCTGGTGGACGGCCTGATCGTGGAGAGTGGCTTCGCACGCACCGGCCCCCTGCTGGCGGTTTTGGGGATCATGCCCCGGGAGCCCTTTGACGAGACCCGGGGCTTCCGTAATCTGGACAAGATGGGCATGGTTACGGTTCCCACCCTGATCATTCACGCCCAAAACGACCGCGTCATCCCGGTGAGCGAGGCCCAGGCCCTGTTTACAGCTTGCCCGGCGGACCGCAGTCTGCTCATCGTGCCAGGAGCCACTCACAACGATCTGTTGGCGGTGGGGCAGGAACGTTACCTGACGGCGGTGCGGGACTTCTCCCGGCGGATCGCCGGAGAATAGCAGAGCGCCGCCCCCTTGGCACCATCACAGGCGAACATTGTCGGAATTATGCCGCTCCTAGCCGAAATCAAGGCATCCCGGGAGGCAGGGGGCGGAACCGGATTCGCCTCTGTTTTATTAAGTGCTTATCCGTAATTAACTTGACATTTATCAAATAATATGGCATTCATACCCATAAAAATGCTCAAAG
>CAYRYV010000017.1:0-54520 GCA_964428565.1 uncultured Desulfobacterales bacterium | reverse complement strand
CAAAAAAAAATTTTTTCCCATCCCGCTGACTAGCGGAATTTATCCGGAATGTCGCTGGCCCCCGGCTACAGGTCCAGGATGATGGTGGCCTCCCAGCCGGCGGGGGTTCGTTGCAGGGACAACCGGTGATAGGTGGCGGCCTTCACCGCCGTTTTATCCACGTGACGCTCCGGGTCGCGGCTTTCGCCGGCCACCGCGGCCTTCAGGCGGTGGGCCGTGAGCTCCAGAATGCGGATGTTTTTCCCCAGAAAGCCGGTGGTGTCCAACAGATAGAGCAGTTCGTTGAGCCAGGCCACCAGCAGGGCGGCTTGATCCGGGGCCTCCGCCGTCACCTCCCGTTGTTCCCGGGCCCGGATCCGGCGGCGGTCGGTGATCACCCCGTAGAGGGCCTGCGCCGCCAGGACGAACACCTGTTCCCGGGTCCCGGCCACAAGCCGGAAGCCCGTGTCTGCGGTATGGGAAATGGGGTGGATGCCCTCGCGGGCCTCCCCGGCTGCCGCTGTGCGCATGGAATCAGCCCGTTTCTGTTTGCGGAGTAACCATAAATGTGGCAGATTTGTTTCCGGGATGCAAGCCGGTCCCCGGCGACGTCCGCGGCCCCAACCGGCTCCGACGCCTCCGGTGCTTGTTCTTACTCCCCAAATACTGTATAACGGGGACTGATTTTCCCTCGTAAGGAAGCCGCGGCGAGGCGTGATCTGTCAGAACATACCTCCGCCCGGCAAGATAAAACGACAAGGGGGGACACCCAGGGGATGAACTCCACAGTTGCCGACCAGACCGCTCAGATCGCCCGGGAGGTATTCCTGGTGACGGGCGCGGCGGGTTTCATCGGTTACCATCTTTGCCGGTATTTGCTGAACCAAGGCGCCGCGGTCATCGGCCTCGACAACTTCAACGATTATTATTCGGTGCCCTTGAAGGCGGCCCGGGACCGCGAGCTGCGCCGCTTCCCGGCGTTCGTGTCCGTCCGGGGCGACTTAAGCGACTTTGCCTGTGTAGAAGGCCTCTTCCAACGCCATCGCCCCCGCAAGGTGTGCCATCTGGCGGCCCAGGCCGGAGTCCGCTATTCCCTCACCAATCCCTTTGCGTACCAGAAGTCCAACCTCGAGGGCTTTCTGAACATCCTGGAGCTGTGCAAACGCCACGAGGTGGCGCGGCTGGTCTACGCCTCCAGTTCCAGCGTCTACGGCGGCCTCACGGAACTGCCGTTCACCGAAACCATGCGGGTGGACACCCCCATCAGCCTCTACGCCGCCACCAAGAAGGCCAACGAACTCATGGCCCACGCCTACACCCATCTCTTCGGGTTGCCGACGGTGGGGTTGCGCTACTTCACCGTCTACGGCCCCTGGGGCCGGCCCGATATGGCCATGTGGCTCTTCACCGAAGCCATGTTGGCGGGCCGTCCCATCAAGGTCTTCAACTACGGCCGGATGCAGCGGGACTTCACCTATATCGACGACATTATCGCCGGAACGGTGGCCGCCCTGATGGTGGCAGGATTGGGGAGGTATGAGATCTTCAATCTGGGGAACCATCGGGCCGAGGACTTGCCCCGGGTCATTTCCCTGTTGGAGGCGGAGCTGGGCCTCCCGGCCCGGCAGGAGCTCCTGCCCATCCAGCCCGGGGACGTTCCGGCCACCTACGCCGACATCGACCGCGCCCGCCGGAAACTGGGCTTTGCCCCCCAAACTCCCATTGACGTGGGACTGCCCCGGTTCGTCGCCTGGTACCTGGACTACCACGGCCTCACCCGGCCCGCCGCGTCGCCGTGAGGCCGGTGTCCCCCTGCCGCAGCCGCTGCCGGAGGGCCTGCTCCAGTTCCCACCCTGCCGCCAGTTCCGTCGCTACCCTTGCCTGGATGGCCTCCACCCGGGCAGGTCCCAGGAGGGTTTGCACCTCCCGGCAGAGAAAGCGTTGGCAGTAGTAGTGTCGGGCGAGCAACCGGCAGCCTTGCGGCCCCACGAAGAAGCAGGCGCCGGCTATGAGCCCCTGGCGCGGCAGGGAGCAGTTGAGCAGCAGATTGGCGAGGAGGAGGGTGGCGTCGTACTGGTTTTCCACCCCGGGAAAGCAGCAGCTGGCGCCCCGTTCCACCGCACAGACGGCGCACGCCGCCGCCAGACCGGTCTCGGCCAGCGCCCGGCTGGTCGCCGCGATGGCCTGCCGGTAGCGCTTCAGCAGCGCCGTGAGCCGCGGGTCCCGGCCCAGGGCGGCTCCCCGGTCGGTATGCAGGGCCTGGGCCTGCTCCAGGCTTGTGCGCAGGAAAGGTGACGGTTCTACGGCAACTCCGGCCGCCTCACCGATATCCGGAGGACCACCGTTCAGTATATGGTAAACTGGACGGTCTTCGCATCGGAACCGTAGGCGGTGGTGATCTCGGTGCGTATCGTGTAGGTGCCCCTGGCGGCGTCGGCCGGCAGGGTAATGTCGCTTTCCTGGGTCCAGGTGCCGTTGTAGTTGCGGGTGCTTACGGACAGGTTCTTCCCCAGGGATTGGCCCTGAAAAAAGATCTCCCGGCTGAAGCGCACCGGAATGGCCACGTCCGAGGCGGTCAGCAGCGTATAGGTGGTGCTCAGATGGAGGTCTTGCCCCCGCCTGATTTCCTTGGGCTTCGCCTCCACGCTCTCCAGCCGCACCACGCAGCCGCTGGTGGGGCAGTAGTTGTAGCGGGAAATGGCGTCTTCCCGACTGCGTTGGCGCTCCTGCCGGTAGCGGTCGGTCCAGAAGGGCTCCCCCGTGGGATTGGCGAAACTCCCCGGCCCTTGCGCCCCGGCGCTGCCCGCGGTCATGAGCGCCAGGCTCACGGCCAACACGATTTTACCCCAGGCGGTGGACATGGTATTCTCCTCATGCCTAATGATGGCTGATAACTATAGCAGTGCTCGCAAGTATCTTCCGTATGGTCCCTTCTCCCCTCAGGGGAAAAGGGCAGGATGAGGGGTGGAGCGGAAAATACTGACGAGCAGCGGTATACCTGTGAAGATAGTAGAGACGAAGGACAATTGCAAGCCTGATTTTCCGGGCAGACGGCCGGGACCGCGCCCCCGGCCCTTTTCCCGGACTGGCCACACCCCGGAGGCGATATGCAGATAACGTCGGAAATCTTTCAGGTGGCGGGTGAGGGGTTGACCACCGCCGCGGACGCCGCCGCCTACCTCCTCAACTTCGGCCCGGAAGCGGCCTTGGTGGACGCCGGCGGCGGCGACTCGGTGCGCCGCCTCCTCGCTCACGTTCACAGCCGGGGAGTGGCCCCGGGGGGTCTCCGCTATATTCTGTTGACCCATTGCCACTACGACCACACCGGCGGGGCCGCCGCGCTGCGGGAACTCACCGGCGCCCGGGTGGTGGCCCACGAACTGGAGGCGCCTTACCTCGAGAAGGGTGACCGCGTCGTCACCGCCGCCTCCTGGTACGGGGCGGTGATGGCCCCCCTCACCGTGGACCGCCGGCTCACCGGCCCCCGGGACCACATCGAAGTAGGCGGCCGTCTCATCCAGGCCCTGCACATCCCCGGGCATTCGCCGGGGTCGGTGGCCTATGTCACGGTGTCCGACGGCCTCACCGTCCTCTTCGGCCAGGACGTCCACGGACCCCTGCACCCCAGCCTGCTGTCCAACCGCCGTCAGTACCGCGCCTCCCTGGAGCTGCTCCTGTCCCTGGAGGCCGACATCCTGTGCGAGGGCCATTACGGCGTCTACCGGGGCAAAAAGGAAGTGGCCCGCTTCATCCGCCGCTTCCTGGAGGCCTGATCGCCCCCCCCGGGCCTTACGATAACCGGTCTGCCGCGCCTTAATTGTCCTTCTGGGGGGCTGCTGGTGGGGCCTTCAGCGCCTCCTGCATAATCCCCATGAAGGACTTCATGATGTTGGTGGCCTCCGGCGGCAGCGTCTCCTTTTGCATCATGGCGTCCATGTCTTTGAAGAAGTTGGGGCTCTTCTGGCGGAAGGACTCCACCGGGTTCCTTCCTTCATGAGCCTCCGTCATCAGGTCGGCAAAACCCTGGAAGAGGGTGGAGACTTCCGGCGGCGCCTCGTACTTTTTCAACAACGCGCCCATGTTGGTGGAAAAGTCCTTCTGAAACTTCTTCAGACTCTCCGGAGTGGGCCCTTGGGGCGCTGCGGGCGCAGTCGGTTCGACCTTCTCCTGGGCTCGGGCGATGCTCCCCGTCGGCCCCCAGGAACAGATGAGTAGCAGGGAAATGGCTATACCTGCCCAGGGTGATCGTCTCATGACAGTCTCCTTGCTGCAAGATTTCCTGAATACCCATAACATAAGTCCGGAAAGAGCAATATCCAGGGGCGATTATGGCCGGACGGGCTCTCGTCGCCCGGAGCCTTGAAAGCCTAACTCGAGGGGAGGGCAGGGGCTTCCGGCCCAGGCCTCCTTTCCCCAAACAGTCTCTCCCCGGCCTCGCTTCAGCCTTTACATGACCAGCGCAGTACGCGGCGGGAAGGGGATATTCAGCCAATCTGCGGCATCAGGGCCCACTTGATGAACCAGGGGCCTCCCTCCGGCTCCCGGTCCAGGCACACGATACCGCCGTTTTGGAACTTGAAGACCCGCGGCTCGCTCCGGCCGGTGATCAGGTAGGCGGCAAGCCGTTCCATAAACGGGAGATGGCCCACCAACATGAGGTGTGCGGCGGGGTCCAGCGTCTTGGCCGCCGCGGTGACGTCATCCAGGGGGTTGAGGCCTCCCGTCGCCATCAACCCTCCGGCGGGCTGCAGGGCCGCGGCGAAAATCTCCGCCGTCTCCCTCGCCCGCTGCTTGCCGCTGTGTCTGATGGCGGCCACGGGCACCCGGTAGCCTTGGGCCACCGCGGCGATACGCCTGACTTCGGCCACGCCCTCCGGGGCCAGACCCTGCTCGGGATCCTGTTCCTTGGCAAGACTCTTCCCATGCTGCACCAGATATAAGGCCATCGCGGGGCCCTCCTTATTCGCCCGTCGAGTTCGTCTCCTCCGCCGCGCCGCCGTAGAGCCGGTCAAACTGCAGGGCGATCTCTTTGGCGTCGGAGAGGTCTTCCTCCTCCACCCACATAATCCCCCATCCGTATTGCCCGATAAAGAGGCCGTCGTAGGCGGTGTCCTCAAAGGTGCGGACCTGGAAGGTCACCCCGGCCTCGGTGAGGGCCTGGGCCAAGAGATCGGCCTCGAAGCGGTTGTTCAGGGGACGGAGCTTGACCAGAGCCATGACTGTATTCCCACCTCTTCTCTATAATAGTTGATTTCTCGGGAGCGAGCCACTGCTTCCTGGGCGAGCTAAGGCTCCAGGCCAGAGCGGTGACCGTGAACACCCTCGGTGTTTGCGCTGTCCTTCCCTGATGGCTGAGCCTCTGTCTGCTCTCCGGGGCCGTACTGCACTTCCTCCAGAAAGAGTCCCGCCGCCGGCGCCGTGGGTCCCGCCAGACGCCGGTCCCGGGCCGCCAACAACCGGACCATCTCTTCCGGCTGGCGTTTGCCCCAACCTACTTCCGCCAGCGTCCCCACCAGGGCCCGCACCATCCCCCGCAGGAAGCCGTTGGCCTGCACCCGAAAGATGAGCCAGCCGCCGGGATATTCTTCCCAATCCGCCGCCATCACCCGCCGCACCGGATAACGGACACTGCTGCCGCTGACCTGAAAGGAGGTAAAGTCGTGGTCCCCCCGGATATGTATCGTCGCCGCGGCCATGGCGGCCAGGTTCAGGGGTCGGGGCACCTGCCAGCAGTAACCCCGGTGGAGAGGGGAGCGTATCGGGAGGTTGAGGATCCGGTAGGCATAGGTCTTCGCCCAAGCGTCATACCGGGCATGGAAATCCGGCGGGGCCTCCGAGGCCTCCAAAACCGCGATGTCGGGCGGCAGCAGACTGTTCAGTCCCGGCCCGAAGGCCGTCAGCGGCAGCCGGGAGCCGGTATGGAAATGGGCCACCTGCCCCCGGGCGTGCACTCCGGCGTCGGTCCGGCCGGAGCCGTGCACCCTCACGGCCTCTTGCGTCAGCCGTTGCAGGGCGGTCTCCAGAACCTCCTGAATGGTCAGGGCGTTTCTCTGACGTTGCCAGCCGTGGTAGCGGCTGCCGTCGTACTCCAACCGAAGCTTGATGTTGCGCCGCGTCTGTGGGGGCTCGGCGGGAAGCGAGGCATCACCGTGGTGATGGTGAGGAGAGAAGGCGCTCAAGGCAGGAAGGGGACGACCTCCAGGCCCAGGGTCTCCGGGAACCCGAGCATCAGATTCATGTTATGCACCGCCTGGCCCGCCGCTCCCCGGGTCAGGTTGTCGATGGCGGCCAGCACGATTACCCGCCCGGTGCGCCCGTCCAGGCGCAGAGCCACATCGCAGTAATTGGAGCCCCTGACGTTGATGGTGGCCGGCAGTTCCCCGGGGCCGCCCACCCGCACGAAAGGCTCTTCCCGGTAGAAATCCCTGTACAGCTCCTGAAGCTCCGCCTCCGTCATCTTCCGGCTGAGACGGCCGTAGATGGTCGCCAGAATACCCCGGCTCATGGGCACCAGATGAGGGGTGAAGGTCAACCGTACCGGCGCCCCGGCCAGACGGCTCAGTTCCTGCTCCATCTCCGGGGTGTGCCGGTGCTCCGCCACTTTATAGGCCCTGAAGCTGTCGTTGACCTCGCAATAGAGGGTGGCCAGGCTCACGCCCCGTCCGGCGCCGCTTACCCCGGACTTGCAATCGGCGATAATGGTCTCCAGATCCAGGCAGTTGTGCTTCAGCAGCGGCGCCAGTCCCAGGATGACGCTGGTGGGGTAGCAGCCGGGGTTGCCCACCAGCCGGGCCCTGCGAATGGCCTCCCGGTGCAGCTCGGGCAGGCCGTAGACCGCCTCGGCCAGCAACTCCGGGGCGCTGTGAGGTTGGTACCACTCTTCGTAGGTCGCCCGCTCCCGGAAGCGAAAATCCGCGGACAGGTCCACCGCCCGGCGTCCCGTCTGCAAAAAGATCGGCGCCACTCCCATGGCCGCCTGATGCGGCAGGGCGATGAACACGAACTCCGCCGCCGCGGCCAGCTTGGCCGGATCGGGCCAAGTGTAGGTCAGATCCACGATTCCGGCCAAAGCCGGAAAGACTGCGCTCACGGGTCGGCCTTCGTGCTCCCGGGAAGTGACGGCCATCAACTCCACCTGCGGGTGGCGGGCCAACAGCCGCATTAATTCAAGGCCGCTGTAACCCGAGGCCCCGACAATGCCTACGCGTACCATCTTGCCCCCATCCCGGGAAAACGGCTCTCCCATAACAAATGGCTCAGCTCTTCACGCTGAGCCATTCTACTTCTCTTCGCCCGGCCTGCCCCACCGGCCACCTCTTCCCCCGGCTGCGCCGGGAAAAGCTGTCCTGTAAGCCGCAGCCCCAGGCAGGTCCTGTTAACGCTTGGAGTATTGGTACCGCGCCCGGGCGCCCCGCTGTCCGTATTTCTTCCGTTCCTTGATGCGGGCGTCCCGGGTTAGGAATCCGGCCTTCTTAAGTATGGGGCGGAAATCAGGATTGAGCAGCTGCAGGGCCCTGCTGATGCCGTGTTTGATGGCTCCGGCCTGGCCGGAAATGCCGCCGCCCTTGACGTTCACCACGATATCCAGATCCGGCCCGGCATTCACCAGCTCCAGCGGCTGCCTGATGATCATGCGGGAAATCTCGATGGGAAAAAAGTCCTCGATGGCCCGGTCATTCACGATGATCCGACCGGCTCCCGGGCGCAGATAGACCCGGGCGATGGCGTTCTTCCTCTTCCCCACGGCATGAACATTAAACTGTGCGGTCATATAACTCTCTCTATGGTGTTTTGATGGCTAAGGGCTCGGGTTTTTGGGCCTGATGCGGATGCTCCCCCCCGGCATATATCTTCAGCTTTTTCAGGAGGCGCCGGCCCAGGCTGTTCTTCGGCAACATGCCTCGTACGGCCTGTCGCAACACGTCCTCCGGCTTGACCTTGAACATCTGCCTGGCCGTGGTGGCTTTCAGGCCACCCATGTAACCGCTGTGGCGATAATACACCTTATCGTCTAACTTTTTGCCGGTAAACCGGGCCTCAGCAGCATTCACCACCACCACAAAGTCACCCGTATCCGCATGGGGGGTGAATACGGCTTTAGTTTTTCCCCGGAGAATCATGGCAATCTGACTGGCCAGGCGACCAACGATCTGTCCCCGGGCGTCCACGACATGCCATTTCTTCAGAATATCCTGTTCTCGTGCCATAAACGTCTGCATAACGATCTCCCAACTGATGAAAATTTATATATAAACGTATTTTCAGGCAATGTCAACTCCGATTTGCAACGCTGAACCCGAAAAATATCCATTGTCTTCCCCTTTCCTCTACCCTTTGGCCCTCTCCGCTCATTTTCCAATTTACAAATAACCGCTGTTCATATAATAATTTGACCATGTTCTTTACCATTTTGGAGGGTCCCGACGAGCTGCGCCTCCGGGTTTTTCTCAAAGGCGGCTTGCCTTTTCATTCCACCTAACCAGGGGCGGATTTTTCTGCTGATGCCAGACCACCCCTTAACATAAGGAGAGTACCCCATGTTTTCTATTTCGCCGCGACGGGTCATGACATTCATCAGTTGCCTCGTTTTTAGCTGGGCCTGCTTGTCCGGCTGCAGCACCATGGAGGAAAAACGTGACAACTTCATGAAAAGCGGCCAATCCTACTTTGAAAAACAGGAATATCTGAAGGCCCGGCTGGAATTTCAAAACGCCTTGCAAATTGATCCCAAACTGGCAGTCGGTTATTTGTGGCTGGGGAAAACTGAACTCAAGCTGGAAAATTTCCGGGGGGCTTTCGGCAATTTTTCCAAGGCCGCGGAACTGGACCCCAAACTCGTTGAGGCCCAGGTTCACTTGGGGCAGATTTTCTTCATGGCCAAGAAGTTTGATGACGCCGCCGCCCGCGCCACCCTGGCCTTGGAACAAGACCCCAAAAACACTGACGCCCTGCTCTTGTCCGCCAGCCTGGCCATGGCCCAGAAGCAAACGGATAACGCTTTAAAAATATTGAGCGAGGTGCGTAACCTGGATCCTCAGAAAGTCACCGCCTATATCCTCCAAGCCTCCATCGAAGCCAAACAGAATCCCGAAACGGCCGCCGCTACTCTGGAAACCGGCATCAAGACCAATCCCCAGGCCATCGAGCTCTATGTCGTCCGCGCCCGCCTGGCCGACGAACGGCAGCAATTTGAGGTGGGAGAAAAGTTCCTCCAGCAGGCCGTCAATCAAGAGCCCCAGAATGTCTCCCTGCAAACGGAATTAGCCCGGCACTATTCCCGCGCCGGCCAATGGGACAAAGCCGAACAGGCCCTGAGGCAACGCCTCATCCTGGAGCCTGACAAAGAAACTCATGCAGTAGAACTCGCCAGGTTCTTTTTATCCCGCAATAATCCCCAGGAGTCCGAAAAAACCTTAAAGGACTTCATCGCCACCCATCCTGATAATGCCGCCGCCCAATTTGCCCTAGTGGACTTCTACCTGTCGCGCCGCCAGGAATACAAGGCGCGGAAATTGTTGGAAGAGATGGTGGCGCAGTACCAAAACAATCCCTCGGGCTTGCAGGCCAAGGGCAGATTGTCAGGTATCATGGCCCAACGCGGGCAACTGGATGAGGCGGAAAAGCTGGTCGCCGAAGTGCTGAAGGAAAACCCCAAGGATATGACCGCCACCCGCACCAAGGGGCTCATCTCCTTGGCCCGGAAGAATGGTCTGGAAGCCGTCAACAGCTTCCGGATCATCGTCCAGGATAAACCCGACGATGCCGCCGGCTACCTCTTGTTGGCCCGAGCCCATCTCCTCAACAAGGAGCCGGAACTGGCCAAAGAGCAGGCCAAAAAAGCCATCGAATTGAAGCCCGACCTCATTCAGGCCCGGCAACTCCTCTATGGAATCTTTTTGGAGGCCAAAGACCATGACGGCCTCATCCAATTAATCAAGGGCTATCTGCAACGCCAGCCCCAGGACCTGTTCAATCTTAACGCCTTGGGCGATGTGTATGCCCAAAAGGGAGATTTTAAATCTGCCCGGGAATCCTATCAAAAGATGATCAATGCCGAGCCCAATAATCCTTTGGGCTACTTTGCCATGGCCAACCTCTCCGGAAGGCAGAAACAGTTGGACCAGGCTATCAAATACCTGGATCAGGCCCTGAGCCGCGACCCCAACTACATCCCGGCTCTGCGGTTGCTTGTGGGTATCTATCAGAATCAGAATCAACCCGCCAAAGCCGTGGAGGCCATCCGCCGATCCCTTAACAGTAGCCCTAAAAATCCCCTCCTCCATCAAATGCTGGGTGAACTTTACCTCGTCCAGAAACAGCCGGCCGCCGCCGCCAAGGAATTTGAAGAGGCCTTTACTCTGAATCCCCGTCAGCTTCCCGCCTTGCAACTTCTCATCGTGGCCTACCAGCAAATGCCGGAGCGGGATAAGCTATATGAGCAGCTGGAACAAAAGATCGCCGACCCGACGGCGCCGCCGTTCTATTCCCTGGCTTTGGCCATGCTCTATGAGCGGCAACGGGAATACGATAAATCCATCAAGATCTATGAACAGATGTTGGCGCGGAATCTCTTTACGCCCCTCGCCAAGAACAATTTGGCCTATCTCCTGGCTGAGAATATGCCCACTCCAGAGAATCTCAAGCGGGCGCTGCAATTGGCCACTGAAACCCTTGATGAGCATCCCGAAGACCCTCATCTCCAGGATACCATGGGCTGGATTTATTGTAAGAAAGGGGATTACGCCAAGGGTCTGACCTACCTGGAGGATGCGGTGGAAATCGCTCCCGACCTGCCGGTTCTCCGATATCACCTGGCGTGGTGTCAGCTCAAGTTGGGCGACAAAGATAAGGCCAAGGCAAATCTGGAAAAGGCCCTGGCCTCCAAGGCCGCCTTCCCTCAACGGGCCGAAGCTGAAAAGCTCCTCGGCGAAATTAAGAACTAACCGGGGGAGGAGGCCCCTGACAGAGCCTGACAGGACATGTGCGTAAATACCTGCCCGGGAGCAAAAGGCGGTTCAGGAGGGAGATACCGGGCTTCCCCACAGCCGACATCTGCAGGCAACCTTGACCAACGGGTTGTGCGGCTGCGGGGGAGCCCCGAGGCCTTGGGATATGAGCACGGGCGCCTGTTGGCCGGCGACATTCGCCGACTGCGTCGGATCTTTTTCCGTTATTTGGCCCAGGCCACCTTGGGCCTGGGGGCGCTACCTCTTTATCTCCTCCTGGTGGCCCTAGCCTATCGCTTCCGTCCCTTCATCCCCACCTCCCTCTGGCAAGAAATGCGGGCGGTGGCTGCCGGCTCCTCCCTGGGCCTTCCTTTTATCCTGCTCACGAACGTCTTTGACGACCTGGTGAACAACTTCCCCCGCTGTTCCGCCTTTGCGGCCCGGGATACCTCCCGCCCGGCAGCCCCGTATGTCGTTGGCCGCAATCTCGATTATCCCTTGTTCACTGCGGCCTTGGCCCAATTTCATACCTTCTTCGTGCTGCGTCCGGAAAACGGTCACCCCCTGGTTTCCCTGGCCTGGCCAGGCTACGTGGGCGTCTGTACCGGTCTGACCGCCTCCGGCGTTGTCCTGGCCCAGCTCGTGGCCATGACCAAAGATCGGACGCGACAGGGTCTCCCCGCTGCCCTCCTCTATCGTCAGGCCCTCCAGATGGGGGATAGCCTGGCCGAAGTAACGGACCATATAATCTCCTCCCCTCGCACTCTGGGCAACAATCTCCTGCTGGCCTCGGACCAGGAAGCCTGCGTCCTCGAGCTGTCCGCCCGGCACTGGGCCTTGCGGCCCTCTCAAGACGGCCTCCTCACCGTCACCAATCATTATCAGACTCCCCTCATGCGCTCCCTCAAGGGGCGGTTTCCACCGCGGCCGCCCTTCGCATCCATGGCCTCCTGTCATTTCACCGAAGCCTACAGTCTCAGCCGCAACCAACGGCTTCAGGAACTGGCGGGCGTCACGCTCATTACTCCCGCTTCCGCGCCCCTGCTTCTGGGCGACCCTGGGGTGGCCAATCCCGGCACCCTGGCCAGCTCCGTCTTCGATCCGGCCAACCGGAAGATCTTCCTGGCTACTTCCGGCCACCCTCCGGTCAGCACCGGCCCTTTCACCCACCTCCCCGACCTCTGGGCTTGCTAACCTGAGTTACCGCAATCGACAGTGGGAGCGACTTCTTCTTACCGTGCCCCTTGACGCACCACCTCTGCCCGCTCGTGACTTCCGGCCATTACCTGGCAGACCGGCGCCGGGTACCTCCCCCCGGTCTCCTGCATCTCCTGAGTGCATCGAAAATTGCGATTCCTTCCCGTACTTCAGGTTCGGGCCTTCGGTCCGGTCGATGGACCTCCTAATGTCCTCGGCTGACTTTTGCCGACCCAGCCCACGCCTCTCGACGCTGGTAGCACCAGGCAGGTCGGCAGACCTCCCCGGGTAAGGCGCCCCCACCTTCACGCTTATGTCCGCCGCACCTACGCCCAAGCCTCCCGGCAAGCCCCGGGCTTTGGAGATATTGGCCTCCTCACCCGGCCCGGATGCCTCGTATGCAGTTTCTGTGCGTCAGGCCAGCGCCTTGCCTGCGGTTTCCTGCAGATTCCACCTCACGCTGGACACCCTTGCCGTCCGGCTAACAGTTCCCCCTGCCGAGCCGGTAGAGAACTTGCACCTCCCAGTGGGTGCGCCCTGCCGGGCGCACAAAGAAAAAGGGGTTAAGGTGCTTACCTTAACCCCTTGATTTTCTTGGTGCCGAAGGCCGGACTCGAACCGGCACGGGCGTACACCCACTAGACCCTGAATCTACTGAAAGTGGTCCGTTATAAGGAACCATGAGACACATTATATGTTAATTATTAATACGTTAAAGCTTCTCAGAGTGATAAGAAGACATATCTAAAAACCACAATATGTCGGGACGTTGTTGACCTATGTGTTGACCTGCGCCTCTTCGTTTCACGGGCTCTCGCCCTGTTTTAGTTCCCCCTCGCCCCACCCTCAGTCACAGACTTCTAAGCAAATTCCCCAGGCCTTGGTGGCAAACACCCAAGATGGAAGAAATTTAGATCGGCAATCAGCGGCATCGCCTTGAGGCAGCACAATGAGCAAGGACTGACAATGGCGTCCAATAGCACGTCATGCTGTATGTTATTGAATCAAGAGCACTATATGTCGTTGATGTCAAAAGCTTGACACGTAACCAGCGGCCGGGTACAACCTTATTAACTCAAGGGAGATAAGGAGGTTTCCATGGATCAGGCAATTCTCGACATTAGGGGAGCCGCCCAATTCTTGGGCGGTGTGAGTCTGCCTACCATCCGTAAGTGGTGCAGCCAACGGTTCATCCCCTTCGTAAAACTGAGGCGTCGGGTGCTGTTCCGGCGTAGCGACTTGGAAAAGTTCCTGGAGGACAACCTTGTCAGCCCCAGGCCGCAATCCAAGCCCTAACGACGGCGAAGTCCGGTTACCGGACCGGGCTTCGCAAAATCTCAACCTTTTGCACAAGGAGTGCTTAAGATGATGTCAGAAACTCAAGTCGTAACCAATATCTCCACAAGCAAAATCGCTCAAGGCGTGGGTATCCCCGACGCATTAAAGACGCTGACCTTAGACCATGGGGAAGGGGGTTCCTCACGTCCATGGGGGGCCAGGGACTATCTCGATAGGGGGTGGGGCACGATCCCCATCAAAAAGATGAGTAAGCAACCGGCCATACCGAGCTGGAAGGCTTACCAGGACCGCCGGCCTACGCACGATGAGATCACAGCGTGGGATATCCAATACCCTGATTGCAACGTCGCCGTGATCTGCGGGGCTGTCTCCGGCTTGGTGGTCCTGGACATCGACTCAGAAGACGGTCGGCTCTGGCTGAAAAAGAACGGCTGCGTCATGCCGCCCACACCCCGGGCCGAAAGCAGCCCCGGTAAGGCGCACTTCTACTTTCAGCACCCCGGGGGCGTGGTCAAGAACATGATCCGCAAGATCCCCGGGATAGACATCAAGGGTGACGGTGGCTATGTTGTTGCCCCACCCTCCATTCACCCCTCGGGGGCGACGTATCGGTGGATAGACGGGTTTAGCCCCGCCGAGGTGGAGGTAGCCCTTTGCCCGCCTTGGTTGTTGGAACTCCTGGAAGCCCCTCGGGAGGAGGTAACCAAGGCACCGCAGGGCGGGGGAGACGGTACGGTTACCCTCCATGCCCCGGAACTCGATGAAGATGAGGACTGGGTAACAGGAGCTTTGCGTGGGGTAGAGGAAGGGCTGCGTAACTCCACGTGCGCACGCTTGGCCGGGTATTTCCTGGGGACGGGGCAGCCGCCTGGCCGGGTCCTATCCATCCTGCTAACCTGGAATCTGGCAAACAAGCCGCCCATGGCGGAGCGGGACGTGGAAACTACCGTCAACTCCATCGCTCGGGCGGAGGCCAGTAAGAGGTTGCGGGAGCAGGGGGCCTCATTGGTCGTCGGAACAGAAGCAGTGGGGTTATTGTCCGAAGAAGAAAGCCGGGAAAGCCTGATCAGCGGCGTGGCGGAAAAACTGGGAATACCGCTACGACGGGTCCGACGCATCGGCGGCGAGCCCCCGCAGTTCATCCTGACCATCGGGGACACCGAGGCGACCTTGACTTCCATGCACCTCACCGGGCAGACCAAGTTCCGGCAGAAGATCATCGAAGCCTGCGACATTTACATCCCGGCTTTCAAGGGTAATGAATGGCGCGGCATCATGCAGAGCATCCTCCGGGCCGCCGAGAAGGTAGAGGTGGGCGATGAAGGCACGACCGTCGGGCAAATATCCTGGCATATGATTGAGTTTCTGCGGGAACATAAGCCCTACAATCTTGACCTGGAGATTGAAAAAGATCGGACGCCTACGGAACACACACCGCTTATTCTGGAGGGAGTCCCCCACATCTCCCTGCCGGTTTTCCGCAAGTGGCTTATGGATACCCGCTTGTTCATCCTTCCCGACAATACCCAATTCATACAACTCCTCCGGCGCATCGGCTGTGTGAACCGTAAAATATGGGTCCCTTTTTGGCAGAAACAGGTCCGCCTCTGGTCGGTCCCCCCGGATCTCTGGGACCAGGACCATTACCGTCGGGTGGTCTTGGGCAAGGTTGAAAAGTAGCCCCCCGCACAGGCCTCTCAAAAAAAATGAGGGGCCTGCATTTTTTTTCCGAAATATCACTTTTCCCCCGCTCCTAAACAAACAATCCCTATATAATAATGCAGGTTATATGCCAACCGAGCTAAGTGATAAATTTGCATTTTTTAGACAGACACCACCCCCTTCCTGAAAATTTTTTCAGGCCGAAATTATATCGGAAAATTGGATGGTGATGTCTGTCTAAAAAAGTCTGGGGGGGTGGCACTTCTCTTGGGTGCTCCAGTCGATCTGGAGGAGCGTTTCACTAACTTGGTTACTGCTGGCCCTGACCGGAAACCAGGGGGGTATTCCCTACCTTTAAGATGTTGACCAAATAGGTCTAGTAAAAATAGGCACTTGTCCGACCAAACCAGATTTGCCAGCACGTAGCGCCTTATTATGTCGATAAAACGGCCAGGAAATTCGACATAACCTTACTAAAGGGATTTTTCGGACACCCGTTGGATAATTACCCAATGGTTCCCCGGGCTATGTAGACGAGGGGCAGCCGTTCATCAGCCCCCCCCGGATTGGTAGACCCTAACCCACCAACGCCTCTTTCTCTTGCGCTTAGCCGTGACAAGTCAAGCACGTTTCCATGTGCTTCCGCCCCGCCCCCCCGACATTCATAAATTTGCCCATAGCCCGGCCGTCGGGGACAATGAAAATACGAGGGTAATCAAGGGAAGAAACAGCGACGACTTAACTCCATAGACTTGCACGGGGTCGGGCCGAATGGCTGACATGCAGATTCCAAGCAGCAAGAAACAGCAACCGGCCAAGGCGAAGCCTCGGGGGCGGCCTTTTCTTCCGGGCCAGTCCGGCAACCCCAAGGGGCGACCCAAGGGGGCGTTGAACAAGCTCACCTTCGTTGTCCTGGGTGTAACCCCTGCTCCTAAGCGGAGGCCGGGGGTCTTCTTGGACCCCCACTACCCCTGTATTGAGCGAGCCGGATTCTTCCTGCAGCGAGGCAGGAAGTTTGACCCCTTGACCAGGGAGGCTCTCCCCGGCATTCCTCCCACCAGATCTGAGCGCTTGGATAGGCGGCGACAGTGGGGGTATGAAGGCGTCTTCCAGGGGCGACAGTGCATCTTTACCCTGGATGGCTGGGTCTATGACCGGCAGACCTTGCGGGTAATTGATTGAACTGAGTGGTTGATCTACTTGGTTTTAGGCCCTTGGTCGCTGCCCAGATAAGCCCGCAGCAGCGACCGGAACAGCTTCCCGTGATTCGGCACCTTGAGGTGCAGCAGTTCGTGCACGATCACCTCCCGGCGGAACCGGGCCGGTTGCGTCAGCAGCTCGGCGTTCAGGGTCATGCGGCCCATCGTGGAGAGGCTGCCCCACTTGCGGGTCATGGGCCGGATATGCACCTCCTTCACCTCCACGCCGATCCGCCGACACCAGGCCTGCACCTCGGCCTTTAGGATATCCTTGGTGATCACCTGCTCCAGAGGCGTCCAACTATCTCTTCCGGGACTATACTGAAGGCTGCTGCCGCTCATGGCATGGCCCGCCGCAGCATCTTCAGGATGCCCTGGGCGATGTCCACCACACCCTGCACCCCGGCATTGATCAGGGCCTTGTAGAACGACTTGCGCACCTCTTGTTCCTGGCGGCCGCTGGTCTGCCAGTGGGGATATTGCTCAAAGGCCTCTCCGGCGGCCCGGGCCACGGTATCCGCCTGCTCCACCCCCTGTTTTTTCAGCAGCCAGTATACGGCGAAGGACTCGGGCGACATTTCCGTAGCCTGGCGCTCCTGGCGGGCCTCCAGGACCTCCTGGATCAGGCGGCGCAGCTCTTCCAGGGTCTCCTGGGTGGTCTTCTGCCGCTCTTCGAAGGCCTGGGCAACCTGCTCGGCCTTGTCGCCGATGCTGAGGAGATAGGGCTCCCGCCCCCCTTCCTGCTGGGTCAGTTGATCCAGGGCCTTGAGCAGATTGAAGACCTTGACGGTATCGGGCTGTTCCCCCTGGGCCAGGGCCGTCAGGGTCTCGGCGTCCAGCTTCTGTAGCTTCGTGGGGGGCTGAATCCCGGTTGTGGTGGTGTGCTCCCGCACCAGTTGGGCCGTCTTGCGCAGCAGGCTCTTGTCGACGCTCACCCCCCGGTCGTAGTTGCTGCGCACCACCTCATACATGGCCGCCAGGTCGCCGTAGTCGTCCAGGAAGGGGCGCAGGAAGGCGTCGGGCGAGATGATCTCGTGCAATTCTTCCAACTCCCCGAAGAACTCGTAGAACTCGTCCCGGCGTTCCTGGTCCCGGAAGTATTCCAGGATGGCCTCCACCGCCTTGTCGCCCTGCTTGCCCGCCGGGATGGGCAGATACTCCCGGCGGCCCCGGTCCATGAGGTCGGCAAAGCGGCCCTGCAGGACGTCCAGGCCCTCGATGACTCCCGCCACGTCCTGGGAGTCAAAGGCCAGGGCCTTCTCCAGCTTGTCGAACAGACCCACAAAGTCCAGGACAAAACCGCAGGGTTTACGCCGGCCGCCCTCGTCTTCGTGGGGCCGGTTCACCCGGGCGATGGCTTGCAGGAGAACATGGTCCCGCATGGGCTTGTCCAGGTACATGCAGTAAAGAATAGGCGCATCAAAGCCGGTGAGCAGCTTCTCGGTGACGATGAGCAGCTTGGGCAGGTCCTGGGCCTTGCGGAAGCGTTTGCGGATGGCCTGCTCGTCGGTCTCGGAACGCTGATAGGGGTGGAGCAACGGCGGGTCCTTCTTCCCCATGGTGCTGATGACGACCTCGGAATACTCCGGCGGCAGGTGTTTGTCCAGAGCCTCCTTGTACAGGGCGCAGGCTTCCCGGTCCACCCCCACCACGAAGGCCTTGTAGCCCATGGGTTCGATATGGGTAGTGTAATGTTCGGCCACGTAGCGGGCCACCTGCTCCACCCGCTCGGGGTTCTTGAGCATGTTCCGGAGGGTCACGGCCCGCTCCAGGACCCGGTTCAACTCTTCGATGTCGCTCACCCCTTCGGCCTCGGCCACATCCAGGAACTCCCGCTCCAGGGTCTCCCGGTCCACCAGGAGGTCATTGGGGGCCAGTTGGTAGTGCAGGGGCACGGTGGTGCCGTCCTCCACCGACTCCCGGATGGAGTATTTGTCCAGGTAGCCCTTGTCGTCCTGGGCGCCGAAGACCTTGAACGTGCCCCGGCCATAAGCGGTGCGGTCGATGGGGGTGCCGGTGAAGCCGAGATACGTGGCCTTAGGGAGCGCCCCCAGGAGATACGTCCCCAGGTCCCCGCCCGTGGTGCGGTGGGCCTCGTCCACCAACACAAAAATGTTGTCCCGGGTGCAGATGTTCTCGTCGATCTTATCGAACTTGTGGATCATGGAGACGATGAGGCCCCGGCGGTCGGTGGCCAACAACTCCCGCAGGTGCGCCTTGGTCTGGGCCACCTCCACCCGGCCGAAGCCCACGGCCTCCAGGTTGCCGAAGAGCTGGGCTTCCAACTCGTTCCGGTCCACCAGCATGATGACGGTGGGATGGCCGAAGATGGGGTCGTCGATCAAACGCCGGGCCACGGTGATCATGGTGTAGGTCTTGCCGCTGCCTTGCGTGTGCCAGATCAGCCCCCGGTGCTTGTCCTGGTCCCGGGCCCGCTGCAGACAGCGCTCCACCGCCCGCATCTGGTGGGGGCGCAGGACGCTCTTGGCCAGTTCGCCGTCCTTGCGGGTGAAGAGGATGAACTCGGTGACGGCCCGCAGCACCCGCCGGGGGGCCACAAAGGTCTTCACCAGGGTCTCGAAGTCCCCGGCCTGTTCGTCCCGCCAGTTGAACAACCCCTTGCGGCTCAGGTTCCAAGTGGCCCCGTAGAAGAACTGCACCAGGTGCGTCAGGGCCTGGAGTTGCAGCACGGCCAGCAGCTCCGGGCCGTGGGCGTGGTAGTAGCGCAGGTCGTCCAGGGCCTGGGCGATGCCTTCCCGCTGGCGGGCGCTCTTGGTCTCCCCCACGATAATAGGGACGCCATTGATGAACAGCATGAGGTCGGTGCGGATGTCCGGGGGCACGCCGTTGGAGAAGGTGAACTCGTCGGTGAGGTGAAAGGCGTTGGCCTCCACCTGCACCGGGTCCAGGAGGCGGACGTTGCGCTCCCGGTTCTCCGCCGCCACAAAGACGGTCTTGAGGCCCTTGAGATACTCCCAGGCGGTGAGGTTGCCTTCGATGCTGGGGCGCACCCGCACCAGCCGGTCCCGCAGGTTTTCGGCCTGGCGCCGGTCCACCACCCCGGGGTTGAGGCGCTGGAGTTGGTCGATGAGCACCGTGTCCAGTACCGGGCTGGTGATTCCCCGGCGCAGGTCCAGGGCCTGCTCCGGGGTGAGATAGGTCCAGCCCGCCTCCTGGGCGTAACGGAGGAAGGGGTTCTGCACTGCGGCTCGCTCACCGCCCACAGGCATCGGTCAGCCTCGGTCAGGTCAAATCGCCCCGGCCCACACTGTGCCGCAGCGGGGGTTATTCCCGGGGGACCAGGGGTTCAAGGAGAGGGATGAGGGCCGGAAGGTCTCGGGCCACCACCTCCCAGACAATTTCGGTGACCACCCGGAAATACTCGTGCACCAGGCGGTTGCGCATGCCGATGATCTGGGTCCAGGGAATCTCCGGGTGGGCCTCCTGGAACTCCGGCGAGACCTTGCGGGCCGCCTCCCCGATGATCTGGATCAGGCGCATGACGGCGTGCTGCATGACCTCATCGGCGGCGAATTTCTCGGCATCGTAGCCCCGGGTGAAGACGCCGATCTTCCGGGCCGCCAGGAGGATGTCCAGCAGATACGCCTCATCCCGCCACATACAGGGGCTCCACAGACTCCAGGATATGACGGCGGCGGATGTAATTCTCACTCCGCTCCACCGCCTGGCGCTCCACCACGTCCACCTCCCGGCCCAGGATGGCCTGCAACTCCTGTTGCAGCGTCACCAGATCGAAGAGGCTCCACCGGGCGCCCGGGGCAAAGGTCACCAGCACGTCGATGTCGCTCTCCGGGCCGAAGTCCTCCCGCAGCACGGAGCCGAAGAGGCCCAACTCGGTGATGCGCCACCGGCGGCACAGGGCGGCGAGCTGCTCCCGGTGTTGGTCAAAAGGTATCTGCACCATGGTAGCCACCAGTATACCAGAAAAGTGTTGAATAATCCTGGAGAAAGGCCCTACCGAGCATCAAGCGGCCTCCCGGGCCGGGGGCAGGTCCAGGTCGTGGACCCGGAGTTGGCCGGTCATGAGGTGGTGGAGGAGGGAATCGAAGAGGACACCGAGTGATGCGTAACGAACTGATTCTCCTTTTAATTTTCGATCGATAACCCTGATACAGGTGACGATTTTCTTTTGGTCATCTATGCTTGGAAGGGGGACATACGTGTTCTCAACAACCCCCTGGTCGATTTTGGGAAAGTTTCCCGCTGTCTTTTTCGCATTTTTTTTGAAATATTCCCGGCAGTAAGGTGAGATTAGAAATTCGGCAAGGAATTTGGGCAGTACAAGTTCTTCTTGAACCCTGACTCGAATCATGAGGTCAGGGTAGATAGCAAAATTTTCTGGCCCTTCGAACAAAGCCGCCAAGCCGACAAGTTCAGATGTGTTGGCCCGTTCTACGAAAATATCGCCTGCTTTTAGCCACATTGTGCGGACTTTTTCAGGGTCGGCAATGGTCAATTTTGTGTTTTCAATGGAGAAGTCGTTTTTCGTGACAGCTGTAAGCGTCAGTGTGCGGATACCCCTATCGGTATTTGTTGCTTTCGCAGAATGACCGTTTTTCAGAGGTTCCCGAAGCAAGCTGCCAAGCCTTGTAAAATTCCAATCTTGTGGAATTTCCCCCACCTCCGTCTCCTGCAGCTCCACCTGGTCGGCCTCGGGGAAGGGCACAGGGCCGTAGGTGAACAGGTGCCCCATGAGGCTCTGCTTGAGCTGGCGGGCGGCGGCGATGACCTTCTCGGTGGCCTCTTTGGCCCGCTGCACCGTGCGCAGAACGTGGGCGATGGCCCGTTGCTCGGGGAGGGGGGGGAGGGGGAATTTTTTCTGTTTAAGAACGGCAAAGTGACGATTATAACCTCTACTTGGTATCTTTTGGAAGATCAAAGCATAGTAAAGGAATAACGAGTCGAACTTCTCAAGGTTTGGTGCAAGAATTTGTGTTCCATCCGCACCAGCTAAGAACGGGAAATCAATATATTTAAAAATCCTTGTATGATCTCCAAATACTATCACTGGCAGAGGATCAGTCAAAAGACCATCGCCCTTGTTACTGTAACCAGTGATAAAATTTTGCCCTTGATCTATTATAGGATATCGGCCAGAGGGAAGGTATTCGGAAGACTTGATCTTGCCTATCTTGACACGTCCTTTTAGGAAAGCAATCTCAAAAGGAACTACTTCCCATACGTCCGGTAGCAAAGATGAATAAAGTGCATCTATTTCGACGTTTGAATTACCCAATTGTGATTTCTCAACCACACACCACCCCGCTAACCCGACCCCTCGCTTACAGGTCCACCTCCACAGCGTCCTTGAACAAGGCCAGGTAGGGCTCATAGATAAACCGTCGATCCCGTTTTTGACCGGTCATCTCTTTCAGGAGTCCCTGGCTGCTAAACTTCCTTACGAGTACGTTGGCGTTGCTATAGGTCAAGTGGGCGATCTCCGCCGCCACCTTTACGGAAATGATGGGCCGGAAATACAGGGCCTCCAGCAGCATCAGGCCCTTGCTGGCGTTGCGTCCCAGGGAGGCCCCGATGAGGTCACGGTGCTCCTCCCGAAGGTTGACGATGCAGCGGGCGGTGGCCGTGGCCTCCTGGGCCACCTCATACACCCCGGTGAGGAAGAACTTGAGCCAGCCCTCCAGGTCGCCGTGGTCCCGGGTGGCCTGCAGCCGCTCGTAATACTCGGTCCGGTGCCGCTTGAAATAGTGCGATAGATAGAGCAGGGGCCGCTGCAGGATGCCCTCCTGGCACAACAGGAAGGTGATCAACAGCCGTCCCATCCTGCCGTTGCCGTCCAGGAACGGGTGGATGGTCTCGAACTGGGCATGGATGAGGCCGACCTTGATGAGCATGGGCAGGGGTGAGGGATCGTGAAAAAACTTCTCCAGGTTGTTTAGGGCAGCGAGCATCTCGTGGGGCGGAGGCGGCACAAAACTGGCCGTGGCCAGGCCGTCCACGCCTGGCGCCCCGATCCAGTTCTGGCTGCGGCGGAATTCCCCGGGGCTTCTCTCCCCGCCCCGGACCCCTTCCAGCAGCCGGGCATGAATCTCCCGGGTCAGGCGCAGGGATAAGGGCAGCTCCTTGAGGCGCTCCAGGCCGTAGTTCATGGCCGCCACATAATTGACGACTTCGGGCACGTCCTGGGGGCGGCCGGGCTCCAGGGCCTGGGCCTCGAACTCCAGCACATCCAGCAGCGACGCCTGGGTCCCCTCGATCTGGCTGGACAACACCGCCTCTTTGCGCACATACATAAAGACGAAGAGGTCCGGGTTGGGCAGCAATTCGGTGGCCCCGTCCAGGCGGCCCAAGGCCCGGTCGGCCCGGGACAACAGGGTGAGCATCTCCGGGTCGAACCGGATGGGGGGCGAGGGGGGCAGGCCCTGGGGGATAAAGGCGGCATAGCCTTCCGGCTGGCGGATATAGTGACCGGTGCGGGGCGGCGGCTTGGCCATGGCTTATTATCGGTTCCGGCAATTGCCCTGAGGGTTATTATCGAAAAGGCCTGTCAATCGATAATATAAATTTTCTTATTGCCCGTGCCAACAATAAAACTGCTCACCCGCTCCGCCACTCCGGAAACCCGAGCTTCCGCAAGACCTCGTCCAACTGCCGGTCGGCCTCGGCCCGCTCCTCCTCGGCCTCGGCCAGGAGGACCACGGCCTCGTCCAGGGGGAGCACCTCGGTTTCGCCCCCGGTGGCCACGTAGCGGCTGGGGGAGAGGTTGTAGTCGTTCCTGGCCGCCTCCTCCCGGGAGATCAGGGCCGAGAGGCCTTCCTGGGCTTGCCAGGCGTGGTACACCCCGGCGATGCTCTCGAGGTGGGCCTCTTCCAGGTAGTTCTTGGGGCGGCCCTTGGCAAAGAGCTTGCTGGCGTTGATGAGGAGAATCTCGCCGGGGTGGCGCTTCTTGCGGTTGCAGACCATGACCAGACCGGGGGCGGTGGTGTTGTAGAACAGGTTTTCCGGGAGCAGCAGCACCGCCTCGATGAGGTCGGCCTCCACAAAGGCCCGGCGGATGTCCCGCTCCTTGTTGGAGCCGGTGTTGCCGCTGCCCCGGGAGGCGGCCCCGGTGTCCAGGACCACCGCCATGCGGCCCGTGGCGGTGAGGCTCGCCGCCATGTGTTGCAGCCAGCCCCAGTCGGCGCTGGAGGCGGGCGGCACCCCCCGGGTGAAGCGCTCGAAGGTGTCGCCTTCATACGTCTGGAGCGGGAACTTCTGGTTCCACATGGGGTTGGCGGTGACCAGGTCGAACTGCCGCAGGCGGCCTGCGGGGGTGGTGAAGGCGGGGCGGTGCATGGCGTCCCCAGGGCGATGTCGGCCTCCATGTCGTGAATGAAGGCGTTCATGCGGGCCATGGCGAAGACCGAGGCGTTGATCTCCTGACCGTAGAGCTTCAGGGGGGCGACGCTGGCGGGAAGCGCCGGACGGCCGTTGTGGCGGACGCCGTGGGTCTCCAGGAGGCGCAGGTGGCACTTGATGAGCAGGCCCCCGGAGCCGCAGCAGGGGTCACAGATGGTCATCCCGGGCTGCGGGTCCAGGATGCGGGCCATGACCACGGCCACCTCCCGGGGAGTGTAGAACTCCCCGGCGCTCTGGCCCTAGCCTTCCGCAAATTTCCGCAGCAGATACTCATACGCCCGGCCCAGGATGTCGGGTTCGACGTCATTCAGGCCTAGGCGGTAGCGGGTATCGTTGAGCACCTGGATAAGGGCCGCCAGGCGGGCGTCGTCAACGATGCGCTGTCCGGCGGCGGTGGCGTTGAAATCGGTGATGTCGATGACCCCGGAGAGGCGGGGGTTCTCCCGGGCCACGGCCCGCACTGCATCGGTGAGGGCCTGGCCCAGGCCGGTGGTGATCCGGGCCACTTTGGCCCACCGGGCTGCCTGGGGGAGGTAGAAGCGCACCAAGCGGTGGTCCTGCTCCACCAGCCCGGCGGCGGTCTTGCGGTCTCCGAACTCCTGGGCCAAGTGGTCAATCTCGTCGTCAAAGACGTCGGAGAGCCGCTTCAGGAAGATCAGCGGCAGGATGTAGTCCTTGAATTTGGGGGCGTCCAGCGGCCCCCGGATGACGCAGGCCGCCTCCCACAGCCAGGACTCCAGGGCCGGGGCGTCCAGTTTCGGGCTCACGAATGAAGGTCCTCCAAGCACAGGTGCGAGATGGCCCTATTCTACAACAGAAAAGGCGAGAGGGAAACGGCATTTTACCGTGAGTGCTGGGAGAGCAGAGAATCGTCCGATCAACATCCGGCCTGTGAAAACTTTCTTGCCGCCTCACCTGGTTGGTGCAATAATGCTCTCCACAGGGACGATAATTTTATGGCAGAAGGTTCTTTTACAGGGTCGGGACTGGTCATTTTGGTGGTGGATGATGAGCCGACCATCCGCAAAACGCTGGGGATTGCCCTGGAGGCTGACGGGCATCAGGTAACTGCGGTGAGCTCGGCCCGGGACGCCCTCCGGGAGGTCAATCGCCGGGTCTTCGACCTGGCACTGGTGGACCTGCGGTTAGGGACCGAGTCGGGGTTGGACCTTATCCCCCGCCTGCGCACCCTCTACCCCTGGACCCGCATCGTGGTGATCACGGCCTATGCCTCCATTGAGACGGCGGTGGAGGCCATGCGCCGGGGCGCCTTTGACTACCTCCCCAAGCCTTTTTCCACCGGCCAGATACAGGTCCTCCTCCGCAAGGTGGCGGAAGTGCGCCGCCTGGAACAGCAAGTGGCCACCCTCCAGGACGCCCTGAGCCAGGCGGCCCCGGAGGCCGACCTTTCCAGCCGCAGCCCCACGATGCAACGCACCCTCACCATGGCCCGTCAGGCGGCCCAGAGCGACGCCACCCTGCTGATTCGGGGAGAGAGTGGCACCGGTAAGACCATCCTGGCCCGGGCCATCCATTCCTGGAGCCCCCGGGCCGTCAAACCTTTCGGGGTGGTGTCCTGCCCGACGGTGCCGGCCGCTCTGCTGGAAAGCGAACTCTTCGGCCATGTGAAGGGAGCCTTCACCGGTGCCCTCAAGGACTATGCAGGGCGCATCGCCGCCTGTGAGGGGGGGACACTTTTTTTAGATGAAATCGGCGACCTGTCTCTTCCCCTCCAGGCCAAGCTGTTACGCTTCCTGCAGGAGCGGACTTATGAACGTTTGGGAGACCTGACGACCCGGCACGCCGATGTGCGAGTCATTTCGGCCACCAATCTTGACCTGGAGGCCGCCGTGCGGGCGGGAGACTTCCGGGAAGACCTCTACTATCGCCTCAATGTGGTGGAACTGGTGGTGCCGCCGCTGCGGGAGCGCCGGGAAGACATTCCCGGGTTGGCAGAGCGGCTCCTGGCCTTTTTCGCTCGCCAGAACCGCCGCCAGGTTCTGGGTTGCACCCCGGCGGCGATACACCTGTTGCAGCAGTACCCGTGGCCGGGGAACGTGCGGGAGCTGCGGAACATGATCGAGCGGGCCGTTATCTTCTGCCCGGGCGAATACCTCGATTCATCCTCCCTGCCCCCAGTCCTGGCCGCATCCGAGGCACCCCCGGAGCCCCAGGTGGGAGACCTGGTGCCCCTGGAAACCATCACCGAGCTGCACATTCGCCAGGTAGTGGTCCACACCAAATCGCTGGAGGAGGCGGCCCGGATTTTAAAACTGGACCCCGCCACCCTCTGGCGCCGCCGGAAGAAATACGGCCTTTAGGGCCACCCTTGCATTTTGCAATCCTTCCCTTTTCTGCTGCTTGCATCCTGCAAGTGCCGTGCTCGTCAATATCCCCCGCTGAAACATAACTACCAGTATTAACAAGTTGTTTCGTCTTCGCCGAATTAGGCACGGGGCTTGCTCTACCCTCTTCCAGGAGCACCGAATTATGGGTTTACGACTAAAATTGTTTATCGCCTTGGGAGGACTCCTGGCCATTCTCTTGGCCGTGGGGGTCATCAGCGTCTACACGGTCCATGACCTCACGGAGGCCGTCAAGCGCATTTACCGGGAGAACATCGATACGGTGACGGCCTGTTACCGCATGAAAGATGAGGTGGAGAGACTGGACCGGCTGGCGGAACTTTCGTTAGCAGCAAGCAAGGCCCCCGGTTCCCGGGAAATCGAGTCGGCGGTGGCCGAGTTCGAGAACAACCTGAAGTTCCAGCAAGGAAACATCACCGTGCCGGGAGAAAAGGAGTTGACGGAGCAATTGGCGGCAAGATGGCAGGCGTACCGCCAAAGCCTGGAGAGGTTCCTGCGCCTCCCAGAGAGCAGTCCTGTCAAACGTCAAGAATACGGTCAGCAACTTTTGCCCCGTTCCCAGGAAGTCCGGGAAGCAGCCCAGAGCATCATCGAGATTAACTTAAAAAATGTGCTGGCGGCGGACGGCCAGGCCCACCAACGTTCCCGGAAAACCCGCAACGCCATGATCTTTCTGGTCGGCATGGGCTCAATCATGGCCCTGGTGTTTTTTGGGATCATCGGGCCACGGATCATAAAGCCCATTATGAGCTTGACCAGGTCAGTGCGGGAAATTCAACAGGGTCATCTGGACCTGGCAGTAAGCATTCCGAGCGGGGATGAGATTGGGGAACTGGCGGCCGCCTTCAACGAAATGGCTGCCGGCCTCAGGGAGTTTCGGCGCAGCGATCAGGCCCGGCTGTTGCGCACCCGCCAGTCTACTCAGATAGCTTTGAACACCTTGGCCGATGCGGTAGTGATCTGCAATCTCACTGGTGACATCGAAATGGCCAATGAGGCGGCCCAGCGGCTGTTCGGCTTGCATCCGGAGGGCAGGATAGGAGACTCGACCGGAAAAATCGGCGAGTTTTACAATCAGGCACTCGGGAATGAACGGCCCGTCCGAGCCCAGGGCTTCGACGCTGCCATGCAAGTGTTTCAGGAAGGCCGGGAGCGGTTTTTTCTCCCCGAGGCTATTCCCATTGTGGACGAATTTCGGCAGATGGTGGGAGTGACCTTGGTGCTGAGGGACGTGACTCGACTGCGTCAGCTCGATGAAGCCAAAAGCGGTTTGATTGCCACCGTGGCGCATGAGCTGAAGACGCCCTTAACCTCGGTGAGACTGGCCTTCCATGTGCTGCTCGAAGAAAAGATCGGACCGTTGACCCCGAAGCAGGCCGAAATTTTGGCGGCGGGGAGCCAGGATGCCGAGCGCCTGCAGCACATCATCAGCAACCTGTTGGATATGGGGCGGATGGAAGCAGGCCGTGCCGACCTGAAATTGCAACCGGTGAGCGTCGACCAGTTGTTGCTCCAGGCCACCGAGGGAGTGCGCACCGCCTTCACGGACAAGGGGGTGACCTTAGCGATGGAGGTGGGAGGCGACGTTCCGCCGGTTGTGGTGGAAGCGGAGCGACTGCAACACGTCTTCGTCAACCTGTTGAACAACGCCCTGCGTTCTACCCCGCCAGGCGGGACAGTGCAGGTAACGGCCCGACCTGCCGGAGACATGGTGAGTTTTAGCGTGGCGGATACCGGAGCGGGAATTCCTGCTGAATATCTGCCCCAGATATTTGAGAAGTTCTTCCGGGTGCCGGGCCAGGAGACCAGCGATACGGGGCTGGGGCTGGCCATCGCCAAGGAGATCATCGAAGCCCACGGCGGCAGGATCGAGGCCGCCAGCCAGGTGGGCCAGGGGACCACCATAACCTTCACCCTACGATCGGCGACGCCGGTAAGGCAACCGACCTGAAGGAGAGCGTCATGGACCTTTTATACCTCCTTATTATATTTGGCTTCTTTGTCGTGTGCGATCTGTATACAGCCTTTTGGGGGAGAGAGAAGAGATGATGGGAAACCTGCTTATGGGGGTCATTGGTGCGGGTTTGCTGGTCTATTTGTTGGCCGCCCTGCTCCACCCCGAAAAATTCTAACCACTGAACAGGGGACTTGTATCCCATGCATATGCGAGACTGGATTCAACTACTATTCTTCAGCGGTCTGTTGCTGGCGTTGACCAAGCCTACGGGGCTCTACCTGGAAAGGGTTCTGGACCCCCAGGGGCGGACCGGGTTGGAGCCGATGTTGCAGCCACTGGAGAGACTCCTGTATCGGCTCCTGCGCCTTGACCCTTTCCAAGACCAGGACTGGCGGGAATATACCTCTTCCTTGCTTTTATTTACCCTCGTGGGGACACTGTTCACCTATGGTGTCTTGCGTTTCCAGGGATGGCTGGGCCTCAACCCGCAGGGTTTTAACGGGATGGCTCCGGATCTGGCCTTTAACACGGCGGTCAGCTTCGCCACCAACACGAACTGGCAGAACTACGGCGGTGAGAGCACCTTGTCATACCTGTCCCAAATGCTGGGGTTGACCTTCCAGAACTTCGTGTCGGCGGCTGCAGGAGTTGCCGTCGCCGCCGCCCTGGTGCGGGGCATTGCCCAGGACCCCAAAACCGGCCCGGGATTGGGGAACTTCTGGACAGACCTTGTGCGCTTGAGCCTGTATCTCTTTTTCCCTGCCTGCCTGGTCCTGGCCTTGGTCCTGGTCTCCCAGGGGGTCATCCAAAACTTTTCTCCTTATCTGACCATCACCACTTTGGAGAGGGGATCGCAAACCATCGCCCAGGGGCCGGCGGCGTCGCAGGTAGCCATCAAAATGCTGGGGACCAACGGCGGCGGTTTTTTTAACGCCAACGCCGCTCACCCCTTCGAAAACCCCACGTCTCTAGCCAACTTCCTGCAGATGCTCAGCATCTTTCTCATCGGCAGCGGCCTAACGTATTACCTGGGTCGGCAGGTCCACCACCGCCGCCACGGCTGGTCGGTGTGGGCAGCCATGTTCCTGCTCTTTCTGGTCGGGGCGCTGGTCTGTTGGGGTGCGGAAACCTCTGGGAATCCCCGGTTGACCTCCTTGGGGCTTGAGGCGGCCGGAGGCAATATGGAAGGCAAGGAGGTGCGCTTCGGTATCTTCAACTCGGCCCTGTTCGCCACCGTGACTACCGACGCCTCCTGCGGAGCGGTAAATGGCATGCACGATTCTTTCACGCCCCTGGGGGGATTGGTGCTGTTCTGCAACATGTTGACCGGGGAGGTGATCTTCGGCGGTGTCGGCGCCGGTCTGTACGGCATGCTGCTCTTCGTCGTGCTGGCCATATTTTTGGCGGGATTAATGGTTGGCCGCACCCCGGAATATCTGGGAAAAAAAATCGAGGCCTACGAAGTCAAGGCTGCTGCCCTGGCCATCCTCATCCCCAGCATCCTGCTGTTAACCTTCACGGCCTGGGCGGCCTTAAGCCAATGGGGCCGGGAGGCGGTAAGCAACGCCGGCCCCCATGGTTTCAGTGAACTTTTCTATGGCTTTACCTCGCCCGTGGCCAATAACGGCAGCGCCTTCGCTGGGTTGTCGGCCAACACCCCTTGGTTCAATATCACCCAAGGGCTGGCCATGCTGGCCGGTAGGTTTTTCGTCATCATCCCGGTCATGGCCCTGGCCGGCAGCCTGGCCGAAAAAAAGCGGGTGCCCCTGGGGGCAGGAAGCTTCCCCGTGTCCGGGGTGACCTTCACTCTGCTGCTGATGGGAACCGTACTCCTGGTGGGGGCATTGACGTTCCTGCCGCCCCTCAGCCTCGGTCCTATAGTGGAACATTTCCTCCTGCTCAAATCTAACATCTTATTTTAAGGTGCCGGCCATGCGTAAGACCATCTCTACTTTTGACAGAAACATTCTCCTGCCGGCAGTAAAAAATGCCTTCCGGAAACTTCACCCCGCCCTGATGGCCCGCAATCCGGTGATGTTTGTGGCCCTGGTGGGCGCCGTGGTGACCACGGCCGCATTGGGAGGAGCAATTTGGCAAGGACAACCGGCGGGCTTCTTCTTGCAACTGGCGTTGTGGTTATGGTTCACGGTGCTTTTTGCCAATTTTGCCGAGGCCCTGGCTGAGGGCAGAGGGAAGGCCCAGGCCGATACCTTGCGTCGGACCCGTACCCAAACCCTGGCCAACCGCCAAATGCCGGATGGAGTCTTCGAGATGGTTCCGGCGGAAAGTTTGCGCAAAGATGACATCTTTATGGTCCGGGCCGGAGAGGTCATCCCGGCGGACGGGGAGGTGATTTCCGGAGCGGCCACGGTGGACGAATCGGCTATTACTGGGGAGTCGGCGCCGGTGATCCGGGAGGCCGGGGGGGACCGGAGCGCCGTAACCGGGGGGACCCGGGTACTCTCCGACCAATTGCTGGTGCAAGTAACCGCAAACCCCGGAGAGAGTTTCATGGACCGGATGATCGGGCTCATCGAGGGCGCCCGGCGGCAAAAGACGCCCAATGAGATCGCCCTAACCATCTTATTGGTTGCCCTGACCATCATCTTTTTAGTGGTGGTTTATACCCTGAAGCCTTTGGGCTCGTATTTGCGGGTAGAATTTTCCGTACCTATTCTGGCGGCCCTCCTGGTCTGTCTGATTCCCACCACCATCGGAGGGCTCCTCAGCGCCATCGGAATCGCCGGCATTGATCGCCTGGTGCAGAAGAATGTCCTGGCCATGAGTGGCCGGGCCGCAGAGGCGGCAGGTGACGTGGATGTGCTGCTCCTCGACAAGACCGGCACCATCACCCTGGGTAACCGCCAGGCAGTGGAGTTTTTGCCGGCGCCGGGGGTGGAGGTGCGGGACCTGGCGGATGTGGCCCAACTGGCCTCCCTGGCTGATGAGACCCCCGAGGGCCGCAGCATCGTGGTGCTGGCCAAGCAATACGGTCTGCGGGGGCGGGACTTGCATGAACTGCCCCGGGCAGAGTTTATTCCCTTTTCCGCCAAAACCCGCATGAGCGGGGTGGACCTGGATGGCAGGCAGTATCGCAAAGGGGCGGCAGATGCTGTGCGGGAGTTCCTGCAGCAGGAGTTGCCGCAGGCTATAAATGACGACATCAGCCGCATCGGTGCTCTGGGAGGGACCCCGCTGGTAGTGGCCGACAATGAAAAGGTCATGGGAGTGGTTTATCTCAAGGACATTGTCAAAGGCGGCTTGGCGGACCGCTTCGAGCGGCTCCGAGCCATGGGGATCAAGACAGTGATGATCACCGGAGACAATCCGCAGACGGCGGCGGCCATTGCCCAAGAGGCGGGGGTGGACGATTTTCTGGCCGAGGCCAAACCGGAGGACAAGTTGGCCCTGATTCGCCGGGTGCAGGCCGAAGGCCACCTGGTGGCCATGACCGGCGACGGCACCAACGATGCCCCGGCCCTGGCCCAGGCCGACGTGGGGGTGGCAATGCATACCGGCACCCAGTCCGCCAAGGAGGCGGGCAATATGGTGGACCTGGACTCCAACCCCACCAAGCTCATTGAAATCGTGGAGATCGGCAAACAGCTCCTGATGACCCGGGGGGCTCTGACCACCTTCAGTGTGGCCAATGACGTGGCCAAATACTTTGCTATCCTGCCCGCCATGCTGCTGGCCACCTTCCCCCAGATGGCGGCCCTGAACCTCATGCGGCTGACCTCGCCGGAGAGCGCCATCTTGAGTGCGGTGGTCTTCAACGCCCTGATCATCGTCGCCCTCATCCCCCTGGCTTTGAAGGGCATCAGGTTCCGGCCGTTGGGGGCAGCCGGCATCCTGCGGCGCAATATCTTGATCTATGGGCTGGGGGGGCTGATCGCCCCGTTTGTCGGGATCAAACTTTTGGACATGGTGATTACGGCCCTGGGACTGGCGTAAAGGGAATATCTATGAAGCGCAGTATCATGTGGAAAGACGTCACGAGGGCAACAGTAGCCGCCGTGTGCCTGGCGGCGCTGCTGTGCGGCGTGTATCCCCTGCTGGTATGGGGAGCTGCCCAGCTTCTGTGGCCGCAGCAGGCCAATGGCAGTGTGATTGTAGGGAACGGGCGGGTCGTGGGCAGCCGTTTGCTGGGTCAGTCTTTCAACGACTCCAAGTACTTTCACCCCCGCCCTTCCCTGGCCGGAGAGGGCTATAACGCCGCCAGTTCCGGGGCAAGTAATTTGGGGCCGCTCTCCCGCAAGCTCTACGATCAGGTGCAGCAGCGGCTGGAAAATTACCGCCAGGTGAACGGCCTGCCCTGGGAGGCGGCAGTGCCGGTGGACGCCGTGACCGCCTCCGGCAGCGGCCTGGACCCCCATATCAGCGTGAGCAACGCCTTATTGCAGGCATCCCGGGTGGCCCAGGCCCGGGGATTGACCCTGGCAGAGGTCCAGAAGCATATCTCCTCCTGCACCGAGGGACCTGACCTGGGTTTTCTGGGGGAACCCGGCGTCAACGTGCTGCGGCTCAATCTGGCCCTGGACGAGGGAGGGCTTGAGCGACATGGCCGATGACAAGGCCCTGAGTTTTCTCCGGCTCATCCGCCGCTCGCAGCGGGGCAAGCTCAAGGTCTACCTGGGGTATGGCCCCGGGGTGGGTAAGACGTGGCTCATGCTCCTCGAAGGCCACCGCTTGAAGCAGGAAGGTTTGGATGTGGTGGTGGGCCTCGTGGAGACGCATGGCCGGGCGGAGACGGCCCAGTTGGTGGAAGGGCTGGAAGTGGTCCCCCGGCGACAGATCAAGTACCATAGCATCGATATCGAAGAGATGGACCTGGAGGCGGTCCTGCGGCGGCGTCCTGAAATCGCCTTGGTGGATGAACTGGCGCATACCAACGTTCCCGGAAGTAAACACGCTAAACGCTATGACGATGTTTACGAGCTTCTGCAGGCCGGCATCCATGTGATCACCACCCTGAATGTGCAGCATCTGGAAACGCTCTACGACACCGTGGAACACCTTATTGGGGTCCGGGTGCACGAACGGCTGCCCGATGCCGTATTGGGGGATGCGGATGAGATCGTCAATGTGGACCTGGCCCCGGAAGACCTGCAGCAACGCTTGCGGGAAGGGAAAATTTACCCTGCGGAACGGGTCGATACAGCCCTGGAGAACTTCTTTCAGAGAGCCAACTTAGACCAACTCCGGGAATTGACCCTGAGAGAAATTGCCTCCCACTTAGACATCAAAAGGCGCACCGGTCAGGAAGAGGATTATGAAGTGGCCCCGGACCAGGTCATGGTCTGTCTCAGTTCCCGGGGTCCCAATTCTGCGGCCCTGTTGCGCTACGGCTCCCGCCTGGCTGGGCGGTTGAACCGGAACTGGTATGCGGTCTATGTCCAGACCCCCGGGGAAGCACCCACAGTGATAGATACCGACACCCAACGGCAAATCTCCGATACCCTGACCCTGGCCAAACAATTAGGGGCTCAGGTCTTTCCCTTCAAGGGGGAGGACGTGGTGGAGACCATTCTACACTTTGCCCGGGAATATCGGGTGGGCCATATTATTATTGGCAAGCCCGGGCCGCTGCCGGTTTGGAAGCGCTGGTTGGGCAGCAAGACCATTGTGGAACGCCTGATCCTCCAGGCCCAAGGTCTGACGGTGGTAGTGGTGGATACGTCCCAGAAGATAGAAGCATAATACCCTCCCTCAGTTATCGTCTGAGAGTCTTCCCCGTTCTACTCGTTACAGCGGCTTGTCAAGGATGACAATCCACTGGATTAAGCCGAAAAATCAAAAAATCTCCGTGCGCCACATAATGATAGGGGGGGTAGGAGTCCCAGTCTCCGGGTTTTCCTTTTCGGCCTCCCTCAACCCATGGCGGTGACTGGAGACCGGGGAAAGGGCCGAGAGGAGAGGTCCATCCCCCCGACCGTGAACCAGGTGATGATGGGTCGGCAAAGGGAGGGAATTTGAGGAAATCTCCTCTGCTGGTTTTGTTGCTTCGCCCGATCGCCAAGCTAACTAAAAACAACATATAGTATGTTGCAATTTGCATACCACAAAATATTGTTGACAAAGGGTGGCCTGCGGGATATAAAATAAATACAGGCGGTTAAGTCAACAGGGTCGAGGAGAACGCCCCCGTGATGCAAGGGCGGCTCCCAGGCCCCAGGTCAAGGAGGCGGTTATGGGTCTATTGGTGGAGTGCCCGGAGTGCCAGAAACGGCAGAGCCTGAAGAACAAGGTGTGTGCGTGCGGAAAAGCACTGGCGAAGGCATCAGGGAGGGTGTATTGGATTCAATACCGGGACCACGAGAAGCGGCAGAGATTCGAGCGCATTGGACCCAACAAAGCCGCGGCGGAGCAACGAGAGCGGGAAGTTTTATCGGCACGGACGGAGGGTCGTTACATCAAAAAACCCAGGGAACTCATGACCAGCTTTAACGATCTCGCCAGGCGGTATCATGACTGGTCGAAGGTGAACAACAAATCGTATGCGGTGAATAAGCACCATTTTATCAGCCAGGTGACGAAATATTTTGGCCCCCGGCTGTTGGTAGACATCTCACCATGGGTGGTAGAGAGGTGGAAGGCGGAGCGGAGCAAAGAGACCGGCTACACCGAGGTTGACCGGGAGCTTGCCTGTTTGAAGCACATGTTTAGCAAGGCGATCGAATGGCGCCTAATGAGCGAGAACCCGGCAAAGCCTGTAAAGCCATTTCGCAGAACTCAGAAGCGGGAACGATTTCTGAGCCAGGAGGAGATGGCCCGGCTTCTGGCCCATCTGCCGGACCATCAGAGGCCGATTATGCAGTGCGCCCTGCTAACCGGCCTGCGTCGGTCGAATCTCCTCAACCTGAAATGGAGCCAGGTGGACCTGGTTCACCGCTGCCTGACCATACCCGCCCAGGAGGCCAAGGGCGGGCGTGACCTGAACCTGCCTCTGGCCCCCGAAGCCGTGGCCCTGTTTCAAAGCATCAACCGCCATCCGACATCCGAATTTGTCTTCTGCAAGGCCAATGGGAACCCTTACCGTGATATTTACTCGGGGTTCAGGAGTGCTCTGAAAAAGGCCGGGATCGAGGGCTGCACGATTCACACCCTGCGCCATACCGTGGGCAGCCACCTCGTCATGAGCGGGGTTGACCTGGCGACCGTGAAGGAGCTTCTGGGGCATCGGGATATTCAAACCACGCTGCGCTATGCGCACCTGGCCCAGGACCACAAACGGGAAGCCATCGGCAAAATGGGAACGATGTTGACCAATGTGTTGACCTCGCCTCCCCCCCAAAACTAAAGGGGCTGCGGTTATCACCACAACCCCTTGATTTTCATGGTGCCGAAGGCCGGACTCGAACCGGCACGGGCGTACACCCACTAGACCCTGAACCTAGCGCGTCTGCCAATTCCGCCACTTCGGCTATTGCAACATCTTCCACGCCCGCCGAGCTGAAAGAATTTGCTGTATTTTTCTGATAAAATTTATATAATTATTTTTTTAGGTTGTCAATCAGAAATCCACCTCTTTTCCTGGCCTCTGACGGGAAAAGCCAGAAGGATATGACCGTCTATCGCCATCTGCAGGACTGCCAGCGTCCCTTTACCCGCCCGGTGATCACCATCGGTAACTTCGACGGGGTGCATTTGGGCCATCAAACCCTCTTCGCCAAGGTCAGGGAACGGGCCCGGGCCGTGGCCGGCGAGTCGGTGGTCATCACCTTCGACCCCCACCCCATCAAGCTCATGAATCCTGGCCGCCGACTCCCCCTTCTGACGACTACCCAACAGAAGCTCAAACTATTGGAGGCCGTGGGCGTGGACCACCTCATCGTCCATCCCTTCACCCGGCAGTTCGCGGCGCTGTCCGCCGAGGACTTTGTCGAGGAGTACCTCCTGGGGCGTCTGGGTGTTCACGAAGTGGTGGTGGGCCACGACTACAATTTTGGCCGCAACCGGGGAGGCAACATCGACCTGCTCCAGGCCCTGGGCGTCGCCAAGGGATTTCCGGTCCACGTGGTCGACGCTATTGAAGTCAACGGGGTGGTCGTCAGCAGCACCCTCATCAGGAATCTCGTCGCCGCCGGGCAAGTGGGCGAGGCCCGCACCTTCCTGGGACGCCCCTACGAAGTAACCGGTGAAGTGATTTATGGTCACCGACGGGGAGGCCCGCTATTGGGCATCCCCACCGCCAACCTGCGTCCGGACAACGAGCTATTGCCATCTTCTGGCATTTATGCGGTCCGGGCGGTGGTTGATGGCCAGAGCCACCCCGCCGTGGCCAATATCGGCACCTGCCCCACCTTCTCGGCTCAAGAAGTCTCGCTGGAAGTCCATCTGCTCGATTTTGATCGAGATATCTACGGACAGAATATCGGGGTAGAATTTATGGAGCGCCTTCGTGACGAAGTGCGCTTCTCTGATATTGCCGCCCTGATTCAGCAGATTCATGCTGATATTCACCGGGCCCGCCTGATACTCCAGTGAGGTCTTGGTCCTGCTGAAATGCCCCAGCGTCAGGAAAAAGTCCATGGGAAAAGGCTTGCCGGGGACCCGGCGCTGCGATAGAATTCTGTAAAATTATCTTCCCCAGATATTTATCCGAGGATACGCACGATGCACATTTTGGTTTCCGGATCTTTGGCCTACGACCGGATTATGGATTTTCCGGGCCGCTTTGCCGATCACATTCTGCCCGACAAGATACACATTCTGAATGTCTGCTTTATGGTTAACGGCCTGACGGAAAAGTTTGGCGGAACGGCCGGAAACATCGCCTACAATTTGGCACTCTTGGGAGAACGGCCCTTAATCCTGGCCACCGCGGGAAAAGATTTCGACAGCTACGAACAGTGGCTCACACAGCAGAACCTGCCGCTGGACGGCATCCGGCGGATACCGGAGGAGTTTACCGCTAGCGCCTATATCACCACCGATCTCGCCGACAACCAGATTACCGGATTTAACCCCGGCGCCATGAAATTCCGCTCCCTCTATCTGTTCGACGGCATTGATCCGACGCGAGCTTTGGCGATCGTGGCCCCGGGCAATCTTGATGACATGTTGGCCTACAGTCAATGGTATAAGGAACGGCAGATCCCTTACATATTCGACCCGGGCCAATCCATTCCGGCCTGGTCCGGCGACCGACTGGTGGAAATGATAACCGGCTCCCGGATATTAGTTTCCAACGATTATGAGTTGGAACTCATCTTAAAATCCACGGGATTGAATAAGATCCAGCTCCTGCACCGCACGGGCACCATCATTACAACGTTGGGGGACAAAGGCTCCGTGATCACCACCTCGGAGTATGAGACTCATATCCCGGCGGTGCCGGTGCTGCAGGTGACAGACCCCACCGGGGCCGGCGACGGTTTCCGGGCTGGCCTTATCAAGGGTATGGTGACGGGAAAGAACCTGGTGGAGGCAGCCCGCCTGGGTGCGGTGTGCGCCGCCTACGCGGTGGAATGCCAGGGGACTCAAGAACATGCTTTCACCTTGGAGGAATTTGGGCAGCGGTATGAATCCAGTTTCGGCCCCCGGGAAGACTCGCTGATCAGTCAAGCTCAATCATGAAGGCAGTTGATGCATTGTCCCGACCCTCCCCATCTCCCCTCTCCAGTGGCGATCTTGCGGCAGATTCAAGATCTTTTTCGCCGGTTGGGCATCTTCGGAGAGACGCTTAATCTGGAACTTGAAGGTACTTCGTATCAAATCCGCTGTGATGAGGGGGGATTAGTAATCTACCGGCTGTTGCCCCCCCGTGTCGTCCCTCCCGGGGCGCCGGGCTGGCCGGTATGTCTGGTGACCCCCACCACCATGAGTGATGAATGCAGTCCTCCCCATCACGAAGAAGATCATTTTGCCGCAGCCTTGTCCCTGGCCGACTGGCTGGAAATCATCGAACAGTATTATTCCACCGATCCGTCCGCCTCTGACTCCACTGGAAATTAGCCCGACCTTCCCTCGCTTCCACCGCTCAGGGCGCTCTCCTGCATAATTTACAGCTCGCCGGCCTGTCCGGCGATCAAGTTAAAGAGGGTGCGGCCTTTGTGCAACGTCTCTTCGTACTCCTCCTCTTCCCGGGAGTCGTAGACCACCCCCCCGCCCACTGAGAAGTGCATCCGGCTCGGGGTGCAGATGGCCGTGCGGATGGCGATGTTGAGGTCGAGGTTGCGGTGGAGCCCCAGGTAGCCGATGGCCCCGGTGTAGACATGGCGCACTACCGGCTCCAGTTCGTCGATGATCTCCATGGCCCGGATCTTGGGACAGCCGGTGATGGAGCCCCCGGGAAAGGTGGCCCGCAGGATATCCACCTGGGAGGTCCCGGGACGCAGGGCGCCGACAACGATGGATACCAGATGATAGACATTTTCGTAACGCTCCAGGCGCTTGTGTTCGACCACCCGGACGCTCCGCCCCTGGCAGACCTTCCCCAGGTCGTTGCGCAAGAGATCGACAATCATGGAGAGTTCGGCGTCATCCTTGAAGCTGGCGGCAAGCTCCCGGCGCAGGGCCTCATCGGCTTCCGGAGTTGTTCCCCGGGGACGGGTGCCCTTGATGGGGCGGGTCTCCAGATAGTCGCCCCGACGGTAAAGGAAGCGCTCCATGGAGGTGGACAGGATCTGAAAGCTACCCAGGTTGAGATAGGCATAGAAGGGCGCGGGGTTGCGCTGGAAGAGTTGGAGGAACATCCGATATGGGTCACCCTGGAAGGGAAAGGAGAACCGCTGGGAGAGGTTTACCTGATAGACATCGCCCTGGCGGATGTATTCCCGGACACGGCTTACCGCCCGGAGATAATCTTCCCGGCTGAAGGTGCTGGTCAACTCTCCAACCATGTAGCCCCCCACCGAAGCGGGCCGGGTCAGATCTTCCCAAGTCAGGGAGGGTGGGCGAGGAGAGGGGGAGTTTCCCGGGTCTTCACAGGTTAGATGGACATGCCAAAAACGGTGTTGCTGCCGGTCCTGGATAATGAGGCGTTGCGGAAAGGCCAGCACCATTTCGGGGAGTCCCAGGTCATCGTGGACCGTGGTGGGGAGGCGTTCCAGGTGGTTTTTCAGGTCATAGGCAAAAAAACCCAAGCCCCCGGCGCACAGCGGGAGCAAGGGCGGCTCTCCCGGGAGTTCCAGCGCTCCCAGCACGTCCGCCAGCACGGTGAAAGGGTCGGCCTGGTAGTGGACTTCAGACCCCGGGCGCTTAATATCAACTCGATGGCCCCGGGCGCTGAGCACCAGGAAGGGATCCCACCCCATAAGGGAGTAGCGGGAGCAATCCAGGTCGCCGCCGGAAAGCAGCAACATGGCGTAGGGCTGGTGGCGGAGTCCCAGAAACATGCTTTCCAGTCCCGCCACGCCCTCCGGCGGCGAAAACTCCCGGATCTGCAGGTCGACAATTTTCCCCCACATTTCATCGATTCTCCGGCAACATCGCTTTTTTTTCAACAATTTCCCGGACGACAATGATGAGATATCAGGGGGCGAAAATCATCATTATCTCGGTGCGGACACCGGGTCCGGCCAGGAAGATTGGCAGGTTTCACGAACGCCTCGATAGTCGGTTCCAAGGCCCCAGGAACCGCACCATACCGGCGTGGGTGCTGCTATAAGCCCGGGGTTCTCCTGGCGTCGGTCAGCCTGCGCCCCCCAGAAGTCCGGTGCCAACGTGAGGAAGTTGTAGGCCAGCCGCCAGCCGTATTCGGTAAGGAATGATTCCGGATGAAACTGGACGCCGTGGAGGGGATAGCGGCGGTGGCTGAGGCCCATGATCACGCCGTCGCCGCTCCGGGCGGTAACCACCAGGTCCTCCGAGGTCGGTCGCACCGCCAGGGAATGGTAGCGGGCCGCCCAGAAGGGGCTGGGAAGGCCGGCAAACAGACCTTCGCCGTGATGGTACACCTGGTGGCGTTTGCCGTGCACCGGCACCGGGGCCAGCTCCGTCATGCCGCCGAAGACTTCGTTCAGGGCCTGCATCCCCAGGCAGACGCCCAAGATGGGAAGCAGGGGCGCAAAGTGAGCGATTACCGATTTACTGATGCCGGCGTCCCGAGGCGCCTTGGGGCCGGGGGAGATGCAGATCCAATCAGGCTGTATGGCGGCAATCTCCGCCAGGGTGGTTTCATCGTGGCGCCGCACCACGACTTCCAGATCGAATTCATAGAAGAGCTGCACCAGGTTGAAGGTGAAGGAGTCATAGTTGTCGATCATCACCAGCCGCATATCAGCCTCCCAAATAGAAACGCCACCCCGAAGAGTCGGGATGGCGCATGCCTGACATAACTCTATCAATCATATACCAGAGGGACTGATGATCGTCAAGACCAGACGGAGAGCTTGTCAATAGCACGACCAGATATCCGGTTGAGTTTTGGGGTTATTTCTCCCATGGTCAAAGGGGCACGCCGGGGAACAAACTGAGCGCCGGAGTGACGTCCGGGGAGCGGGGAAGCAGATGAACACAAACTGCCCGCATCCTCTCGAGCGGCCGGGCAAACGTCGGCAAAATCACTTCGAGCACCTTAATTGCCCGCCTCATGGTGAATTCCGGGGGCGTCTCCAGGGCATCCGCGTTGGCGCGCATTCTTCCGGGCCCGCCCGGGCTGCTAATGCCTGACGATGATCGGTTTTCCGGTCATTTATGAGCGGCATGGCGGGGGAATGTCCGTTTAACTGGATTTTTTCGGCTATTCCGTTTATCATTACAAAGATCGTTTAGCGGTAAATCCCTCGATGTTCTGACGTTGTTTCCTATGTTGACGAGATTCTTTCATCCCTTGGGGGCCGTGGCCCTGCACGGTCTGGCGGAATTGGGGGGCATGACCCTGTTGTTGGGGCAATGCTGTCGGTGGGTCCTGCGGCGACCCTACCGTATCCACCACCTTTTCCGGCAGTTGGAATTCATCGGCGTGCGTTCCCTGTTCATCGTCATCCTCACCGGTCTGTTCACCGGCATGGTTCTGGCCTTGCAGGCCTACTATGGGTTCCGCAAGTTCGGGGGGGAGAGCCTCCTGGGGGGCGCCGTGGCCCTTTCCATGACCCGGGAGATCGGTCCGGTCCTCACCGCTTTGATGGTGGCAGCCCGGGCAGGCTCGGCCATGGCCGCGGAACTGGGCACCATGAAGGTCACCGAACAGGTGGACGCGCTGTGGGCCATGGCCGTTCATCCGGTGCACTATCTGGCCGTTCCCCGCCTCCTGGCGGGCATCATCATGGTGCCGCTCCTCACGGTGGTGGACGTCTTTGTCGGCATCCTGGGGGGCTATTTCGTCGGGGTCGTTCTCCTGGGCGTCAACCCCGGCACCTATGTGCAGAAAATGCTGGAGATGGTGGAGCCCTCCGACCTCTATAACGGTTTGTTCAAGGCGCTGGTCTTCGGCCTGTTGCTGGCCCTCATCAGCTGCTACCAGGGCCTGCAGGCCCGGGGCGGCGCCGAGGGGGTGGGACTGGTCACCACCCGGGCGGTGGTTTACTCCGCCGTGGCAATTTTGATCAGCGACTATATACTGACGGCGTTGTTGTTTTAGCGGGAGAGGGCTGGGGTATGAACCAGACCGGTCTCCGGTCCCCGAGAATCAGATTATGATTCAGCTGATCGATGTTCATAAGGGCTTCAAGGGCCAGGAGGTGCTGCGGGGGGTCGATCTGAGAGCGGCGGCGGGGAGCATTACGGTTATCCTGGGCCGCAGCGGCGAAGGCAAGAGTGTGCTGCTGAAACACATCATCGGACTGCTGCGTCCGGACAGAGGGCGGGTGCTGGTGGGGGGCCAGGACCTGGGGCAACTGGACGAAACCGGGCTGTTTGCGTTGCGCCGGCGCTTCGGCTATCTTTTCCAGCACGGGGCGTTGTTCGACTCCCTGTCGGTGCGGGAGAACGTCGCTTTTCCCCTGGTGGAGCACACCGACTGGCCCTCCGGCAAAATCAACGGAGTGGTACGGGAAAAGCTGGCGCAAGTGGGTCTGGTCGGGGCTGAAGACAAGATGCCCGCCGAGCTTTCCGGGGGTATGCTCAAACGGGTGGCCCTGGCCCGGGCCCTGGCCCTGGACCCGGAGTTCCTGCTCTTCGATGAGCCCACCACCGGCCTGGACCCCATCATGACCGCCACCATCCGGCGGCTGATGGAAGACGTGGTGCGCCGCCTGCACCTGACGGCGGTGGTCATCAGCCACGATTTGGAGATGGCCCTGGCCGTGGCCGATTCCATTGCCTTTTTACATCAGGGCCGCATATTGATTCAAGAACCGCCCCAGGATTTCCAAAAAACCGCCCTGCCGCAGGTCCAACAGTTCCTGCGGGGCGAACCGGATGAGATGGTTTATGCTGCGTAAGATCCTGATCCGCCTTTTCCCCCTGTTGGCCTTCAGTATAACGGTGGCGCTGTGTTTAGGGGTTTTGGAGGTCTATGTAAGAGTATTCTACCCGCAAAGGGCCTCCCTTTACACCGGCCTGGACTGTATGCCGGAGTCGTATGACAAATACTTCCAGCTGGTCTTCCTGGAGCAGTACGCCACGCCGAATTCCTGGAACACCGCCAATTATGACCCCCAACTGGGGTGGGATTACTATATTACGACCAACAGAATCAGAGGGGGAGGAAAGATCGGCCCCAAGTCACCGCAAACCCCTCGCATCCTGTTTCTGGGGGACAGCTTCACCTATGGCATAGAAGTGAACGACGACGAGTGTTTTCCCTATTTCCTGGAGAAGATCATGCGGGAAGAGGGGGGGGGCAAAGCGGAAGTGCTCAACATGGGAGTGGGGAGTTACGGGATTGATCAGATGTTGTTGAAATACCTCGAGCATGGTCGCAAGAGCAATCCCGACCTGGTGGTGGTGGGGATTTTTCCGCATGATTATGACCGCACCCGACTGTCGTTTTATTCCTTCGCCAAACCATTATTCCGGTATGACGATGGAAAAAGGGATTATGTGTTGAGCAATACACCGGTGCCGCCACCGCAAGAGGTCCATGCACAACTGGAGCGGCAATTTGGCGGCCCCACCAGCTACATCCTGACCCTCATGAAAAATCGTCTTTTCAAGATATACCATTACATCGCCAATCCGTCTGATCCGAACGGCTATCATGCGCAAACCGATCAGCTGGTGCAGCACCTCCTGGGTCGCCTGCAAAAGGAGGTGGCCAACCAGAAGGGGCGACTCTGTGTGGTGCATATCCCGGCGGGTAATTATTTCGAAAACAGCGCCCTGCTCGACCGGGGCCGGCAAGACGTCGTGACAGATCGGTTAAAAAGGATTTATGGGGCGTTACAAATTCCTTATATTGACTTATTGGAGGAATTTTCGCGGCGCTTTCCCCTGGAGACGATTTATCGCGATTTTTATCTGCACCGCCCCGACGGCTCCATCGGGCATTTCAGCATCCGGGGCAACCAGGAAGTGGCAAAAATCCTCCTCCAGGGACTGACCGAGAGAAATCTCCTCAAGGTCAAGAATTAATCCGGGCAATACTACAACAGCCGGGTAAACAGGCGCCTAGCGGGCGCAGATACCGGAGGTGGCAATGCAAGCAGGCACGAAATGGGGTCCGGAAGCCAAGGTGGGGATTTTTGTCCTCGCGGCCCTGGCGATTCTGGCTTACATGAGTCTGCAGGTGGGGCAATTCGCCCTGGTGAGCTGGCGGGCCGGCAACACCGCCCTGGCCCGCTTCGATTCGGCCGCGGGTCTGGCGACCAACGGCCGGGTGGAAATCGCCGGGGTGGAGGTGGGCCGCATCAAGAACATTTCGTTGGTGGACCATCAGGCCCAGGTGGAGATCCTCCTGCAACCCGGCATCAGCCTGCGGCAGGACGCCCGGGCGGCGGTGCGCACCAAGGGCATGTTGGGGGAGAAGTACATCGAGCTACACCCCGGCGCGCCTCCGGCGCCGCCGTTGGCTTCGGGGGGGCTGATCACCGACACCAAGTCGGCCATGGAATTCGATCAGGTCCTGGACAAGGTGCCGCAACTGGTGGACGACCTGCGTCCCATTCTCCAGGACATTCGGCAGGTGAGCCAAAGCCTGCAGCGGGTCATCGGCACCGCGGAGGGCGAGAGCTCCCTGAAGGAGATGCTGGCCAACTTCAACCAAGCCAGCAAGTCCCTGAGCAGCCTGGCCCGGGGACTGGAGAAGGGAGAAGGCACGCTGGGGAAACTCCTCAAGGATGACCGCCTCTACCGGGAGGTGCAGGGAACGGTGACGGAGATTCAGACCGCCGCCCGCCACCTGACCAGTTTTACCGCGGGCTTGGCGAAGGGGGAAGGCACCTTGGGAAAGCTGGCCAAGGATGACGGCCTCTACCAACAGGCCAAGGAGGCAGTGGCGTCGCTGAACCGCATCGCCCGGAAGATCGATCAGGCCGAAGGCACCCTGGGGCAACTGGTCAACGACAAGTCCCTCTACGACGATGCCAAAAAGGCGGTGAAAAACGTCAATCAGGCCATGGAAGGTATCAAGGAGCAGACCCCCATCACCGTCATGGGCACCATCGGCTCCACCATTCTGCGGTGAAACGGGCCACGGGAGCCGCCGGGGGGCCGACAGGGTTCCCCGGACGCCGCCGACGCCGGATATAGCCATCTGTCTTGAAAAAAGCCTGTGTCCTCGCCTTATTGCTGGTAACGGCGGCGGCCTGTGTCTCCACTCCTCCGGGGGGGACCCGCCTCAACCTGGCGCCCCTGGTCTTTTACGCGCAGGAGCCGCAGACCGACGCCAGCCGCCTGGAACTGTTGGGGCCGCTGTTCGCCTGGGAGCGGTGCGGGTCGGCGTCGGAATTTACCTTGGCGCCGTTGTTCTTCTGGCGCACGTCCCCCGACCTGCAGGAGGCCCATTTTCTGTATCCCCTGGGCCGCTACCTGAAGACCGGGGAGCACGCCCGGTTCAATCTGGCCCCCTGGGGCACCTTCCGGGAAGAGCTGCCGGCCGGGGCCCAGTTCTTCCAGTTCTTTCCCCTCTTTGGGGGCCGCACCGCGGCCGGCGAGCCCTACGGCGGCATCTTTCCGCTATTCGGGACCTTTAAGGAGCGCTTCAGCCGCGACGCCATCACCTTTGTCCTGTGGCCTTTGTTCTCCACCTCATCCGGGGAAGGCAGCCATCACTACAAGATCCTGTGGCCGTTCTTCTCGTACTCCACCGGCAAGGAAGAGGCCTTCACCTTCTGGCCCTTTTACGGCAAGATCGTGAAAGAGGGGGTTTTCGAGAAGTATTACGCCCTGTGGCCCTTCATCCATTATCAGCGTTTGCAGCTGGACACCGACAAGCCCCGCACCCTGAAGGCCTGTTTGCCTTTTTACCTGGAAGACGCCACCCCGACGACCCGGCTGGTGGGCTACGGCTACCCCTTTTTCAGCCACTACACCCAGGAGCAGGGGCGCTATGAGCAGTGGGACACCCCCTGGCCCCTGGTCATCCGGGGGGACGGAGAGGACTTCACCCTGCGGGCTTATCGGCCCTTTTACTACACGCGCCAGACTCCCACCCAGGAGGAGACGCATTACCTGTGGCCGCTCTATGCCTCAATGCGGGACGAGGAAGAAGGCACCCTGGACATTCACACCCGCTACCTGGCCCTGAGCCTTTATCGCCTCCAGATGGACGACCGGGGGGGCTGGGAGGAGAAGCACCGCCTGTGGCCGTTGTTTTTTTATACCGGCCAACCGGGGCACCTGAGGGCTCACGCCCCGGAGGTGCTGCCCCTGGAAGACCCGGGGTGGGAGCGTCTGTTCGGGCCCTGGGTGTATCTGTGGAGCCGGGAGCAACATCAAGAGGTGATCAGGGGCCGGGCCTTGTGGGGACTTTACCGTTGGGAAGCGACCCCGGCCTATTCCCTCTGGGAGCTGGCTTTCCTGGCCTCCCGGCAGGTCACGGACGCGGGCAGCACCTTCCGGCTGCTTTCGGGGCTGGTGACCATGGAGCGGCAGGCAGGTGAGCGTCGGTTGCGCCTGTTCTATCTGCCGTGGGGATTTGCCTGGAAGGTGAGAGAAGAGTTGCAAGAGCATCCCGGGGTGGGTCATAATAGCGCCAACGGGACGATCGCAGGGGGAGAAGCCGATGCACGCGGAATACCATGAACCGGAGTTGGACCGCTTCATCGCCGCCAAGATCATGGGCGATATGGGCATTCCCGCCTATACGAGCAGCATGGCGGAGGCCTGGAAGCTGGTGGAGAAGATGATCCGCCAATACCACATAGAGATTAGGCTGGACGTCTTTCTGGGGGTGTCCGGGCAGAACTGGCGGGCTTCCTTTTACAGCCCCAGCCTCACCCGGCGCTTCGAGGGCCGGGGCAAAAGCGCCCCCCTGGCCATCTGCCGGGCGGCCAAGGCGGCCTTCCTGGACCTTGCCGACCATTCCTGAAGAGCTTTCCCCCTCATCCGCAGCGGCGCAGGAGAAGGAGTGCCCCCGGCCAGGGATAGGTAAAGGGGACCTGGACCTGAGGGGTGAATCGGAAGTCGGCCAGCCGGGCCAGGAGATCGTCGATCCGGGTCCACCAGAAGCTCTCGTATTGGCCGGGCTTGCGCCCCTCGGCGCTCCCCTGCTGAACCTCCAGGATGAGGACCCCGGCCGGGGCCAGCACCCGGATGACCTCCCCCAGAAATCTCTCCAGATCAAAGACGTGATCCAGGGAATTGCAGAAGGCGACATCAAAGGCCCCGGCCCGGAAGGGAAGGTAATGGAAGTCGGCGGGGAGCACGAGAGGGTTGTTCCCGCCCGGATTGAGATCGACGCCCACCGCCCCGGCCCCCCGGTCTAAAAAGGCCCTCACTTCGGTCCCCAGGCGCGCCGCCAGACACAAGACCCGCGTGCCGGGCCACCCCAACGGCAGGGCCGCCAGCCGCCCCCCCAGGACCTCCCGGTAGCGCCGGTCGTAGTCGGCGAGGCCAGCCCGCTCCGCCGCCACCAGATTGATATAGTCCAGTTTGAGGCGCTGATGTTCCAGGTAGTCCCGGTAGCTGGCGTAGCGGCGCTGCTGGAGACTGCCGGACCCTTCCCAATGCTTCCCCACGCGAAAGTTCATCTGAAGGATGTCGCGATAACGCCGGTCCCGGAGGCAACGGCGCAGGGCCGGGTCCTTCAGATGCCGCCGGAGTTCCTTGTAGATAAAAGATAACTGCGCGAACAGGCCCATCTATGATCCTTCCGGGAGGAGAGGGCCGGGGGACCACGGGGCCCCCACCCTCACCTCAGGTTTTCCCCCCTCTTTTCGGGAATTGCAGGAGAGGCCGCCGAGGCCGCGGCGTCGGTGTACCGGTGTACCGGCAAAAAAACGCCGGTACCCGGTACACCGGGACGCCTCGCGCCGTTCTGGCATCTATCCCATCGATATGCCTCATTATTCATCAACAGCTCCTCCTGTGAGCCGCCTGGCGGCGAACCGCGGGAACCCGGTACACCGCGGAACATGTACCGGGTATGTACCGGGTGGACTTTCGTACCGCCATCCCGGAACCGGCCGAGAGCCGTGAGCGGTAAGCCGGGGGTCCCGGCGGGCGTCGGGGAGCGGCGCGACCGCAACACCGGTCTCAGGCGGCCCTTGGGAGAAAGTGTAGCAAAAGCACGGGGAGGTTTCCAGAACACATAAGACAAATACGACAGATGTCACAATTTATCGCGGTGCGCGCAAGTTTTTTTTAGGCACCCCTCATCCCGCCTCGCTTCCCGGAGGGGAGCAGGGAGCATACGGAGGATACTTGCGAGCACTGCCGGAGATGCCGGGTGGCGGAGAGGGGGGGTAATTGACGGGCCCCCTCAGTTTTTCCGGGCATCTATGATATATTTTAAAAGGAGCGGGAAACAGACCATCTCTTTACCCGCAACCGCATCCTCTCCGGCAGGGGTGTGAGGACATCCGGAAAGAAAAAAGACGGCAGCGGTTCGCCGCGGTACACTCATCATTCCCGGGCGCCTGACGGATACCGCCGGACGCGGGGAGGCGTCGGGCAACGGCGGGTTCCCGGAGCCCGCCGGATGTAGTTGGCAGACGCGTACCCGGCAGGCGAAACGGGGATGGACAGTAATTATGATGCCGGTCAACCTAGCGTGAAGGATCAAGCGATGTCAGTACGGGGAATCGACCAAACCGTCCTGCTGACCCGGTTGCAGCACCTGCTGACCGCGAGTCCCACGGTTTTCTATTTCGCTACCCTGGACACCCTGACGCCGACCTTTGTAAGCCCGAACGTGGAGAAGGAACTGGGGTACACCCCGGAGGAGATCGTGGGGGACCCCGATTTTTGGGGGGAGCACGTCCATCCGGACGATCGGGCGAAGGGGGCGGCCGGGGCGGCCCAGGTTATCGAGCGGGGAGTGAGTACCCTGGAGTACCGCTTCCGGCACCGCAACGGCACCTACGTGTGGCTGCGGGATGAAATGACCCTGTGGCGGGACGATGAGGGACGGCCCATGGAACTGGTGGGGGCATTTGCCAACGTGTCGGCCCGCCGCCGAGCCGAGCAGGAGCTGCGGCGGGAGAGAGAGCGTTTCCGGGTGCTGGTGGAAGAGTCACCGTTCGGGGTGAGCATCATCGACAAGTCCGGCCGTTACGAATACATCAATCCCAAATTTACGGAAATGTTCGGGTACGCTCGGGAGGACATTCCCACCGGGCGGGAGTGGTTCCGGTTGGCCTATCCTGACGAGGACTATCGCCGGGAAGTGATCGCCCGGTGGAAACAGGAGGGAGCGGGGGCGGCGGTGGGGGAGGTTCGGCCCCAAACCTTTACCGTGACCTGCAAGGACGGCAGCCGCAAGATCATCCGGTTCCGTCCGGCCAAGATGGAAAATGGCGATTTGTTCGTGATTTATGAAGATGTGACCCAGCGGCAGGCGGCGCTGGCGGCCCTGCGGGAGTCGGAAGAACGCTACCGGACGCTGTTCGAGGCCGCGCAGGACGGCATTCTGCTGATGCAGAACGATATCATCCTGGACTGCAATCCGGCGGCGGAACGGCTGTTTGGGGCGCCGCGGGAGAAACTGCGGGGGACCACGCCGCTGGACTGGACGCCGGAGAGGCAACCGGACGGGCAGGATTCCCGGGTTTTGGGCGAGGCCCTGCTGCGCCGGACGTTTCAGGGGCAGCCCCAACGATTCGAATGGCTGCACCAGGATGTGCAGGGGCGGCCCTGTGAGACGGAGATCGCCCTCACCAAGGTACATGTTGCCGAGCAGACGATGGTGCTGGCGCTCATCCGGGACATCACCGAACGGAAACGGGCGGAGGCGGCGCTGCGGACCAGCGAGGAGAGCTACCGACTGCTGGTGAACCAGATTCCGGCGGTGGTCTTCAAGGGGTATGCGGACTGGTCGGTGGACTTCTTCGACCGCAAGGTGGAGGAGGTCACCGGGTATGCCAAGGAGGACTTTGACCAGCGCCGGCTGAAATGGGACGACCTGGTGCTGCCGGAAGACCTGCCCCTGGCCCGGCAGGTGTTTATCGACGCCCTGAAGAGCACCCAGTCCTATGTGAGGGAATTCCGCATCCGCAAGAAGGACGGGGAGATACGCTGGCTCCAATGCCGGGGCCAGATCTTCGCGGATACGGCCGGGAAGATCGACTACATCAGCGGGGTGATGTTCGACATCACCGAAAAACGGCAGATGGAGGAATCGCTTAAGGAATCGGAGGAGAGGTTCAAGTTCCTGTTCGCTTATGCGCCGGACGCCTATTTTCTCCATGATGTGCAGGGGAATTTTCTGGCCATCAACAAGGCCACGGAAGAGATGTCGGGTTACCGTCAGGAGGAGGTCAACGGCCGGGATATTTTTTCGTTGGGGCTGCTGGATCAGTCCCAAACCCCGCGAGTCCGGGAGCTGTTATCCCAGGTAGCCCAAGGGCGGCCCATCGGTCCGGTGGAACTGACGGTGATTCGGAAGGACGGCCAGCAGGTGCCGGTGGAGGTCAGGAGTTTTCCGGTGAACTTTCGCGGCAAACCGCTGGTGTTGGGTCTGGCCCGGGACATCAGCATCCGGAAGAAGGCCGAAGAGGAGCTGCGGCGGAGTCAGGAACAGCTGTACCAGGCCCAGAAGCTGAAGTCCCTGGGCACCCTGGTGGCGGGGGTGGCCCACGAGATCAATAATCCCATCAATTTGATTTTATTCAATACGGCGCTGTTAAAAAACATCTGGCAGGACCTGGAAAGGCCGTTGCAGGAGGCGTCCCGGCAGAATGCGCAGCGGAAGTTCGGGGGGTTGAGTTACGGTTTTCTGCAGGATAACCTCCCGAAGTTGTTGGATGACGTGGAGATGGCGGCGCACCGGGTGGTCAAGATCGTCAGCCATTTGAAGGACTTCTCCCGGCAATCGCGGTTGAGCGAGAAGGCGCCGGTGCAGCTCAACCAGGCGGTGGAGCGGGCGCTGAGTCTGGCGCAATCCACCATGAAAAAGTCCGGCGTGGACGTAAGGTTGGACCTGTCGGCGGAGTTGCCGGAAATCATCGGCAACCTGCAAAATCTGGAACAGGTCGTATTGAACCTCACCCTGAACGCCATCGAGGCCATCAACCACAGCCACGGCCTCATCCGGATCACCACGGGGCACGCCCGGGAGACCGGCCAGGTGTGGCTCCGGGTGGTTGACAACGGTCAAGGGATCAATCCCGCCATCGCTCCGGAACTTTTCGATCCGTTCGTCACCGACAAGCAGAGCCTGGGGGGGACAGGGTTGGGCCTGGCGGTGACTTACAATTTAGTCAGGGCCCATGGGGGAGACATCTCCTTTACCAGTCAGCCGGGCCAGGAAACGGTTTTCACCATTACGTTTCCCCTGGCGCATCAGGAGGGCACGGCGGCAGGGAGCAAGGGAGGAGTCGATTTTTAATGGAATACATCCCGGCGGAAAAACCCTTAATCCTGGTGGTGGATGACGACCCCGGGCTCCTCACGAGCATTCGGGCCACGCTGGCGAGCGCGGGGTTGCCGGAGCCGGCGTTGCTGGCCAACGGCCGCAAGACCCTGGAGTGGATCAGGCGCCACCAATGTCCCCTGGTGGTGTTGGACCTGCTGATGCCCCACATTCACGGGCTGGAGATCCTGCCGGCGCTGAAGGCGGAATTTCCGGCCACGGAAGTGGTCATTCTGACCGCCGTGGATGACGTGGTCATGGCAGTGGAAGCGATGAAGTACGGGGCCTACGACTATCTGGTCAAGCCCGTGCCCCGGGAAAAGCTGTTGATTGTCATCGAGCGGGCCCTGGAAAGGTATAACCTGCGCCATGGGTTGGAGATTTTCGACGGGGAATGGATTTTTGCGGACCTGAAGCATCCCGAAGCTTTCACCAGCATGGTGGCGCAGGACAAGGCCATGGCCCGGGTCTTTCACCAGGCGGAGAGTTTTGCGCCGACGGACTACAACCTGCTGATCACCGGGGAGTCGGGGACGGGGAAGGAGCTCTTGGCCCGGGTGATCCATTCCCTGAGCCGGCGGTCCACCGGTCCGTTCATGGCAGTGAACATGGCGGCGTTCATCCAACACCTGTTCGACGATGAATTTTTCGGGCACACCCGGGGGGCGTTCACCGGGGCGGTGGTGGAGAAGATGGGATTTTTCGAAGCGGCAGCCGGGGGCACATTGTTTCTGGACGAAATCACGGAACTGCCGCCGGAGCTGCAGGCCAAGCTGTTGCGGGTGATCCAGGAAAAGGAGCTGTTCCGGCTGGGGAGCACCAAGCCCCGGCAGGTGGACGTGCGCATCATCGCGGCCTCGAACCGGGATGTGCGCCAGGAAGTGGCCCGGGGGAAGTTTCGCAACGATCTGTACTTCCGTTTGAACACCTGTCATATTCACATTCCGCCGTTACGGGAAAGGAAGGGGGACATCCTGCCGTTAGCCCAGGGCTTCCTGAAAAAGCACCGCGGGGAGACGGGCAAGACCCACACATTGGGACCGGACTTGATCGAATGGCTATTCACCTACCCTTTCCCCGGGAATGTCCGGGAGTTGGAGAACCTTATCGCGTCGGCGATTTTCCTGGAAAAAGGTGAGGTGCTGCGAGTCAGCTCGCTGGGACTCGGCGATCAGAAAGACGAGCGGACGCCGCCGGGACAGATGGGCGATCTGTTACTGGAGACCGTGGAAAAGGAACACATCTTCAAGGTCCTGGGCCTGGTGGAGGGCAACCGGACGCAGGCCGCCCGATTGTTGGGGATCGGCCTGCGCACCCTGCAGCGGAAATTAAAGATGTATGGGGAGTAATTAATGCGCCATTTTGACATAGGAACGCCATTATGGCATTTTATAGATTGATTAATAATATTCACTAAGTATGAATGTCGCGCAGAAATATTCCGCCACTTCGCCCACTGACAGGGGCGACAAGAATCCCGCCAGCATCCCCAGAACGCCACCGCTTCCGAACTAATTAACTGAAATTAATATTGATTCAATAATTATTCCCAACTGTTGGGGAGCGGCACGTTTCTTGATTTGAAAAATATTCAGTAACAACGTAACAACAGCTCTTCCCTTCCCCATCCCGGATCAGGGGCATGACGGCCCGGGGGCCGCGGCAGGGCGTAAAGCACTGCCATTCGCCCCTGAGGTCGATCCCCTTGCAACAGGGAAGTTACCGGGTGGGGAGGGATGTCGGAAAATTCGGGGAAGCAGGGTGTGGAGATGTTAGAGCTGCATCACTACTTGCTGATCTTCGAGAGTTATCCCCATCCCGCTTTTATCGTGGACCGGCAGCAGCGCCTGGCGAATCTGAACGCGGCGGCGTTGCCGTGGGCGGGAGGAGGGGGTTGTCCCCGAACGGGGGAGGGCCCGCAGCGCGGCCGCCCGCCGGGGTCGCTGCCCTCCTGGCTGGAAAGGCCGGTGGCGGAGTTCGCCGCCGGGGAGGAAGCGGAGAGGCAGATGGAGTGCCGACCGGAGGGCTGGGGGGGCCGGGACCCGGTGCTGGTCAGGCTCATAAGGTTACGGGAGTTGAGCGGGGAAGACATCGGCACCCTGATTCTGCTGGAGGAAAACCGGTCGGAGGGAATGATCAGGGCGTGTCGGGAGCGGCAGCGTCTGCAGGAGAAGATCGACAGGATGAAGGCGCGGGAAGGAGATTTGCATCAGCATCTCCAGCCGCTGCTGCACCTGTGGGAACTGATCGTGAAGAGGATAGAACAGATTGATCCATGGTGGCCGCCGCTGTCCTGCATGCGCCGGCACTTGCGGGAGCTGACCAAGACGAGTTGCACTAGCGGGGAGCGGGACGGCAGGAGAGCGTGGAGCCCCCGGGAAATCATAGAACTTGTGCGGTTGCCGGGTCCACAGCCAGGGAGGGCAGTGGGACCGGCTACCTGGAGCAGAAAAATTTCATAGTTTGGGAAGCAGGCAGAAGCGCCCGAGAGCCCCCGCCGGGAGACCGGCCGGGGAAACCGGCGGGTCGGTGTGACCCGCCGGTTTTTTTTGTGCGCCCGGCAGGGGGAACGGTCAGCCGGACGGCCGGGGGGTCCGACGCGAGGTTGCTGGAAGCAGTGGGCGAAGGCGTCGCGGCTTGATTGCCGGCGATTGAGTCAATCTACTTCACGAACCGCCGGGCACGGGACCGTACGCCTGGTGGTGTGAGAGCACGGGGGCCGCCAGCCCCCCTCCCGCTCGCTCCCCTGCAGACCTCTCCCGTTGTCCTGATTGACAAAGACGTTAAAAATATTACAATAATGTCATGAAAACCATCAAGCCGGCACCGCCCCATTATCACGGTCACCGCCAACGCCTACGGAGCCGGTTTCTGGAGGGGGGGGCGGACAGTCTCCACGACTACGAAATCATCGAGCTGTTGCTCACTTTCGCCATTCCGTACTCCGATGTCAAGCCGCTGGCCAAGCGTTTGATCTCCCACTTCGGGTCTTTCACCCAAGTGCTGGATGCGCCGTTTGAAGAGCTGGTGCAGGTCATGGGGTTGGGGGAGTATTCCGCCACCCTGGTGCTGTTGGTGAAGGCCTGCATGGAGTACTACCTGCGGGAAGAAGCCCTGAAGCGTGAACGCATTCCCTCCCTGCAGGCCCTGGTGGACTATTGCCGCGCCTCCATGGGAGGGCTGAAAGACGAACAATTCCGGGTGATCTTTCTGAATTCGCAGAACGAAATCATCACGGAGGAGATCCTGCAGGAGGGCACGGTGGACCAGACCGTGGTCTATCCCCGCAAGGTCCTGGAACTGGCTCTGAAACACAAGGCCACCGGGTTGATCCTGGTCCATAACCATCCCAGCGGTAAGCTGAGCCCTTCAGCCGCGGACAAGGAACTCACCCGGGCCGTGGTGCAGGCGGCCGCGGCCCTTAACCTGACGGTCCATGACCACCTGATTATCAGCAAACACGGATACTTCAGCCTGGCTGAGCACCATCTGTTGTAGCCTGCCGGCCGGGGCGGTGTTCCACCTTGCCCCTGGTGCCCCCCCAACGCGGCGGTGGCCGGGTTGGCAATCTGGGGAGGCGTCACCCACCCTGGAGGCTTTTCCAAAAAAAACTGGCGGCCCCATGTCCGATCATTGTATAACTGAACATTCCTGTCCGGTTAACTGAGTGAAAAAAAGTCCGAAAACTCCGGGAATCTGGT
>CAYRYV010000016.1:0-63203 GCA_964428565.1 uncultured Desulfobacterales bacterium | reverse complement strand
CCGGGATGTTTTTTGAGGCGGTCGGCCCGGGTGTCCTCGAGGAGGAGAAGGCCGGAGCACTGCGGGCAGGTGTAGAGGAGCGAGGTAATGGGATGCTCGGCGGCGCACTCCAGGCAACGATAGACCATATTCCCGCTGGGGGCGGGGATGAGGTGGGGACGAATATCTTCAGGGAATTGTTCTATTTTCAAGATAAGCTATCCTTTCTCTTTTTATTTCTGGAAGTTGGTTCCAAATTTTTCCTTCTAATAACCTTCCAGCTTTTTTCTTATTTTTACCTCCCCATTGTTTAAAAAAGAAAGGCACACCAAAATCCATCGCATGATCTCTAATTCTTATAGCCCATTCTTTTTGCATAACTCTACTTATAGGCCCTGATTCACCACCTACAATAATCCAATCAATATCAGTAAAATCTGGTTTTTCAATATTTCCTAACAGTGGCTCAAATGAGATAAATTTTATTTTTGCGGGTGTATCTCTAAGATGAGAGATTCGAAAACTATATTTTTCTAATTCTACTGTAACACCCATCCATAAATTATCAGGCCATTCCAACAAGGTAGATATTTCAAATAGCCTTTCACTTCTTTTAGTTAATATTTGGAAAATATGATGCCGTGATATTTTAATTATATTAAATACTTTTTTTATAAAAGATAAAGGAACTTTTTCATGGAAAAGATCGCTCATAGAATTAACAAAAATCATTCTGGATTGCTGCCATTTTAAAGGATAATTTAAAACACTATCGTGCAAAGTTAGTTCGAAGCCATTATAATAGCGAGGATTATTCATTGCTTTTAATCTTAAAGCTAATTTCTCAGCGTAGCAATATCTACAACCCTCACTTATCTTGCTACATCCTGTAACTGGGTTCCAGGTTGACTCGGTCCATTCAATTTTCGATGATAAAGCCATTTCTTATTTCTCCGTGAAAATAACCATGACATCATCAGCAAAAGTTCCGCCTTTTCTCTTTGATATAGGAGGTTCCGCTTTTATCAAGCCTGCTTCTTCCATATTTAAAAGCACCTGTTTATAATTTCGTATAATAAAAGGCTTGCCGACATGATGACGCTTAAATATATCTATCATTTTTAATGATTCACCTTTAAATTCGTCCAAAAGCATTTTCTTAAGATCTTCAAGAGACAATCTGAATGAGAATAAAAATGCTTGTTTTATTGTTGCCGGACAATATTCGAAGGATGGAACTCCTTGGTTTGATTCAGAACTATATTTTGCCATAATTTCCTTCATTATTTCATACCCTTTTATATGCTTAGTGATGAATATTAAATAATGACTAGTTTTCTTATTTGATTCATCCTTAAAACAAAATGGCAAAATATGGGGAAATCCCAAATCAGAAATTGCTAAACCTAACTCTTCTATAATTGTCAATTCTCTTTCATTAGATTTAAGCTTTTTTATTTCTTCTTTTAATTTTATTGCTCTCTCGTCACCAAATATTGCATTTATATGATCATCAAAAAAAGGATTACTTAACCCCATATTTATTCGATTATAATTAAAGAAAAATATACAATCGCATCCCCAATCTTTTAAAACAGATTTCAGCAGAGAAAGAGAAAGTCCCTTGTAACCCCATGGATCGATAAAAAATAATGAAGGGATAAATTTTATTTCTTGAAATATCTTGGCAAGTTGGTTACCAACAGAATCATTATAGAAATTTGGTTTATGCCTCAGTAGATTGATTTTAGGAATATTTTCAATTTCTCTTCTCAATGAAGTAATATATTCGATATTTTTATCATTAAATAACGTAACCAATCTTTCTATTAATCTCTGATCTTTTAATGCTTCTTCAATAACAAGAATAGGAGTTGATTTTGTTCCATCTTCATAAACTCCCGGGCCAGCGAATAAATCAATATAACCTAACTTCCCATCTCTTCTCTCAACTGATGGAAGAAGGACTTTAGCCCAAGCAGAAAAATATTTCTTAACAATCTCTGCCTTTATATGGGACTGCTCTTTCATCTCTTCATAAAATTTATCTCCATTTGACATAGAAATTATCTCCTAATAATTAGCTGGTTAGGTGATATTTCTTCAGTTTGTATTGCAACAGGCTCTTGGTGATGCCCAGCATTTCGGCGGCCCGCACCTGGACGTTGTCGGCGTTGGCCAGGGCCCGGCGGATCATCATCTCTTCGATCCTCTCCAGGGCTTCGGGTAGGGGGACATGCAGGGGCACCAGGCGGTCGATGTCGATGTCGGCGTCCGGCGCGGCCGCGGCCAGGTTGGGGGGCAGGTCGGCGGGCGTGATCAGGTTGTTACTGCAGAGGATGACGGCCCGCTCAATGACGTTTTCCAGCTCCCGGACATTGCCGGGCCAGGGGTAACGGATGAGGATCCTCATGGTTTCGGGGGCGATGCGGATCTGGCCCCGGACGTCTTCCTGGCCGAACTTCTGGATGAAGTGGGTGGCCAGGAGGGGGATATCGCCGGTGCGCTCCCGGAGCGGGGGCACCTGCAGGTGGACGACGTTGAGGCGGTAGAAGAGGTCCTCCCGGAAATTGCCGGCGGCCACTTCGTCGGCCAGCACCTTATTGGAGGCCGCCACCATGCGGACATCCACCCGGATGGTGCGGTTGCCGCCGACGCGTTCGAATTCCATCTCCTGGAGGACGCGTAGGAGCTTGACCTGGAGCGAGGGGGACATTTCCGCCACTTCATCAAGGAAGAGGGTGCCGCCTTCGGCGGACTCGAAGCGGCCCTTGCGCATGGCCACGGCGTGGGTGAAGGCGCCCTTTTCGTGGCCGAAGAGTTCAGATTCCAGCAGGGTTTCGGTGAGGGCCCCGCAATTAACGGAGATGAAGGGGCCAGCCGAGCGGGGGGAGCGGTGGTGAATGGCCCGGGCGATGAGTTCCTTGCCGGTGCCGGACTCGCCGCTGATGAGGACGGTGGCCCGGGTGGCGGCGACCTTCTCCACCAGGGCGAAGATATCCTGCATGGCCTTGGAGGTGCCGACGATGTTCTCGAAGCGGTAGCGGTCTTCCAGGTCATGGCGCAGGCGGCGGTTTTCGCTGAGCAGATGCCGCAGCTCCAGGGCCTTGGCCACCGTCAGGAGGATTTCCTCATTTTTAAAAGGCTTGGTGATGTAGTCGAAGGAGCCCTTTTTCATGGCCTCCACCGCCTTTTCCACGGTGCCGAAGGCGGTCATGATAATCACCGGGAGGTCCGGGTAGAGGCGCTTGATTTCGGTGAGCAGTTCGATGCCGCTGACCTTGGGCATCTTCATGTCGCTGATGACCAGATCCAGGTCGGTTTTGCGGATGATATCCAAGGCGGCGGCGGCGCTTTCGGCGGTCAGGACCTCGTAGCCGGCTTCGGCCAGGAGGGCGTCCATGACCAGGAGGTAGTTTTTTTCGTCATCGACGACGAGGATGGTGTTCATGGATTACAGTTCGTAGTTCAGAGTTCATAGTTCGGGGAGAGTGATAATGACCGTGGTACCCTGGCCCACGACGCTCTCCATGGCGACTTGGCCCTGATGGCTCTCGATGATGTTCTTGACGATGGAGAGTCCCAGGCCGCTCCCCTTATCCTTGGTGGTGAAGAAGGGGTTAAAGATTTTCGAAAGATTTTCCGGGGTGACGCCCGGACCGGTGTCCTGAACGGTGATTTTCAGCCCGCGGCCATCGGCGCCCGGGGAGGTGGTCAGGGTGAGGCGGCCGCCGTCGGGCATGGCCTGAATGGCGTTGATAAGAATATTCAGGAAGACCTGATACAGGAGATCGGGGTCGGCCTTGAGGGGCCGGCCATTGTGCTGATATTGGGAGGAGGTGGAGATGTGATGCTTGTCGATCTCCGGGGCCAGAAATTCCATACAGCGATCGAGAACGGCTTCGATCTGGACGGTGCGCAGATTGGGCTCCCGGGGCCGGGCGTAATCCAAGAATTCGGTAACAGTCTGATTCAGGCGGTTGGCCTCTTCGACGATGACCTGAGCCAGACGGTTCTGGGGTTCATACTTTCCCAGCTTCTGTTGGAGGAGTTCGGCGGTGGAGCTGATGATGCCCAGGGGATTGCGGATCTCATGGGCCACCCCGGCCACCATTTCCCCCAGGGCCGCCAGGCGTTCGGCCAGGTTGAGTTGGGCAATGAGCATCTTCTGCTCTTCGTTGCGCCTCTCCAAAATACCCTCGGCTTTCAAGACGATCTGTCGCAACACCAGAAACAAGAGGGCCATCAACACCAGCAAGGTGAGGATGAGCATAAGCTGAAAGCGGCCGATTTCCGTCAGATCCTTGGAGATATCCTGGGTGATCTCGAAGACCCCGATCACCGGACCCAACTCGGGGCTCAACCTGATCTCCATGCTCTCCAGGCGGAAAGGGATATAGGTTTTCAGGTTGCGATCCTGATCACGCCGGGAGACCAGGGTATCAAGTAAATGGCGGGGGCCACTGAGTTGCAGGCTGTAGCCCCCTTCGTCCAGGGCCTTCTTGATTTCCGGCAGGTTGGAGTAATCCTGTCCCAGGGCAATCTGTTCGGTGCTGTAGGCCAGGATGCCGCGTTGATCGTAGATGTTGACCTGGCCCACATGGAAACCGTGAATGGTGTTGCGCACCACTGCGTCCAGGAGCTCGTACTGGTCGGGGTTGCTGATTTGAATCTGCCCGCCGTATTTGATGGCCACCGGCAGGATGAAATTCTGAAATACCTGATGGTTCAGATTGGCAGCCACCAGGAGGGCGTAGTCCTCACTCTTCTTCAGGGCCATTTTCTCCGCCCGATCGGTCACCAGGAGGGTGAGCAGGAGCGTGACGATGACAATGGCGATGAAACTGGTCAAAGAAAAATATTTGACCAGTCGGAAGGTCTCGAGATCCTGGCGCTGGGGCCGTAACGTGACTTTCAGGCGTCGGAACATGCCGGCAGGGCGACACTCTTCAGGTTAAAAGGTATTGGGGTTTCAGGGGCGGGGCGCTTTCCAACTCCCGACGCCACTCGTCATACCCCGGACGTCCCATGAGGCCGTAGGTGGTTTGTTTGCCGCCCTCAACCCCCGGCTGGTCCAGGGGGTTAATGTCAAACAGGCCCCCGGCGGCCACCGTCGTCACTTCGAAGAGATAGAGAAGCTGTCCGATGGTGAAGGCGTTGATTTCGGGGAGCTTGATGGTCAGGTTGGGACGCCCGGCCCGCATGAGATTATAGGCAGTGGCCTTTTTTTCGGCCGCCAGGAGCTCATTTAAGGTGTGGCCATTGAGATAACTCAGGCCGTCGATCTCCGGAAAGACCGGAGGAATAGCGATGCGGTGCTGAAAATTCTCCACTTCAATGAAAATGATGAGCTTGTCGGGGGGGCCTTCCATATAGAGCTGCACCTGGGAGTGCTGATCGGTGGCGCCGATGGCCCGCACCGGAGTAGGGCCGACGTGCACCACCTCCCCCCGGAGATTGTGCTTTTTACCCAGACTTTCGGCCCATAGCTGGCAAAACCATTCAGCCACCCCGCCCAAGCTGGAGGCATAAGGCATCAACACCTGCAAGGGCCGCTGTTTGGCGCTGGCGAACAGGTAGGCCAGGGCGGCCAGGCGATAAGCCAAATTTTGGGCCACCGGGGCGCCTTTCAGGCGGACGTCCATGTAGCGGGCCCCGGCCAGGAGCGTCTCGGCATCGATACCGGCCATCACCGCGGGGAACAGCCCCACGGAGGTGAAGATCGAGAACCGCCCGCCCACCTGCGGGGGGACAGCAAGGCTGGGAAAATCCTCCTGTTGAATCAGGCGGCGCAGATTCCCTTTCTCGGGATCGGTGGTGAGCACGAAATGCCCCCGAGCCCGATCAGCCCCTAATCGGCCCTTTAACAGTCCGTAGATAAAGAGAAACTGAGCCATAGTCTCGGCTGTACTGCCTGATTTGGATATAACATTAACCACAGTGCGCCGCAAGTCGAGGTCGTCGAGGAGGCCGTATAACCAGTCGGGGTCGATGTTGTCGGCCACGATCAGACGGGAATGGTATTGACGCCGGGCGATGGGAAAATAATTATGGGAGGGATGGCAGAGGGCCTGGTGTAAGGCCCGGGCCCCCAGGGCGGAGCCGCCGATCCCCAGCACCAACAGATCCCAGCACCATTCTTTGAGGGCGCGGGCCAGGGTTCTGATTTCCCGGAGGCCGTCCTCCTGGTAGGGAAGATCATAAAAGGCCAATTCACCGGACCGCCGACGTTCCTTAAGGTCCTGATCAATGGCCTCCAGCCGGGGAGTGAGGGCGTCCAAGTCTTGATCAGTGAGGCCCTGCGCCCCGACGAAATCCGCCATGGCGAAATTGTAGTCCACAGTAACGGCCATCTTTTCGACCCACTGGGGATCGGCATATTTTTTAGGTTCCTGATGTTCGTGCCGGCGTCTCATCGGTTCTCCTTGCTTCATCTCGGTAGAGAAGATTATATTAGTAGCTCTAGTTCCCCGCAATTAATGGGAATAAGGTGATAAATAAATAAACGGAGCGAGGCGCTCAACCTGGAGGCGAAGTCCCCCGGGGGTGTCATTGCTGGTAAGTATCAGCCCGGAATAGATATTTTGCAATAAAAAACAGCGACCGGGGCGGCTGATTTCCCCCGACCGGCACAGCCGGACGGCAGGGGTAGCGGAACAGCAGCACACTGCCCCGCTTGGGGCAGAGGGGGACACCCTGGGGAACTGATCGACGCAGACTTGCCGGCCTGCTCCACCGCCGGGCAGACCTGAGCGATGAAAGCTCCCGCCGGATGCCCGATTTCCCGGAGCCCCAGAAAATCTTCCGGCGGACCCAATAACGCGGGGATAGTCAGGCAAATGGGCCCTATGTGGCAGAAATTCACAGATTTCTTGCGCAGAATGATCCGCAGGACGCCATACCGGCCCCCTGCGGCCCATGTGGGCGGCAAGGGGATACCGACGATTGTGGGGATTTGCGAAGAATGCGGCGCGGTGGTGGTGCAGGGGCTGGATCACCGAACCGCCGGGGGGTACCGCTGCCGGCGCTGCGCCAACCTGAACAAGGGATAGACAAAGCCGTTACTCGCCCCAGGCGGTTATTCGCCGGGAGGAAGCCCTGGAATGAACTCCTTGTTTTCCCCCAATCCCTTGGCCTTGGCCCGTTTATAGACGGCAAATCCCAGGGCCAGGTCCTGAATGATCAAGCCGGTGGAGTCGAAGACGGTGATCTCTTCGGCGTTTTCCCGCCCCGTTTTCTTGCCCGCCACCACTTCCCCCAAAGAGCCGTAGATCTTGTCGGCAGTGAGGAGCCCCTGGGCCAAGGGCACATTAATCTCCCCGGAGTGGCGGGCCTGGGCCCAATCATCCACGATAATCTTGGCGTCCACCAGGATGGCCGGGTCGAGTTCCTGCTTGCCGGAGGCATCGGCGCCGATGGCGTTGATGTGGGTTCCAGGACTGATCCAGGGACGCATGACCACCGGGGCGTTGCTGGGGGTGGTGGTCACCACGATATCCTGGTGGCGAACCGCATCCTCGGGGTTCTCAGTGACCTGGACATCAAGACCGCAGCGGGAAATGAGTTCGTCCCGGAGGACTTCGGCCCGGGCCCCGGAGCGGGAGTAAATGGTGATCCTCTTGAGGGAGCGTACCCGAAGAATAGCCAGTATCTGGGTGCGGGCCTGGACCCCGGCCCCGATCACCCCCAGGGTGGCGGCTTCCTCCCGGGCCAGATGGCGGACGGCCAGGCCGCCGGCGGCACCGGTGCGATAATTGGTGATATAGGTGCCATCCAAGTCGGCGATTTCCAGGGCCGTCTCCGGATCGTTCAGAATGATTTTGGCCATGACGGTGGGAAGCCCCCGCTGGGGGTTGTCCGGATGGACATTCACCCATTTGCAGCCACAGACCTCATAATCAGCGGTGAGGGTGCCATACATAGCCCGAAAATCCCCCTTGGGCAGTTGCAAATAGGATTTGGGAGGCATATTCACCCGACCCTCGCCGTAGGCGCGAAACGCCTCCGCCGCGGCCTGCAAAGCCAAGTCCATATCCAATACCTGCAAAATCTCCGCGCCGGTTAAGACTAAGCTCATGGCGTTCCCCTATCGCTGACGGGATGGTGTTATTGATGCGCGCTACTGTTCCGGTTACGACCAGGGACTCAATCCCGGCCGAACAATGAAACTATCTTGAAACTTTCGACATCCACTAAACCTTTATCGGTAAGTTTGAGCCGGGGGATTACCGGCAAGGCCAAAAAAGACAGGGCCATGAAAGGATCGGCGAGGCGGCACCCCAGGGCGCGGCTGGCGGCAGTCACCCCGGAATGGCGAGCCGCCACCACAGCCAACGGTTCCGGGCTCATGAGACCCGCCACCGGCAGCGGCAGTTCAGCAACCACCCGTCCCTGGGCCGCCACCACCAGACCCCCGCCCAAGGCGCACAGCCGCTGGGCGGCCAGCAACATGTCGGCGTCATCGGCCCCCACGACCACAATATTATGGGAATCATGGGCCACGGAGGAGGCCAGGGCGCCCTGCTGCAGGCCAAAACCCTGCACCAGCCCCAGACCGATGTTCCCCGTGCCGTGATGGCGCTCCACGACGGCGCATTTTAGCACATCCTGGAGGGGGTCGGCCACTACGCAATGGTCTCGCGCCGGAGTCGGGCTGATCACCTGGTCCGTCAGCAATTGACCGGGGATCAGGCGGATGACCTTGACCTCATTGCCGGCGGCGGGAATTCGGAAGGACTCCAAAGTCAACCCTCGCACCTGAAAGGCACCCTCGCCGGCGGGAGCCGCGACGGTGGCTCCGTTCCGACGGCACTCCCCGTGTTCGGCCACCAGTTCGCCGTTTTTGAAGACCTTGGCAACCCGAAATTCTTTGAGGTCGTCCAACACCACCAGGTCGGCCCGGAAGCCCGGCGCCACCGCTCCCCGCCGCCGCAACCCGAAATACTCCGCCGGATTCAGAGTGACCAGGGTGAGGGCGCTGACCGGGTCCAACCCGGCGGCTACGGCCTGCCTCAACAGGTGATCAACGTGGCCGCGTTCCCGCAGGTCACAGGGGTGGCAGTCGTCGGTGACCAGGAGGCAGCGCCGCAGGGACTGGGAAGTCACCGCCGGCAACAGGTCACGCAGATTCCTGGCTTGGGAACCCTCCCGAATCATGAGGTAGAATCCCCGGGAGAGCTTTTCCCGGGCTTCGGCGGGCTCAGTGCATTCGTGATCTGAGGCGGGCCCGGCCAGGCGATAGGCATTGAGGCCCTTTCCCGAAAGCAAAGGAGCGTGGCCGTCAATGCAACGGTCGGCGAACAGGAGAAGTTTCTCGATGACCTCGGGGTCTCCATGGAGCACGCCGGGAAAGTTCATCATCTCCGCCAGGCCGAGGACACGGCGACGGTTTTTAAACGCCGCCAGTTCCGCCGGGCCGAGGCTGGCCCCCGAGGTTTCCAGGTGAGTGGCCGGCACGCAGGAAGGCAGCATGAAGAAGATATCCAGGGGCAGACCGTCACTGACGGTCAGCATGTACTCCAGACCGCGAGCGCCCCAAACATTGGCGATTTCGTGGGGATCGGCGATCACCGCGGTGGTGCCCCGCGCCAGAACCGCCCGGGCAAACTCCGGGGGGACCAGCATGGTGCTCTCCAGGTGAAGGTGGCCATCGATAAAACCGGGGCAGATATATTGCCCCGCCACCTCCAGAGTGGGGCCCTCATAGTCCCCCACCCCCACGATGAGGCCATCATAGAGAGCCACATCCGCATTCAGCAGGGTGCCGCTGAAGACGTCGATAATCTGACCGCCCCGGAGGACCAAATCAGGCGGCAATTGCCCCTGGGCGACTTTGAGGGCCTGTGTAAATCCTGCTTGTCCTGTTGCTACCATTGATATGTTCCCGTTGGTCATCCGGCCTCTCCCGACTGCGGTCGGGGCGCGGCCGCGGGTTTTTTCTGGGTTTGATTGTAAACGCGACGACCCGGTATTGGCAAGGGCAAGATTTTTGGGAGAGACGACACCGGCTGGACTGCCAAGTTATAAGTATGTCTTGGCTACTCCGGGAGGGGGAGAAGGGGGCTATCTGTTTTCCGCCCGCATCAGATCCAGGATCAGCATGACTTCGCCGCGGCTGATCTGGAGCTGGGAGGCGATTTTTTCCAAGGGCAGTCCTTGTTCATGCAGTGTTTCAACGCGCTCCCGCAAGAGCGGTCCGGACTCCACCATGCGCTGACGGTCCAGGCTGTCCGGGACCGGGTTGTCCAGAGAGGCCCGGCGTTCCAGAATTTTCAGAATCTTCTGCGCCTCGGTCACCCTTTGATCCAGCTGTTTCATGAGGTTGGTAATGATGGCCTTTCGGGCTTGCAGAGTGTCGAGCAGTTCATCCTTGAGTAAATGCGTATCCTGCAAGATAGCTCGAATTTCCTGGGGATCTACTTTTCCCCGCCACTTCCTGAACCTGAGCAGGAAATACACCACCCCGGCCAGGATAACGGCTTCCAGGGCGATCTGCCCTATGACCCAATATTCCATATGACTCATTACTGTTCGCCCGGCGAGATACGTCAGATCACAATATCGATGATACGGCCCTCGGATGCCTTTTTTTCCGGAGGGTTGTCCTCTCCCTGGTCCGAGGGGGATAATTGCGCGTGCTTTTGCGCCTCTTCCCGGGGCGGATGCCCCCCCCAGCGGCCTTGCCGGTCACGAGAGGCTTTTTCCGCTACCAGGACAGTTTCTCCCGGCGCGATGGGAGTTACCACTTTGGGTCGGCTAAGATCATCAGTATCCACGTTATCACCCACCTGAACTTATCTCATCGGCATTTTTAGCTTTTCATGAGCATCTGTTTCCCGGACCTCAAAATAATTCAGGAGCTTTGGAAATATTCCTGGAGTTTGGTCCGCAGGCGATAGATCGCCTGGGTGTGCATCTGGGAAATCCGGGATTCGGTGTATCCCATGATTTCGCCTATCTCCTTCATGGTCAGCTCTTCATAATAGTATAATGAGATCAGTAGCTTTTCCTTGTCCGGCAAACATTCCAGGGCCTTGACCATGACATCGCGCAATTCTGCGAAGTATACCGATATAAAGGGGTCACGGGAGGATTCATCCTGGAGGATCTCATAGAGCTCTTCATCGGAAAAATCCGGCATATTGCGCCACAGGGCGTCGATATCCACCAGCGAAACGCCCTTGGTCTCATCCAGGAGCTGATAGAAATCTTCCAGGCTGATGCCCAGATTGACCGCCACTTCCTCATCTTCCGCCGGCCGCCCCAACTCCCGTTGGAGTGCGGTGTAGGCCTTTTCCAACATACTGCTCTTTTTCCGCACGGAACGGGGGATCCAATCCAAGGTCCTCAGTTCGTCAAGGATCGCGCCCTTGATGCGAAATTCGGCATAGGTTTTGAAGTTGATGTTCCGGTGGGGATCGAACTTTTGAATGGCGTCCAACAGGCCGATCATCCCCGAGCTGATGAGATCATCCATGGCTATATGGGGCGGCAGGCGCAGCGCCATCCGGCTGGCGATATATCGGATAAGTGGAGCATATTGCACCACGATCTGTTCCTGCCATCTGGCGTCGATTCTTTCGGGCCAGTCCTCCTGGGGCAGGCGTTTAGGAGCGGTGGCCGTCTGGTTGCTCCTCATAATCTGGTACCCTCCTGGAACCTTAAACTTTGAGCTGAACCAATTGACGCCAGAAAAACTTGATATTGCCATCCAGAACCTGGGCGGGCTCCATGTCAAGCAGTCTTTGCGCCACTTCCCGGAACCCCTGACTGACACGAGCCTGGGGGAAAAGTTCCACAACAGCCTGTTGTTTCAACACGGCCTGTAGAACGGCCTCATCACCGGGGATGAAGCCCAAATAATCAATGGACACCTGCCCTCCGAGAAAACGATCGGCGACTTTCGACAGATTGCGATAGACAAATTCCGCCTCTTGGGGCGAGGACAGCTCATTGATCAGGAGATGAAAGCGACGTTCGGCATACTTTGTTGCCAGGACTTTTATCAAGGCATAGGCATCGGTGATGGAGGTGGGTTCGTTATTGGCCACCACTATGCGTTCCTGGGCGGCAATATTGAAATAGAGAACGTTGCTGGAGATGCCGGCGCCGGTGTCTATCAGGACCACGTTGAAGTTATCGGTATAATTATCCAACTCATTCAACAGGAAAACCTTCTGGTCTTCGCTGAGTTCCGCCATCTCCTGGATGCCGGAGGAAGACGGCAGAATTTTGATGCCGCCGGGGCCCTCAATGATGACTTCAGCCAGGGTCTTCTCTCCGCTAAAGACATCTTTGATGTTGAAGGCCGGAGTCAGCCCCAAAAGTATATCAATGTTGGCGAGCCCCAGATCGGCATCAATGATCAGAACCTTTTGTCCCATTCTGGTCAGGGTGATGCCGAGATTAATGACGATATTGGACTTGCCCACCCCCCCTTTGCCGCTCGTGACCGCGATCACCCGGGGCCGGGACGCCGGTTCGTAATCCAACCGTGAAGCCATCTGCGATGGGAAACTCACCAGGTTTTTTAATCCCAGGGCTTGATCCATGGCCCCTCCCCTTCTCGAGATAAATGCTATCCCCTCAGAAAAATCTTTCTCCAAAATCAAACTATCACCTTTTCGCCCCCCAACTTGACGCCGCGCCCGGAATGGAGCAATAATTCCGCCAGCCGGCGTTTGGAAGCGAATTCCAGGTCCTCCGGGACCCGCTGGCCGGTGGTCAGAAAGGACACCGGGGTGCGATGCCGCCGCAGGACGTTAAATACTCCGGAAAAATCTTTCGTCTCATCCAATTTAGTGACCATCAGGCTCGCTACCCCCAGGCGTCCGAAGCTCTTTAAGGCCGCTTCCAGATCGTCTTCTTTGGCCGTGGCGCTCAGGACCACATGGTGATGCAAGCCCGGCAGGCCGCCGAAGGTGCTTTGCAGTTCGACGTCCAGTCCCGGATGATGGGGGCTGCGGCCGGTCGTATCGATGAGCACCAGATTACTCTGCTGAAATTTTTTTAAGGCCGCCACCAATTCGGTGCGATTGGCGACATGGGACAACGGCAGCCCTGCAATCCGGGCAAAGGCTTCAATCTGCCCTTGGGCCCCGAGGCGATAGGTATCCAGGGAAATGAGCGCTACCTTTTTCTTTTGATTCAGGGCGTAGTGGGCCGCCAGTTTCGCCAGGGTCGTGGTCTTACCCACGCCCGTGGGACCGATCACCGTCCATACCTGCATGCCCGCATCTTCCCCGGAAAAGGGGTTCACCACTTCGCAGGCCTCCATCACCGGCGCCAGAGCCAGATTTTGCCACCCCCGGCCGTTTTCGTCTCCCTGGGTCATCTTGCCCTGGATATCCTGCAGCCACGCAGTCAAAAAACCTACATCCGCGCCGGTGCGTAACAAAAAGCGATAGAAGACGGCCAATTCCGGGTGCCCTTGCAACCAATGGGGTGGTGCGGTATTGCGCACCATCTGCAGCAGAAGATCTTTGAGATCGTTGAATTCGGTTTCGAACCGGGAAGACCAGGCGTCATCGGCGAGAGACCGTCTGCTCCGGGCTTGGCGGGGGCGTCGGATTTCCCAGGCACCGTCATCTTCCGTCGCCCTGGAGGAAATAAGCGTGGGATCGGGATCAATAGCGGCTGTAACTTCGATGCCGGCGCGACGTCGGCGACCGCCATTGCCATCCCCCAAAACCTTTTTTTCGGTGGACAAGATAACGGCGTCCTCGCCCAGCTCTTTCTTCACCATACTCAAGGCTTCCTGCAGGTTGGGGGCCGCAAAGGTCTTAAGCTTCATAGCCGATACCTACCATTCCCAATGAGGCTACCTCTGCCTCGGTCACCAGTTCGTGATGGGACAACACCGTCAAGGCCGGCAAATGGCGTTCGATCAGATGGCGCAAGTGGCGGCGGACAGCGGGAGCACAGACCACTACCGGGGGCACATTCATGGCCATGGCTTTATCGGCCGCAGCAGTTAAAGACCGAATAATTTTCTGGGCAGTTTCAGGATCTATGGTCAAGTAGGTACCGTATTCGGTCTTTTGCAGATTATTTTTAATGAGATCTTCCAGGACCGGGTCCAGGGTGAAGATACTGAGGCGGTGGTCGGGACCTTCCAGGGGTTTGACGATGGCCCGGGCCAGTCGTTGCCGGACATATTCCGTAAGAATGTCGGGATCTTTGGTATAGGTGGCATAGTCCGCCAGGGTCTCGCTGATGGAGAGCATATTGCGGATGGAGATCCGCTCCCGCACCAGGTTTTGCAGGACCTTCTGGACCAGTCCCAGGCTGAGCAGGTTGGGGACCAGCTCTTCCACGACCTTGGGGTTGGTGCGGGCCAGCTGATCCAACAGGCGTTGGACTTCCTGACGTCCCAGGAGTTCATCGGCGTGCAGACGGATAAGTTCATTGAGATGAGTGGCAATGACGCTGGGCAGATCCACGACAGTATAACCGGTATGTTGGGCCTCTTCTTTCCGGCTATCCGGAATCCACAAGGCCGGCAGATTGAAGGTGGGTTCCTGGGTGGGCAGCCCCTCAATCTGTTTCAAGGTGTCGCCGGGATCTATGGCCAGGCAATAGCCGATCATGAGGTCGGCCCGGGCCGCCTCCACCCCCTTGATCAGGACCCGGTAGCCTCCCGGCTTGAGTTGCAGGTTATCGCGGATATGCAAAGGCGGCACAATGATCCCCATGTCCAGGGCAAACTGCCGCCGGATAGCACGGATACGCTCCAGGAGTTCCCCGTCCTGCTGTTCGTCCACCAGGGGGATCAGACCGTAACCCACTTCCAGTTCCATCAGATCCAGGGCCAAAAGATTCTCCACCGGCTCTGGACCGCGGGGCTTCTGGGTCTCTTTAAGTTCCTGGTCCTTCTCTTCCTGCAGGTCCTTCTGCCGTGATTGGACGGCCAGATACGACAGTCCACCGGTGCCCACCGCCAGAATCAGGAAAGGCAGGTGGGGCAAACCGGGGGTGATTCCCAACAGGAAAATAATGACTGCGGCCATGGCCATGGCTTGCGGCTTCAGTTTGAACTGCTGGGCGTACTCCTTCCCCATGGTGGTTTCCGAGGCGGCCTTGCTGACCACCATACCGGCGGCGGTGGAAACCATCAGAGTGGGTATCTGGCTGACGAGACCATCACCCATGGTCAGAATGGTAAAGGTTTTGGCGGCTTCCAGGAGTTCCATGTCGTACATCAGGGTGCCGATGGCCAGCCCCCCGATGATATTAATCAACAGAATCAAAATGCCGGCCTTGGCCTCGCCCGACACGAACTTACTGGCGCCGTCCATGGACCCGTAAAACTCGCCCTCCCGGCGCAGGGCCTCCCGCCGTGTCCGGGCCTCGTTCTCAGAAATATAGCCAGCATTCAGATCGGCGTCGACGGCCATCTGCTTGCCGGGCATGGCATCCAAGGTAAAGCGGGCCGCCACTTCGGCGATGCGGGTGGAACCTTTGACAATGACCATCAGGTTGATGATCACCAGGATCACAAAAACCACCGCCCCCACCACGAAGTTGCCGCCCACTACGAAATTTCCGAAGGTTTTAATGACACTGCCGGCCGCCTCCAGACCCTCGTGGCCATTGAGGAGGATCAGGCGGGAGGTGGCCACATTGATGGATAGGCGGAACAAGGTGGTGACCAACAACATGGAGGGAAAGATGAAAAAATCGATGGGGCGGACCATATACATGGACAACAGCAGGATCATCAGGGAAAACGTGAGATTGAGGCTGATGAGAATATCGAGCAACAACCGGGGCAAGGGAAAGATCATCAGGAAGATGATGAACACCACCCCCACGGCGATGATCATTTCACCGGGGTCAAACTGCCATTTCGTCTCCAAGGCCTGGCTATTGACGCTCATCAGTCCTGTATCCGTACTATTTTTTCATCTGGGGCAGGAATTTTTCAGGAGGTGCTTCGGGTAGTCCTGCGTTTTCTGGGGCCTTGCTCATCCGGTTTCTTCTCCCGATACAGAATGCCGCCTACCCTCACATGAGCAATGATTGTGCCAGACGCATTTGGATACCGGCCTCGCGGGCGACAACATTAAGATTAGCTTAATCAAGAGGTTATGGTATGTATCAGAAAAGAAGTCCGTCCTCCGGCGCTGCCCGGGGCGTCAAAGATCAATGCAATCGTCAATCGATTGACGCGCAAGCATGGGTTTGACGAGGAAATGGATGTGGGAAAGTCTGACAAGTATAGGGGGAAAACTTGCAGATATAAAAAAACGGCGATGATTTCTACACATTAACCGTCCGGCCCCGCGTTCGATAAATATGCGCCAGAATCTCGGCTACGGCCCGGTAGAGGTTAACCGGGATATAATCATCCACCTCCACGGACTTATAGAGAGCATGGGCTAAGGGCTTGTTTTCCACCCGGGGGACTTGGGCGGCATCGGCCAGCTCCATGATCTTCAGGGCGACAAAACCCTTACCTTTGGCCACCACCTGAGGAGCGGCCATAGCGGCGCTATCGTAGCGTAAGGCAACCGCGATGTGCGTGGGGTTGGTGATCACCACATCGGCCTTGGGAACCTGGGCCATCATGCGTCTCATGGCCCTTTTCAGCATTATGCCGCGCAACTTGCTCTTCACCTGGGGATCGCCTTCGGCCTGGCGGCGCTCGTCCTTCACTTCTTCCTTGGTCATCTTCAGGTTTTTTTCCGTCTGATAGCGCTGATAAAGAAAATCCAGGACCGACAGCGCCAATAACGCCGCCCCCACCCGCCAGAAGAGCGTAGCCGCCGACTGCAACATGAAAATGACAATCTGCCCTACTTCCTGATCCATCAGGGGAAGCAGTTCCTGGAACTCCCTCTTCAGAGTCAGCCAGGCAATCAGGCCGATGATCGCCACCTTGATCAGGGCCTTGCCCAGCTCCACCAGGGAGCGGCCGGAGAACATTCTTTGGAAGCCCTTCAGGAGGTTTAGTTGGGGCAGCTTGGGTTTGATAATCTCCAGGGAGAACATCCGGCCCACCTGAGCATAATTGGCCAACACTGCGGCCACCATCAGGGTGAACAACAAGGGGGCCATGATGGTAAAACCGGTCTTCCCCAGGCTCAGGAAAAGCTTGTGGATCATGACGGGATCGAGGTGCCCTTGACCGGACTGGATAAAGGAGAAGCGCATCAGTCCGGTCAGATGCTGATACATACCGGCACCCCACAGGCTCAATACCGAAACTCCGGCCAGGATAACGACAGCGGTATTGATTTCCCGGCTTTTGGCCACCTGCCCCTTCTGCCGCGCCTTGCTGCGCCGCTTTGGGGTTGCGGGTTCGGTACGCCCTTGATCTTCAGGTGACGCCATGGATCATCCCTGCAGCAGGCGCAGGAGTCCTGCCAACGCCGGCGCCAACTTGGTAAAGCGATCATTCAGCAGGGGAATGATCAGGGGAATGGTGAGGCCCAGGAAGAACAATCCCGCGATAATGGTCAGGGGAAAGCTGATGAGCATTACCTGGATCTGGGTGACGGTCCGGGCCACCAAGCCCAGACTCACCTGAATCAAAAAAATGACCACCAGCACCGGGGCCAATAATTTGATTCCCAGGGAGAATATTTGACTTCCTTGGGGGATGAGGACGCCGGGCAACGCCGCCAGATCAGGCAGGGCCCCCCCGGGGGGCAAAAGTTTGAAGCTGTCGGTGAGCAGTCGCAGCAGATAATGGTGGCCATCAACAGCCAGGAAGAGCAACACCGCCAGCCAATAGAGCAGACCGCTGAACAGGGAAGCCTGTCCGTCCGACTGTGGGTCTACAATGGTCACAAAGCCGAATCCCATCTGGATGCCCACCAGCTCGCCGGCCAACTGCACGCCGGCAAACAGGAAACGGATGCATAAGAAGACCACCAGCCCCAGAAAAAATTCCTTGAACAACAACAAGCCCCACTCCCCCAGGTTTCGGGGAAAGCCCGGCAGATAGGGTTGCACCACCGGGGTAAGGACTAGAGCGAGCACCAGCAGCGCAAAAACTTTGATCTGGGCGGGGATCATCCGGCTGTCCCAGAGGGGAAAAAAGGGGACCAAGACGCTGACCCGCAGGAAGACCAGGAGGAAGGCTTCCAGATGAGGAATGGCTTTCAGGAAAAGACTGGCCATGGCGCCAGCCTTTATTTCGCAACACCGGGAATCCGGCTGAACATCTCAATGGTATAGGTGATCAAGCGGTTCATCATCCAAGGGAGCAGGAGCAGAAGCGTAAGAAAAACCGCGCAGATTTTTGGCACAAAGGTCAGCGTCATCTCCTGGATCTGAGTGGCGGCCTGGATCATACTGATCACCACCCCTACCACCAGACCCACTCCCAACATGGGCAAAGAGATGAGTAAAATCATTTCCAGAGCCTGGCGGGCTATTCCCATCACCAAGTCTTGCGTCATTTATTCCCTCGCTGTCAATGGAAACTCTTGACCAGGGAACCGATCACCAGGTTCCAGCCATCCACCAACACAAAGAGCAACACCTTGAACACCATGGAAATCAACACCGGGGGCAACATCATCATCCCCATGGACAGCAGCACGCTGGCCACCACCATATCGATCACCAAGAACGGCAGATACAAGAGAAAACCGATCTCAAAGGCGGTCTTCAGTTCGCTGATCATAAAGGCCGGAATCAGAGACATGGTGGGTACGTCTTGAGTATTACGCGGACGGGACGCCTGGCTGATACTGAGAAAAAGCGAGAGGTCTTTCTCCCGGGTATGCTTGAACATAAAACGCCGCACCGGTTCGGCAGCCCGCTGCAAGGCTTCATCGGTCCCCAGGCGCTGTTCCATGTACGGCTTTACTGCCTGCTGCTGAATATCCTGCCAAACAGGAGCCATGATGAAGAAGGTCAGAAACAGTGCCAATCCTACCAACACCTGGTTGGGGGGCATCTGCTGGGTTCCCAGGGCATGTTTGAGAAAGGAAAAGACCACGATAAGCCGGGTGAAAGAGGTCATCATCACCATGATGGCCGGGGCCAGACTGAGGACGGTGAGCACAAACAGAATTTGCAGGGAGAGACTGACATCGGCAGGATTTTTCCCAGATGCCACCCCGATCTGGACGGTGGGGAAGCCGGCATCGGCTGCCGCCAGGCAAACCGTGGCCCCCAGGAGAACTAGCAGTGGTCCGATCATCAGGACTACTGAGGTGCGGTTAAACCGTTGAGGCATGGATTTTTTTCTCTTCAAGGCCAAACTGTTCCAAGGTTCCCGCCCCGCCCTCGCTATCCCGGGAGGCGGCGCCCGGTTTCCATCCCAACTCCAGCAACATATCCAGGCGGTCGGCCACGGAGGCCAACAACAACCGGCGTCCTTCCACTTCCACGACAATGAGCGATTTCCGGGTGTCCAGGAACTGCTGGCTTACCACCTGGATGGGCTTAGAGCGCGATGGGCGGCCTTGGCTCCACCGGGGGCGACGCAGCCAGGCCCTCAGGAGGAGCAGCCCGCCGATCAAACAGCTCAGGTAAAGGATGATTTTGAGTATCTCAGTCCCGTAGGCCGGCGATGCGGCAAACTGGGGAGGGAGTTGGCCGGACACCGAGGGCTCGGCCCCGCTGACTCCCGGAAGCAGGCCCCAAGCCCAGAAAATGACTCCCAATAACTTTCTGCTTATACTCCTCCGGCTCATTTAGGATCCCAGTTGTTTGATCCGTTCCATGGGACTGATGATATCAGTGAGACGAATCCCGAATTTTTCGTTCACCACCACGACTTCCCCCCGGGCGATGAGTTTCTGATTGATCAGGATTTCCAGGGGTTCCCCGGCCAGCTTGTTCAACTCGACCACCGAGCCCTGACCGAGTTGCAACAGATCATTGATGAGCATCTTGGCCCGGCCCAGTTCCACCGATATCTCCAGGGGGATATCGAGGATGAGATCCAGATTGGGGCTATCCTTACCGACGACGCCCAGGCCGGGCGCGCGCCCGGCGGCGGCATCCCCCACAGTCTTGGCGGAATCGGGGGAAACGGACTGGACTTCGCTGTCCCAATCGAAATCTACGGGACCTTGGGGTTTTGATTGGGCTTCCGGTGACATGGATACTCGAACCTCCGTTTTACCAAGGAGTGGGATATATAGAATTTTCTACCCGGAAAGCTTTGGCCTCCCGGGAAAGGCCGGCATACCCCGAAAACTTCGGGACTCCTTCCACGTGCGCTACCAAGGGGTCGTTGACTTTTTTATCCAGAACGATGACGTCCCCAGATTTTAAATTCAACAGATCCCGACTGCTCATGTTGGTTTTCCCCAGGACCACCACCATGTTGACGGCCATATCCTGCAATTGCTCCTTGATGCGGTTGCTCCAAATGCTGTCCCGCTCCAGTTGTTCGCTCTGGAAGCCGGAATAGAGTTTGCCCTTGATGGGCTCAATGGTGGCGTACGGCATACACAAGGTGATAAATCCGTCTGACTGGTCCAGCTCCACTTGGAACTTGCTGATCACCACGATATCGTTGGGAGTGGCCACCCCCACGAACATGGGATTGATCTCCGTGCGGTGGTGCATATGTTTGACGGGGTGGACCGGGGCCCAACATTTATCCAGATCATTGAAGGCCATCAATACGACTTTGTGGATCAGACGGCGTTCGATATTAGTGAAGTCCCGGCCTTCGATCTTATAACGACTGCGGGCGGTGCCCCCCAAAAAGCATTCAACCAGGGCGAAGACCAGCTTGCTGTCCACCACCATGACGCATTGACCCCGGAGAGGCTCAATCTTATAAATATGAAAGCTGGTGGGCAGCGGTACGGAACGCAAGAACTCCCCGAACTTGATGACACTGACAAAACTGGTTTGGAGATCCACCGTCCGACGCAGATGCATGGACAAAGACACCCGGAAGGCCCGGGCGAAATGTTCGTTGATAACCTCCAGGGTGGGCATGCGGCCCCGGATAATCCTTTCCTGGGAGGTGAAATCATAATTGCTATAGGCCAGGGATTCTTCACCCCTGACATCCGTTTGGGTGGCAATTTCACCTTCCACCATCCCCTTGAGCAGGGCATCAACTTCTTCTTGAGACAGGACTTTGGTCACGGCAGCGCTCTTATCAAATTTATTGGGAGACGAATTCGGTAAAATACAAACCCTTGATATTTTGACCGCCGGGCAGAGCCTGGAGCTGGACGAGTATATCCTTGCGGAGTTTTTCTTTCCCCGCGGCCTGGGAGATATCCTGTGCAGTCTGGCTGGACAGGATCATGATGACGGCATCCCGTACCTTGGGCATAAATTTTTCAATCTCTTTGACGGCCTTCTCCGGAATCACCTCGAGTTCGACCTTCACCTTGAGATAACGCCGGCTGTCCGTATCCGCCAGGTTGACTAAAAAAGGCTCCAAGGGGACCATCACCCCAATCTCCTTGGCGGCTTCCTTCACCTTCCCTGAGGCCGGCGCCGCTTCTGAACCGGATTTAGCGTCAAACACCTCCAGATAGACATACAGACCGCCCACCACTACTCCGAGGAAGAGCACCAACAACACCAGCATCTTGACAAACTTGCTCTTTTTCGGACGAGCTTCCGCCGTTGCCGCGGGGGCTTCTGCAACTGCTTGGGCCTTGGCCATCTGATTTCCTCCCGGCGCATACGAGTCTTTGTCCGAGAAGGAGAGCAATGATTATGCCAGGCGACCAGATGCTCGGTCCGCGGGGCAGCATAAAAATTAAATATAAGTATCAATATGTTAAAAAATATATTCTCGTGGCTGGCAAGGCGGCCGTTTCCGGTGATGTCAAATATCAGGGCGAACGTCAATCTATTGACGCAAAAGTATGGGGGGGAACGCGAGTAGTTGTCAAATAGTCTGACAACCGCGGGGGCAGACGGCGCCCTCCAACACGGTTGAGGATGCAAGACCGCGCTTGCACACAGGAAGGAACAGCCCGATGCGGAAGCAAAGCGCGGCAGTTATGTCTGCAGCCGGTTTTCGGAGACTAACCCCCCAGCCACCTAATGGGGGGCCGACTGACCCACCAGACGGATGACTTCCCGTACCAGGGTCTGATCCACCTTTTCAGCAAATTCAGTTTTAATCAACTGAAAGGCCTGGAAGGGCTGCAGTGCCTGACGGTAACTACGTTTGGTCGTAAGGGCGTCGTAGATGTCGATAATGCGCACCAACCGGCTAGACAGAGGCAATTCGTTGGCGGTGAGCCCGATAGGATAGCCGGAGCCATCCAGGTTTTCGTGATGTTGCAGGATGGTGTCAGCGGTGCGCCGCGTCAACTCATACGACTGCCGGACCACTTCCACCCCCAAACGGGGATGCTCCCGCATGGCGGCGAATTCCGCCGCGGTGAACCTTCCCGGTTTGTCGACGATTTCCTTGGGTATGCGGGTCTTGCCGACATCATGTAACAAGCCCCCCAGGCCGTACTCGGTCAGGGAAACTTGATCTAAAATGGGGTCGATATAATGAAGCACGCCTACCAGTAAAAACCCCACATTAACCGAATGCATATAAGTATAGTAATCAAAGGTGCCGATCTTGAGGACGTGCAGGAGGGCCTCGGGATGGGCGAGGATGAGCTCCACCTGGCTGCGGGCGGCCTCGGCGCAGGCCCGGATGTTCTCCGTCATGGGCTGTTCCAGAGCCTGACGTACGATTTCTTTTACAGCTCCATAAATGACCGCGGTTTTTTGATCCACCGGGAGGGTGCTGTCCCGCACCACCGCCTCCAATATCTCTTGCAAGTACTTGAGATGACGGGACCGATCATCACCCGAGACATAGACGACCCGGTCCGGGACCATCTCCAGATGGTGGTAATGGGACGGCGTCAACGGGGAGCCGGCCGGAAGATAGAGATAAAAATGCTGCCGCCCGGACCGCACATACAAGGGAAAAGGCAGACAGCGTCCAGGCCTCAAGGCGTTAAGGGGCAAGGGGTTAAAGTCAGTTCTCTCCCCTCTTGCCCCGGTGTGAACGGGCAGTATGGACATGCGAGGATCTCAGCAGGATTAAAATTTGAACTAAAGTTTTTATCGGCACGCGCCGATAAAAACTTAAAAGCGAAGACTCGTGATCTCATCCGGGGGCTCCGGCCACCTTTCCCCAAACGACACCGGCGAGTCAAAGAGGTTTGCAAAAACGCCGGGGAGCCAACGGCTGAGCGACCGCCCTCCCCTGCCTGGTGGAAAGCTAGCGATGCGACTTATTGTGGATAAGACCTCAGTCGTAGGTCTGATGTTGGGAGCTGTCGCGCTCCTGGGAGGACAATGCCTGGAAGGCGGCTCCCTGCGCATGATCTTTCAAGGAGCTGCCTTCGTCATAGTTTTTGGCGGCACCCTGGGAGCAGTCTGTCTGAGTTTTCCCCTTCCCCATCTCCGGGCCGCCTGGACTGAGGCCCGCCAGATCTTCTGGGAACCCCGGGAGCAGATCCTGACCATAATCTCCCAAATCGTCGAATTCGCCTACCGCACCCGGCGGGAAGGCATCCTGAGCCTGGAAAAGGAGTTGCCCACCCTGGAGGATCCCTTCTTCCGGCGGACGGTGCAACTGGCCGTGGATGGCCTGGAGCCCCAAACCATTCGCGACGTTATGGAAATGGAGTTGACCCACCTGCAAGAAGCCGGGGAAGTGCCCGCCCGGGTCTTCGAGGCGGCGGGAGGGTATGCCCCCACCATCGGCATCCTGGGCGCGGTCCTGGGGCTGATACAGGTCATGAATTACCTCACTGATCCCGGAAGGCTGGGAATGGGGGTAGCAATGGCCTTTGTGGCCACCATTTACGGGGTGGGTTCGGCCAATCTGTTTTTTCTGCCCCTGGGACATCGCCTCCGGCTGCGCCACCAACGCCGTCTGCGCATCAAGGTACTCATCTTGGAGGGGATGCTGGCAGTCTGTTCCGGAGATCACCCCCGACTGATCGAAGAAAATCTCAAGGGATTCCTGGTGGACCTTTCTCTGGCGCCCACTGCCGCCGGTCCCCACTCCACCCTCCCGCCTCCGGTCCGGAGCCAACCCTCTCCGTTGATGGAGCCGCCCAAGGCAAAAGACTATGCCACGCCTTCGGTTTCGCCCCGCTGAACCATCCAAACCTGCCCATGACCGGTGGATGGTTTCCTATGCCGACTTCGTTACCCTGTTGTTGGCCTTCTTTGTGGCTCTCTATGGCTTTACCCGCCTGGACAGCCAAAAACTGGCGGAAGCCCAGTCTTCCATCCGTCAGGCCCTACACATCACCTTTCCCGGAAACGACAGCCCCATTATCCCGGAACTGGCCTCCGGCCGTTTGAGCCCTGGTCTGCTGCCCCAAACCCCTCCTCAAGGTGAAACCGAGGCTCAGAAGCAGACCCGCCTGGAGGCCCAACTGGCACCAACCTACCGACAACTACAGCAGATGCTGGCCACCACGACGGCTGCTGGCGACGTGCAGCTCTTCTTCACCCCCGACGGCCTGGTAATGCGGTTTAAGGACCTGATCCTGTTCGATACCGGCAAGGCCGACGTCCGCCCGGAGGTGCAACCGCTCCTGGATCAGTTGGTTACCATTCTGAGCCAGATCCCCAATGAAATCGTGGTGGAAGGTCATACCGACTCCCGCCCCATCCATACCCCCCAATATCCTTCCAACTGGGAATTGTCCACCTCCCGGGCCACTGCCATCGCCCGCTATTTCATTGGAACCGGCCATCTTTTGCCGGAACGCCTGGTCGTGGCGGGCTACGGCGAATACCGACCCGTAGCCGACAACCTGTCGGAGAGCGGCCAGGCCGCCAACCGCCGGGTGGACCTCATCATCCGGCCGGCCCAGGAAAGTCGCTGGCGGTCCCCCTGGCCTCCCCGGGCCTGAAAAACTTCCCCGCGGGAAAAAGCGGCAGAATTACTTGACATTCCCGAAAGGGAAATTATAATATTAAAGATTTTTATTTTATTCAGGAAGGGGGCTGATTCCCATGGACTGTGTAACCGTGAAGTCTGGTCATCCGTGCAATTTTATGACCAGGAAAGGCTGTTCCTTCAACGGGGGGGAATGTCATCAGGTCATCGATAAGTGTGAGGGGTGTGATCGCATCCTGGATATGGAGCAGGGCCGGTTCTGCGCCGCCACTCCCAACCCCGGCACCAAATGGCGTCTGGGCGTATGCAACCTCGCCACCCATGTCAAGAGCGACAAGAAGTCCGGCGAAGCCGTCAAGATCAATCCGCTGAAAGCTTCCAAACGAGCCGCCAAGAAATAACGGCACCTCTACTCAGCCCTCCGGCCCGGCCCGCCGGGCCGGGGGACTGATTTCAAAACTCCTTCCCGCTAACCTAATTTCTTCAATGCCTGGGCGATGCGCTCCAGTCCGGTGGCGATGCGTTCCCGGGAAGTGGCGTAGGAAAATCGGATGCAGTTGTCCTCTCCGAAGCCGCTGCCGGGCACGACGGCCACGTGGGCCTCGGAAAGCAGATAATCCGCCAGGGCATCGGAGGCCGGCTGGTCCGCTCCTTTTTTCACCTTATCGTAGTACTTCGAAAAATTCGGAAAGACATAGAAGGCCCCGCCTGGTTTGACACAACTCACTCCGGGGATTTGCGCGAGTCTTGCCAAAATATCGTCTCGCCGCCAGGCGAACTCCTTGACCATGGCGCCAACCGCCTCCTGGGGCCCCTTAATGGCCTCCAACGCCGCCATTTGGGCGATGGAGGTGGGGTTGGAGGTGCTCTGGCTCTGGAGTTTGACCACCGCCTTCACCGCCGCTTCCGGCCCGGCCATATAGCCGATACGCCAGCCGGTCATGGCATAGGTCTTGGAAACCCCGTTCAGGACAAAGGTCTGTTCCTTCAACTGCGGGTCTAACATGGCCAGGTTACTGAATTTCTGCCCGTCAAAGAGTATCTGTTCATAGATGTCGTCGGAAATGACGAAGAGTTTGTGCTCCAGGATAACCTCGGCCAGGGCCTCCAATTCGCTTTTACTGTAGACCATGCCGGTGGGATTGGAGGGGCTGTTGAGGATGAGGCCCTTGGTCCGGGGGGTAATGGACGCCCGCAGGCTCTCGGGAGTGATTTTAAACCCGTCGGCCTCGGTGGTCTCCACAATCACCGGAATAGCGTCGGCCAGCAGCAGCATGGGAGGGTACGACACCCAATAGGGGGCCGGACAGATGACTTCGTCGCCGCTGTCGAACAAGACCTGGAAGAGGTTGTAAAGGCTGTGTTTGCCGCCGCAGGAGACCGCCACTTGCCCGGGCTGGTACTCCAGCCCGTTGTCACGTTTGAATTTGTTGACGATGGCCTCGATCAGCGGCGGGATGCCCCCCACTGCCGTGTAGCGGGTAAAGCCGTCGCGAATGGCTTTGATGGCCGCTTCTTTGATGTTGTCGGGAGTTTCGAAGTCCGGTTCGCCGATGCCGAAGTTAACGATGTCCGTCCCGGCGGCGATCATGGCCTTGCACTTCGTATCGATGGCCAGGGTGGGGGAAGGTTTGATTTGTCCGATGCGTCTTGCCAAAACCACGTGAGTTATTCTCCTTTTCCAATAAAATCAGTGATTGATAATTATAGGAAATTATGGTAACTGTCAACGGACATTTGCCCGTGGGGGGGCCATGGGCGGGAAGGTGGCGACGTGTTCCGTAACATAGCGATCATCATCAAAAAACAGAAACCGGAAGCTGAAGAGGCCGGTCGCGCCCTCCAACAGTGGCTGGCCGCCCGGCAGATGGCCGCCACGGTCTTGGTCAATGAACCTGAGCCCGATGTCCCGCGGCTCCCGTCGGGGACGGATTGTATCGTGGTCTTGGGGGGGGACGGCACCTTGCTCAGCGCCGCCCGTCATTACGGCCAGGGCGGTATCCCCATCCTGGGAGTCAACGTCGGCGGCCTGGGATTCATCACCGCCGTCGGTTTAAAAGACCTCTATCCCGCCATGACCCAGGTCATCGCCGGCGACTACCAGGTGGAAAACCGCATGCTGCTCTCCGGCGCGGTCTGGCGGGAGGGTGTCCAGCAGTGTCAGCAGAGCGTCATGAACGATGTGGTCATCAACAAGGGGGCCCTGGCCCGCATCGTGGAACTCCAGACCTCCATCGACGGGGAATACCTCACCACTTACCGGGCCGACGGACTCATCGTTTCCACCCCCACGGGCTCCACCGCCTATACGTTGGGGGCCGGGGGGCCCATTGTCTTTCCCAGTCTCCACACCATCACCCTGATCCCCATCTGCCCCTTCGCCCTCACCAACCGGGCCCTCATCCTCCCGGACACGGCAACCATTACAGTGCGGATGGACGATAAGGCACGGGATGTCTACGTTACCTTTGATGGGCAATTGGGTTTTGCCCTGGCGGCCGGCGACGTGGTGGAGATCAACAAGGCCCCCGGTACCATCAGGCTTATCCGCTCCCCCTACAAGAGCTATTTCGAGATCCTGCGCACCAAACTGCGTTGGGGGGAGATGTAATGCACCGTCCCTCGGAATCGCAGCAGCCGCCCCTGGTGACTGTCCCGGCAGTGAAATGCCAACAGGGCCGGGCCCTCCAAGCCCCGGAAATCCTGGCTCAGGAGGCCCTCCTGGAAATCCGCGTGGGCGACCACCTCCTCACCCGGCAACTCTATCTTCCCGGCGGGGAAGTGGACCTGGCTTTGGGGTTCCTGCTCACCTCCGGAGTCATCGACCACCCCGGCCATGTCCGGGACTGGGAGTTCACGCCGGCTCCTGACCACGCCGGCGGCGTCTTGACCGTCTCTCTCACCCGGGAACTCGATGTCTTTCCCGACTATGGCGCCTGGCTGCCCGACGCCTTATTGCGAAACGATGCCGCCGCCCGCCGCCCCTTGGCGGCTGTCCCGCCGCCGAACGCCGGCGATCCCATCAGTATCACCCCGGCGCGGCTGTTGGAGCTGATGGCCCAGCTGCCCCTCCGGCAAACCGTCTTCCGCCTGACCGGCGGCACCCATGCCATCCTGGCTGCTGACCCGGTTTCCGGTCAGGTTCTTTTGGAAGCTGAAGACGTCGGCCGCCACAACGCCTTCGACAAGGTCATCGGCCAGGCCCTGCGGCGTCGACTCCCGCTGCACGACAAGGTGGCCATCCTGAGTGGCCGGGCCTCCTACGAAATGGTCCTCAAGGCGGCCCGGGCCGCCATTCCCCTGCTGGCTGCAGTCTCCGCCCCCACCTCCCTGGCGGTGCAATTGGCCGACTGCCAGGGGCTCACTCTGGTGGGATTCGCCCGGCAGGACCGACTTACTCTTTACACTCACCCCCAGCGTCTCGCCCTGTGAGGCCCAGATTTTTCTTCCCCGACGCTTCAGTTTTCCGGCAGTTATTCCGATATGGTCAATAACGGACCCTAGGCTACCCCGGATGGCGACCTTGGTCAGGGACAAACCCGGGTGCCGGGGGACCCGGGATTCAAGCCGCGGCGCAAGCTGGGCGGGGCTCCCGGATGCTTGTGCTCACCTTTTTTTCCCCGATGCTCCCAGGAGGATAAGAGGCGACGTGACTCCCGCCTTAAATGAGGAAGGCCGCCGGCAACGGCAGCAGCAGGCCCTCAAGATCACCGAAATTCCCACTTTGCCGGTGATGTTGCAGCGCATGCTGTCGCTTCTGGAACAGCCCTACAGCAGCGCCACCCAGCTGGAGGAGTTGATCAGAAACGACCAGGCCATGGCCACCAAGCTCCTGTCCGTGGCCAACTCCGCATCGTACGGCTTCCCCTACAAAATCACCACCATTCAACGGGCGATCATCGCCCTGGGCTTTCAGGAGATTCGCCAGCTGGCGGTGGGAGTCTCCCTGATGTTGAATTTCCGCCCCAAGGGAGAACTCGCCGGACTGGACTTCTCCCTCCTCTGGCTGCATTCCTTCGCCACCGCCCAGGCGGCCCAAATCCTCAGCCGCCACTATCCGGAGGTGAAGCCCGAGGCCATGTACTCCTGCGGCATCCTCCACGACCTGGGAAAATTGATTCTCTGCACTCACTTCTTCAATGATCTCAAAGCAATACATGCCCTCAAGGAGAGCCGGAGCCTGAGCTGGGTCCAGGCCCAGGAGGAGTACGGTTTGGAGCATGCCGAACTGGGCGGTTGGGTGGCCCAGGCCTGGGGTCTGCCGGAGGATTTGGTCAATCCCATCCGCTACCATCATCAACCCCGGCTCCGCTCCGTGGACGACGGCTTTTTCGCCAGCGCCATCATTCACCTGGCCGACACCTTCGCCAACCTGGCGGGCATGGGGTTCATGTCCGAGGCCCCCAAACCCCTGGACTCCGAATTCCGGGCCCAGTTGAACCTCTCGGAGGACGATTTCCGGACCGATTGGCAAACCTTTGTCAAAAAAATCCCCCAGATCAAGGAATTCTGGCAAAGTCTGTCCAACGCCTGAGCTTTATGCGCCCGGCCCTCAGCCATCTCCCCCCGCCCTGCCTGTCCCGCGCCTTTATATCTGAAAAGGATTGCCGGCCAAGGCCTGCCGCGCCCTTCGGACGCCCTCCTGATCCTGCCAATCCAAATACTGCTCCACATCCAGGAAGTCGAAGACCGCCGGGTCCCGCCTGACCGTCGACGCTTCTCCCCAGGCCCGGGTCTCGAAGGGATTGCCGGTCTCCAGTGACTGCAGCCGGTTTTTTAAATCCTGGCTGACGTCGTTGGCGATCTGCTCCCGGTCGGGTTTGACCAGGAACGGGGAATCACCGAGGGTTTGGGTGAATTCCGGCCACAGATCTCTCAATCGCTCTCGTTTCTGCGTCACCTGCAGGCCCGGGTCCCGCATGACGCCGGCGAATTTCCCCTGCATCTCGGCTATTCCCGGCAGCCCGGGCCAGTCATCCCGATGCAGCCGCCTTTCGATTTCCATGACGAAGTAATCGTAATCCTCGAAGGACTTGCTGGCTTGAGGATACTCTCCCTTCATCAATCTTCCCTTCACCAGCCACAATCGATTGACGGCGATCTGATCTTTGGGAGCCTTGATGCCCACATAATATCCGGCGCGAAATGGGTTGTGCTGGTAGAAAGTGTCATTAAGTCCCAGCTCTAACCGGGCTTCATTCATACCGATGATGTCTTCCACGCCTTTTTTCACGGTATTGGCGATCTGCGCCGCCTGCTGCACGGCCAGCCCCCCCAGGGTGGCCACCTGGCTGACCATGTTGATGAGCAGCCCCAGGGCCTCCTCGGCGGGGACGGAATAAAGCCCCAGAAGCACCTGCACGTCGCCGCCCTTGTAAGCGATGGGGCCGCACAGGCGGTAATTCAGGGTGATCACCCGGTCCAGATTGGCCTCCCCCAACTCCTTGAGCTGCCCGGGCCCGGCCACCGCATGGTCCTCTTTGCCGCCGTAGTGGACGAAACCGTGGAGCAGGGGGTAATACTTGCGCCATAAGATGCGGGTGTTCCGGATATACATCTCTTTCAGCCGGACCAGGAAATAGGCCTGATCATTCTCTATGGAAAATTCCTCGTAGTTGTCCTGGTCGATCTGATCCTTCTCCAGCCGCTGCCAGAACAGGTGTTCCCCTTTTTTCGTAAAAATCTTCCAGATATCCATATCTTTTCCTCCTCTGAGGCGCTCACAACGACATGGTCCAGATTTGTTCCATAGGAATGCGCCGGGCCGCCTCCACCACCGGCGCGGTCCCCCTGCCCGCTTCCTCGGCAAATGACGCCAGCCGCCGGGCGCTCTCGGCCAGCACCGGGATTTCTCCCGTGTCCAGCAGCTCGCCCCAAACGCCCTCCCTGTGCGCTTCGAACTGCATCCCATAGATCACCCGGCTGTCGGGAATGGGGAAAAATCTCTCCAGATTCCTGGCGGTTTCCTCCAGGATCCAGTCGAACTGTTCCGGGGAGGGCAAAATGCCCGCCGCCCGCCGCCGGGCGATATCAAAGTAGGCCATGCAGCTCAAAATCGGGTCCGTCCACTTGGCGTGTAACAGTAAAAAGGCCATTTCCGAGCCCTCTTGTTTCTCCCTTTCCAACGACGGCAGCAATTCCCCGCTGCGATACGCCAGTTGTCCCAGTTGCAGCTCCCGCACCATGCGGCCGTAGGAAATATCGGGGATCAACTCATTCCGGTACAACTCCTCCCGCCCGGGAAAACGCAGCAGATTCTGGCTGATGTCCACCTCGCCGTCGGGGTGCAGGGTGAGGGTCGTCACCGTCGCCCGCCGGGGCAGCGCGGTCACGGCCAGCCGCAGGGTCTCGCTCCCGGGAATGGAGAGTTCCAGCCAGCCGCCCGCGGCCGGGGCCGGAGCCACCGCCAGCCTGATCCGGTCCAAGCCCCAGCCCCCGCCTCGCCCTTCTCCCTGAAAAGTCGATCTTTTCAAGGGGGTAAGGTCCAGCCCCACCTCCCTGCCCTCCCCCGGGAGCATCAGCCAGGCCCGCGCCTCCCGGAAAAATTCCGGTATCGCCTCCGGGGACCGGGACTGCCAGTCGCCGTCCAGGGCCACCACCAGGGAGAAGCTCGACAACCCCAACTCCTCCGGGTCCACCAGATCCACCAGCCCATCAAACCCCCGGAAAAATTGCCGCTGCAGATCAAACGGCTTGATGGCGACAATGGGCAGCACCGTCTGCAGGATGCCCGCCTGCATGGCGCCGATGGACTCCGAAACCATCGTAGTGGCGGGCAACTCCTCCCGCAGCGCCAGGGCCTCCCGGATGAGGGGGGTGGCCGCCAGGGTGGGGCGCACCTCCAGTTCTTCCCCCGCACTCACGTAAATCTCCGTTTCGTTGAACGCCTCCGGACCCAGGCGGAACACCACCCGATAGGGCCCCGGCGGCACCGTCTCGGTCAATTCCCCTGCCCCCAGGAAGCTGTGATAGGGCGGCTCTAGTCCCGTCAGTTCGATGACGGCCACGGCTTCCGCCGTCCGGGCCCGGATGACGCCTGCCGGCAAGGCTTCCTTCTCCCCTGCCAGGGACCGGGCCTCCACCCGGGGAGCGGGAGCCCCCGCCTCCGGGGGCGGGGGCGGTGGTTGCTCGAATATGGCATGCAAGTCGCCGCCGTAGCCGAGAATCCTGGAAGCTTTGGTGCTTTCTGCGCCCGGGACCTCCCATTCCGGCTGTGCCGGAGTTTGCACGGCGATAACGACCTCCTCCACCAGGCGCAGGTCCACTGCACAGCGCTCCGGCGCCACCGGCCCCAAAGTGCTGGCCGCCCGAATCAGGTGACGCTGAGGCGTCAGGGGAATGACATCGTGGTTGCGCCGGGGAGGCAGACTGCGGTCATCCAGGGCATGGCCCCGCAGCGAAATGGTGACCCGGGTGTCAGCCGCCGCCTCCTCGGGCTGGATGTGCACCGTCAGGTGAACGGGATCCGGCTGCGCCACGGTGCGCAGCGGCGACGGCTCCGGATCGGTGGTATCCAGTTGCGGCAGTAAAAATATGCGCTTGTATTGCGGTTCGTTCTGGATGGTCTTTTTCACCGCCTCCTTGACGTAATCGGCCAGGGAACGCATACTGATCACCCAATCTCCCGAGTCCTCCTGGAATTCTACTGCCAGGCGGTTACTGCCCAGCGCCTCCAGCATGTGGCTGGTCATCCGTCCCAGGCCTCCTTTAGTAGCCTGAGCCTTGCCCAGGGGCGCCACCGCAAAGAGGGTGGCCTGCCGCCGTTGCATCCCCAGGGGTTTGCCGCCCCCCCACCCCAAATTCCCCACGCTGGGATAGGATTCGTAGGTCAGATCCCGGCAGGCGTCGATGAAAAAGTACTGTTCCTGGGGACCGTTAAAGAGAAAGCGTTCCCGCAACTCATCCAGATCCAGCAGGTTGCGCCCGTGCCGGTCCAGGTCCTTCACGTCCACGGGCATAAGGGTATTGCGTACCAAACCCCGGGCCTCATCCGAAAAGGTCAACAGGCCGTGACCGGCATAAAAGAAGAAGAAGCGCTGATAATCCCCCCCCTTGTCATAAAATTCATAAAGGGTATCGCAAATATTGCCCTTGGTGGCTTGTTCCCGGCTGCCGTTCAACGGCGCGGTCAACAGGATGATCTCCCCGGGGTCCGCCAAGTTGAGATCAATCAAGGCTTGCTGGAATGCCCGGGCGTCGTTCACCGCGCTGCTCAAAGGGTGGTTGACATAATTATCGATCCCGACAATGACTGCGGCGGCCTTCATAATACGTATCCTCCTGCTCCGTCATGGCGCTGGTGAGATTGACGGGTGCTCCCTTCGACCCCAAGGGCGGCGGGCGTCCTTTGCCTCTTCCTCTCGAGGGATTCCTCCCCTCCTCCCGGTGATCGATTACGACCGCCGGTGTCTCATGCTGGTACGGGAAAAAGTCGTGACTTTGGGAGCGGCCGGGCTCCTGGGCAAAATCTCTTTATTGGTATGAACGCGCTGCCCGCATGTGGGCAGTGAGCTGCCGGATGGTGGATTTTCGCTACGGAATCAATGCAAAGTAAACCTGTTGCTGATTTTTACCATAATGCAGCAGGCTCCCGTTGACAATCTAAATCTTATTTTGTTAAGGGCATTGCGCCCCCCGGCCCCGGAACTGGCTTCCCGTTCCCCCGAACGCCGTGATTGACACCGTCCCGTTGCCTTCCTAACTTAATACAAAGATGTGCATAAGACTGTGCTGCCGGCGTCCGGGACTCGCACGGTGATCGGCGCCTGGCAAACGCCGGGTAACTCGACCAAACGGGACACCGTTTCCCCGGCAGGCAGGATATCCGCCTCCCGGCGGCCGTTACCCCCGGGTAACTCTACGAATTCTTCCACAGGAGGGCTTCTGTATGGCACCGGCAAAAAAAATCAATGGCGTGAATGTGGATCAGTTGTTCCAGACCATCGACCTTATCAAGGAAAAACCCGAAATCGCCCTCTTTCAGTTCCGGGCGGTCAACACCTGGATTGACGGCACCCATAACCGGGCCACGGTCAAGAGCTTTTACGGGGCCGGTCAAGAAGACGACTCCCGGAACCCCATGGTCTTCGACCTGGACGAGCCGCCGGTCCTGCTGGGGACCAACCAGGGCACCAATCCGGTGGAATATCTGCTGGTGGCTCTTTCCGGCTGTCTGACTACCAGCCTCGTCGCCCATGCCGCCGCCCGGGGCATCGCCCTCAAAAGCGTCCGTTCCCGCTACGAGGGCGATCTCGACCTCCGGGGCTTTCTGGGTCTCTCCGAGGACGTCCCCGTGGCCTATAAGAACATCCGGGTCTATTTTCAGATCGAGGCGGACATCCCCGACTCCCGGAAAGAAGAGCTCATCCGCATGGCGCAGAAATACTCCCCGGTCTATAATTCCCTGGCAAAACCCGTACCGGTGGCGGTGCACCTGGAACCATAATCCCGGGATCCGGCCCAATCCCTTGTTTGCTCCCGGTCGCCCCCCGCGGTTCCTGAAAGCGGCGGCTCGATTGGAGTTATGCCCCCGATGTGACGATAAAACTCAATAGTTTGAGGATTACTCCCAAAATTTTTTCAGGCCCTGTTTCCGGCCGACCTGGGGACTTGAGTCATGCAACGCCATCTGAAAGGCATTTTCAAAGATCTGGTGGACCAGCTCTACGAGGGGGTTTATCTGGTGGAGCCCAGCCGGCGAATCGTTTACTGGAATCAGGGGGCCGAATCCATAACGGGCTTTTCCGCCGCCCACACCCTGGGCCACCGCTGCTCCGACAATCTCCTCACCCATATGGATAAGGCCGGGACCAACCTGTGCCTGGGCCACTGTCCCGTCGTCGGCACCCTCACCGATGGCCAACCCCGGGAAGTGGAGGCTTTTCTCCATCACCGGGACGGCCATCGGGTGCCGGTGGCCATCCGCGTTATGCCGGCCACAGACCCCAAGGGGAAAATCATCGGGGCCATCGAAATCTTTCGCGATCTCAGCCCCAAGATCGTCCTCCAGCAGCGTCTTACCGAATTGGAAGAGCACGCCTTGCTCGATCCCCTCACCCAGGTAGCCAACCGCCGGGCCCTGGAAATCCAGCTCGACGCGCGTCTGCACGAACTGCAGCGCTACGGCTGGCCCACCGGCATCATCTTTCTGGATATCGACCACTTCAAAAGGATCAACGACACCTACGGCCATGTCGTCGGCGACAAGGTCCTGAAAACCGTCGCCTCCAATCTCGTCACCAATGCCCGGCCCTTCGATTTTGTGGGCCGCTGGGGCGGTGAGGAATTCGTTTGCCTGGCGCGTAACGTCGACGCCGTCGACTTGACCGCCTTGGCCGAACGCTTCCGCCTCCTGGTGGCCTCCTCCTACCTTATTGAGGAAGATGAAATCATCCGGGTCACCATCTCCCTGGGCGCCACCCTCCTCCAAGCAGCCGATACCCCGGAATCCGCCTTGCACCGGGCCGACAGCCTGATGTACGCCAGTAAAACCGCCGGCCGCAATCGACTGACCACTGATTCCCCGCCCCCGGAGGCCCTTGCCAGCAGCCCCCTGCCCGGCTCCTGACCCCGCCATCCCGGCCGACGCCTCCCGCGACCGCTGTTCCCCATACCGTCAGGGGCCTCACCGGAGCCGGGGCCCGACCGAGTCCCCGGAGCCGACCGTCGAACCGGCGATAAAGGCAGGCTGAAGGGAAGTTCCGAGAGAACATTGTTTGACCAACGTATATTAATGCAATATATTATTTATTATGGGTCGGTTGTCCGCCAAACGATCTGCGCCCCCGAATCACCGGCGACATTTTCGATGGGTAATGACCTGGTTATCCCGTGGAAGCAAGAGTGCGGCGCCAGCCGCGGCAGGCTCCGGGGGAAGCGCCACCACCGCCAGAGCGCGCTGACCAGGTAACATTGCCCCCCGGGAGGATGCACGTGAAACTCGGCACCAGGAGCCGGTATGGAATCCGGCTGTTGCTGGACATGGCCAAATACAACGGTTCGCACCCCGTGCAGTTGGGAGAAGTGGCCAGACGGCAGAACCTTTCCCTCAAGTATTTGGAACAAATAATCATTCCCCTGAAGAAGGCCGATTACGTCAAAAGCGTGCGCGGCCGCAAAGGGGGGCATTTGTTGGCCAAACCGGCGTCGGAAATCAGCGTCGGGGAGATCGTCGCCCTGCTGGAAAACAGTTCTTCCCTGGTCAATTGCACCGTAGATGACAGCAGCTGCCAGAGATCCGGGGGCTGCCCGGTGCGGATGATCTGGAAGGAGGCTTCCGATGCCATGTTCGGAGTCCTGAATGCCGTCACCTTCGCGGATCTGGCGGCAAAAATCGAGTCCCTGGAAACCCTGGATTTATAACCCCCGGCCGATCGGAGGCGGCTTCAACCCGCCGGAGGACGGTCTCAGTCATCAGGGAGTCCCCTCCCCGGTGACCGGCAGGTTCTTCCCAGTCGGGCGGTAGCCCGTCGACGTCTGATGTTTCCCCGCCAACCATGACCTTCGAGGAAGCCCAGGCCCGTAAATACGATCAGTGGTATACGACCCCTCTGGGCCGCTGGGTGGATCAGTGCGAGCAGGCCGCGCTGCTGTCCCTGCTGCCGCCCCTGAAGGGCCTGCGGGTTCTGGATGCGGGATGCGGCACCGGCATCTTCTCCCTGATGCTGGCGTCCCGGGGAGCCCGGGTGGTGGGGGTGGACCGCTCGGCGGCGATGCTGGCCCGGGCGCTCTGCAAGACCCCCAGCCCGCCGGGTACCGCGGTGTGGCTCCGGGGGGATGTGACGGCCCTGCCGTTGGCCTCCGAGAGCGTCGATGGGGTTCTGGCCGGTCTGTCCCTGGATTTTATCGCGGCCCGCCGGGAGGCGCTGCAGGAACTGGTCCGGGTATTGCGGCCCGGGGGTTTTCTGGCGGTGGCGGCTCTGAACCGCTACAGTCTTTGGAGTCTGAAACGTCGGCTGCGAGAGTGGGGGAAACCCGCCTTCTGGCGCGGGGTGGATTTCCTGAGCGCCTCGGAGTTGGCCCGCCTGCTCCGCCAAACCGGAAGTTTGGAGCAGCCGGCCTGGCGGCGGGCGGTTTACTGCCCGCCTTTTGACGCCCCCGGGATCGTCGGGCGGGGGCCTCTCTGGGAGCGCCTGGGGGCGTGGCTGTTGCCGTGGAGCGCGGCTTTTCTGGTGGCCGTGGCTAAAAAGCGCCCGCACCCTCGAAGCCGGTCTTCGGCAGAGTAAAGAAAAAAACTGCGCCCCGGCCGATTTCGCTTTCCACCCACAACCGGCCGCCGTGGGCCTCGATGACGCGTTGCACGATGGCCAGTCCCAAACCCAGTCCGGTCTCCTGGCCCGCACCCTTCCCCCGAAACAAGAGTTCAAACAGGTGGGCCTGATCCTCCGGAGCAATGCCCGGCCCCTGATCCTGGACCGCGAATTCGACCTCGCGGTCCAGGTCGCGCACCGTCAGGCGCACCCGGCTGTGCGGCGGGGAATATTTGATGGCGTTCTCCAGGAGATTGCACAGCGCCCGCTGAAACAACAACGGATCGGCCTGCAGGATGATGATATCCTGGGGAAACTCCGTCTCCAGGACGATATCCTTGTTGTCCGCCAGGGGCTGGGAACGGCTGACGGCCTCCAGGCATTCCTTTTCCACCTGAATGGCGCTGGGTAGGGGTTTCAGAATGTGCAGGTCCAGGCGCACAAACTCCAAAAACCCGCTGATGAGTTTCTCCAGACGCAGGATTTCCTGATACACCACCTGGAGGAGATCGCTCTGTTGCCCGGTGAGTTCCCCCCCCTTCCCCTGGAGCAGGCGGTGGAGCAGACCGGCAGCCGCCACTACCGGCCCTTTGAGGTCATGGGCGAACATCCCCGCCAGTTGCCGACGCTCTTTTTCCATGGCTTTGAACGGGCCGATGTCGCGAAAGGTCTCCACGCCTCCCAGGAGATTGCCCCGGTTGTCCCGTAAGGCGGAGGCCGTCAGCATCACCTCAATTTTCTGACCCGCACGGTTATGCAGAACGGCCTCCCGGGACACCGCCTCCCCACTCCCCATGGCCACTTTCAGGGGACATTCATGGCCGCACATACTGCTGTGCAGGATGTCGCCACAATACCGGCCCAAGGCTTCCTTTCGGGAATATCCGGTGAGGTTTTCGGCGGCCCGGTTGAAATCGGTAATCTGCAGCCCCCCATCCACGGTGATGACGGCGTCCGCCAGGCTTTGGATGATGAAGTGCGGCCAATCGGGCAATTTGCCTGACACCGATGATTTTTGCATATCAGGACCCATCGTTGGCCGGCGCGCCGGCCGTTTGAGGGGAGTTCAGGACCTCGGCTAAACCTGCTTACCTGCCCTGCCAGACCGGCTTGCGTTTGGCCAGAAAGGCGGTCACCCCCTCCCGGGCATCCTCGGAGGTGCACAACCGGGCGAAAACTTCGCTGCTGTAGGTAAACCGCTGGGGAAAAGGCATGTCCATCATCTGATAATAAAACTGCTTGCCCAGCTTGACGGCCAGAGGGCTCTTGCTGCTGATTTTGCCGGCCAGGGCCAGGGTTTCCTCCTCCAGCCGGTCCAGGGGCACCACTTTGTTCACTAAACCGAGTCTCTCGGCCTCGGTCGCGTCGATCATCTCGCCGCACAAGAGCATCTCCAGGACTTTTTTCTTGCCCAGGGAGTCGCTGAAGGGAATGATGGGCCCGGTGCACAGGAGTCCCACGTTGATGGCGGTGGTGCCGATCTTCGTGCCTTCGGCGACCACCGCGAAATCCGCCGCAAACACCAGGCCGGCGCCGTTGGCCACCGCAAATCCCTGCACCATGGCAATGACCGGCTTGGCCATCGCGGCGACGGTGAGGTGCATCTCATCCATCAGCGAAATCCACTGTTGGTATTCCTGGGCGGTCTTGCCGGGAAACTCGGCGATATCAATGCCCGTGGAAAAGGCTTTGCCTGCTCCCTTGACCACGACCACCCGCACCTGGTCGTCGCCATCAAGTTGGCGCAAGGCCTCATTCAGCTCCCGGGCCAACTGACTGCTGAAGGTGTTCATCTTTTCCGGACGGTTCAAGGTGATGAGGCCGACCTGATCCCTGCGCTCCATGATAACAGTGGTGAATGCCATGGTTGCCTCCTCCTCTGAGTAGATTCTTTGTTTATACCCTAATTTCAAAAAAAATCACCTGCCCGGATCGTGACCCGGGCAGGTGAAGGCTAGGAGGTTAAGCATACTCCGGTTCGTTCTGATAAAACCTGTATCGCGGTAAACCCGGGGGCCCCCCGGTGTCCACGTCCCTTCCGCCGCGCGGGACTTTCTCCCTACCGGCCCAGCACCTTTCGCAGTTTGCCTAACAGTTCCCTTGCCTCACTCTCTCCAGGAGCCAGGGGCAACCGGCCCAGAACCCCGAGACCTTCGCTGGCTTCGTGAAACTCATCCTCGGCAAGGCCGCTGATCACGGCGGTATTCACCATGGCATTGACCATGAGCAGCTGCTGAACCAGCTCCAGAGGATTGGCATCCGGCAGTCCGGAGTCGATGATCACCAGATCGGGGGCGGCGGCGCGCACCGCGTCCAGAGCCGCCGTCCCGGTAGCGAACTGCACCAGGCGCACCTCCGGGTCGGCGACTAGGGCGGCGGCAAACAGCAGCAGGGCTTCCGGGCGGGGGGTGACAAGCACGAGGCGCAGCATGTATCCTCCTGTCATCGCAGCCGGGACTGTCTGCCGGTAACCGCTGCCTTCCCGTAATAGTCGGCGATGGCTTCCCCCAGGGTGTTGACCGCCAGACGGGCGCAGTGCAGGTGATCTTCCGGCAGACCGCCCACAGCGGTCACCACATCCTGGGGATCCAGCTCCAGGGCGTGCTCCAGGTGCCGCCCCTTGGCCAGCTCGCTCATGGCGCTGGCGCAGACCAGGGTGTAAACGCACCCCCGGGGGAGGACTCGGATATCGGCGATGGCTCCCCCCGCGATCCGCAGGAAGACTTCGATGGCATCACCGCATTGACCCATCGCCACGCCCCGGCCGCAGGGATTGTCCAGGGAACCGATGTTCTTCGGATAGCGCGCCAGGTGGAGAAACTGCTCCCCCACTTGGCCGGGCACGGGAAAATCATCATGTGACACGTCGTTTCCCCTTCCCTGACGTCTAGAAACGTCCCATCGGTTGAACTCCGCCACCGCCCCCGCAGGTGAACTCGGTGGTGAACCGCGGTAGTCTCTGAGCCAGAAGCGCCTCTACGGCCTCACCCACGGTCTGGGTGCCGCCGCCGAACAGAACGTCAATCCCCACCTGATTGAAGCCCATCAGGGGGCGCATACCCATGCCGCCGGCAATAAGGACCTGCACCCCGTTCTGGGCCAGGTGATTGACCGGTGCCATGCAGCCGCCCTGCTGATGGGGAACATTGGGTAAGGTGGAGACCTCCAGGACGGCGCCGTCGGCGATCTTGACGACGGTGTAGAGGTCGCAGTGCCCGAAATGGGCCCCCAGGGCGGCTTCGAGTCCACCCGGATGGGACGAGGGAATGGCGACGATTAGGGTTTGCATGGTATCCTCCTTTATTCTTGCTTTTCAAAGAGTTGCAGGTAAAAATACTCTCCCGCCGCCACCGTCCGCAGGGGGACCAGCGGCACAGCTTGTTGCAGTTCCGCGGGAGAAAATCTGATATCCAGAGGCGGCCCGAAGGGAGTCGGCTCTTTGTTGATCTCCACGATGGCCAGGATTCCCCCCGGCTTCAGCACGCGCCTGACCTCCGTATTGAAGCCGTCGATCTCGCGGCGCGCAAAGCCATGGAACACCGTGGCCAGGTAGACCAAGTCCAGGGAGTTCGCCGGGATGTCCGTCGTGGCGGTGATATCGCCCACCAGCGGCACGATGTTGGTGTCCCGCGTCTGTTCCCGCAAAACCGCGATCGCCTCCTCATCGGGATCCAGGGCGTAAACCTTGCCCCGGTTCTGCAGCAGACGGGAGAACTCTTTGGACATATAGCCGTTGCCGCACCCGGCGTCGAGAATCGTCTGCCCGGGAACAATGGCGAGTTCCCCCAGGATTGCTTCTTTATTGAGAAACCTCTCCGACGATTTCCCCCGGTGGTGGTGACCCGCACCCCGATCCTTTCCCGGCGTCTCCGGTTGTCTGGCAGCTGACATACAGCACCTCTCGCCAATCTCCGCTGAGCCCCCCGGCGTCCGACGCCGGGAGCCCTCGGCCGAATTCATCGTGACTCAGAAGCCCGGGGGCTCCAGACCCCGACCCCTCCCGCCAACCTCCGCCGGCCCCCTAGTGGCAAAGGCCGGCCAGCTCCGCGATCCGGGCCCAGGTGCGTTCCAGTTCCCGGCTGAAATCCGTTGAAGGTAATTCGGTGACCACCCTACCCTCGATCATGGCCCGGGTGATCAGGGGATCGTGGGGCAGACGGGCGAGCACCGGGTAATCCCCGTCACGACAGAAGGCCTCGATACGAGCGGTTTCGTCCGGATTGAGGTCGTGCTTGTTGATGATGACGGCAAAGGCCGTCCGAAAGTGCCGGCATAGGGCCTCCACCCGTTCCAGGTCGTGACGGCCGGAAGGGGTGGGTTCGGTGACGGCCACGGCCAGGTGGGTGCCCGCCAGGGAGCTGATCACCGGGCAGCCGATGCCCGGAGCGCCGTCACACAGCACCAGGTCGGCCCCCCGGGCTTCGGCCAGCTCCCGGGCCTGTTGCTTGAGCAGCGTCACCAGGCGGCCCGAGTTCTCTTCGCCCGGAAAGAGCTGGGCGTGGACCAGGGGACCGAAACGGGTGGTCGATACGAACCACTGGCCGCAGTGTTTTTCCGGAAACCGGATGGCCTCCGCCGGACAAAAAGTGACGCAGACCTTGCAGCCCTCGCAGCGCCGCGGATCAATCTCGAAACCGGCGCCGTTCTGCCTGATCGCCTCGAACTGGCACAGGGAGGCGCACAAACCGCAGCCATCGCACTTTTCCGGATCGATGTGGGCCTCGTGCCCCGAGAAAAATTCCTCCCGGCGTTCCTTTTCAGGCTGCAACAGCAGGTGGAGGTCAGGGGCGTCCACGTCCAGGTCGCAGATGACCTTGTTGGCGGCCAGGTGGGCGAAGGCCCCGGTCAGCGAGGTCTTGCCGGTGCCGCCCTTGCCGCTGATGATGAGGACCTCACGCATGGGCGGCCTCCCGGAGACGCCCGGATGGCGCCAGCCCGCGGATTTTATCCCGCAGACTGATGAAGGTCTCTCGTAGCTCGGCAGAAACCCCGGCGATGATCCGGCCCCGGGCATAGGCCTCGGCAATGGCCCGATCGTAAGGAATTTCGGCCAGGATCGGCAACCCCTGCTCCCGGCAGAAGCGGTAGATGTCGTCGTTGCCCAGGCCGGCCCGGTTGATCACCGCCCCCAGGGGTTTGCCCAGGGGCGTAAAGGCCTCCCAGGCCAACTGGAAGTCGTAGACGCCGAAGGGCGTGGGTTCAGTGACCAGAATAATCACGTCGCTGTCCATCACCGCGTTGACCGCCGGACAGCTCACGCCCGGGGGGGCGTCGATGATGGCGTCCCCGCCGGCGGCCTCCAGGATTCGGTTGAGTCTGGCCTTCACCCGGCGCATCAAAGGCGGGCTCATGGCCTCGCCGACGCGCAGCCGGCCGCCGAGAAAACCGGCGCGGCCGGCCCGCCCCCAACTGATTTCACCCAGCTCCCGCCGGCCCGGCGTCAGCGCCTTTTCGGGGCATACCGCCAGGCAGCCGCCGCAGCCGTGACACATCTCGGGGAAGGTCAGGACCACCCGACCGATGACACTGATGGCCTTGAACTGACACAGCTCGGAACAGGCCCCGCAAAAGGTGCATCTGGCCTCGTCCACCACCGGCACCGTCATATACGCCGGTTCGCTCCCTTCTATAACCGGGTGGAGGAAGAGGTGCAGGTTGGGCTCTTCCACATCCAGGTCCACGGCCTGCACCGGCCCGTCCCACAAGGTGGTCAGGGAAGCGGCCACCGTGGTCTTGCCGGTGCCTCCCTTGCCGCTCGCCACCGCCACGATCATCGGCGCATCCGGTTGGGTTGGCTGGCCATCTCCACCTGGCCGCTCTGGAAGCGCTCCACGGCCTGACGGACGGTAAGCCCGTCGAGGTTCTGCACCACCTTGATGCCGGCGGCGGACAGGGCCTGAAAAGCCTTGGGACCGACAAAGCCGGTAAGCAGGCAGCTCACCCCGGCCCGGGCGACCACTTCGGCGGCCTGAATCCCGGCCCCCTGGGCCATCGCTTGGGAGCTTCCATTATCGATATACTGGGTGTTCATGGTGTCGAGGTCTACGACCAGGAACCCGGCGGCCCGACCGAAGCGCGGATCCACCAGATCGTCCAGGGAGGGACCTTCGCTCGTTACTGCAATCTTGTTCATCATGCGCTCCTGTTCCACCCGGTCGCCGCCAGCGGCCGCCCCGAAGGGCCCGGCCGGTATCCGACGGACGCCGGGCAACCATCTGGACTTAAGCAAACCGTATGCCAAATCCACCCGGCAGGCCGCCAACCGCAGCCCGCGGGGGATGAGCCCTAGCCCGCCGCCACTGACCGGGTGCAAAATGTTTCCCCTCCGTTCTACGAAGGGTGCAAAATACCCCTTCAGCGGCCTGCCGCCCGGCGGCAGACGCCCCGCCCGGCCATTGCCGACCGGGCGGGGCCGCAAGGGGGCATCAGGCGCCTTCCAGTTCAGCCAGACGCTTCTGGATCGACTCCAGTTCCCGCTTCAGGTAATCGGCTTCGTCTTTCAAGGCCTGGGCCTCATCCTGAGGAGGGCCGTAGGCCGCGCCCGGACCCGCCCCGTATGGGTCATAGCCCCAGGGGCCTCCCCAACGGGGACGACCTCTGAATCCTCCGGAAGCAAAAAATCTCCCGAAGCCGCGGCCGAAACCCCGGCCCCCACCTCCCCGAGCGCCGGCGCCGCAGGGCCCCCGGCCCCAACCGCTGCCCGGCCCCTGGCCTCTCGGTCCGGTACCGTCAAAACCTGGCATGATCAAATCCTCCTTACCTTGTCCATTACCGATAAAGGGACAGGTGTTACCCCGGCAGGTCTTTATCTCTCCCGGGTCATCACCATCCCGCACTTGGCGCATTTCATCTCTACGCAGGGAATGCCCTGCTGGTGAGGGGTCCGGTGACCGCACCCGGGGCAGACGCAGGAGCCGCCGGGTCCGAGTCGAAAACCGCCGCCCCCGCCGCGGCCCCGTCCGGCCCCGCCGCCGCCACCGCCACCGCCGCCCATTCCTCTTCCACCGTTCATCATTTATACTCCTTGGTCGGGACCTCAGAGGCCCCGGTCCGTTGTAAGGTTATTGACAACGACAGACCGTTCGGCACTCTCCGGTGCTGTCGGCTCTGCTCCCTTGCTCAATTCGTCTCTCACGCGCTCCAGGTCCCGTTCGTCAGTCTGCCGGGTGGTCACCCCGGCGTCGGCAAAGACGTAGTGGGGCCCTTTGCGATCAAAACCTTTGGCCGTAACGACTTCATCCACCCCCAGGCCGACGAGCCACTCGCTGACCCGGATGCCCTTGCCGCTCTCCACGGTGCAGTATTGATTGGCTAACAGCCTCTCCCCTGTAATACTTCTGTCCCGGTTTCTCACGGTGACCAGGAGGAAGTAGGGGGCCTCCCCGAAATGTTCCGACAGGTGGAGGCGATCTTCAGTCACCGGCAGGGCGATCACCGATGTATCCTTGCGCACGGGTTCGTAGTGGATCAGGACATGGTCGACGTTGGCGATCCGGCAGCGTATGCGGTTCTCGATCTGTGATGCCAGGCTGTGGGCCTCCTCCAGTTTCCCGACCTTGAAGGCCAGATCCAGTTCGATGAACTTAAACCTTCCCGAGTTTCTTCCGGCCAGAGAGTTGATCTTGCTCACCTGAGGGGTCTCCAGGACGATCTCCCGGATTTCGTTCAAGGTCTGGAAGTCCAACGAGGCGTCCAGCAGCACGCGGACGGCGTCCAACGCAATTTTGCCCCCCACCCCAAATATCAGGGCGACAATCACCAGAGCCGCGGCCCGATCCAGGGGAAATTGCACCTGCCAGTAGGTTCCAACCAATCCCGCCATAATGACGCCGGCGGAAAACAGATCAGTGGTCAGATGCTGGGCGTCGGCCGCCAGACTGGGTGAGTTCAGCCTTTTGGCGGTTTTCAACTCATACCGGGAAAAGCTCCAGAGAATCACGGCGATCACCAGCACTCCGGCCATGGCCACCGGCAGGCGCTCCGCCTTCACTCGCTCGGCCCCCACCAGCACCGTGCTTACGATCTCATAGCCGGCCAGCAGGATGAGGACGGCGGTGATCAGGGCCACGAGGTTTTCCACCTTATAGAGCCCGAAGGGAAACCGCTTGGTCTTCCGTCTCGACAGCCTGATGCCGGCCCAGATGGACCCGGAGGACACCACATCCGCACCGGAATGCACCGCGTCGGCCAACAGCGCCAGACTGCCGGAAAACACTCCCAGGGCGTACTTCATGCCGGTAATCAGGATGTTGACGCCGATGGAAAATAGTGCCAGCCTCTCGCCGGGATCCATAATCGCCTTGTCTTCACCGGCCGGAGGACGGCCCCGGGTGACCCGTGACGGCGACCACCGCCGTCCCCCGGCAAAGAGTTTGCAGATTACCGTTCGCAATACTTCTTATAGACCACGCCGGTCACCTGGCTGGCCCGGTCCACGCTGACACTCAGGATATTGCAGGTATCCTTCCCCATGACCTGATCCTTTTTGGGGGTTTGATACAGCAACAGCTCCTCGTCCCCGATTTTATGGATGGCGCTGGGCTGCCCGAACCATTTGATGATATCGCCCTTCGTGGTCTGATAGAGCACGATCCGATCGATGGCGGCGGCGCTCAGGGGCGCTTCCGCCGCCCCCGGCGCCGCCGCTAAAAGGAATGTCGCCAGTAATGACAGTAGGATAATGGATTTTTTCATCTCTTCTTCTCCTTTGCTGCTGAGCGTTTTTCCCGATGTCATGTCTCTGGTTGCCTTCACACCCTGATCTCGTTTCTCTCTTGCAACGGCCGCCTGTCGGTGGCCGCCCGCCTCAGCCGCTCTTCGCCTCTCACCCCTATTGCCTCAGTTCATAGCCGGCATTGAACCAGGCGAAGGTGCCGCCGGCCAATGAATATACCCGGTTATAGCCACGCTGCTGCAAGAATGAGGCGACGATGTTGGAACGGTACCCGGTGCCGCAGTGGAAAACGATTTCGTCGGTTTTGGCCAGCGGAAAATCATTCCCCAGGATATCGCTCAACGGCATGTGAACCGCGCCGGGAATGTGGCCGCTTCGCCATTCAGCCGGCGTGCGGACGTCAACGAGGTGCGGGAGGTTGTGGCGCTCGAGTCGGTCCTTGAGCTCTTGCACCGAGAGTTGGGCCAGCTTTTCCACCGGTCGCCCCGAAAACAGCCAGGAGCCGATGCCGCCCGCCAGATAGCCGTAAATATTGTCATAACCGATGCGGTGCAGTTCGGTGCACATGGCGTCGTAGCGCTCCCGGTCGACCACCACCAACAACAGGTCGGCCATGGGGTCGATCACCATGCCCACCCAATTGGCCAGTTGCTTTTCAAAGCCGATGTTGATGGCATTGGGAATGTGGAAGCCTCCGAAGGCCGCGGTGTCCCGGGTGTCTATCACCACCGCCCCCGCCTGGATCCGGGCCTCGAACTGATCCGGGGTCATGGCCCGCTCCAGGGGACAGCGCTCCAACAGCGGCGCCCCCTGTATATTGGTGGCGATGATATGGCTGAAGCTCTTGGGGCGGACCGGAAACTCCCGGGTCATGGCCGCGTGGAACTCCTCATAGGAGGCGTACTGCAAAACGGGATTATGACGCCGTTCATAGCCCAGGGTCGAGCTGGTTTTGAAACTCATGCCCCGGCCGCAGAGAGAACCCATGCCATGGGCGGGGAACACCTCCAGGTGGTCCGGGTAGGCGGCCAGTTTAACGTAAAGCGAGTCATACAGATTCTTCACCTGTGCCTGCAGGACATCGGCGCCCACCAGGTCCGGACGGCCCGCATCGCCGACAAAGAGCGCGTCTCCCGTTAACATCAGCCAGGGCTCCAGACCTCGGGCCTTGTCGGTAACCAGCAGCGACAGGGAGTTGGGGGTATGCCCCGGGGTGTGCAACACTTCCAGGCGGGCCCTGCCGATGTCTATGGCATCGCCTTCTTTCAGGGTCTGGTGGGGAAACTGCACCGGGGCGGTTTCATGGAGATAGATGTCGGCCCCGGTGTAGGCGCGTAGCTCCTGGTTGCCGCTGACGTGGTCGGCATGCACATGGGTTTCGATGATATGGGTGATTTTCATGCCCTCCTGCCGGGAAATCTCCAAATAATCCTGGACATCCCGCTTGGGATCGATCACCGCCATGGCCTTGGCCGCCGGGCAGCCGATGACATAGGAGAAGCACCCCAACCCGGGCGCCACTATCTGCTTGAAATACATTGCCAGCCCCCTATTATGAACTTATGCTAATAATAAATCGGCTCCCGGCCACTGTCAAGGGGGTGCCCGTCATATTTCCAGCGGTTTCGCCCCGCCTCCGAAGCGCCGGCCGCCCCCTTCCGGTTCAGGTCAGGCGGTGCCTCCTCCCGATGAGTGCTGCCGCATATCTCACCGCCCGCGCCCGAGCATCCTCAATGATATTCGTGCGTTCCCAAAATCACCGGCAGGCCGGTCTTTCCCTGGATAATCTGGGCGAACTGGTCGGCGCTGCCGTACGGGCACTCCGGTTTGGCCTTGGCCATGCAGGAACTCAGGTAGATGGCGTCAGGCTTCATTTCGGAGAGCTTTATGGCCATGCCCACGTTGGCCGCCAAACTGCGGCCGGGGCAATGACATTTGACAAAGGACATCACCTGCACGGGCTCGGTGAAGGCCCCCTCGCCCAGGGTGGCCGCCTTCAAGCAGCGCCACTCCCCCGGGCAACCATACCCGCTGTCCATGTAGGCTCCACAACCAACCATCATGACTTTTTTCATGTCTTTCTCCTTTATACACGCAATTTTTGCAGCGCCTGTTCGGCACAGATGGTGATGGGTTCCAGGCTGGGCTCGGAAGAGCAGTCGGGATTGCCGGCGCACATAAGCTGGGTGAGGTCGGCCACCGTCTTGCCGCCCAGGATCAGGGCATTGATGGTATCGATCTCCTTTACCGGGGCTTCGCTGTCGCTGACGATCTGCCCGCCGATAAGTTTCTGATCGGCTTGGTTAAAAATAAGTTTCAGGGTCCAGGGTTTAACGCCGGGGATCATTCCGTGCTTGCTCCTGGACGTCGCCGCGGCGCTGACGGGGACGCAGCCCTCCTCCCGGGCCGCGGTTTCCGTTAACCCCACCGAGGCGAGATACTTGTCCAACAATTTGACCGCGGTATTATTCAGCACTCCCGGAAACTCGATGGCATAACCGGCCAGCCGCTTGGCCGCCAGCCGCCCCTGAATCACCGCCGGACCGCGCATCTGCCCCGGGACCGGCTTTTTGGTGATGAAATTTTCCTTTTCCACGCAATCGCCCCCCGCCAGGACGTCAGGGTGGGAGGTTTCGAGGAAGCGGTTTACCTTGACGCCGAATTCCCCTATCTGGAGGCCGAGCTGTTGGGCCAGCTCCAGATTGGGGGCGGCGCCCACCGCTACCATGATCAGATCCGCCTCCAGCGTCTCTCCGGATGCCAGCTCCACCCCGGTGACCCGGCCCGCAGAGCCCATAATTTTAACCACCCGTTGCCCCACCCGGAGGCGACACCCCTGGTCCGCCAGATAGTTCTGCACCCCCGCCGCCATATCGGGGTCCAGCATCAGCGGCAGAATGTGGTCCCGGACCTCGATGACCGTCACCTCATAGCTGTTGGGGGCGCCGGCCAGCAACAAACAGGCGAGTTCCAGATTGATAAACCCGGCACCGATAAAGACGCATTGCCGCGGTTTGACGGTCTCCAGAAAGTCCCGCAGGGTGACGGCATCCTGGGCGTCCCGGAGGGTAAACACCCCCGACAATTCATTTCCGGGCAGGGGGAGCATCGTCTGACGGGCCCCGGTCCCCAGAATGAGTTTGTCGAAGGCAACCGTGGCGCCGTCCGCCAAGGTCAGGGTTTTTCCCACGGGGTCGGCTTTGACCACCGTGCCCCGGATGACCTTGATGCCGGCGTCGGCAAACATTTTATCAGGGTTAGTAATGGCGTCCACGGTGGCCAGACCGGCCACCACATGGGGCAACGCTCAGCGCACAATGAAGCGGTCTTCCTGGCGGATGACGGTAATGTCCACTTCGGGCATCAACTTCCGGCTAAGCATGGCCGCCGGCCCGCCAACTCCCCCCATGCCGATGATAACCAGTCGGTCTCCTTTACGCATACGTGATCCCCTTTTGTTGTCTGCAGAGTAGTCATCCGGGGTCGATACAGCGTGCCGCGCCCCTCCCGGGCAGGTCGTCCGGCCGGCTCTGCATTCCGCTGAACGCAACCCCCCGATCCCAGGTAGTCCGTCCTCCCGGGGGTTATTCCGGCACATAAAGGGTCATGGGTTCCCGCAGACCCTTCAACTGCGCCTGAAATTCTCTCTTGAGCGGCGGGGGTGGCGATATCCGCAGATAGGCCGCTTCCGATAGGACCACCTCGCCGCCCCGGGCCTCGGCCTGCAGGCGGTGGGTCAGGTTCACCGCCGAGCCCACAATCCCGTATTTGGAACGGGTTTCCGAACCGATGTTGCCCACCACCGCCTCCCCGGCGTGCAGACCGATGCCCAGCTCCAGCCGCGGGTAGCCCAGACGCGCCCCGGAGGCGTTGATCTCGCCCATGGCCGCCTGCATCTCCCGGGCGCACTCCAGGCCCCGCACCACGCACTGAGCCGGATCCTGCCCCAGGGGTTCAAAAAAGGCCAGCAGGCCGTCGCCGTAAAAATCCACGATAATCCCTTTATAAAGGCGAATCACCTCGATCATCCGGGAGAAAAACCGGTTGATCAGGCGAATGGTGGCCTCCGGACTCAGAGACTCGGCCACCGGGGTGAAATCCCGCAGGTCTGCGAACAGAATGACCACCTGCCGCCGCTCGCCCCCCAACAGCGCCGCCTCCGGGCGGCTCAACAGTTCCCGGGCCACCTCCGGGTCCACATAGCGGCCGAAGGTGTCCTTGACGAAATCCCGTTCCTTCAGCCCCGCCACCATGGCGTTGAAATTCCGCGTAAGTTGTCCCAGTTCATCCCGGCGCTCCTCCGGCAACGGCTGGCCGTAATGACCTTCGGCCACCTGCATGGTGGCCCGGGAAAGCTCCCGGATGGACATGATAATGGGGCAGATCAGTTGCCGGATGAACACCAGGATGGCCAGCAGACACAGGACGCCGGCGGTCCCGTAATAAAACCGGAAGCGCACGATGGGATCGAGCACCTTCGCCCCCGGCGCAAAGAGCAGGACCACCCAGGGGGTGTGCGGCAGGCGGTAATAACCGACGACCATGTCGGGCGGCCGGCCGGCCCCCATGACCACCCCGGCGGGTTTCTGCGGCCAGGCTGCGAGCACCTCCCGCTCCAGGGCGCTGCCGGTCTCACCCATGACCCGCCGGTCCTTCATCCCCGGATCGGTGTGGCTCAGGAAATGCCCGTTCTCGTCCATGATAGAAATCGTCTGGGTCTGCAACCACTCCGCGCTGAACAGGCCCGCGAAGATGTACGACCAGCGCAACGCCACCTCCAGACGCCCCGCCGGCTGGCCGCTCTGGTCCAGCAGATCGCTCGCCAGGGTGATGGTTTTTTCTCCCCCCTCACCGAGAAAACGTACGGAGGACAGGCTGAAGCCCCAGCCCGCCGCCGTCCGGGCGGCGGGGTCCCGCCAACTCAGCCGAACGGCCTCCACCCCCTCCTGCTCCCGCAACTGCTGCAAAATCCAGGGTTGCAGGGTCGGCGCCTCGGCGCTCTGGCTGGCGCGGCTGAACAAGGGCAACCACTGCCGGAACTTGTCCAACCGCAGATCGATCTGGTGCGCCGCCCTCTCCAGTTTCAGCATGGCCGCCTCCTGCCACTCCTCCAGCAGAACCTGGCGGGCGTAGCGGAAACCCAGGTAGCCGAACCCGATCAACAACAGCGCCACGGGCAGCAGCAGCAGGGCGTAGAACCGCTTGCGCAGGGACGAAAACTTAATCATGAGTTCGCTTGGCTCGACATTGATTTCTGCGGCGCCCTCCCGCCGCCTCGCGGGTGGCCAGCGCATCCTTCCCGATGGGCTGCTCAGGACGCCCCGGGGTTCAAAAAAATCCTGGTTACGGCTTCCAGACCTCGTACACCTTGCCCACCAGTCCGGGGCCGGGTTTCAGGGTCGTCTGCCCGGGCTGCCAGCCGGAGGGGCAGACCTCCCCCGTGGCCCGGACATGTTGGAAAGCCGTTATCTGCCGCACCAACTCGGCGGGATTGCGCCCCACCGGGGGCGCCAAGGTCTCGGAGGCTTGAATGATGCCATCCGGATCGATGATAAACCGGCCCCGGATATCCACCCCGGCCTCCTCATCGAAAACCCCGTAAACCTCCCCGATGCGCCCGTTGGGGTCCGACAGCATCGGGAACGGCACCCCGCCGGGGACCATTTTCGTGAGTTCTTGTTCTTGCCAGATCTTATGGGAAAACCGGCTGTCAGTGCTCATGGCCAGAAACTCCGCACCCAACGCCTGAAATTCTTTGTACATGGCGGCAACTGCCGACAGTTCGGTGGGTCAGACAAAAGTGAAATCGCCCGGATAGAAACACACAACCACCCATTTTCCCTTGTAATCAGACAGTTTAATGTTTTGAAAGCCGCCGTCGAGGAAGGCGGCGGCTTCGAAATCAGGGGCCGGTTGGCCGACTCTCGCGCCCATCTTGAGCTTCTCCTTGACAGTAGGTTTGTCGCTGACAACTTCTCCCGCGGTTTCCTGCGGCGTCACCGGCCCTTTGGCCGGACTGACGCACTTATCCAACTTTTCTGCCGTCATCCGAACCTCCCTGTTAAATTTGCAGAATTTTCCCCGCCCCGCCGCGCACCGCCGTCCGGGGAAAGCGGGCCAGAATCGCCGCTTGCTGCTGGGTGCAATGACAGGGGCAGATCAGCTCCATATCCGCCAACAAATCAAGTTCCTGAAAGCCGTGCAAGCCCCCGATGAGGGCCGCGACCCGGCCGAAACGGGAGGCGGCCTGCAAAATGGCCGCCACCCCCGGATGGGCGCAGCCGCAGACCACCGCCAGCCCGCCCGCGGTTCGCACCACCAGGGACTGTTCCCCGCCGGGAAGCTCCCCGGTGGAGAACATGTTCCGGGAGAGCTCGTACGGACCCTCCCCCCTGATCACCTGCCGGGCGTTCTCCGGCCCGGAGCAGGAACCGGGCACATGGACCGTCGCCGCCGGATTCAGGTGCAGCAGGTCCTTTAGCCCCCCCACGTGATCCCAGTGCCCGTGGGAGATGAAGATTTCCGGAATCTGCGCCGCCGCCAGCCCCAACCGTGCCATGTTGTGGCGCAGCACGTCCGGCTTGGCCCCGGTGTCGAACAGCAGCGTGCGGCCCTCCGCCTCCACCAGGCACGCAAACCCCCAATCGGCCTGCAAGTCGGCTTGCCCGGCCTCGTTGTCGTAGATAATGGTCAGCTTCATCTTTACGGGACTTACAAGCGAGGGTCGATATTGCCCGGTCCGCCGCATTCCGGGGTATAACAGGTGATATTGAGAAATTCGCATTTCTGGTGGCAGCCGGGGCACTCGTCTTCGGGCGGCCGCGCGGCGGTAAAAGTATAACCGCATGCACTGCAGCGCCAATAGGTCATGTTGCACTGCGGACAGATATCCCCGACAAACTTGCCCCGGGCCGTATAGCCGCACAGGGCGCATTCCATCTTCAATTCCTTGTCTTCGGCGGCCATGCTCTTGTCCTCGGGCGTACGCCTGTTGTGGTTGATTTCCCTATTAATCTCGCCATATTCCTTTTGGCGGCTGCCGGATGGAAAAAAGGGAGGTTTTCCATGCACACGCCAACTGACGAAACTTCTAATGCAGCCGCCAAAAGGAAAGCGTTGCGGTCAGTTGCTAATGATCGCTGACAGCCGGCCCCGTCCCCAGGGTGCCGGCGCAATAGCTTTGGATCAGCCTCTGGGGGTCCAGCCGGGGCGCGCCCGTGATCACTTCGATGCCCCGTTCGGTAAAAAAGCCCCGCGCCGGCTCGCCCATACCGTCCGCGATAACCAGATCAACCCCGAATTCCGCCACCCAGCGGGGCAAACCCTCCGGTTCCCGAGAGGGTGGTTCATGCAGCTCCGCGGTGCTGATACGTCCGTCGAGGATATGGATGATGGCGAATCTCTGCCCCTGGCCGAACCGCGGGCACAACACCCCGTCCGCCACGGGCATGGCCACCTTGACATCTTTACTTGCCGGTCTGGCCATGGCTCTTGCCCCTCCCGTCCGCTTTCAGCTCCTTGCCTGCGCCACCCTTGCCGGCGCCGCGCTCAGGCGCGCCTCCAGTGCGTCCACCAGGTGTCCCATGGCCGCCAAAAAGGGGCTGTCGGCCGGGGCCGCCGTCCACGGTTGGCCGCGGTCGCCCCCCTGCATCACCCGGAGATCGAAGGGCAGGCTGGCCAGGAGCGGGACATGCATGGCGTCCGCGGTTTTTTCCCCGCCACCCCGGCTGAACAAGGGGATCTCCTCGCCGCAGCGGGGGCAGATGAGGCCGCTCATGTTCTCCACCAAACCCAGGATGGGCATGTCCACTTTCCGGCAGAAATTGATGGCCTTGCGTACGTCGGCCAGGGAGATCTCCTGGGGGGTGGTGACGATGACCGCCTGGACCCCGGTGATGGTCTGGGCCACGCTCAGCGGCTCGTCCCCGGTGCCGGGGGGCGCATCGATGATCAGAAAATCCAGGTCCCCCCAGTTGACCTCCGACAGGCTCTGGTGGATATAACTGTGCTTCAAGGGGCCCCGCCAGATCACCGCTTCGTCCCGGTCGGGCATCAGGCATTCAATGGACACTACCTGGAGAAAATCGCTATAGCGTTTCGGCTTCAGGTGGCCGTCGCCATCCATCTGGAACATGCCGCTGAGACCCAACATCCGGGGCACGTCCGGCCCGTGCAAATCCACGTCGAGCAAGCCCACCCGGTGCCCCCGCTGAGACAGACCCAGGGCCAGATATACGGCTACGCTGGTCTTGCCCACGCCCCCCTTGCCACTCATGACCAGGACTTTTTGCTTGATGTGTTGCAGCTGGGATGTCAGCCGGGCATCCTCTTCGCCCTTGGCGTGGTGCCCGTGGCTGCCGCCGTGTTCACAGACGCTTTTATCGCAGGTTGGCATGGCGCACTCCTTCCTTGACTCTCTACTCATATACTCCAATTATCGTGCCAACAGCAGATCCGCAGCAGGCGTCGGGCCGGGGAATCGGCCGGATAGTTTTAGGGAACAAAATGAATCTCTGTCATCTTGAAATTGATTCATATTGTTCCCGGTCGCCGTTCCTGTCCCGGCTTCCGGGGCCGCACCGCTTCATAGAAAAGGGCCCCCATCTTCCGCACCGCCGCGCCCCTCCCCTCTGCCGTCAGGACCCGCAAGCGTTTGGCGGCATCGCTCATCTGCAGCCCCAGCCCGGCGGCCACCCCCTGTACCGTGCAGGGCCGGCGGCGGAGCAGACCCAGGATATCGGCGTCGTCCACCGCCGCGGCCCCCGCCGCCACTGCGGCCTCCGGGCCGTGTTCGCAGATCACCTCCGCCCGGCCCGCGAACCGGTCGGCGAACCTCCGCAACTGCCCCTCTGCCACCGGATAGGCATAATCCTCGGCCGGCGGGCGGGCAGTGGTGTTCAACGGCACCCGTTCCGGCCCAGGGAATGACCCAGCCGGCGTGACGGGACCGGGCCGTAAACATCGCGCCCTGCCGGCGTCATCAGCGGTCATCCCCGCAGGACGGCTGCTGGCAGCGCTCCTGACGCCCGCAGCAGGTCTGCCCCGACTCCTCCAGGGAACAGGCGCTCCGCCCCCGCCCCTGACGGCCCCCCTGCTTGCCCTTCATAATAAAACCGGCCCCGCCGCTCACCAACCGCTGCAGCGGACCGCGGCACTGCGGGCATGCCGCCACCGGCGCCTCGGCAATACCTTGTTGCCATTCAAATTTCCCGCCGCAGTTGCGGCATTCATACTCATAGGTCGGCATCTGTCCACCCCTGGAAATACTGGCTGTCCCGGCTCCGACGGGACCTCTCCCGGAATTACTCATCAAATACTGTACCAGGAGGCGCAACGGGCGGCATCAGACGGATGTCGAACCGGAAGGGTTAATTACGAAACAAAACGCACCCGATATATAATGATATATGGTGCGTTATGTTCCCGGCGGTGCCGAGGGAAGGTGGTCGGGCGCTCTTTACCCGTCCCGGGGGCCCCGGGCCGGGGGGGTCAGGCCGTAGCGGATCAGCTTCCGGCGCAGGGTGTTTTTGTCGATGCCCAGTTCCCGGGCGGTGGCCATACGTCGCCACTGGTTGCGCTCCAGGGCCTCCCACAACGCCCGTTTCTCGATCTCCGGCAGCGTCAGCCCGGTGAGCGGCAGGCCCGGCGGCTGCTCCCCCCGCAGATGTTCCGGCAGATGATGGGGTTGGATGATACCCTGGCCGCACAGAATAAAGGCGTGCTCGATGGCGTTTTCCAGTTCCCGGACGTTCCCGGGCCAGTTGTGGCGCATGAACATGGCCAGCACCCCGGCGCTCACCCCCAGGAGGCGCTTTTGTTTCAACCGGTTGAACCGCTGGACGAAGTGCTCCGTCAGCAGCGGGATATCCTCTTTGCGTGCCGCCAGCCGGGGCAGCGAGATCTTGACGACGTTGATCCGGTAATAGAGATCCCGCCGAAAGCTGCCCTCCTCCACCAGTTGCCCCAGGTTCTTGTGGGTGGCGGTGACAATGCGCACGTCGGCCGTCACCGTCCGGGAGGAGCCCAGGGGCATGTAGGTCCGGTCCTCCAGGACCCGGAGCAGCCGCACCTGCAAAGCCGGGGAGATGTCGCCGATTTCGTCCAGAAAGAGGGTGCCCCCTTCGGCCAGGGCGAAACGGCCCAACTTGTTCCGTTTGGCGTCGGTGAAGGCCCCGGCGGTGTAGCCGAAAAGTTCCGATTCCAACAGGGTGTCGGGCAGGGCCCCGCAGTTGACCGCCACGAAGGGCCCCTGGGCGCGCTGACTCAGGCTGTGCAGGGCCCGGGCGACCAGTTCCTTGCCCGTCCCGCTCTCCCCTTCGATGAGCACGGTGCTGTCGGAACGGGCGATCTCCGGCAACAGGGCGAAGATCTTGTGCATCAAAGGAGACTTGGAAACAATGTCCCCCAGGCGGTACTGCCGGTGAATCTCCCGGCGCAACTCCTCCTCCAGGCTCAGATCCCGGAAGGTCTCCACCCCGCCGATGACCTGCCCCTGTTCATCCTTTAACAACGCGGTGCTGACGCTGATGGGAATCTCCCGCCCGTCCGCCCGGAGAATGGCGATGGCCTGGTTCACCACCGGTTTGCCCGTCTCCAGGGTGTGCCGCAGGACGCAGGCCGATTCGCACACATTGGCCCGGAACACCTCACAGCAGGGCCGCCCCAGGGCCTCGTGGGTGGGCACCCCGGTGATGGCGGCGGCCGCCTGGTTGAAAAAGCTGATCCGCCAGTCCAGGTCCACCGTAAAGACCCCGTCGGCGATGCTGTTCAGGATGATCTCGGTCTGGGGGGTCAGATGGGACGCAGGCCGGCCTCCCGGCTGCTGGTCGGTATGGGCTGGAACGGCTGTCTCCTGGGTGGCCGCCCTGGGCTTGCGGGTGCTGATCGCTCTCGTACCTCGCGGACTATTTTCTCTACCAGGTAATTATAAGTCATGCCCGCTCCGTCTTCAACTCAACTCCTCACCAGGGGTCTGCCGCAGCGGCTGCACCTGAGCTGCCGGCAGGCAACACCCGGTTCCCGGGGAACAATCTCCCCGCAGACCTCGCAGCGACAGGCCTCCCCCCTCGCCGCCGGGCCCGCCGCCTTCCGGGAGTTCCGCCCCGGGCGTGCTAACGGCTGGGGCCCCCCTCCCCTTCTCTGGCAGACCCCATACTCCCCCGCCCCCCGCCCCCGCTGACGGCCGGGCCGCCGGCAGCCCGGCAGCCGGAACTGCGGCTGATCCAGTTGATTGCGCCAGAACGACTGCAGCACTTCCGACACCTCCCCCGCCACCCCGCAGATGATCTGAATGCCCAGGTGATGGGCGTAATTGTGCAGTTCCGGGCTCAGGGCCCCGCAGATGAGGTTGGTGACGCCTCGATCCCGCAATACCTGCAACCGCTGTCCCGCCGGCACATCCGGCAGCACGATCTCCTGGCCCGCCCCCCGGTAGCCCGGGTCCGCGGGGAAAATTCGCATCCGGGAACACCAGTCCAACACCGGCGCCACCCGACAACGCAATACCGGAATAGCGACCATACCGCTCCCTGTGAACATGGAAAAATACCGGCCCTCTTCGCCGCGGTGCGGAGTCCGCCGCCGCGGCTAAGGCTTACACCGTCTGTCTTTGATCTAGCAGGGAGCGTGCCAACCGCCATGGCCCTCAACAGCCCGTTGAAATTCCCCCGCCGACCTCCGGGACCGGGGCGATCTGTCCCCGCCCCCCCCGGCTGTCCCCGACAACGTGTTTGATCCTCGTGCCCAAGTTGTACTTGGGCACGCTATATCTCTGCCCAGCTGAGCTTGGCCACCTCTTTTATCTTTTGGGGTCTAGCCGCCCCCGGCTGTATCTTTCTAACTCGTTCCCCAGCTCCTGCTGGGGAACGCCCTTGCCCGCCAAGCCCCTGCTTGGCCACCTCTGGTTTCCTGGCGTGCCCCCGCCGCCCCCGGCGGCGAGAAATCTGTCTTATTCCATTAGTTGCAGTATTCGCATCGAGATGAAACACATTGCCGGGGCCGACCTGTGTATCGCTCTATGGTGAGGGCGGACAGATAGGCCCACCCTTCCGGCGTTTGTTGTTTCTCAATCCGGAAATGGTATTACCCGCCTGCCTGCGCTTCGGAACCATCTTCGCTCATCGAGGAGCCGCCCTGCTTGAGCCAAAGTCTGGCGTAGAGTCCGTCTGTTGTAATGAGCTCGTCATGACGCCCTTGCTCGATGATACGGCCGTGATCCAGGACTACAATCCGGTCCATGTGGCGCACTGACGCCAGGCGATGGGAGACCATGAGCACTGTGCGTGATCTTCCGACCTGCTCCAGCGTCGCGCTGATCGCCTCTTCGGTAACTGGATCCAACGCTGAGGTCGCTTCGTCGAGGATTAGTATCTCCGGGTCGTTGAGCAGAGCCCGGGCGATGGCCAGGCGCTGGCGCTGGCCGCCGGACAGCGTGCCGCCGCGCTCGCCGACCCTGGTGTCATAGCCCTGTGGCATCTCCATGATCGCCTCGTGTATTTCAGCGGCCCGGGCCGCAGCTTCGACCTCGGCGTCCGTGGCGTCCGCATGCCCCAGCCGCAGATTTTCCCGGATCGAGAGATTGAAGAGAAAGCTTTCCTGGAAAACAACGCCCATCCGGGCGCGCCACGACTCCTGCGTTACCTGACGCACATCGATCCCGTCTATGGTCACCGAGCCGGCCTGGGGGTCGTAAAAACGCATGACCAGATTGAGGATGGTCGATTTGCCGGAGCCGCTGGTCCCGACAAAGGCGACATGTTCGCCCCGCTTAATAGTGATGGAAACATTGTCAAGGTTGGACATCGCCGGCGTATAGCCGAACGTGACATTATTGAGCCTGATGTCCCTGGTAAAGCCTGGCAGTGGCACTGCGTCAGGCGCATCCACCACCTCCGGAGCCTCCCGTATGATCTCCTCCAGCCGCTCCACCGCGCCTGCCGCCTGAAGTATTTGCGGCATATATTGGGTTACCCAGGTAAGATAGGTGCTCAATGCGAGGAAAATGGTCTGGAAGGCGGCCAGGGAACCGATGGTGATGCTTCCCTGCCACGCCATATAGGCCCCAATGCCCAAAACAATGACCTGTATGGTTATGATGCCGACAACCGAAATGTGCTCTATCAGGGCGCTCAGAAAACCGTAACGCCGGGTGATGGCGCAGAGCTGGGCATTCTTACCGGAAAAATTCTCTCGTGACCATCGCCCCAACCGGAAGGCTCGGATCACCGTGCGGGCGTCGAGATTCTCCTGAACCACGGCCAACACCTGAGCCTCGTCCTTCTTTTTTTTATAGGCCGCCTGGCTGGCATTGTGCGCGAAAAGATTGGGAACAAACAGGCAGAGCGGCCATACAAGCAGGGAAACAACGGCCAGCTGCCAGGAGAGGTACATCAGTACGACGGTGCTGATAACGACATTTATGACAGGATATAACACCCAGGAGATGAAACCGATGAGCATCGTCTCGACTGTCACGAGGTCTCCGGAAAAGCGCGCAAGCAGATCGCCCATTTGCCGCTGCGAGAAGAACGACATCGACAGGCGCTGGAGATGGTCGAAAATGCGCAACCGAATATCACGGATGACATTGGCGATCATGGATTGCGTCAGGTAACAGCGGCCGATGCCGACCCCTGCCATTATGACCACACCTATGCCGAGCAGGATTACTATGGTTGTGATCCTCGACTTGTCAACCGCTTTCCCTATCTCAACGACCATGTCATTGCCGATCAGGGCGTAGTCAATAATTTCCTTGAAACAGATCGGCAGGGCTACACTGAAGAGAGCCTCGAGAATCAGGGCTATCAAGATTGTTGCAATCAGAACAGGATAGATGGCGAAATACGGCCATAGCCAGCGACTGAGGCCGGTTATGGTTATCTCCGCGTAGCTATGGGTGCCGGGCGTGGCTGCCGGAGATTCCTTTTTTGAGGTCATAGAAGCCTGGAGTAATATGTCTTGCGTTTTCATTGCCAGGGCCTTTAAGGGCTTGGCTGGACAGCAATGACCTGCAATTTCACTAGCCGGTGAACCTTTATTTAGGGCAGGTCCCTGGCCGCTGGGATCGCGGCGAGTAAAGTGGCTCGGTCGACGGCTCGCACCACAGCTTCGGCCAACACCGCCGCCGCCACCGCACCGACCACACTCACATTCACCGGCGCTTTGGTTTGCTGCCCGGTGGCCAGGGCGAAGACGGTATCTCCGTCCACCATGGTGTGAATGGGGCGAATGGCCTGGGCCAGGCCATCGTGAGCCATCTGCGCCATCTTGTTGGCTCCTTCCTTGGAAAGCACCGCATCCGTGGCCACAACGGCCAGGGTAGTGTTGCCAGGGAAACCCAACATTGTCTGACCCAACTCACCATGCAGCCGTTCCATGGTGTTTACAAAACCCTGGCCATTCGGATTGCGGGTGCCGGCAACAAGCTTTCCGGTGGCCGGGTCCACCACATCACCAAAGGCATTGACCGCTACGAGAGCGCCCACCGTGATATCGCCGGCGATACGGCGTGCTGCGGAACCCAGTCCGCTCTTTGTGGCCAGCTGGGGCCCCAGCAGCTTGCCCACCGTGGCGCCAGTCCCCGCGCCGATACAACCTTCAGCGACCGGTCCCTCTGTGGCTGCCTGACAGGCGGCGTACCCGGCCTCCGGACCGGGCCGTACGTCTGGCCGACCAATGGTCAGGTCGAAAAGTACGGCCGCGGCTACCAAAGGGACTACCGCCACGTCCACATTAAAGCCAATACCCTGTTCTTCCAACCAGCGCATCACTCCGCTGGCGGCATCAAGACCATAAGCACTGCCGCCGCTTAACACTATTGCGTGTGCTTTTTGCATGAGGTTAACCGGGCGCAAAAAATCTGTCTCCCGTGTACCGGGTGCGGAGCCACGCACGTCCACCCCACCCACCGCCCCTTGGCGACAAACAATGACCGTGCAGCCGGTGGCCGCCTCCAGGTCGGTCCAGTGGCCGACCTCAATTCCTCTAACTTTGGTAATGGTTGAGTGCATCGGTGCCCTCCGGTTATTTAACCGAGATTATACGGAACGGCCGCAGCCGCATGGACATCCTGCCCTACGTCTAAAAAGCATATCGGGTGCTCAAGTAGATAACCTGAAGGAACTGTTGGCTTGCCTCTAGCGAAACTTCCCCGCAACCTTGGATATCATCCCGATATAATACCCCCTCCCCTACCCCTCTCTGCCCCCCTCCCCGCCGCCCCCCCGACCTCTTTCACCCCCCCTTTTTAACTTTTCCGGGGCCCCTTCCCCCTCCCCGTTAAATTCTTCCCCTTCCGCCACCCCTTCTCACTTATTCTGTCAATTTTAGTACATTGATATAACATAATAAAATATTCATTGAATGCCTACGAGGCCATTAAATATTTAATAAGCAATAAACTAAATATTTCATTATTGACTTGTGCCCTTGAAACTGCTAACGTGTACCCATGAGATCAAAAGAAGAAATCCGGGCCTTGCTCCAACGTCTCGACGGCGAAGCTGCTGATGACCTGGAAGACGTTGATCTGGAATTTAAACCCTGGGAGAGTGACCGTAAGAACCTCCACCGGCTCTTGCGGGAAACGGTGGTATGTCTGGCCAATGCCCGGGGGGGAACCATCGTTCTGGGAGTGCGGGACCGGGCCCGATCCCGGCAAGAAGCCCTCCAGGGGGTCGGTAGATATGAGATTGCCGGTTTTAAACGGGCCATCTATGATGGCACTGATCCTCATATCCTGGTTGAAGTGGAAGAATTACAGGAGCCGGAAGGAATGCTCCTCCTCATCCATGTTCCCCGGGGCATGCCCCCCCATACGACCAGCGATGGCGTCGCTAAGATTCGCGTCGGCAAAGAATGTAAACCGCTTACCGGGCGCACCTTCGCCAATCTGTTGGCCTCCGGCGGTCAGTTAGACCCGACCGCAGAATATTTACCGGGGGTGAGTGAAACCGATCTTGATCCCCGGGAAATTGCAGAACTTCGCGCGATCATCCGTCAGCAAGCCCAACATGCGGAACTGGCCCGTATGGGTGACCGCCCTCTCCTGGAAGCCCTGGGTTTGGTCTCTGACCAGGACATTACCATGGCCGGGTTGTTGCTCCTGGGGCGCACGGAGATTCTCAGCCGTCTGGTGCCCCAGCACGAGGTTACCTTTCTCCGTTTCCGGAAAGCGACTCGCTATGACCAGCGCCGGGACCTCAAGGGGCCTCTCCTGGCGGTGTTGCGGGAGCTGGAGCAGTTGGTCTCGGTGAATAACCGCATTCGCACTGTGCCGGAAGAGGGGTTCGGGCAGTTGGAGTTCCCCGATCTCTCCTGGGAAGTGGCCCGGGAGGCGGTTCTGAATGCCGTCACCCATCGGGATTATTTTCAACGCCAGGGTGTCACCGTGGCCTTATACCAGGATCGGTTGGAGATCACCAGCCCGGGAGGCTTCATCGGAGGCATCACCCCCGACAACATCCTGCGCCATCCGCCCGCGCATCGCAATGAACTCCTGGCCCGTTCCTTACATTCTGTCGGTTTGGTTAACCGGGTGGGCCTGGGGGTGGATCGCATCTATGAAGAACTCCTGCGCCTGGGCAAGGATGTGCCGCGTTATAGTGCTGATGAAATGCACGTCCGGTTGGTGGTGCCCCTGGCAACCCATGCCGAGTTTGCCCTTTTTGTAGCCCGGGAGGAACGCCGCGGCCAGACCTGGGAACTGGATGACCTCCTGATCCTGCGGTCCTTCCTGCATTTTTCCGTTCTGGACCGTTGGCGGGCCGCGCAGGTCTTGCAGCTCACGGAAGAAGAGGCTGCCGATCGCCTGGCGCGGTTGCGCCAGGCCGGCTATCTGGTAGCCCGCGGCCGGGGTCGGGGGGCAAGCTATGTCCTGCGCCGGGACCTGGCGGAAAAGTTACGGGGCCGGGCTGCCGCGGATGCCGAACTGCCCCTGGAGGAGGAAGCCGTGCGTCTGCGCATTATAGCGCTCCTCAAGGACCGGGGCAGCCTCACCAACGCTGAAATTCGCCGTTTTTCCGGATTTCATCGCACCCAAGTCTATCGCCTTATCAAAACCCTGGAAGCAGAGGGGACCATCCAACTGGTCGGCAAAGGTCGCGGCGCTCATATTAAACTCGCCGGCTCTTGAATATACCTGCAGAGAAATGTTACCGCCGGAAATGCATCAAATGCTTCAAAAAATCAATTAACCGTTTGATTCTGCCAAACATGGTTACATTCGGTAACATTTCCTTTCTTCTTTCCCCCCTGCTCCCGGCTCACGGCTTTTTCCCTCGTTCCAAAGCTCCAGCCTCCTTTCCTCCGCTCCCCCGCTCTCCCTTGGCCACGCCCTTACCCCGCCCAGCTCCCGCCGGGCCACCTCTGGTTTCCTGGCGTGCCCCCGCCACCCTTAGCTGCGCCGCCGCCGCCGCCCTCCACCCCCCCGACCTCTTTCACCCCCCCTTTTTAACTTTTCCGGGGCGGGGGCGGGGCTCCGCCC
>CAYRYV010000015.1:0-66440 GCA_964428565.1 uncultured Desulfobacterales bacterium | reverse complement strand
CGAACTGGATGTTGGTGCCGCCGATGACCTTGATGGCCTCGACGATGTCGTAGGAGTATTTCTGGAGAAGCTGCTGCAGCTCCGGGGCGATGGTGAGCATGGGGGCGGTGCAGTAGGAGTCGCCGGTGTGGACGCCCATGGCGTCGACGTTTTCGATGAAGCAGACGGTGATCATCTGGTTTTTGGCGTCCCGGACGACTTCGAGCTCCAGCTCCTCCCAGCCCAGGACCGATTCCTCCACCAGGATCTGGCCCACCAGGGAGGCGGAGATGCCCCGGGAGGCGATGAGGCGCAGCTCCTCGAGGTTGTAGACCAGGCCGCCGCCCCAGCCGCCCATGGTGTAGGCCGGGCGGATGACGACGGGGTAGCCCAGGTCGTCGGCGATGCGTTCGGCCTCCTCGACGGAGAGGGCGATCCGGCTTTGGGGCATGTCGATGCCCAGGCGGTTCATGGTCTCCTTGAAGGCCAGGCGGTCTTCGCCGCGCTGGATGGCGTCGACCTCGACGCCGATGATGCGGACGCCGTACTGTTCCAGGACGCCGGCCCGGGCCAGCTCGGAAGAGAGGTTGAGGCCGGACTGGCCGCCGAGGTTGGGGAGGAGGGCGTCGGGGCGCTCCTGCTTGATGATTTCGGTCATGGCGGCCAGGTTGAGGGGTTCGATATAGGTGACGTCGGCCATACCGGGGTCGGTCATGATGGTGGCGGGGTTGGAGTTGGCCAGGACGATCTGGTAGCCGAGCTGGCGCAGGGCCTTGCAGGCCTGGGTGCCGGAATAGTCGAATTCGCAGGCCTGGCCGATGACGATGGGGCCGGAGCCGATGATCATGACTTTCTTGAGGTCGGGGCGCGGGGGCATGAATGCTCCTTGGTTGGGAATATATGAGAACGCGGTGAGCGTTGCTTCAGGGAATATAGAAAAGCGGGGGGGCAGTGTCAAGGGGATTGGGGGGGGGAACTTTATGGGAAAGGGAATACTGTGGAAGGGCATCTTCCCGTGGCTGGCCCGGTGTCGATGGACAGTTGATATTATTTTTGAAATCAGCGAACGAGCTTTGGTAGTATTGTTTTGAGGATAATTTATGCCAACGATTTGGACTCTGGGAAGCACTAACACGAGAAGGCAGTTCTCATAAAAGGAAAGGTATGGACTTTGAGGTCCTGGGTGATATTCGGGGGATTGAAACGATCGCCTCAGGTCGGGGTATTTATGAATTGCGGAGGCTGAATCGCCTTTATGGGGAAACCACCTGGAGAAAACGCAAGGAAATTGCTATAATTAGACTGGCGGACGGAACGGTAAAGCAAGCAGAACTCCATTAGTATGAAGGGCACGGCAAGGGCAGAAAAGAAATTAGAATTAAAAGATACCTGGAATGAGCGAGTTATGAGACAGACATTTGTGCTTTGCGTTGATAATGAAGGGTATGAAGCGTCTCTGGAGATCCGCAAGCTGTATGCGAAGATTTCCGACAAGGAGGCGGCGAGCCACGACCAGGTGCGGGTTATTGACGAATCCGGCGAGGACTATCTTTATCCCTCCAGGTTTTTTGCCCCCGTCAGAATTCCGCGGCAGACCAAAAGCAGGATGCTGAAAAAATCAGCATAGGAAATGCCGCGGCAGGGTTTTTCCCCTACCCGTGCCTTACATCTGATCTCAAAATTTCCCACCACCTTCCCAACACCAAGGCGGTCCGTTGCCAGCGTCGGCGTCAGGCGGCGCGCCAGAGGGCGATGAGGACGGCCACGGCCAGGACGCCCCAGAGGAGCAGGGGGAGCCAGGCCCCCCGGACCCCCACCCGGAGAACCTCCTCCCGGATTTTGTCGAAGGCGTCGGCGTAGGGCAGCAGGGCCAGGCCGAAGAGCAGCGAGGTGAGCAGCATGACCGCGGCCACCTCGATGATCCCCAGATGTGTAAAGACCACCAGCCCGACGATGACGGCGGCGACGGCATAGATTTGGGTGAGCAGGCGGCGATTGGCCATCCAGGCATCGGCAAGGCGGAGCCAGCGCTCCGGGGCCAGCAGCAGGAAAATTATTTTCACCAGGATGGCCAGGGCAAAGACGGCAGCCAGAATCTTCATGACACCCTCCGCGGGGCCCTCCCCGGGACACCGGGGGGCAGACCCGGTTCAGTGAGACAGCTTGCGGCCCGGCAGCCAGCGACGCCAGGCAGCCGGCAAGAGACCGCCCTCGCCCTCCTCCCAGAGGGCCAGGGAGCGGTCCCGGCAGGCCCGGCGCCAGAAAAAGACCGTCAGTCCCACAAAGACGAGGTTGGGCAGCCAGGGGGCCACCGACGGCCAGATGACGCCATTCAAGCCCAGGCGCCAGGAGGCGGTGAGGAGGACGTAATAGAGCAGGAAACTGAACAGCCCCAGGACCAGGCCCAAAGAGCGGCCCTTGACGCGGGTGGCGAGGCCCAGGGGCATGGCCAGGAGCACCAGCAGGACGCCGCCCAGGGGCAGAGACAAGCGGCGGTTAAACTCAATGGCCAGGCGGTTGTATTCCAGGGTGCCGGGGGTCTGGGTGAGCCAGGCCCGGCGGAGCTCGCGCCAGTTCATTTCATCCTCGGAGCGCTGATGGGGGGAGTCGAACTGAAAGAGGTCCAGGGGAATCTGGTAGGTGGCGAACTCCACGCTGTTCATACCGGTGCGCTCCGGAGCGATGCGGATGACGCGGCCGTTGAAGAGCTGCAGGACCAGGCGCTCGCTGCGGGCGTCGAAAACGAGGCGGCCGCGGTCGGCCATGACGGTGTGGGGGACGGCGGGATCGCGCTCATCGGAGATGAAGACCCCTTCGAGGTCGCTGCGGTCGGTGGGGATGTGGTGGACGAAGATCATCAGGTTCTGAAAATCGGTGTTGAAGACCTGCTCCCGAATGCCCAGGTCGGCGCGGTGTTTGGTGACCTCCAAGAGGAGCTGGCGCATCTGGCGGTTGCCCCAGGGGTTGGCCGAGACCGCCAGCACCAGGGTGGCCAGTCCGACCAGCAGGGCGAAGAGCAGCACCGGCGGCAGGAGTTGGGCCAGGCTGAAGCCGGAGGTCTTCAGGGCCATGATCTCGTTGTCGCTGGAGAGCCGGGTGAAGGTGAGCAGGACGGCGATCATGGCGGCCATGGGGACGGTGAAGACCAACAGATAGGGGAGCATATAGAGGCAGAACTGGCCGATCTCCCCCAGGCCGACGCCCTTGGTGATGATGAGCTGCATGACCCGCATGATGCGGCCCATGAAGAGAATGGCGGAGACGGCCGCCAGGCTGACGACGAACAGCCACAGACATTCGGTGAGCAGATAGCGATGGATGATGCGGGGCCGCAGGAGGGGCCAGGACAGGGGAGTCATGGAGCGGCCGCCAGAACGAAATTCTTCCAGGTTCCCAGGGGAGTGAGGGACAGGCCCAACCGGGAGGCGGCGCCCGGGAGGTCTTCCGCCTTGAGGAGCAGGTAGGCGCGAGGGCGACCGGCCAGGAAGGTTTTGAGGGCCGGGACGTCCGGGAGGAACAGGTCGGCGGCGCCGGGGGTGTGGGCCCGGCCGAAGTCCAGTTCGGTGCTGGACTGGAGCAGATGGAAAGGCAGGCCGGAGTAAAAGGAGAGCCCCTGGGAATAGACCTGCCAGCCCACCAGGACCTCTCCCGGCTGCCAGTGGGACATCAGGACGCGGGCCAGGGCCCGGGGGGAGCGGACCTCGGCGACCTGGCCCATCCCCAGGATGGTCAGGACGCAGAGAAAGAGGGCGCCATAGATCAGGACGGCGGGCAGGGCGCCGCGATGCTTCCGGAAGCCCACCAGGGCCACCAGGGGCATGAGGGCCAGGATGGCCAGGGCAGACTGAATAAAGGGGGCCAGGTAAGCGATCTTCTGCGGGGCGGGGAGGACCAGCCCCGGCCACCAGGCAAAGACCGCGGCCAGGGGTAGGGCGAGCCCGGCCCAGATGCACAGGGACCGACGCAGGCCCCGGGGCATGGCGGGGAAGTCGCTACGGGCCATGACGCCGGCCAGGGATTGCCCCAAGAGGAGGGCCAGGGGCGGCAGGGCCGGGAGTATGTAAGGCGGCAGTTTGGAGTGGGAGACGGAGAAGAAGGCCACCACCGCGGCGGCCCACAGGAGCAGGAAGAGGTAGTCGGGGTTGAGGCCGCCATGGCGGGCCCGGCGCCAGCCGTCGGCCAGGGACCAGGGAAGGAGAAAGCTCCAGGGGAGCAGACCCACCGGCAGGAGGGCGAGGAAATACCACCAGGGCCGGCCGGCGTGAATCTGGGGGGTGAGAAAGCGCCCCAGGTGCTCATACAGGAAGAAGTAGGCCGGGAATTCGGGGTTGCGGAGCGAGACCAGGATGAACCAGGGGAGCACCACGAGGGCGAACAGGAGGGCCCCGGGGAGGCTCCAGAGGCGCACGAGCAACCGCAGGTCCCGGCGGGCCAGGGCGAAGAGGACGAAGATCAGGGCCGGGAGGGCCACCGCCACGGGGCCCTTGACCAGGACCCCCAGGGCCAGGGCCAGGTAGGCGTAGGGCAGGAGTTCCCGGCGGTGGCGGGTGAGGGCGACATAGGCCAGGGCCAGCCCCCAGAGGAGGCAGCAGGTGAGGGGCATGTCGAGGGTGAGGAGACGCCCCAGGATGAGGTAGCCCACCGAGGTGGCCAGGACGGCGGCCCCCAGGAGGGCCACGGTGGGGGAGAAGAGGCGGCGGCCCAACCACCAGAGGCCCAGGACGCCGCCCACGGCGCTGAGGGCGGGCACCAGCCGGGCGCCGGATTCGGTGAGGCCGAAGAGGGCCAGGGCGGCGGCGGTGAGCCAATAGACCAGGGGCGGCTTTTCCAGGTATTTGACCTGATTGAGGTGGGGGGTGAGGAAGTCGCCGGAGGCCAGCATCTCCCGGGCGATCTGGGCGTAACGGCCTTCGTCGGGATCCATGAGGCCGGGGGTCCCCAGGCGCAGGGCGAAGAGGAAGAGGGCCAGGCCGGCGACGAGGGCGACCTCGCGCCAGGTGGCGGGGGGCGAGCCGGGGGCGGAGACGTGGGGCAGGGGGGCGGCGGTCACCGGGCGGCGTCCTGCGCGGCGAAACGACTACGGGGAAAAGGGCAAAGGCCCCCCGGTCCCTGCCCGCCCCGGCCGGGCAGCGAGGCGAGATGATGTTCGAGAAGCGCCATAAGAGGTTATTATACCTCAGATGACGGCGGGCGGGGATTTTTTCTGCAGGGGGGGCGGGCGGGAGCCGCAGTCTACCCAACCGCCACCTCTACCCGGGTAATGTACACCTCTTCACTCAGACGGGTGTCGATTTCCTGGGGGGAGGCTGTCTCAAAGAAGAGTTCCAAGGCTTCCCGAAGATTTTCCCGGGCGGCTGCGATCGTGTCACCTTGGCTGGCGATATCCAGCTCCGGGCAGAGGGCGACATAGGCGTCGCCTTCCCGTTCGATGATGGCGGTGAGTTGGCGTTTCATGGTGTTTCTCCACTATAGAAGTGGCCAGGCGGGGCCTGGCGGGTGCAGGCAATAACAGGGGGGGCGGTGCCCACCCTACGTTTACTTGGGAACCAGAAAAAAAAGGTGGCCCAGCGGGAGCTGGGCCGGGTAATGGCGTTCCCCAGCGGGAGTTGGGGAACGAGGAAAAAGACAGGAAAAAGGCGGGAGGTGCGGCGCTTTCCAGCCCTACGGGCTAAAACCTAAAACCCAAAAAAAGGGCGCTTCCTTTTCGGGAGCGCCCTTGTCATTTCACTGGAAACTAAAAACTGGAAACTGATATTACAGTTCGCCGTCCTTTTCCATTTTGGCGAGGTCCTCGAAGCGGATGTCCATGCCCAGGATGCCCTGGATTTCGTCGTTGTCGTTGCGGATGGGGACGGAGACGGTGATGCACAGGGCGCCGGTGAAGCGGGAGGTGTAGAAGTCGGAGACGAAGACCTTGCCGGACTTGATGGGTTCGATGAACCAGTTGCGGTTGGAGAGGTCCTCGTCGGGCTTGGCCTCCTCGTACTTGGCCCGGTCGACGATCTTGGTGATGTTGCGGGTGATCTTCCGGCCGTCGAGGTTGGTGACGTACATGAACTGGATAAAGGGGTTGGCGTCGAGGACGGCCTGCATCACCGGTTCCATGACGGCGGGGGTCATGGTGCGGACCTCCTCGCGTTCGGCCAGGTCTTCGGCCAGGTGGGCGGCCAGCTTTTCGGCCTTGTCCTTGAGCAGGTCGAACTCCGAGACGAAGTATTCCGGGAGGTATTTGCGGGCCATGGTCTCCATTTCGTTGTTGGAGATGGAGGTGACCCGGCCCTGCTTGTACATTTCGTCGATGCGGTTGGCGATCTTGACCACGCCGGGGTGGCGTTTGTCCAGGGCCTGGTCGCCGGTGAGGCCCAGGCGGGAGTTGAGCCAGTAGACCACGCCGGCCTTGCCGGTCTTATCGGTGATGGTGATGGTGATGGGCCGGCGCAGGATCTTGTCGGTGTCGAAGATGTTGTAGATCTCCGGGTTCTTGATGACGCCGTCGGCGTGGATGCCGGCGGAGGTGGCGTTGAAGTCCTTGCCCACAAAGGGGTAGTTGGGGGGGATATTGTACTTGAGTTCGGCCTCGAAGTAGCGGGCGATGTCGGTGATGACGGTGGTGTCGACGCCGTTATTGTGCCCGTGGAAGGCGATGTATTCGATGATGAGGGCCTCGATGGGGGTGTTGCCGGTGCGTTCGCCAAAGCCCAACAGAGCGCCGTTCACGGCGCCGCAGCCGTAGAGCCAGGCGAAGGTGCCGTTGATGAAGACCTTGTGGAAGTCGTTGTGGCCGTGCCACTCCAGCAGGCGGCCGGGGACGCCGGCGTCTTCGATGAAGGCCCGGATGAGCCGGGGGACGCTGCGGGGCAGGGCCGCGCCGGGGTAAGGGACGCCGTAGCCCAGGGTGTCGCAGAGGCGGACCTTGATGTCGATGCCGGACTCCTGGCGCAGCTTCATGAGTTCGATGGCGAAGGGGATGCAGAAGCCGTAGATGTCGGCCCGGGTGACGTCCTCGAAATGGCAGCGGGGGACGATGCCCAACTCCAGGGCGGACTTGACGATCCCCAGGTACTGGTCCATGATCTTGGCGCGGTTGCCGTTCATCTTGAAGAAGATGTGGTAATCGGAGACGGAGGTGAGGATGCCGGTCTCCTTGAGGCCCATGTCGCGCACCAGGGGCAGGTCGGCGGCGGTGGCCCGAATCCAGCCGGTGACTTCGGGGTACCTGTAGCCCCGGTCGAGGCAGCGGTGGACGGCCTCCTTGTCCTTGTCGCTATAGAGGAAGAACTCACTCTGGCGGATGATGCCCCGGGGTCCGGAGAGCTTGTGGAGCATGTCGAAGATCTCCACGATCTGGCGGACGGTGTAGGGCGGCCGGGCCTGCTGCCCGTCCCGGAAGGTGGTGTCGGTGATGAGCATCTCCTTCGGGGGGTTGGGCATGACGAATTTATAGTCGAAATCGATGCGGGCGATCTCGTCGTAGGGGTAGAGATTGCGCATCAAATTGGGTTCGTCCACTTCCTGAAGCCGGTGGGACCAGAAGGCGGTGTGTTCGTGGTCCAACAGGCGGCGGTCTTTGTTCCAACGGGCCATGGGGCATACTCCGAGTCTGTAAAATTTAAAATGATAGTATAAATTTTTTCTTCGGCGGGGGAAAGTTTTTTATGCAGTCGCCGCCGCCTTTCATGGTCATCTAGGCCGGGGAAGGCGATTACCAGGGGACAGGGGGGCTCCGGCGGCCCCTTGTCCGTTCAGCCCATCGGGGGAACGGCGCCGTAGGCGGCGGGGGGAGCGCCCTGCCGGGGGACAAAAAACCGGGGCCGGCTGGTGGGCCGGCCCCGGAGATCAGACTCTACCGCAGAGGCAGATTATCTGGCCAACAGAGGCACCAGGAGCAGGGCCACGATGTTGACGACCTTGATCATGGGGTTGATGGCGGGGCCAGCGGTATCCTTGTAAGGATCGCCGACGGTGTCGCCGGTGACCGCGGCTTTGTGGGCATCGGAGCCCTTGCCGCCGTAGAGGCCGTCTTCGATGGCCTTTTTGGCGTTATCCCAGGCGCCGCCGCCGGAGGTCATGGCGATGGCCAGGAACAGACCGGTGACGATGGAGCCGATGAGCATACCGCCCAGGGCAACGGGGCCCAGGCCGGGCATGAAGCCGACGATGACGGGAGCCAGCACCGGGATCAGGGCCGGAACCATCATTTGCTTCAGAGCGGCCTTGGTGACGATGTCGACGCAGGTGCCGTATTCAGGTTTGGCGGTGCCTTCCATGATGCCGGGGATTTCCCGGAACTGACGCCGCACTTCGTCCACGACGCCGCCGGCCGCCTTACCCACCGCTTCCATACACATGGCGGCGAAGTAGTAGGGCAGCAGACCGCCGATGAACAGACCGGCCAGGACCCGTGGATCGGACAGCTCGAAGGAGAGGCCGGCGGGGAAGGACCGGGAGTACTCGGCGAAGAGCACCAGGGCGGCCAGCCCGGCGGAGCCGATGGCGTAGCCCTTGGTGACGGCCTTGGTGGTGTTGCCCACCGCATCCAGGGGATCGGTGATGTTGCGGATTTCTTCGGGCAGTTCCGCCATTTCGGCGATACCACCGGCGTTGTCGGTGATGGGGCCGTAGGAGTCGATGGCCACGACGATACCGGTCATGGACAGCATGGCCACGGCGGTGAGGGCGATGGCGTAGAGGCCGGTGCCCGGGTTAGCCAGACCGCCGCCCAGGTGGAAGGCGTACAGAATGGCACCGACGATGACGATAACCGGGGCGCCGGTGGCCTTCATGGAGATGGCCAGACCCTGGATGACGTTGGTGCCGTGCCCGGTGGTGGACGAGGCGGCAATGGACTTCACCGGAGCAAAGCTCTTGGAGGTGAAGTATTCAGTGATGATCACGATGAGGCCGGTGAGGGCCACACCGATGAGGGCCAGCATGAAGACGTTAAAGGTGGGGATGGCGAACCCGGCGGCAGCGCCTTTAGCGGCCTTGGCGGCCACACCGGCCATGAACTTGTTGGCCAGGGGGTAGAAGGCGATGGTGGCCAGCACCGCGGAGACGGCCAGGCCTTTGTAAAGGGCGCCCATGATGTACTCGGATTTGCCGAGTTTCACGAAGTAGGTGCCGATAACCGAAGCGATGATGGAAACGCCGCCGATGACCAGCGGGAAGATCACCGCGGGGGAGTCGGCGCCGTAGACGGTGGCGGCCAGCAACATGGCGGCGACCACGGTAACGGTGTAGGTTTCGTAGAGGTCGGCGGCCATACCGGCGCAGTCACCGACGTTGTCACCGACGTTGTCGGCGATGACGGCGGCGTTGCGGGGGTCGTCCTCGGGGATGCCGGCTTCGACTTTACCGACGAGGTCGGCGCCGACGTCGGCGGCCTTGGTGTAGATACCGCCGCCCAACCGGGCGAAGACGGAGACCAGGGAGCAGCCGAAGCCCAGCCCGACCAGGGCGTGCATGGCGGTGACGGCATCAACCTTGGCGATCTGCATGAGGAACTTGTAGTAGCCGGCGACGCCCAGGAGGCCCAAGCCGACGACCAGCAGACCGGTCACCGAGCCGCCCCGGAAGGCCACCGTAAGAGCGAAGGACATGCTCTTGAAGGCGGCCTGGGCGGTGCGCACGTTGGCCCGCACGGCCACGTACATACCGATGTAGCCGCAGGCGGCGGAGCCGACGGCGCCGATGACGAAGCCGATGGCGGTGTATTTACCGAGGCCGAAGAGCAGTACGAAGAGCACTGCGCCGACCATGGCTACGGCTTTATACTGCCGGTTCAAGAAAGCTCCGGCGCCTTCCTGCACGGCGGCAGAGATTTCCTGCATCCGCGCGGAGCCGGCTTCCTGTTTCAACACCCAGGTGGTGGTGAACAGGCCGTAGGCGACGCCGACCAAGCCACACATCAAGGCAAAATTCATAATATCCATTAAATCCCTCCTTATAAAACTGAAAATCTCCTCATCTTCGGGATCGCACCCAGTCGGATCCGTCAGTATGGGGTACTAGTGCCTGAACTACCAAAAATTTTTCGTGCTGCACGAAATTCCGGCATTGGTCCGCTAAACTTACGCATCACCCCCTTGCAAGAAGCTGCCACTGCTGCTGGTAGCGCCAGGGTGGGCTTGCTGAGCAAAACTGGGGAATGATTACTTCCCTGGCAACTGAAGCACAGACAATGTGCAAATATTCACACAAAGGGTTGAATAGCAAATCTGAGCGACAATGTCAATAACTTTACGGGGCCAAACGGGGGGCAAAAAATTCACCGATATTTTACTTGCGCGGAACAATTCATGTTTCCTTGCGGGGAGGTAGAGAAAAAAATTTCGAGGCGCCTGTCGGGGCACTCCGCGGCGGGCGGCAGGGTGGGGGGGAATTGGGGGGGGTTACAGATTTACGGGAAAATCGCCGATATGGTATATCATAGGAAACATGAGGGCAGCCGGAGGTGAGGGGGCCGGACCGCGGGGCGGGCCGGGCTTTTCCGGGGTCATGTTCAGCAGCCGAATCAGAAATCAGAGGCACGGCATGGGGAAGGTGTTCACCGCCCGCCGGATGGCGGCATTGTGGCTGGGGTTGATAGTGGCGTGGGGGCCGGGGGGGAGCGGAATCGGCCCGGGGGGGGCGGAAGGGGCTTCGTGGCGCCAGTCCCGCCAGGTCCGGAAGGATTCCCAGTTTCCGCCGGGGGTCCAGGTCATCAAGATCAAAGGCCGGACGTACCAGGCCATGTTCCTGGAGGTATGGCAGCGGATCAACGAGATTTATCCCAGTTTCCAACTGAAGGAGGTGAACTGGGAGGAGGTCAAGAAAAAGTACGCCCCCCAGGCGGCCAAGGCGGCCAACGACGATGAATTCCACCAGGTGCTGGCGCGTATGGTGAGCGAGCTGAAGGACGGCCACACCCGGGTGGTGGCCCCCCAGCAGGGCCGCCAGGGCCGTCTGCCCCTGGTGTTGCGGCAGGCCAACGGCGGCTGGGTGGTGGTGTCGGTGGCGGGAAGCCGCACAGGGGAGGAGAACGGCGTCCGTCCCGGGATGGAGCTGGTGAGGCTCAATCAGCAGCCGGTGGCCGAGGCCATCGAGCGCCACCGGGAGACCGCGCCGGGGGCCACGGAAGCGGCGCGGCAGTTGGAGGCCCTGGACCAGGCCCTGCGCGGCAAGCCGGGGGAGGCGGCGGAGCTGACCTTCCGCACGCCGCACGGCAAGACCGTCACCACCCGGATGACTTATGAGATTCCCGGCCGGGAGGCGGGCGAGCCCCGCCGGGGTCGGCGGTCCGGGGTACAACTGGTGCGGGAGACGGAATTCGCGGTGAGCGACACGGCGAAGAGTGCGCTGGGGTACCGGCGGCTGCCGGGGGGTTGGGGGTATATCAAGGTCAGCAGCTTCCAGTCGCCCCCGGGGACGGCCCTGGACCAGGCTCTGACCCGGCTGCAGCCGATGAAGGGCCTGATCGTCGATCTGCGGGGCAACGGCGGCGGGATCATGGGCAACGGCGATCAGCTCGTGGGGCGGTTCATCGACCGGCCCATCCCGGGGGGAGTCATCGTCCGCAAGAACGGCCAAAAAACGGCCATGGGGGTCAAGCCCCAGGGCCACAGTTATGCGGGACCGATGGCGCTGCTCATCGATGAGAAGGTGGCCTCCACGGCGGAGCACGTGGCCGCGGTCCTCCAGGACGCCAAGCGGGCGGTGTTGGTGGGCACGACCACCGCGGGGGCGTCGGGCAATCCCGTGGTGCTGGCCCTGCCGACCCGGGCGTTCGTGCAGGTATCGAGTTGGGACCATTTCCGTCCCAACGGCGAACGCATAGAAGGCCGGGGAGTGAAGCCGGACGTGGAAGTGACGCTGGATCCCCAGGCCATGAAGGGTAGGGAGGACCCCTTCCTGAAGGCGGCCATCAAGGCGCTGTCCAAGGGCGGGACGGGGAGTTGAAGAGGTTTGGCAAACCCGGGGCGCAAGTGAAAGGGGAAAAGGCGGCGGCGGGCGACACGCCCGGCGGCAGAGCGGGAAGAGAGGCTAACGGCGAGATTTTCCTGTTGACATACGGGGCGCTGCGGTACAAGATTTAGCAAAACCAATTGTGGCGGTGTAGCTCAGGTGGTCAGAGCATGCGGCTCATATCCGCAGTGTCCGGGGTTCAAATCCCTGCACCGCCACCATACCCTGTGTCCCATGCACTGAAGGCCTCACCTGGTGAGGTCGTTTTTTATGCCGAGGAGAGAAGATGAAGAAGCTTGCCTGTGTAGCCGCCACGGGGGCGTTGTGTGTCGCCCTGACCACTGCCGGTCAGGCCCAACGGGAGATCACGCCGCCGCCGGCCGCCACTCCCCCGGTGAGCGAACAACCGGCGGCGCCGGCGGCCCCGAGGGCGGCGGACCCCGGAGGTCCCCCCGCCGCCACCGGTTATACGCCCGCCAAGAAAGCCCCCGCCAAAACCAAGGCCAAGGCCAAGGCCCCCAAAAACAACGGGAAGAAGAAGGCGACGAAGGCCAAGAAAGGCAAGAAGAAGAAGCCCAAGGTCAACAAGACCGGCGGGCAATCGCGCCCGGGCGCCACTATCTTATGCTGAGAGCGCTGAACACGGTTTTGCGGTGTGAAACCTGAGTGACAGCCGGGAGAGGGGGTGACGGGCTCGGGGATCGGGCCGTTGAGGGATCCGCGGGCGGCGGCGCCGGCCGGGGAACGAAGTTGTCCGGGCCACCCGGGGGGGCGCAGCCGAACAGCATTTTCGGCCGGCAGAGAGCATCACAAGGCGTGCGGGGCGCGCCTCTTTTTTTTGGGGCCGCCCCGTAACGGGGTAACAGGACCCACCCTCTGGCGGCGCAGATTGAAATCCTGCCAAACCCGTACAGCAAAATCCCATCTCAGTTGCTGCTTTGAAGATCCCAGCGGGAGCCCCACCAGGCCAGGGGCATGAGCAGCAAGGCGATGATTCCGGAGATGATCAAGGGCCACTCGTAGCCCCAGCGGGCCCCCAAAGGGCCGAAGAGGAGGGCGCCGGCAAAGGCCCCCAGGGTGCTGACCAGGCTGATGAGACTGGAGTTGCCCCCCACCCGCTCCACGTGGAAGAGCCGGGCGATGGTGGCGTAGCTCTCCATGAGGATGAGGCCGTCCCCCAGGCCGTGGACCGCCCGCCAGAACAGGGAAAAGAGGACCGGGGGCTGCGTCATGAGGATGTGGCCGAGGCCGGAGGTGAACAGGGCGATGCCCAGAAAGACCATGGGGGGAAGCCGGCCGGCCCAAAAGCGCCCGTGCAGGAAGGCGGTGACCGCCAGGACGGCAAACTCCACCGACATATAAAAGCCCATCTGGCGGGGGGTAAGCCCCAGGTTCTGATGGAGAAAGAGGCCGTAGCTAGTATTTTCGGCCCCCCAATGCAAGGTAAAGAGGAAGAGCCAGGTGGCGAAGAAGACCACCCGGGGATTGGTGAAATCACGCCAATACTGGGTGAGGGGCGCCTGATGGAGGGTGGTGAGGGGCAGGCCGCGGGTGGGGAGCAGCAGCACGACCGCGGCCACGGCCATAATCTTCAGGGTGAGGGGGAAATTCAGGGAGTAAATGAGCAGCCCGCCGCCCAGGGTGCCCACCAGCATGCCGCCCATGCGCCAGGCGTTATAACGTCCGAAGGCCCGGGAGGGGGCCGCGGTGCTGATCTTGAAGAGCAGGGTGTCCAGGGACTGGCGGAAGATATAAACCCCCAGGCCGAAGACCCAGAAAACCATGAGGTAGAGCCAGAAGGGGCGCACCGCGGACAGGCCCCAGATGCCGACGGCGACGGTGGCCAGCCCCACCTGCAAAAGGCGGCGCACCGGCAAGCGATCGCCGGCGACGCCCAGGGGAAAGCTCACCACCAGGGCGTTGAGGCTCAAAACGCCGTAGAGCAGGCCGATCTGGGTCCCGCTGAAGAGCAGGCCGTCCTTGAGATAGAGGGGCAGAAAGAAATAGATGCCGGAGACCAGGGCGGCAAAGGCGCCGGAATAGCACGCCACCAGCCAGGAGGCGGAGCCGGAGGGATTCAGCGGCAGACCTCGTTACGGTTTTCTAGACGGCATTGCGGTTGATTTTAACCTCCATGGCCCGGGCCGGACAGACGGGGCAACAGAGTTCGCAGGCGCTGCATTTTTCGGGATCGAAGAGCACTTCCATTTCGGGACGCTTGATGTGGAGGGCGCCGGTGGGGCAGACCGCGGTGCAGGCGCCGCACTGGTAGCAGAGGTCTTCATTGCGGCGGACGTCGTGGGCCACCCGCTCCACCTTGACGCCGGAATCCCGCAGGTACTTGACACCCCGCTTGAAGTTCTTGGGATGGCCCCGCAACTCCAAGACGATGAGCCCCTCCTTGCGGGGGTAGATGGTGGCCTTGAGCAGATTGAACTCCAGATCGAAGTCCTTGGCCAGTTTGTAAATAATCGGCTTGTCCACCGTATCACGGTCGAAGTGGAGAACAAGAATTTCAGCGTGCATTAATGTGTCTCCCACGGTGTATCAGGATAGGTTACATTCCATATTATATTTCTTTTTGGTCTTATCTCAAGATTTGGACGTTCAGCGTATGCAAAGTAATTGATATTTCTCTTTAAGTTAATTTCGTTAATTTTAATATGATACTCTTCCATTTTTGCAAAATGATCATCTGGTGCATGACGTCTATGAGAGTAAAAAAATTCAAAATCTTCTAGGGTATCAATATGCCAATCAAAACCGTTGCTAAATAGTAAAAGAAAAGTAATTTTATTCAATTTATTTGTTAAGCAAGCTTCAATTTTTTCCTCAAAATCCATGCAATATTCAAGAAATTTACTTCGAGATGAAATATAATTATGGTATAACTCGCCCCCAAGCCATTCCTGGTCGAGAATTAAACGAGTATTTTCTGTAAATCTATTTTGTTCTAAGGCCGCTTTATATTTAATCCAATCATCTTGAGTTATTGGATGTATAGTTTTAACTTCTACATATCTAATCGGCGAATTTGCTGCAGTTACGATAAAATCGATTTTTTTATTGCATCCCTTAATATCAAGTTCATAATCTATATTTGTATCATTAGGTAATGTGCTATCCTCTAACAAAACTACTGCAGTACATATTTCATTATGAGCTTCATGAAATTGTTTTAGGAATGAAATAGAATCATTCAAAACTTTTCTTTGGGCTGATTGGTATCGCTTTATTAATTTTTCCCAACCCCCTAATCTACTCCTTTTTTCTTCAATGACGTTAAGCAGGTCTTCTTCAGTCTGTCTTAAAAACTCCCTGAAAAGTTCCTCTCTTTCTTCCGATAAAAGTGGCATAAAAGGAGATCCTATTTTCGCATACTATAATTATATCAAATCTCCGAAGCGGCGCCGCCAGTCGGCCTTGAGGGCGGCGACGGCGGTGTCGATGAGGGGCGTCCCGTCCCAGCGCACGACGACGCGGTCGTCAGAGCGCACCTTTCCCAAAAGGGTGAGCGGTTGGCCCTGCATCAGGGCCGCGAAGCGGTCCCGGTCGTCGGGGGCCACGGTCACCAGGAAGCGGCCGGCGGATTCGGAGTAAAGGGCCGTCCGGGGCGTGGGGGCGGTGGACCTGAGGTCAACCTCCAGGCCCAGGTCCCCGGCCAGGGCCTTGAGGGCCAGATGGACGCCGACGCCGCCGCGGTAGACGCCGTGGCAGGAGGCCAGGGCCTCTTCCCGGACGGCCGTCTCTAGGGCCCGGTACAGCGGCAGAAAGTCGTCCACCCGCACCTGGGGGACATGAAGGCCGGTATAGCCGAAGAGCTCGTAGAACTCCGAGCCGCCCAGTTCGTCGCCGGTGGCACCCACCAGATAGATCAGGTCGCCGGGCTGCTTGAGGTCGAGGGTGAGGGCCCGGGCCACGTCGCCCACCACGCTCACGGCGGTGAAAAGCAGCGTGGCCAGCCCGGAGACCTTGTGGGTCTCGCCGAAGCGCCCGGGGAGATGGCCGTCGATGTACATGCTGTCCTTGCCGGAGAGCAGCGGGATGCCGTAGGCCCGGCAGAGGTCGCGCAGGGCCCAGTTGGCCCGCACCAGTTGGGCGGCCTTGAACTTACCGTCGGGGTTGCTCACCGGATCGTACTGAATGGAGGGCCAGCAGAAGTTGTCCACCCCGGAGATGTGGTCCAGGGCGCCGCCCACGGCCAGGAGGCGGCGCACCGCCTCATCAATGGTGAGGGCGGTCATGTGGTAGGCGTCGATCCTGCCGTAGGCGGGGTTGAGGGCCAGGCTCACCGCCAGGCCGCGGCGGGAGTCCAGGCGGGGGCGCAGGAGGACGGCGTCGCCGGGGACATCGGCGTGTTTGCCCACCAGGGGTTTGAGGACGCTGCCGCCCTGGACTTCGTGGTCGTACTGGCGGGCGATCCAGTTGCGGGCGCAGAGATTGGGGCGGGCCAGCAGGGTGTGGAGGAGGGCGGTGTGGTCGGCGGCCTCCCCCAGCACGGGCTCGGTGAGGCTGCGGCGCTCGGGAGGGGTCCAGTCGGCCTCGAACTGCCACTGGGGGAAGTCGCTTTCCAGAAAGTCCAGGTCGATATAGGCGCAGGTGACGCCCTCATAGCTGAGGTGCAGGGCGCCGGAGTCGGTGTAACGGCCGATGACGGTGGCCTCCACGGCGTGCTTGCGGGCGAGTTTCAGGAAGGCCGCCTCGTGCTCGGGACGCACCGCCACCACCATGCGCTCCTGGGATTCGGAGATCCAGATCTCCCACTGGTCCAGGCCGGCGTACTTCAGGGGAACCTTCTCCAACCAGACCTCGCAGCCGCCGGCGAAGCGGCAGGACTCGCCGATGGCGGAGGACAGGCCGCCGCCGCCGCAGTCGGTAATGAAGGCGATGAAGCCGGCGTCCCGGGCCTCCAGCAGAAAGTCGTGCATCTTTTTCTGGGTATAGGGGTCGCCGATCTGGACGTGGCCGGCGGGAGTGTGGGCGCCGTAGACCTCGGAGGAAGCGGTGACGCCATGGATGCCGTCTTTGCCCACCCGGCCGCCGCACATGAAGATGAGGTCGCCGGGGGAGGTTGTCTTCCGGGAGGCGGGGGCGCCCTGGATCAATTTGGGGAGCAGCCCCAGGGCCACCACGAAGACCAGGCACTTGCCCAGGTAGCTTTCATCAAAGTGCAGAATGCCCAGGGGGGTGGGGATGCCGCTCTTGTTGCCGCCGTCCTTGACGCCGGCGATGACGCCGTCCAGGAGCCGCCGGGGGTGGAGGTGAGGAGTGAGGGGGCCGGCGTAGTCCCGGGGGCCCACGCAGTAGCCGTAGAGGCCGGCAATCAGTTTGGCCCCCCGGCCGGTGCCCAGGGGGTCGCGGTAGACGCCGACGATGCCGGTGAGGGAGCCGCCGTAGGCCTCCATGTTGGAGGGGGAGTTGTGGGTCTCGCCGGTGATGACGTAGTCGAAGTCCTCGTCGAAGGCGCCGACGCCGGCATTGTCCCAGAGCACCGAGACCACCCAGTCCTTGGCCTCGGCCAGCTCCCGGGTGGGGGCTTCAATGCAGGTCTTGAAGAGGTTGTCCACGGTGACGGCCTCGCCGGCGGCCAGGTCGCGGTAGCGGAAGAGCCCCCGGAAGGTGTTATGGTTGCAGTGGTCGCTGCGGGCCTGGGCGATGTATTCCAACTCCACGTCGGTGGGCAAGCCCAATCCCAGCTGCCGCCGCCGGGCGATGACCGCGGGCCGCAGGAAATACTCCCGGATGACGGGGATGTCCTGCTCCTGGAGGGCCAGATGGCGCTCGTCGCTGAGTTTTTTGAGCAGGGCGTCGCTGTCGACGGCCAGGGTGGTGACGGTGGGGATGTGATCCAGGCGCACCTGGGGGATGATCAGGCCGACGCCGACCTCGGGGTCCCAGTCCGCCCGGGAGAAGACCCGGCACTCCTGGATGATGTCGTTGGCCAGGAGCTCCCGGCCCACCCGGGCGACGGCGGCGGCGTCGAGGCCGGCGCCGCTGAACAGGTAGAGCTTGGAGGTGTAGACCGCGGCCCCGGCTCCCAGAGAACGGCCCAGAAAGGCCTCGATGGCCTCCACGGCGGTGGAGCCGGCGGTGTCGCGCACCCCCGGCCGGAAACCCACCCACACGGCCCAGTCGAAGTCCCGGGCCAGGGGACGGAAACCGGAGAGTTGGGTCACCGGGTGGGTAAACACCTCCCGGCGCACCGCCTCCAGCTCCTCGGGGCTGATAGCCGCATCCAGGGTCAGAAGCTGAATCACCCGCACCCGGTCGCACGTCAGCCCGAAATACTCCCGGGCCTGACGCCTGACCCCCTCGCCTTCGGCGTCCGTCAACTCGGGCCGCCAGGTTATTTCCAAGCGCACCGCCATGCCGTCGCTTTGCAGGAGAGGGCCCGGGGAAGCGGGTTCCCGGCCCTGTCCTACACTTCCTCCCCATCCCGGAAATTTGCGGGGCGGCCGGGCCGCAAACAGAACCGGCCGGCCAGCATCGCCCGGGGTAAAGATATCATGTTTTTCACTATAGCACAGCAGGGGGGAGGGAAAAAAATCGTTTCGGGAGGGGAGAAGGCGCGTCCGGGGGCCCACCGGGGGAGAAGATGGAAAAATCGCTTCGGCATTCATACTTTTTCTGTTTATAATTATCGACATAAGAAAACGCTGGGTACAGTCTCCGCATGAAATGTCCGCCTCCGAGATGGTGGCATTTTTGTTGCAAATAATTGTCCACATATGGTTTGCCTGAAGGACGGCCGATGGAACAAGATATGAGGGAAGTGGCCGCCATTGTGTTGGCGGCGGGCAAAAGCACCCGCATGAAGTCGCAGATTCCCAAGGTGCTGCACCCCATCATGGGGCGGCCGATGCTGGGGTATGTGCTCGACACCCTGCGGGAGCTCGAGGTGCGGAAGATTTTGGTGATGGTGGGCTATCAGGGCGAGGAGGTGCAGGCGGCTTTCAGGGCCTACCCCGTGACCTTCGTCACCCAGGAGCCGCAGTTGGGGACCGGTCACGCGGTGCAGGTGGCGGCGGCGCAGCTGGCGGGCTACCGGGGCACGGTCCTGGTCCTGTGCGGGGACGTCCCGCTGTTGAGCGCGGCGACGCTGCAGAGCCTTTATGAGGAGCATCGAGCCCGGGGGGCGGCCGCCACCATCCTGACGGCGGAACTGGCGGAGCCGGGGATGTACGGGCGCATCGTCACCGACGGGGAAGGGAGGGTTCTCAAAATCGTGGAGGCCCGGGACGCCACCCCGGAAGAATTGTCGATTCGAGAAATCAACACCGGCACCTACTGTTTCGATTTCTCTTTTTTAGAAGCGGCCCTGGACACCCTGCGGCCGGACAACGATCAGCAGGAGCTGTATCTCACCGACGTGATCGCCGCGGCCTGGAGCCGGAACCTGCCGGTGACCCGGCTGGTAAGCGACGACCCCTACAGCTTCCGGGGCATCAACACCCGGGTGGAACTGGCGGAGACCAGCCAACACGTCCGGGGACAGATCAACCGACGGCACATGCTGGCCGGGGTCACCCTCATCGATCCGGCGGCCACCTACATCGAGGCGGACGTGAGCATCGGCCCGGACACGGTCATCTACCCCAACTGCTATCTGATGGGGCAGACCGCCATCGGCTCCGGCTGCCGCCTGGAACCCAACGTCAAGATCGAGAACAGCACCCTGGGGGCGGGGGTCTTCGTGAAGATGCACACCGTGATCACGGAGTGCCGGCTGGAAGACGGAGTGCAGTTGGGGCCCTTCGCCCACCTGCGGCCCGGCAGCGTCATCGGGCGGGGGGCCAAGGTGGGCAACTTCGTGGAGGTCAAGAAATCGATTCTGCATCCCGGAGTGAAGGCGGGGCACCTCACCTACCTGGGCGACGCGGAGGTGGGGGAGAACGTCAACGTGGGGGCCGGCACCATCACCTGCAACTACGACGGGAAGAATAAATTCAAGACGACCATCGAACCCGGGGCCTTCATCGGCAGCAACAGCGCGTTGGTGGCTCCGGTGATCATCGGGGAAGGCGCCTACGTGGGGGCGGGCTCCACCATCACGGCGGACGTGCCGCCGGGCAAACTGGCCATCGCCCGGGGCCGGCAGGTAATCAAGGACAAAAAATAAGTCCCCGGGACCCGGGACCGAGAGAGGCGAGGTGGAAGTATGTGCGGAATCATCGGATATGTAGGCCCGCGGCCGGTTATGCCGATTTTGTTGGATGGTTTGAAACGCCTGGAGTACCGGGGCTACGACTCCGCCGGCATGGCGGTGATGGGGCCCCGGGGCCTGGATATCCGCCGCAGCGTGGGCAAGCTGCGGGAGTTGGAGAAGCAGCTCCAGGAGTCGCCCCTGGAAGGCACCGTGGGCATCGGCCACACCCGGTGGGCCACGCACGGGCGGCCCTCGGAGAGCAACGCCCACCCGCATCAGGTGGGGCACATCGCCGTGGTCCACAACGGCATCATCGAAAACTACCTGGAGCTGAAGCGGCAGTTGATCGCCGAGGGGCACACCTTTTCCTCGGAGACCGACACGGAGATCATCGCCCAACTGATTTACAAGTACAGCAGCCAGGGGGCCGATTTTGTGGAGGCGGTGCGCCGGGCCCTGAAGGATACCCGGGGTTCCTATGCGGTGGTGGTCATCAACGACCGGGAGCCCCGGACGTTGGTGGCCGCCCGCAAGGAAAGCCCCCTGATTCTGGGGCTGGGCGACAGCGAGAATTTTCTGGCCTCCGACATCCCGGCCATTCTCTCCCATACCCGCCGGATGATCTTTCTGGAAGACGGCGACGTGGTCATTCTGCGGGAGGGGGAGGCGGTGATCGAGAATCTGGAGGGAGAGCCCCAGGAGCGGCCGGTGGCCACCATCACCTGGAGCCCGGCCATGGCGGAAAAGGCGGGCTACAAGCACTTCATGCTCAAGGAGATCTTCGAGCAGCCCCGGGCTTTAATCGACACCTTCCGGCAGCGCATCAACCCCGACAAGGGTCAGATCGTTCTGGAAGAGTTTCACATGAACGCGGAGGAGGTACGCCATCTGAAGAAGATCACCCTGGTGGCCTGCGGGACCTCGTTTCACGCCGCCCTGGTGGGCAAATTCCTGATGGAGAGCCTGTGCCGGTTGCCGGTGGAGGTGGACCTGGGTTCGGAGTTCCGCTACCGCGACCCCTTTGTGGACGCCGCCACCCTGCTGGTGCCCATATCGCAGTCCGGCGAGACCGCGGACACCCTGGCGGGCCTGCGGGAAGGCAAGGCCAAGGGGGCCCGGACGTTGGCCATCTGCAACGCGGTGGGCTCCTCCATCGCCCGGGACTCGGAGAGCGTGTTTTACACCCATGCCGGTCCGGAGATCGGGGTGGCCTCCACCAAGGCCTTCACCACGCAGTTGGTGGCCCTCTACCTCATCGCCCTGCACCTGGCGGCCCTGCAGCAGCGCCTCAGTCCGGGGCAGATTCAGGAACACCTGCAGGCTTTGCTCAAGCTCCCCACCCTGGTGCAGGAGGTCCTGGACGCCGACCGCGTTATCCGCCAGATCGGCCATAAGTATATGAACGCCCATAACTTCCTGTATTTGGGGCGCAGCCTCCATTACCCCATCGCCCTGGAAGGGGCGCTGAAGCTGAAGGAAATCTCCTACATCCACGCCGAGGGCTACCCCGCGGGAGAGATGAAGCACGGCCCCATCGCGCTCATCGACGAGACCATGCCGGTGGTGGTGCTGGCCACCCAGGGGCCGGTCTTCGACAAGATGATGAGCAACATCGAAGAGGTGGTGGCGCGGCGAGGCCGGGTCATCGCGGTGAGCGAGGCGGACAATTTCATCGTCAAGGAGAAGGTGGAGACCGTGATCCCGGTGCCGGGGACCACTTTGGAGCTGTCCCCCATCCTGCTGGTGGTGCCGCTGCAACTGTTGGCCTACCACATCGCCGACCTGCGGGGCACCGACGTGGACCAGCCCCGGAACCTGGCCAAGAGCGTCACGGTGGAGTAGCGGGGAAGGCGCCGCCACTGGCTTGCCGGGGGAGGGGGGTAAGGGCCGACGGCCCTTACCCCCGCCCCCGGGCCCCCACCCCCAATCCCGTGGCGGGTCTGGCGGGAGCCGTTACGAGAAATATTACAACAGCGCCCGGTTGAAGGTTTCATACCCCTCATCGGGGGGCAAGTTCTCCCCGGCGGCCGCCTGCTTGGCCAGGGCGTCGCAGCGGTTGTTTTCCGGGTCAGCGGCGTGGCCCCGGATCCAATGAAACGTCACCTGATGCCGGGCGCACAACTCCAGCAGTCGGGCCCAGAGGTCCGGGTTCAGGGCCTTGTCCTCCTTGTTGCGCCGCCAGCCGTTGGCCTGCCAGCGCCGGGCCCAGCCCTTGGTGATGGCGTTCACCAGATATTGGGAGTCGGTGTAGAGCTGCACCCGACAGGGGGTCTTGAGGGCCTGCAGGCCGACGATGGCCGCCAGGAGTTCCATGCGATTGTTGGTGGTGAGGTGAAAGCCGCCGGACAGCTCTTTGCGGTGTCGGTTATATAACAGGACCACGCCGTAGCCGCCGGGGCCGGGGTTGCCCAGGCAGGCGCCATCGGTGTAGATGGTGACCTCTTGGCGGGGTTTAGGCATACGTCGCCCCTGAGTTACACAGCCGCCACCGGGGCGCCGGTCTCATGGAGGCCATCCGGGCCACCGTCGAGAACACCGCGGATGACCTGGGCGAAGCGCCGCCGGCTGAGGGGTTTGAGGACCAATTTCTGGATACCTGAGGCGCGGGCCTTGTCCTCATCGACGTCTTCGCTGTAGCCGGTGCAGAGGATGATGGGGATGTCTTCCCGGAGGCGGCGCACCTCCCGGGCCAGATCCAAGCCCGTCAGCCGGGGCATGGTGTAGTCGGTGATCACCAGATCGAAGGCTTCGGGGTGGGCCGCGAAGCGTTGGAGGCCCTCCTCCCCGCTGGCGGCGGTGGTCACCGCATATCCCAGGGAGCTCAGAATCTTCTCATAAACCTCGGTCAGCACCCGTTCATCGTCCACGAACAGGATGCGCTCCTGCCCCGGCGGGATGGGGGAGTCCAGCTTCTCCTCCGGGGGCAGGGCGCTCGACACCTGGGGGAGCAAGACCGTAAAAGTGGTTCCGTGGCCGGGGGAGCTGACGACGGCGACGGCGCCCCGATGACGTTTGACGATGCCGTGGACCACCGCCAGCCCCAGGCCGCTGCCTTCGCCGATGTCCTTGGTGGTGAAATAGGGATCGAAGATGTGATCCTGGATGGCCGGGTCAATACCCGGCCCGTTGTCGGCCACCGTCAATTCCAGGTAGGGACCGGGGGCGAGCTCCGGGTGGCGGGCCGCCTCCGCTGCTCCCAGGACGACCTGCCGCAGACTCACCTCGATCACCCCGCCGGTCTCCCGCAGGGCGTAGGCGGCGTTGGTGCACAGGTTCACCAGCACCTGATGAATCTGGATGGGGCCCAGGGGCACCAGGGCATCGAGGCTGTCGATGGCGGCGCGGATGTCAATGGTGGCGGGCAGGGAGGCGCGCAACAGTTGCAAGCCTTCCACCAAGGCGGCGGCCATCACCGCGGGCTGGCCCTCTTCCCCGTCTTGCTGGCGGCTGAAGGCCAAAATCTGCCGGACCAAGTCCCGGGCCCGCTGGCTGGCGGTGAGCACCTGTTCCAGGTGACGCTGGACGCCGGAGTCGCCGGCATCCAACAGGGCCAATTCGGTGTTGCCCATAATGGCGGCCAGGATATTGTTGAAATCGTGGGCGATGCCGCCCGCCAGGCGGCCGATGGCCTCCAGCTTCTGCGTCTGGCGCAGGTGCGAGGCCAGCTTTTCCCGCTCCTCCTCCGCCTGTCGGCGTTCAGAGATATCCACCCCCACCGTCACCACGCAGTGCTCTCCCCGGATCTCCAGGGGCGCCATGGAGAACATAATGGGAAGGAACTCTCCGTTTTTCTTGCGGATCATGATTTCCTGGTTCCGGACGACGCCGTCCCGCGGCAACCGGCCGACAAGCTTCTCCAGATCTTCGGGATGGACAAAGAGCCCCAGTTCCCGGGCGGTGTGGCCGATGACCTCGGTCCGGTCGTAGCCCAAGTTGTTCACCAGGGCATCGTTGACCATCAGAAAGCTGCCGTCCCGCCGCCGGAAGATGCCGATCATTTCGGGGCTGAGCTGAAAGATCTGGGAAAAGAGGTGCTCGCTGTCCCGCAGGGCATCCAGCATGATTTTCTGCTCAGTGATGTCCCGGGTGATGCCGAGGAGTCTCCGGGGCTGCCCCTGGGCGTCCCGGAGAAGCTTGCCGTAGGAATGCAGCCAGCGGAGGGTGCCGTCCGGCCACACCACCCGGTAGGTGTTTTCGTAGGCCCCGCCCTGATCCGTCACCTTTTTCAGGGCGTGCCAGCCCGTCCCTAGATCATCGGGATGCACCACCTGTTCGACATCCTTGATGGTGCCGCCAAAGTCCTCCCAACGGATGCCGAAAAGGGCGGCATGGCCTTTATCAATGATGACTTCATGGCTGCGCAGGTCCCAGTCCCAGGTGCCCATGTGGGCCGCCTCCAGGGTCAGCTCCAGTCTGGTTTTGCTCTGCTGCAGGGCCTCCTCCACGAGTTGCCGGGCGGCCACCATATTATTGACGGCGGCGGCCAACTCCTGGAATTCCCTGAATTCTAGAGAGTCCGAGGATATCTGAGGGGAGTGGGTGGCGGCCTGGGCGAAAAATGCCTGGAAAGCGGCAATATTATCCCTGACCCGGTGGGCGGCGACCATCGCCAGACCGAGGGTCAGGGCCACCAGGCTGATGAGAATGGACAGGGTCCGCCCGATATTTTGGCGCAGTTCGGCCCGCAGTTCCGTTTTCCGATGGTCGATAAAGTTCTTGAGGGAATCGGTATACAAGCCGGCGCCGATGGCCCATTCCCATTCCGGCAGGCTGCGGAAATAGGAGAGCTTCCTCCCGGGCTGGCCGGTGCTGGGCCGGATCGTGCCCACATATTCCAGGAATCCCCCCTGCGGCAGTCGGGATAACAGCACAGATTCCTGGGTAACCTTGACCCCCTGGGAGTCGGTATGTTCCCACATATCGACGCCGATGCGGGTTTTGTCATGGTGTGCCAGGCAGAGGCCCTTATATGTGTGAATCAGGATGTAAAAGTCATCGGTGAGGGCCAGGGAATTGGCCCAGGTCAGGACTTCCTGCTGGATATCCCGTTCGACGTCGTCCAGGTACTCCCCCGTGCCGATGAACCAGTCAAAGGGGGTAAAATATTTGATAAAGGCGATTTTGGGGAAATTGCGGCCCGGGGTGTTGGGTTTGGTCCAGAAATACTGGTAAAATCCCTCTCCCTGGGTTCGCGCCAGCTTCGCCATATCGCGGATGACGTAGGCTCCGTGGGCGTCCTGAAGGCTCCAGAGGTTTTTGCCCTCCATTTCCGGATGGTCGGCGAAGAGTTGCTCCACGCCCTGGAGCGAAGTAGCGAAAAAATACCCCCGCCCCTGATTGAAACGGATGGGGCGCAGGGCTTCAATGATCATCTTTTTGAGGTCGTCGGGTGAGCGGGTGTGCCGATAGGTATCGTAGAGGTGTTGGGCGATGGCATGGGCCTCGTCGGTGCGGCTCCGGATCTCCCGTTTCAGGCGCTCTTCGGCCCGGGTCCGCTGAAAGCTGATGTAGTTCAAGACCCATTCCACCTGGTTCTTGAGTTCGAGCTTGCGGGCCTCGAGATATTCCTGTTCAAAGTTGACCAGTTCCTGCTGGTGATAGCTATATTGCTGGTACAGCCAGAAGCCGGTGAGGATGAGGGTGGAGGTGCCGGCCACCCCCAGCCCCCACCAGAGAAACATGCGGGTCAGACTGCGACGTCCGGGCTTCACGAAATCCCTTCCTGAAAGTGGGGCATGATTTCCATTGTCATCTTAGCGATACGTGCGGGAGCAGCTAGCAGGTCTCAGGAAGATAGGGAGCACGTATCGGCAGCCTCCCTGGCATTGACAGCGGCAGCGGCAGGCGGGTGGAAAAAAGAGACGGACTTACGCCTTGCACATTAGATTAAGTTTTAAATCATAGAGTTGGTGCAGACAAGCCCTGTCAATCAAGTATCGCCAGGTTCTGTCTTTTTCTTTAGTCATCCGTATCGCTGCGGAGGACGGCCACGAAGGCGCTTTGGGGGATCATCACCGCCCCCACCATCTTCATCTTCTTCTTGCCCTTCTTCTGCTTTTCCAGAAGCTTGCGCTTGCGGGTGATGTCGCCGCCGTAGCATTTGGCGGTGACGTCCTTGCGGAAGGCCGAGATGGTGGAGCGGGAGATGATCTTGCCGCCGATGGCCCCCTGGATGGCGATCTTGAACTGCTGCCGGGGGATCTCCTCCTTGAGGCGCTCGCAGATGTGCAAGCCCCACTGACGGGCCTTGTCCTTGAAGACGATGGTGGAGAGGGCGTCGACCTTCTCGCCGTTGACCAGGATATCCAGCTTCACCAGATCGCCGGCCCGGTAGTCGATGAGCTCGTAGTCGAAGGAGCCATAGCCCTGGGTGACGGTCTTCAGGCGATCGTAGAAGTCGAAGATGACCTCCGCCAGGGGCATCTCCATGGTGATTTCGATGCGCCCCGGCGAGGGGTAGCTGAAACTGGAGTTTATCCCCCGGCGCTCCAGGCAGAGCTTCATGACCGCCCCCATGTAACGCTCCGGGATGATGATGACGGCCTTGATATAGGGCTCGTAGCCGGTCTTGATGCGGACGGGGTCCGGGTAGAACTGGGGGTTGTCCACCTCCACCGTGGCGCCGTCGGTGAGGTCGAAGCGATAGCGCACGCTGGGGGTGGTCATCAGGAGGGATTGGGCGAACTCCCGTTCCAGACGCTCCTGGACGATGTCCAGATGCAGCAGGCCCAGAAAGCCGCAACGGAATCCCTGTCCCAAGGCGGTGCTGGAGTCCTTTTGATAAACCAGGGCGGCGTCGTTGAGTTTATATTTTTCCAGGGCCTCGGCCAGGGAGGGGTAGTCGTCGGAGCTCATGGGGTAGATGGAGGAGAAGACCACCGGTTTGACTTCCTTGAAGCCGGGGAGGGGGCTGGGAGCGGGGCGGGCATCCAAGGTGACGGTGTCGCCCACCCGGGTGTCGCTCACAGTTTTGATGCCGGCGATCAGATAGCCCACCATGCCGGCGGCCAGTTCTTTCGCAGGCTCCCGCTGCAGGCGGAAGAGCCCCACCTCCTCCACCTTGTAGGTGGCGTCGTTGGACAGGAAGCGGATGAGCTCTCCGGTCCGCAAACGGCCGTCAAAGACCCGGCAACTGACGATGACGCCCCGGTAAGGATCGTAGTAGGCGTCGAAGATCAGGGCCGCCAGGGGCTTTTCCAGGGTACCCACGGGGGGCGGGATGTGGTTGCAGATGGCCTCGAGGACGTCGGTGATGCCAATCCCCTCCTTGGCGGAGCACAGGATGGCCATATCCGGGTCCAGACCCAGCTCCCGGTCGATCTGCTCTTTCACCATGTCCACGTCTGCGGACGGCAGATCGATCTTGTTGATCACCGGGACAATGGTGAGGTCGTGCTCCATGGCCATATAGAGATTGGCCAGGGTTTGGGCCTGCACCCCCTGGGAGGCGTCCACCACCAGCAGGACCCCCTCGCAGGAGGCCAGGGCGCGGCTCACTTCGTAGGAGAAGTCCACGTGCCCCGGGGTATCGATGAGATTGAGGTCGAACTGCTGGCCGGCGGCGCTGGTATAGGGCAGGGTGATGGTGTTGCTCTTGATGGTGATGCCCCGTTCCCGTTCGATGTCCATGGTGTCGAGGAGCTGGTCCCGGAACTGGCGCTCCCCCACCATGCCGGTGTGCTGGATGAGGCGGTCCGCCAGGGTGGACTTGCCGTGGTCAATATGGGCGATGATGCTGAAGTTGCGTATCTGGCTCATGGTCCTATCCGACTCGGGCCGGCAGCGGCACCCGGTTATTCCCCCGGCGGCTGTTAAGGCCTCGGATAATTATAACATTTTTTGTAAAAAGGCAGGAAAAGACCGGAGACTCTCATGCCGACGCGAGCGTCCGGCCAATTGCTCTGGGGGGAGGGCCAGGGACCAAAGGTCACTGCGTTACCCCCCGCAAGTCCCCCGCCAACCCGCAAAGGTAGCTCCGGGCGGCGGGGGACAAAGGGAGATTCCGGGCATCCGCGCGGAATGACAAAGACGATGGACGACGACCTGGTATCAGTAGAGGAGATAGCGGGCCCGCTGCTGTTGGAAGGCCTCCAGGCCGGGTTGCCAGCGGCGGCGGATGTCCCGGGGATCGACACCGGACTTGAGGGCCCGGAGGACCTCCCGGGAGCCGATCATGCCCAGGGCGCAGTCGAAATCAACCTTGCCCGGATAGAGCCTGAGGAGGGCGGCGGCCAGTTCCAGGCCCAGGGCCGGGCTGTCCAAAACATTGCGGTCGAGAAGGCGGACCCTAACCCCTTCGCAGCGTTGTCCCCGGAAGCGGCTGGCCGTAGGCGTAAAGGCGACGGGGGCAAAGGCGACCCCGGCGATTTGGCGCCGGTTTAAATAGTGGGCCAGCTTTTCTCCGGAGATCCAGGGGGCGCCCAGGATTTCGAAGGGCGTCGGGGTGCCCCGGCCGACACTGACGTTGGCGGACTCGATGAGGCCCACGCCGGGATAGAGGACGGCCTGGGTGAGGGAGCGCAAGTTGGGGGAGGGATTGATCCAGGGAAGTCCGGTCTGGTCGAACCACTGATCCCGCCGGTAGCCCTGCATCTTGACCACGTGCAGCCGGGCGCCGATCCCGGCCTCCCGGTTGAAGAGCCGGGCCAGTTCGCCGATGGTCAGGCCGTAGCGCACGGGCAGGGGGAAGTAGCCGATGAAGGACTTCAGGGAGGGTTCCAGCACGGGGCCCTGGACCACTGCGGCGGTGAGGGGGTCGGGGCGGTCCAGCACATAGACCTCGAGGTTATGGGCGGCGGCGGCTTCCAGACAATAGGCCAGGGTGGTGATATAGGTATAAAAACGGACGCCCACATCCTGGACGTCGTAGACCAGGGCGTCCAAACCACGGAGCATGGCAGGGGTCGGCCGCTTGACGTCGCCATAGAGGCTATAGACGGCCAAGCCGGTGGCGGGGTCCCGGCCGGAGGCGATTTTTTCATCGCGGGTGCCGCTGAGGCCGTGCTCCGGGCTGAAGAGGACGCGCAGTGTCACCCCAGGGGCCCGGCGCAAGAGCTCGACGGTGGTGCGGCCGGCGGCATCCCGGCCGGTGTGATTGGTGATCAGACCGATATTTTTCCCGGTCAGGGGGGCGAAGCCGGAGGCGGCCAGGACGTCGAGGCCGGTTTGCACCCGGTCCGGGGTGTCGCTCTGGCCGTGCCCGGTCATGACGAGGGGATCATCCCCGACCTCGGCATGGGCCGCTGGTCCCAGATTCAGGGCCGCGGCCACCGCCGCCGCAGCCTTCGCCCGCAAGGATTTGACGTTCCCCCGGCCGTTAGGGTGCAGGCGGTTGGTGAGGATGATGAGGAAGGTCCGGGAGCGGGGATCGAGCCACAGGGAGGTGCCGGTGTAGCCGGTGTGGCCGAAGGAGCCGGCCGGGAAGGCGGCGGTGAAGACCCGGCTGTAGGGGGAGAGCATATCCCAACCCAGACCCCGGCGGGTGGCGTTGCCGGGCAGGCTGTAGGGTTTGATCATGGCGGCCACGGCGGCGGGGCTGAGGACGCGGCGGCCCCGGAGCTGGCCGTTCTCAAGGAACATCTGGCAATAGAGGGCCAGGTCGTCGGCGGTGGCGAAGACGCCGGCATTGCCGGCCACCCCGCCCAGGCGATAAGCGATGGGATCATGGACCTCGCCCCACCGCACATCGGTGGGGACCAGCCGGGAGCTCTGGGCGCGGCCGGGTTGAAACCGGGTATCCCGCATCCCCAGGGGCCGGAAGAGCTTTTGGGCGCAGTAGGCATCCAGGGGCAGCCCCGAGACCCGGCGCACGATCTCGCCCAAGGCGATGAAATTGGCGTCGCTGTAGTGAAACGAGGTCCCCGGGGGATTGATGGGATGGTCGCCGGCCAGGGCCGCCAGCGTCCCGGCGTTGCCGGACCCCTTGACGTCGGCCCGCAGCCCCGAGGTATGGGTGAGGAGCTGCTTGACGGTAATGCCTCGCTTGCCGTTGGCCCCGAACTCCGGCCAGTACTTGGCGGCGGGGTCCTCCAGGCGCAGGCGGCCGGCGTCCACCAGCTGCATAACAGCCGGGGCGGTGGCCACCACCTTGGTGAGGGAGGCCAGGTCGAAGATGGCGTCCGGGGTCAGGGGGAGCACCTGGGGAGTGAGGGCCCGGCTACCGAAGGCCTTGCGATAGACGATTTTGCCCTGGTGGCCGACGAGGACGACGGCTCCGGGGGTGTGACCGGCGGCGATCTCCTGCTTGATGACGGCGTCGAGGCGGGCCAGGCGGGGGTCCTCGACCCGGGGGAGGGCGGGGAGGGGCTCGACCCGGGGGACGGGTTCCGGGGGCGGCGTTACCCGGACTTCGGGCTCCGGCGGGGGGGCCACCCGGGCGCAGGAGGCCAGACAGACCAGGATGATGGCCAGAGCGGCGGTCCAAAGCCGGGGCTGCCGGTGTGGACTCCCGGGACTACCAGGGGAGCGTCCCGCTATCCCGGGGAAAAAACGATGAGGAGACGGTACAGATGTCCGCCCCGAAGGATTATCTTTCTGGATTTCCTTATTTTTCATCTACTCGGTTTCCCTGTTGACGTCCTTTGGCTGCCCGTTTCCGGCAGTACAAGTATGGGGTTTCCCCATTTCCGTCCCCGTCGCGTCCCACCTGCGTCCCGAGATGTTCCCGGTAAGGAAGGGACGGGCACCGGTTTTTTTAGTGAGTATGTTCAGGGGAGCCTGCCGAGGGGGTCCTCCCCGGCGGCCATGGAGTGAGTGTATCCGATTGCCGGCGATTTCTCCAGAACACCTGAGGCAATTGTCACACTTTTTCAGCAAGCCCGCGAGCAGCGCGAGGAAAAAACATTTTCGCAAGGACGGCAGAGGCCGGATGGGATGCCGAGGGCCCCTCGCCGGGGTATAATAAGTTATGGTGAATCTCTATACGACGGATGACACCCGGGCCCTGGAACAGGACAGCCGTTTTCGCTTCCGCTGCCATGCGGGGCTGGCCTGCTTCAATCAGTGCTGCCGGCGCCCCACTATTATCCTGCGGCCCTTTGACATCCTGCGGCTGGCCAGGCATTTGCAGCTTACCACGACCGAATTTTTAGAGCGCCAGACCCTCGCTTTCCGGGAAGAACGGTCGAACCTGCCCCTGCGCCTGCTCACCCTCACCGAGTCCGGCTGCCCCTATCTGGATCCGGCCGCCGGGTGTACCGTCTACCCGGCGCGGCCCGCCGCCTGCAGGCTGTTTCCCGTGACTCAGGGAAGCCGGCTGGCCCCGGGGGGAGTGGAGGACGTTCATTTCTTGCGGGTGCTCCCCTTTTGCCGGGGGTTTGAGGAAGAACCGGAATGGACCCTGGCCGCCTGGGAGGCCGATCAGGACCTGGCGGCTAATGAAGCCCACGACCGCGCCTGGAAGGACCTGCTGGTGCTATTGGGCGCTCCCGGCCGCCCGCCGGTGGACGCCCGGGGCCAAGAGCTGTTCACCCTGGCCCTCTATGACCTGGACCGGTTCCGCGGCCAGCTCACTGACAGCCCGCCGCCGGAGGCCCGGGAACTGGCAGCGGCCGCAGGCGAGCGGCTGCCAAGCGACGACGTCGCCCTGCTGGGATTCGGGAGCCGCTACCTGCGGCGGATTTTCAGGCTGGCGGCCCCGGGAGCCGCAGAGATGGCTTAGGACGGCCCCGCGGCATCCGGATTGCCGCAATTTTTCGGAAAAACCGCTTATCCTGCACCCTCTGAAGACCGATACGTAAGGAAACGGAAAAACAACCCATGTCCCGGGAGTCGCCCTCTGGCCATCTTATGCGCGCACCATCGGTTTTGTGCCCCTTTCGGAGCCATACTGTTTGTAGTGTTGACCCTTGGCGGCTGCCGGACCGCCGCCGACTGGAAAGCCCCCGCCATGCCTGCCGATTATCAGTTATTTCGCGTTGATGACCTTTCACTGGCCTATACCGACACCGGCGCGGGCGCGGGCGAGCCCCTGCTTTTGGTGCACGGCTTCGGGGCCTGCAAATATACCTGGCGTCATGTCGTCCCCCGCTTTTCCTCCAGCCACCGGGTTCTCACCCTGGACCTGAAAGGTTTCGGGGACTCCGACAAACCCCGGGACGACGCCTATGCGTTGGCCGACCAGGCCCGGCTGGTGGCCCGCTTCATCGAGGACAAGGGACTGAAAAATCTTACTTTGGCAGGCCATTCCATGGGCGGCGGCGTCGCCCTGCTGACCTACCTGACCCTGGCCGACGCCGGCGGCCCCAACCCCATCGCCCGGCTCGTCCTCATCGACAGCGCCAGCTACCCCCAACATCTCCCCAGTTTCATCCGGGTGCTGCGGATGCCCCTGGCGGGCCGCCTGGCCCTGGGTCTGCTGCCCTGCCGCACCCTGGCTAACTGGGTCCTGAAGCTGGCCTTTTACGACCACTCCCGGATCACCCCGGAGATGGCGGCCACGTATGGGGACTACGCCTGCCGGGCCGGGGCCGACCACGCCCTCATCCAGACCGCCCGGTCCATCCTGCCGGAGAATATCGACGCCTTGACCCGGCGTTATGAGGAGATCACCATTCCCACGCTGGTCCTGTGGGGCGAGGAGGACCGCATCGTGCCGCTGACAGTGGGCAGACAGTTGGCCGCGGCCATCCCCACCGCCCGGCTGGTGACGCTCCCCCGATGCGGCCACGTCCCCCAGGAGGAACGGCCGGAGGAGACCCTGGAGATCCTGGCCGACTTTCTCGCCGACCGGCCGTAAATGACTGGGAAGAGGGTTTGGGAGGGAGGACCAGGGACCTGAGGTCCCTGGCCTTTCCCTCAATTAGTCGCTATCCCCGGGGCCCCGGCGGATTTCGGTGACGCCGGCCTTGGGGAGTTTCCGGGCTGGGACGGTCTCCTCCATGCTCTTTTCCATCAGCGGCGGGGGAGCCGATTTTTTCTCGAGGGAAGCAGGAGCGGCCTGGGGTGAGGCCGGCCGGGGGAGCTCCTGCTTGGGTTTATCTTCAGGGGAGACGATACTGCTGGGGGCGTCGGCTCCCCAGGCGGGCCGGGGGGTGGGGGCCCAGAGGAGCATCCCCACCAGGGCTGTCGTCGCAGCACATCCCAGCCAGATAGTGATGTTTTTTCCGAATTTAGACATTTTTCTCCTTTCCGAAGAGTTCTGAGTCCTCGTTGAGACCCAGGATTTCCACTACGTCAACCTCCTGCTGGCGGCCCTTGACCCGGCGGGTGGCGGCCCGGCCCACAGTGACGCCCTCCCCGGCGGCGTTGACCACCGCCCGGGAGGCCACGATGGTCCAACCCAATTCCTTGCACAGGCCCTCCAGGCGGGAGGCGGTGTTCACCGTATCGCCGATGGCGGTGTACTCCAGGCGCTTGGGGGAGCCGATATTGCCCACGATGACCTCGCCTAAGTGCAGCCCCACGCCCACATGAAATTCGGGAAGATCCTGGCGGGGAAAGCGAGCCGCCATCCAGTCCCGGAAGTCCCGGGCCGCGGCGGCCAGGGCCAGGGCCGCCCGGAGGGCGCGGCGGGCGTGGTCGGGGTAGGTCACCGGGGCGCCGAAAACGGCCATCACGGCGTCACCGATGAACTTGTCCACGGTACCCCCGGCCGTTAGGATGGGCTCCACCGCCCGGCTGAAATAGGCGTTGAGGGCCTCCACCACCTCCCGGGGAGTGAGTTTTTCCGACAAGGTGGTGAAGTTGCGGATGTCGGAGAAGAGCACCGTGACCGCGTAGCTCTCGCCCCCCAAGTCGGGGCGGCCGCCGGAGGCCAAGAGCTTTTCCACCACGTCCTCGGAGACGTAGCGCCCGAAGATTTGCCGCAGCCGCCGCCGCTGACGCTCCTCGCCGGCCAGTTTCAGACCCAGCGTCCCCACAAGGCCCAATGCCAGGGCCAGCTGGGGGCCAGCCGCAGGGAGCAGCAGATCCGCCTTAAAGGCGTGGTAGGAGGCTATGGCTGCGAATCCGGCCACCGCCAAGCCCGCGGCCAGCCCCGGCCCGGTGGCCAGACGCAGAAAGAGGGCCACCCCGGCGATACTCGCCAGCAAGAGGCAGCCCGCCTGCCAGGTCCAATTCAGGGTCCGGGGGAACCTCCCGGTCAGGATGGTTTCCACGATATTGGCATGCAATTCCGGGCCGGTCATATACTCCACGGTTCCCGGCAGCAGCCCCCAGGCATAGGGGGTGGCATGGATGTCCTGGACCCCCGCGGGTTCATAAGCCACAATGGCCACTTTGCCGGCGAGGGCGGCGATCTCCGGGTCGGCGGCGGCTTCCGGGGCCAGCAGACGGCGGAAGGAGATCCGGGGGATGGTGTCGGGGGGGCCGACAAACCCGATACGGGGCAAGGTGGAACCGGCGGGCTGGTCCCGGGGAGCGTCGAACAGCCCCGGGGTCAGAGCCTCCCGGGAAAGGCGCGCCAGGTGCTCCCGGGGGTCCTGTCCCTGCGCCTTGACGGCCAACAGCTCACCAAAGGTCAGGAGCGTCTGGCCGTCATCGGCCCGGAGCGCCCGCCAGTAGCGGCGCACCACCCCGTCGGCATCGGTGGGGAAGTTAGCCAGCCCCACGTCCAACAGGCCCCGGGGGAGAGAGTGAAAAAACTCCTCCCGGGGCAGCCGCACCCGGGTTTGGTCCTGTTCGTCGGCCACGACGGTCCCGGCCAGGACGGCCTGCCCCGACGCCAGCTGATCCTTGAAGGGCCGGTCGAAGGTGTGGGCCGCCTCGCTATCGGGGGCCACCTGCCGCAGCCAGGACTCCATATTGACGGCAAAGAGGTAGTCCAGGCCGATGGCCGCGGTCTGCACTTGGCGCAGTACGGCCACGGCCCGGGCGAACAAAGGCGTCCAGCAGACCAGGGGCGTATCCCGATGAGCCTGCAAGGTGTCGTCATCGATGGTGACGATGACGACATGCCGGGGCTGGGACCGCACCCCGGCCAGTTGATGCCAGAGATCGGTATAAATATTTTCCAGCCGAGTCAGCCAGCCGGCGTATTGGAGTCCCAGGCACGCAATCCAGACCACAAGGGCCAGGATAACGCCCCGGACGGCATTTTTCCTCACGGTCATGCGTCTCGTATGCGGGCGATACGGAATTTAAGGAGAGTGCAGATATGATATCACAATAAAAACGTAGCCGGGCCTAAAATACCCGGCCACGGACTCTTTCGGAGGGACCGGCGCCGGCGCGGCAGCTACGGCCCGCCGGTGCGGTAGCCCCGGACCGCATGGGGGTTGGCCTGGAGATACCGGTGCAAGTGCGGCTGGGCGTGGACCAAGTGGCATTTGAGACAGGGATGGTCGAGCTCCATTGGCAAATCCGCCGCCAGCCGGGGATGAAACAGGGTGCGGGCGGTCACGAACCGGTCGTTTTGGCGGATCTCCCGCAGACTCAGCCGGTCTAACTCCCCAAAGTCATCCGCCTTGAAATACAGATAGCAACATGGAGCCACGCCGCCGTCGGCATGTAAGACCACGGCATGCCAGAGCTGATGGCAGCGCGGACGGAAAACCGGCGGTAACGACCGAGTTGTATCCCCCCCCGGAGCGATTTTCGCTTCGGGAGGGCCTCCCGCCGGTACAATCCGGGCGATGTCCACCCCGAGCCCGGCTGCCAGGCGGCGGAAGGCGGGCACCTCGTGCCGGTTGAAGGTGAAGAGCAGGTATTTCAGCTCGATGAGGGGTCTACGCAGCTTGTAACGCCGTTTATAAGCGATGAGATGGCGGAGATCAGCCAAGACCAGGGAAAAATCGCCTCCCTGATGATACCGGGTATAGACCTCCGGGCTGACGCCGCTCAGGCTGACCACCAGGTGATCCAGGCCGGCGTCCATCACCGCCGTGAGCCGGTGGGTAGCGGCCACGTTGAGGTTGGTGGAGACGGAGGTAAAGATCCGGCACCGATGAAACAAGGCCACGATATCGGCCAGGTGGGGATGGAGGAAGGGCTCCCCCCAATTATAGAGATTGGCGGTGATAAGGTAGGGTCCGAGTTCCGCCAGTAATTTTTCGATAGTGGCAAGCTCCATCAGTGTCCGGCGGCGGCCGCTGGGTCGGCGGGCCCCGGTGGGGCAGAAGGGACAGCACAAATTGCAGGCGTTGGCGACGTCGATAATGGCGACGCAGGGCAAGGCGCGGGGCCGGGGGTGGCTATGCCAAGCCCCCCATCCACAGCGCACGAGGTTTAGAAATTTGGCCCTGGTGAGGTAGGGCGCCACGGCGGCGGCCAGCACGAGGCCGCGGGTGAGGGAACCGGCCGGGGGCATGATGGCGATATCCACATCTCCTTATGGATGATTGGCTGCAGGGGCAGTGCGAGCACCTGGGGCCCCCTCTCTTAAGCTGCCGCTGCCGTCCTTTCCGCTTACCGGCCGGGGTACCTTTCCCGGAGTTGCGCGGCCTGTCGGCGGATGTTGGGCAACTGCCGTTTCTTGTTTTCCAAGTGACGCAGTTGCAGGGCCAGCCGCATATTGCCCTGGAGCCGGCTCTGATGGCGATCCAAAAAGTCCCAGTAGAGAGTGGTGAAAGGGCAGGCGTCGGGGCCGAGGTCCTGATGGGGATCATAGCGGCAGCGACGACAGAAGTTGCTCATGCGATCGATGTACCTGCCGGTGGCGCAGTACGGTTTGGTGCCCACCAGGCCGCCGTCGGCGAATTGGCTCATCCCCAGGGTATTGGGGAGAGAGACCCAGTCCACCGCGTCCAGATACAGGGCCATGTGCCAGGAATGAAACTGGTAGGGGTGCACCCCAAAGAGCAAGGCGAACAGGCCGGCCACCATGAGGCGGTGGATGTGGTGAGTGTAACCGTAAGCGAGCACGTGCGCCAGGGTCTGGCGCAGACACTCCAGATCGACCTCCCCGGTCCAATAAAAGCCGGGTAGGGGGAGGTCGTGCCCCAGGTAATTAAGCTCCTGGTAGGCGGGCATGTGCAGCCAATAGACCCCCCGGATGTATTCGCGCCAACCCATAGTCTGGCGGATAAAGGCTTCGACGCTGGCAAGGGGGGCCGCGCCGGACTGCCAGGCGTCCAGGGCGGCAGCCACGCAGTCCCGGGGACTCAGCAACTTGAGGTTCAGGAGGGCGGAGAGGCGGGAATGGTAGAGAACGGGTTCGTCGGTCCACATGGCGTCTTCGTAGGGACCGAACCCCGCCAGACGGTGAGTTATGAAGTCCTCCAGTAAAGAACGGGCGTCAGCGGCGGTGACGGGTAGGTGGAAGCGCTCCAGGGAACCGGGATGAGAGGCGAAGCGCTGTTGCACCATCGCGATGACCTCCAGGGTAAGGCGGTCGGGGGCGAACTGAGGGGGGGCAGGCACGAAACCGGGGCCTGAAGGGCCGAAGCTGCGGCGGTTGTCGTGGTCGTAGTTCCACAGACCGCCCACAGGCCGACCGAAAGCGTCCAGGAGGATGTCCTCCCGCCGGCGCAGGTGGCGGTAGAAATTCTCCAGGAGCAGGCGCTTCCTGCCCCGGGCAAAGTCGGCGAACTGCGTACGGGAGCAATAAAAATGGCGGTCGGGACGTAGTTCCAGGGGCACCCCCAGGGCCTGGGCGCCGGCCTGAAGTTGCGTCAGCACGCGATAGTCCCCCGGGCAGACGGCGATGAGGCGGCGGGGCTGCCAGCGGGGCACGTCTTGAGCCAGGATGGCGGCGAAGGACTCACCCCGATCGTGGGCGGGGTCAGGGGTGAGTTCGTGGTAATGGATCGTGAGGCCGGCGCGGCGCAATTCCTCCCGAAAGTGCCGCATGGCGCTGAAAAACAGGACCAGGCGTTGCCGATGGCACCAGACGTGGGTCGCCTCTTCCTGGACTTCGGCCATCCAGACGGCGTCCTGGTCCGGGTCGAAACCATCAAAGACCGCGGCATCCCGATGAAGCTGGTCGCCCAGAACCAGGACGAGATGGCGCATAAATTATGCCCCCCTGGCAGCCATGGTCAAGTACGATCCGGGGAGCGCGCGCCGACGGTGACGATGCCCAAATAGCCGTCCACCGTAAGGGGGTCGCCGGTTTGAATAAGCAGGGTGGCCTCGGGGACGCCGGTAACACACGGCAGACCGTATTCCCGGGCGATGATGGCCCCATGGATGAGCATACCGCCGCGGCGCTCAACGATCCCGGCGGCCAAAGGGACCACGAAAGTCATGTTGGGGTCGAGGGCGTCGCAGACGAGGATGTCGCCTTGTCGAAATCCCTCCAAATCGGCGGGCCCGCGCACCACCCGGGCGGGACCGCGGCCCAGTCCGGGGCCGGCGGGCTGACCCAGGAGTTGGCGCGGTTTCAGGGTGAAGGCGGGCGGCGGGGGAGCGGGAAGCGGTGAGGCCGCAGGTCGGTAATCGGGCTCCCGCAGGGCGGCGTCGATGTCCTGGGCCGACCAGGAATCCACAGATGCCACGCCCCGGGCCGCCAGGCGCCGGCGGCCTTCGTTGAGGGCGGCCAGCTTCTGGGCTTCGAGGCGTCCCAGATGGATGTTGTCGTCATCCCGGAGGCGGTAGCTGGCGCGGGCCAGTTCCAGGAGCCGGGCGGCCTGGGGGCGTTCGGCGGCGGCGACATGTTCCAGAAAGGTGTTTTCCCTGACTTTGACGTCGACGGCCGGTGGGCGGGACGGACTTTCCGGGCGGCCGGCCAGTTCCCGGAGGAGACGGCTGATAATTCCCAATCCGGGACCGCAGCCCACCCCCCCGGCGGCCGGACAGGACAGGTCGCCGAAATGGCGTTGAAAGTCTTCCAGGCGGCTGCGGAACTCGGGGTCTAAGGCAGCCAGGTCGTGGGCCTCGAGCCTATCAGCCAGCTCCGGCCGGAGGCGGACGAAGGCCGCCAATTCCGCCAAACGCCGGTTGCGCTCCAGACTGAGGAGGGGCGTCCCGGCCAACAAGTCCATGAATTCATAGGGGTCCTCCGGGCGCACGGCGTCGTTATAGGTCTGACCGAAAAGACGCATGCCGTGGGCAAAGGGGATAAAGTCCTGCCAGTAGACCGCCACCCAGTGGTTGTGAATCTCCGTCCGGCGGGAGATCTCCGCAGCCAGCTCAGTATCGCTCAGACTTTGCAGATCACAGCGGGCCAGCTCTGCGGCGGCGGCGGCCATGGCGGGCAACAGGTCCTGTTCAATCCGGCGGCGCAGGTCCTGGAGACTGTCGAGGCTGCGACGCAAGCTGAGGTACCAGGGGCGGTTGTCGGCCGCCTGGGGATCGGCCGGGCTGAGGGTGGTGATGGGGCGGGACTGCAGAACGAATAAGGCGCCGGCCTGCATCGTCCATTCCACATCCTGGGGGCCGTCGAAAAAGGATTCAGCCTGCAGGGCGAGCTGCGCCACCCGTAAGACTTCCTCCTCCGACAGGGGCGGCGAGGCGGCCAGAGTCGCCGGCAGCGTCTCCAAGGCGACGCCGGTGGCGGCGGGAACGGCCTGGCGGGAGCGGAGGGCGGGGGAAAAATCGACGACGGCGCCCCGGTCGCGGCTCACGAGCCAACGGTCGGGCTCCACGGCGCCGTCCACCAGCCCCTGGTTGAGTCCGTGCACGGCTTCGATGATGGCCAGGGAAGAATCGCCGGGGTGACGGCTAAAGGCCACCCCGGAACGCTCGCCCCCAATCAATTCTTGCACCAGCACGGCCATGGCGCTCCGGCCGACGTCCAGACCCAGTTCCTGGCGATACAGCAACGCGGCGTCGGACCACAGAGAGGCCCAAACCCGGATAATATGCTCGATAATGGCCGCCGGCCCCCGGACATTCACATACGATTCATGCAAGCCGGCGAAAGAGGCGCGGCGCGAATCTTCTTCCGGGGAGGAGGAGCGGACCACTACAGGCGTGTGGGGGCAATGGCGCTGCAGGAAGTCGGTCAGGGCGCGATGCAGGTTGGGCGGCAGGGGGGTATGGAGAAAAAGGTGTCGCACACGCAAGGCGGCGTCCCACAATTCCTCCCAGCGCATATCTTTAAAATCCTTGCGATGCAATTCCAGGAGAATGCGCTCGTGGATGCCCGTGGCTGCGAGGTATTCCCGATAGGCGGCCGCGGTCAGGCACCAGGCGGTGGGTACCGGCAGGCCGGCCCGGGCCAAACGGGCCAGCGCCAGGGCTTTGCCCCCGACGCGGGCCTGATCCTGCGGCTGGATAGCGGTCAGCGCCAAAAAATACGGCGTCATGCCGGGCGCAGCTCCATAACCCGCTGGAAATGGGTGACGATGTAGTAACAATCCACCTTGAGTCGAAGAAGGGCGCAGGTGGGGGAGGTGACGAAATCCTCCAGGTGCGGGTGGCGGGCCAAATAGAGGGGTAGCCACCGGGGGCGTTGGTCATCCTCCACGGTCGCAGCCACCCCCGTGGCGGTGACGGCCATGGCCCGGTGAAAATCGTCCTCCTGATTGGTGCGGGAGTCGATGAGGAGGGCCGCTTTCCCATCTGCCGACACCAGGTTGGCATACTTGCGCGTGGTGCGGGCCGTGGCGAACAGCAGGTGCTTCAGGTCCTCGCTGGCGGCAAAGGCCACCAGGCTGGCGTAGGGCTGGCCGCCCCCCTGGGTGGCCAAGACCGCCAGTCGTTGCGCGGCGAAGAGTTCCTGGAGAAGCCGGCGCAAGTGTGCAATCTGAGGCATGACAGAGACTCCCGGACTGTTGCAGTGTAAAATTAATCGTATACCAGGGCGACAGTGGGGTACTCCACCCGGTGGATGACGTTGGTCGCCACGCTCCCCAAGAAAAGGGAGGTCAGGGCCGATACCCCCCTGTGTCCCATAAATATGGTCGCATACCGCCCCTCTTCGGCTTCCTGGGCGATGACCTGGGCGGGGCCGCCGGTGAGGAGTTTCTCCTGCCAGGTATTCGTCAGCCCAGCGTCCTGCAGGATGTTCCCGGCTTGGGAAAGGATTTCCTGGCCGTTGGCCACATAGGTATCCCACACGTCTCCCAGGTTGTAGGCCAGCATGGCGGCATCCACCACATGCACCAGGGTGAGCGCGGCCGGCCGGTTTTCGGCCTGAGCCAGGATGGCGGCCTCCTGGACCGCCCGCAGGCTCAATGCGGAGCCATCCACGGCGACGAGCGCCGGGAAGAGGGCGGTGCCGGGCGAGGGCGTCCGGGGCGACCCGGTAATGTAGACGGTAACGTGGCGGACGGCGGTCAAAACGGACCAGGCGACGCTTCCCAAGAAAAACTTCGCAAAACGCGTAACGCCATGCCGTCCCATACAAATGGTGGAGACTCCCTCCTGATCCGCCGTCCGTAAGATAGCCCCCACAATGGGCCCCGGGACGACCCGGGTGGCGATCTTCGCCTGCACGCCCTGCTCTTCCAGGAAATGACGGGCTTCTTCCAAAGACGGCCGCACTTTTTGGTTGAGATGAGCACCGCGACGACGCTGCCACCAACTCACCTGATCCTTGTTTACCACTCTGAGGTCGACGTTGTGCCCACGGCGGTCCAGATAGTCGCCGCTGACTGCCCGCAGCAAAGTCACCTTCTCCACCCGGTCGGCGTGCGCCCGCCATAACTCTGCAGAGAGTTCCAAGGCCCGGTGGGCGGCGGGACTACCATCGTAGGAAACCAAGATGTGGGTGCAGGGATAGTCGCCGGTCCTCATGGTTGTCAGCACCTCGCGTTATTGCCGCAGTTTCCCTGATCTGAACCAGGCATTTCCGGGTAAATCATTCCCGGGCCCGACCTCGCAAAATTCTTACCCATACACCAAGGCCAGGGTGGGGTGCTCCACCCGGTGCAGGACGTTGGTCGCCACGCTCCCCAGGACGAAATTGGCGAGGGGCGAGAGACCCCGGTGCCCCATGAAGACGGCCCCGTAGTCTCCGGTTTCGGCCTCCTGAGCAATGACCTTGGCGGGAACGCCGCTCAGCAGTTTTTCCTCCCAGGTTCCCGCGAGGCCGGCATTCTGAAGGATGTGGGCGGCGGTGTCCAGGATTTTCTGACCATGGAGCATATGCTCCGTCAAATCATCGGGGAGGTCATAGACGATGAGGTCCAGATCCACGACGTGCAGGAGGGTGATCCGGGCAGCGCCCGGTGGTCCGCCCTGGGCGACAAGGGCCGCCTCCCGCACCGCCTGGAGGCTCATCTCCGAGCCGTCTACGGGAATGAGGGCCGGGAAAAGGGAAAACTCAGCCTCCAGGGAACGCGGCTGCCCGGCGATGTAGACGCTGACGCCCCGGGCCGCGTTGAGCACCTCCCGGGTGACGCTCCCCAGAAAAAACTCCTGAAAGGAGGACAGGCCACGCCGGCCCATGCAGATGGTGGAAACCCCCTCCCGATCGGCAAACTGGAGGAGGGTTTGGCCGATCTTGCCGTCGACCACCCGGGTGGCGATGGATGCGGTCACGCCTTTAATTTCCAGGAACTGGCGGGCTTCCTCCAGGGTCGGCAATACTTCCTGGTCCAGGTAACGCTGCCGCAGGCGTTGCCATTGGCTGGTCTGCTCCATCTTCAACACCCGCAGATCCACATTGTGGACGTGGCGGGCCAAGTAGCCACTGCCCACCACCCGGAGCAGGGTGACCTGAGCCACGCGACCGGCATGCGCCCGGCACAGCAGGGCGGCCGTTTCCAGAGCGCCCCGGGCGGAGGGGCTGCCGTCGTAAGGGATCAAAATGTGGGTGCAGGGGTACTCGCTGGTCCTCATGGTCCCTCCCCAAAGAGAAATGCCGGAGTCGCGCACATAAAAATGGCGTGGAGGTCTGTTTATTATTTATATAATAATGAACCATCTTTCTGACAACTATACATCTCCGGATGCCAAACAGCAACCGGCCTCCTGCTTGCTTACCTCCCGGGGGCTTGATACACTTGCGAAAATTGTCTTTGAGGAGGCTGATGATGACCCTAACTCCGATTTCCCGCCGGGCCCGGGAGATCACCCCCTTCCTGGTCATGGACATCCTGGAGCGGGCCCAGGAACTGGAACGCCAGGGGGCCCACATCATCCACCTGGAGGTGGGACAGCCGGACGCCGACACCCCCCAGGTGGTCAAGGAAGCGGCCTATGAGGCCATGCAGCGGGGAGAGACCCATTACACTCACTCTATGGGGCTCATCGAGCTACGGGAAGCCATCAGCGCCCATTACCGGCAAGCCTATGGGGTGGACGTCGGCCCCGACCGCATTATCGTCACCTCCGGCACCTCTCCGGCCATGCTCCTCATCTTTGCCGCTCTCCTGGACCCGGGGGAGGAAGTCGTGCTCACCAATCCGCATTACTCCTGTTATCCCAATTTCGTACGCCTGGCCGATGCCGTGCCCACCTACGTTCCCGTTCGTGAAGACACCGGTTTCCAGGTGGAGCCCGCCGAGATGGCCCGGGCGTTCACGGGCCGCACCAAAGCCGTCCTGATCAACTCCCCCGCCAACCCTACCGGAACAGTGCTCTCCCCCGACCGGCTGCGGGAGATCGCCTCCCTGGGGCCCTACGTGATCTCCGACGAGATTTACCACGGCCTGGTGTATGAAGGCCGGGAGCACTCCATTCTGGAGTACACCGACCAGGCCTTCGTCATCAACGGTTTTTCCAAGCTCTACGCCATGACCGGCTGGCGTCTGGGCTACCTCATCGCCCCGCCGGAGTTCATCCGGCCCCTGCAGAAGCTCATGCAGAACTTTTTCATCTCCGCCAACGCCTTTGTGCAGCGGGCCGGCATCGCCGCCCTGACGCAGGCCGGCCCGGACGTGGCCCGCATGCAGGCCTCCTATGGCGAGCGCCGCCGGTTTGTGCTGGCCGGTCTGAAAAAGCTGGGTTTCACCATCCCCGTGGAGCCCACCGGGGCCTTCTACGTCTTCGTCAACGCCCGCCATCTGGGAAGCGATTCCTATAAGTTGGCCTTCGACATCCTGGAGACCGCCCACGTGGGCGTCACCCCGGGCATCGACTTCGGAGAGGGAGGGGAAGGCTTCCTGCGCCTGTCGTATGCGAATTCTTTGGAAAATCTGGCGGAGGGGCTCAAGCGGTTGGAGGGTTTTATTCAGGATAGAAAAAGGTGAAGTGACACTGGATCTGGGGGAGGGTCTCAAAGCCGCCCCGATGGATTTCGGGGATGGCTCAGACTTTTTTCGTCCGCGACCGGCGTTGCCGGTCTTTTTTCGATAATCGATGGGCCGGCCCCTTCTTGTGGGTGTCGAGGTGGCCGCCGCCCTCCTCCTCCCCATCCAATTTGTCCCCCGCCCCCGTTGCCGTGAGCATCAGCCGCAGCTCGAACTCCGCCGCACTCAGGGTCGTGCCACCACCCCGCTCCACATACTCCTGGATCTCGTGATCAGAGCTCACCACCACGGCCCGCTGGCCCTCCCGCCGGGCCAGCCGCTTGATCACCTCGTCGGCCTTCTCCCCCCGCCGGGAATAGATGATCGTCATACCCCGGACGCGGTCCCGGCTCTCCGTGAAGTCCCCGGACTCCCAGCCATCGAAGACCACGGTGACGGCATGGCCTTTGATGCGGCGGTAGGCCGCCAGCCATTCGAGCAGTGCCTCCCGCCCCTGCTGCAGGTCCCGGGCGTCCAGCCGCGCCAGCGCCGGGGACTGGCGGATGAGATTGTAGCCGTCGATGATAAGGTGAATAGACATAGTTACAGCAGTAAAGAGGAAACACGGAGGAGGGCAGTTAACGCCGGAACCCTTCCCCCCAAGCTCTCACAACGTCAGGATCAAGGGCAGGATCATGGGCCGCCGTTCCAGCAGTTTGAAGAAGTGCTTACGGAGGGCCTTGCCGATCTGCACCTGGATTTCCAGCCAGTCCTGGGTGGGGTCGGACAGGGCCCGCTGGAGGATTTCCAGGATGATCTCCCTGGCCGTCTCCAGCATGGGGGCTTCCTCGGCCTCGAAGGCAAAGCCCCGGGATACCAGGTCGGGCCCGGAAACCAGCTTCCGCTCCCGGGCGTTCACCACCACCACGGCGATCACCAGGCCGTCTTCAGCCAGGTGTTGCCGGTCCCGGAGCACGATGCGGCCCACGTCGCCCACCCCTTTGCCATCGACAAAGACCCGGCCCACTGCTATCCGGTCAATCAGGCGCCCGCCCTGGGCGTCGAAGCGGAGGCGGTCGCCGTTTTTTGCCAAGAGTAAGCGTTCTTCAGTCATTCCCAGAGAGAGGGCCAGGCGGGAGTGTTTGATCAGGTGGCGCAGTTCCCCGTGAATGGGAATGAAATAGCGGGGTTTGGTAAGGGTGATGAGGAGTTTGAGTTCCTCCTGGGAGGCATGCCCGGACACATGGATGTCGGCGACCTCCTGATAGACGACCTCAGCCCCCAATTCATACAGGTTATTGATCACCGTGCTGATAGCCTTTTCGTTGCCCGGGATGAACTTGGAGGACAGAATCACCAGATCGCCGGATTTAATCTTGATGTGTTTATGGGCGCCCAGAGCAATGCGGGCCAAGGCGCTCATGGGCTCCCCCTGCGATCCGGTGGTGACGATGACCACCTCATTATCCGGGAGATTTTTCAGGGCGCTGACGGTGATCTCCTGCCCGGGGGGAAGAGTGAGAAAACCCAGATCCCGGGCCAGGGCCACGTTGGCCAGCATGCTCTTACCGTTGAATAGAATGCGGCGATGGTATTTGGCGGCCAGGTCGACGATCTGCTGGAGGCGGGGCACGTGAGAGGAGAAGACAGCCACAATGATGCGCCCCGGCGCCTGGCGGATGAGATTGTCCAGGGTCTGACCGATGTCCCGTTCCGACAGGGTATACCCGGTCCGTTCGGCGTTGGTGGAATCCGACAGCAACGCCAGGACGCCGGTCTCGCCGCAGGCCGCAAAGCGGTTGAGGTCTGTGGGTTCCCCCGCCGCGGGGGTGGGGTCGATCTTGAAGTCACCCGAATGGACGATGGTCCCCACCGGCGTGCGCAAGGCAAATCCCACCCCATCCACAATGCTGTGGGACACCCGGATGAAGTCCAGTTCAAACGGCCCCAGGGCAAGGGGCTGGCGAGGGCTGATGAGGCGCAGGTCGGCGTCTTCCAAGAGACGATGCTCCTTGAGTTTTTCTTTAAGAAGCTCCAGAGTGAAGGCGGTCCCGTAAATGGGAATCGCCAGCTCTTTGAGCAGGAAGGGCACCGCGCCTATGTGATCTTCGTGTCCGTGGGTAAGGATGAGGGCCGCGATCTTCTCACGCCGCTCCCGCAGGTAAGCAAAGTCGGGAATCACCATGTCGATCCCCAACATATAGTCTTCGGGGAACATGATGCCGGCATCGACGATCAAGAGACTCTCCGGAGTCTCGAAGACCATCATGTTCAAGCCGATCTCCCCCAATCCTCCTAAAAAGATAATGTCCAGCCACGGCGTCGACACCTCGGGAGGGGGAGAAGGCGGATGGGATGCGGAATGTTGCGGAGGTTCCATATCCGTTCAGGACGTGGTGGACTCGGGCTCCGGGGTCGGCGATAAGGAGGTGGCACCAAGGCCGTAAGGGTAATCCGGATCGAAGTTGGCCGCTATGGCCGTATAGAGGAGCCGGAGCACTTTTTCCTTGTCCCGGGGGCCGCAGTCGGCCGTGGGGATGGGCGTCCCCAAGACCACGCGCACCGGCCCCGGGTGGATGCGAAAACTGCCTCGGGGCTGGATGAAGCGCGTCCCGCTGATGCTCACGGGCACCAGGGGCTGGCCGGACTTGATGGCCAGGACCAATCCGCCCTTTTTAAAGGGTTGCAGACGGCCGCTGGCCCCCCGGGTGCCTTCCGGGAAGATGGCGATGGATATTCCGCTCCGGACTTTGGCGGCGGCGTCATGCAGGCTTTTCATGGCCGCCGTACGATTACCGCGGTCGATGGGCAGGCTCCCCATGCGCCGCATGGCGGGCCCCAGCACAGGGATGGAAAACAGCTCGGCTTTGGCCAGCCAGCTGAACTGTCTCGGCAGATAGCCCAGCAGCACAAAGATATCGAACTGGCTTTGATGATTGGCGGCAAAGATATAAGGGTGTTCGGGATCCAGTTTCTCTATGCCGATCACCGAAACCGGCACCCCGCTGATCTTCAGGAGGGCCCGGCCCCAAAAACGGCCGATCTGATGCATCCGGCGACCCTGGGGGTCGAAGCCGGACACTAGGATGACGGCCAGCCCGCACAGGAAGGTGAGCAGTATCAGGCTGATATGAAAAGCAATGGAGCGCAACATGGTTCCCCCCCTTCTCAGATACACCTGAGATATCTTTACTGCGCGGGGCAGGCGGCGTCAACCATTTCTTCATCGCAACGGGGGGTGATCAACGGGAGGTGGACAGAGAAAGTGGTCCCCAGCCCCGGCTGACTCTGGACGTCGATGCGGCCCTGATGACGCTCCGCAATCATATAGGCTTTGGTAAGGCCCATGCCGGCACCGGTCAACTTAGTGGTAAAAAAGGGCTGAAAAATGTCGGTGAGGTATTCCAAGGGTATACCCTTGCCCGTGTCGGTAATGGTAACCGCGGCATCCTGATTTTCCCTGACGCTGGATAACTGCAGTTCTCCTTCAGAACCCATGGCCTCACAGGCATTGTGGGCCAACTGAAAGAACAATTCAGTCAGAGAATGGCGATTACCGAACACCCATAAATCGGGAGACAAGTTCAGGCTCAGGGTGATTCCCTGAAGGGGGTGTATCTCTTCCAAGCGGCTCATGGCTGCCAAAATGATTTCGGCGGTATTCACTCGCTCCATCTGGTAATCATCTGAACGGACGAAGGCGAGGTAGTCATCGATTTCCTGGATCATATCTTCCATGCGCCGGATGCTGTCGAGAATGTGGGGAAGATAGGCCTTGCCGGGATGGTCGTCGGAGAGCTGTTTATCAAGACGACGCAGCAGACCGCCGATGCTCATCAGAGGGTTGCGGATTTCATGGGCCATGCCGGCGGCGATCTGGCCCAGGGCTGCCAGGCGTTCCGACTCGGCCAGGCGCAACTCCCAGGCTTCCTGCTGAGTCAAGTCCCGCAGCAGAAGAATAATTCCCTGTCTTCGCAGGTTTTCCAGGTAGATGGCGCCCCGAATATATACCGAAACAGGCAGAGCCGTCGGCCCCGGGGACAGTAAGAATTTGCCTTCGCAGGAATCGTCAGTCACCGTCCGCATAATAACCTGACTCAAGTTATCAAACCCTGCACCCTCCACCCGGACATCACTCAACGTTTTCCCAAGCAGACTACCTGCCGGCATCCGAAGGAGTTTTTGGGCGGCGACGTTCGCGGATTTTACCACCCCCTGGAGATCTGTGGTAATGATGGCTTCCCCCACCTGGTCCAGGATGTGAGCCAGATAGGCCTCTGTCTGCCAGACCTTGGCCTGCAACTGCATTTTTTCCTGCACCACCTGGTGGCGCAGGAGCAATAATCGGACCCGGGCGGCGAGTTCCTGGGCTGACAAGGTCTGATTAAGGAATTCCACCCCCATGGTCTCCTCGAGTTGGGCACGCACATCCGGAGAGGCAAGGGCGCAGACCAACAAGTGAGGATAAATCTTCCGAGCCAAACGCAAACCTTCAAGGCCGGTCACAGACCCTGGTTCCACCTCCAGGATGAGCACCGCGGGTTGGTGTTTGTCGATGGCCTTAACCAGGTGTGACAATTGCGAGAAGGTTCGCACCAGAAAACCGCGGCTTCTTAAATGGCGTTTCAAAGTCGCCATTTTTAGAGGCGCCGGGCTGGCGATGAGGGCCAAACCGAACTGGGGATCAGGATCCCTGATGGCAAGAGATGGATTTACCGGGCTGGCCACTCAGCACCCCTTTCCCGAGATAGCCGCCGCCAGCTCGGAAAGACGGATCTCCGGTCCGAGATGAAATATGCCCGCCACTTTGGGTAAAAAAGCCGCCCCCGGAGGCGGCGAATCGTGATGAATGACCACTAAGGGGATTGACACCCCAGATGGAGAGGAAATCCACTCAGGAGGCGCCGCCGGTGGCAGAATTTCCAAGAGGGCGATCTGCCGGCCGGACGTCGGAGCCCAAGCGGCGAATTCGTCCCCGGTCAAGATTTGCAGGTGTTCTGTCAGGGCCCGACAAAGCCAGCCCACCGGACCGGGGTACTCTTGGGCGCCATTGGGAGATATTAAGATCAACTCCACTTCGGCGAGGCGTTTTTTCAAGTGTAACCATTGGGAAGGCAGAGAAGAGTTATCGAATCCCTTGAGGTCCAGTTGGTCAATGAATTCCTGAACGGCCGCTGGAAGTTGTTGAATAATCCGGATGAGGGCGGCCGGCTCCAGGTGCAGCGCCTCCAAGTGTTCCAGGGAAAAATCATGCAGGCGCAAGTTACCGCTATCACCGAGGTTGAGCAGCTTTGCCAGAATGTTGGCCAATCCCACACACAGGGGCAGGGTGTGGGCCTTCCCTCTTTTGGGGGGAAAGGCCGAGGGCGGACGGTGATGTTTAGCAACGGCTTGCTGAAGCACCTCGGGCATACACCATTGCCGGAGCAGCCAGCTACCCACGGTGGAGTGCGGGATGGTTAAGAAGGCGGTTTCGGCGTCCTGGGGGGTCATCCGGCCTTCCCGAATTTCCTGGAGGGCGAGGGTGAATCTTTCGGGGAAGAGCTCCGTCCATAAAGCTTTGGCCACATCATGCAACATACCGGCGATCATTGCCTCCTCGGAGACCGGGTAACCGATTTCTTCGGCCAGGAGCTTGGTAGCCACGGCAGAGGCCTGCCCATGGAGCCACAGGGATTCCCGGGAGAGTCCCGGCAGGCCGGACCAGCGGGAGATACCCTCCGAAAGGGAAATGGCCATGGCTAAATTCTTGATCTTTTCCACCCCTAAAAGGGGCACGGCCTGAGAGACCGTCGTTACCCGCATGGGCATGCAATAAAAGGCTGAGTTAATGATTTTCAGGATTTTGGCGGTGAGGGCCTGATCTGCTAAAATCACCCGGGAAAGACGGTCCAGAGAGGCGTACGGGTCGTTGATCACTTTGAGGATTTCGTTGACCACCGTGGGTAACGGTAACAGTTCCTCCACCCGGCTGACCAATTGACGGAGCAGACCGGGGTCCAACGGTTCTATATCAATGGGGCTCTTCCTTTGCCCCCCGAAATCATGCCCACTGGCCTTCCCCATGGCTTGTATCCCCCTGGAAGCGTACTTTCGAGATAACTTCCGCAAAGTCTCCCCTGGCGAAAATGAAATTCAACATTCAGTCATGTTTTCGGCATAGCTTTCCATTTACTTTAATGTGTAAGTGAAAGCTGCCAGCCAACCAGGGAGATCAGGCTGCGGCTCATCGGGGTTACGGGTAATGGCATGTGTGCAGTTGTCAGCTATTAGCCGTCAGGATTAAGAACAAATTCTACAGATGGGATTGGCTGGCAGCCGAATCGCTGCTCCCGCGGCATTGCTGACAGCCGATTGCTGACATATAAGCGCTAAGGTGAAAGTTGGTCCGGAACAGGAGCAGCCGTCGGAAAATCACATTCGGCTTTTTTATCGCTAAATTATTCCATTCTGGTATATTTATGAAGAATCGTCAGACCCCGGAGCCGGGTTCCAGAAAAAAATAAGAAGTTAAATTCAGATATCCGCCGTGATTGCCGCAACGCTTGCTTTTTCCGACACAAGCCCTCAAGAATTCAAGGGCCTTCGCTGGCAGATAAGGCCCGTCACTAAGGAGTAAGCCCCATGAAAAGCATGAAAGATGTCCGCCCGGTGCAGATGACCCTGAAGAGCCGGTTCAAGTTCAAGTGTTACCCGGGCATATCCTGTTTTACCCGATGCTGCCGGCGCATCGACATTGCCCTGACTCCGTACGATATCGTGCGGATCAAAAACCGTCTGGGCATAACCTCCAATGAGTTTTTACAGAAGTACGTCCGCCAGGAAATCGACGAGAAGTCGGGGCTGCCCCTGGCCGTCCTACAGATGGACCCCGAGCGGGACTATATCTGCCCATTCGTTACGCCGGAGGGCTGCACCATTTATTCCGACCGCCCTGCCGCCTGCCGCTACTACCCCATCGGGCAGGGCACCCTGCAAACAGAATCCGGGGTGGACGAATTTTATTTCCTGATCAAAGAGTCCTTTTGCAAGGGCCTGGAGGAAGAGAAGGAGTGGACAATCGCGGAATGGCGGGTGGACCAGGAACCTGACATCTATGACGACATGAACCGCGAATGGAAATCCATGATGCTGCGGCGGGACTCCGACGCCAAAAAAGCCATCGATGAGAAGAAGCAAAAGATGTTTTTTCTGGCCAGCTATGATCTGGACACCTTCCGGCGCTTCGTGTTGGAGAGCCGCTTCCTGGAGATCTTTGACGTGACCCCGGAGACAGTGGAGGCCATCAGGACTGATGATATTGCCCTGATGCAGTTCGCCTTCCAATATCTCAAGTACCTCTTGCTTATTGAAGAAGGCCTGAAGGCGAAAGAAGGGGTGGCCAAAGCCCCGGAGGCGGTGCCGGCGCCCCCGGCGTAAGGTTTCGGGCCGGCGCCGAGAGGCCCTCACGCAGCAGAACATATCGGAGTCGAGGCCGGGGAAGAGTCAGCTTCCCCGGCCGTTTCTTGGCGGCGGGCAACAAGGGCAAGGAAACAGGGCCGCAGCGGGCAATGTCCGACTCTCCGGTTCGGAAAGCACAGAACTTTTACGAACGTGAGCTTTTCCAAGCCGCGACGCCGGCCAGACCCCCCTCCTGGATGCGGCTGAGCGCCTCCTCCCGGCCGATCATCACCAGGATGTCGCTGGGTTTGATGACAAAGTCGGGATCGGGCAGGAAGATGAAGCGTTCCGGCACCAGTTCCTTGATGGCAATAACAAAGACCCCGTAGCGCTTGCGCAAGTCCAACTCCAGAAGGCTACGGCCGTAGAAGGCATCGGGGGGGGCCACGTCCATCACCCGGTAATTAGCCTCCAGGGGAATAAACTCCAGCAGATTGGGATGGATGATCTGGGCAGCCAGACGGCGGGCCGTTTCCCGTTCCGGGAAGATCACTTCTTGGGCGCCCAGGGAGCGCAAAATGGCGGCGTGATCCTCGGTGGTGGCCTTGGCGCGGATCATGGGGACGCCGATCTTCTTAAGGTGCAACGTACAGAGGATGCTTGACTCCAGGGACTCTCCCAGGCTGACGATGGCCTCGTCGAAATCCGGGGTGACCACGCTACGCAAGGACGCGAAGTCCCGGGCGTCGAGCACCAGGGCGCGTTGCACCACATCTGCCAAAGCGTAAGCCAATTCCTCGTCCCTGTCCAGGGCCAGGACCTCACAGGTTTTGGCCAACTCCCGGGCCAGTTCGCTACCGAACTGGCCCAAGCCAATGACGCAAATCATCTTCTTGTTTTTCATCCAATCATCACCTTGGCGCGGGGATAGCGTATCAGGCTATGTTTTTCCGGCAGGACCCACATGGCGATGGTCAGAGGCCCCACTCGTCCGAAAAACATGGTCAGAATGATCCAGAGCTTGCCAACCGGCGTGAGTTTGTCGGTGATGCCGGTGGACAGTCCCACGGTGCCGAACGCCGAAATTTGCTCGAAGACGACGTCGTGCATACCAATTCCAGGATTGCTCAATTCCGTGGTCAAGAGCAGGAAGATGCCCGCAATATTCCAGGCCAGCGCCAGGCGGATGAGAATAGTCGTGCGCCACAAGGTCTGGGTGGGGACACGGCGATCCAGGAGGCGGACGTCGGGGTCACCCCGGAGCTTGGAACGCATTTCGGCCATGAAAATGGCAAAGGAAGTGGTTTTGATGCCGCCGGCGCAGGAGCCGGGAGAACCGCCGATGAACATGAGCAGAGCGATGAGCAGGATGGAGTTAAGCGGAAGTTTGCCGATATCGATCGTGTTGAAGCCGGCGGTGCGGGCCGTTACCGATTGAAAGAGAGCGGCTGAGAGCCGTTCCCCGGCAGAGACCTCGCCCCGGGTGAGGCCGAAGACCAGGAGGACCAGAGCGCCGCCGATGATGAGCATGGTGGAGACCCGGAGAACCACACGCGTATGGGTGGAGAATCGGAGAGCAAGATTTTTCGGGTTACCTTGCCAACGCCGGCTCAAACCGCGCCACAATTCAAGAAGGACCGCATAGCCCAGGCCGCCGACGAAGATTAAGCCCATGATGGTAAAAACGATAAGATAATTACTGCGCATCTCAATAAGGTTGTCTTTATAGATGGAGAAGCCGGCGTTGCAGAAAGCAGAGATAGAATGAAACACCGCGGAATAAAGAGAGTCACCAATCCGTTGGGTGCGCCACCAGAGGCCCAGGAAGATAAGAGCGGCCCCCACCGCCTCAATGAGCGCGGTGGTGAACAGGATGCGGACGAACTGGTGTTTGAATTCCCCGCCGATGTCCTGCTGAAAGAAGGAGTCGTGCAGGACGGCCTGGGATTGCAGGGACAGACGACGGCCCAGCATTTGGAAGGTCAGGGCGGCAAAGGTCATTACTCCCAGGCCGCCGGTTTGGATGAGAAACAGAATGACAACCTGGCCCCAAGTGGTATAGGCAGTACCGGTATCCACCACCACCAGACCGGTGACACACACTGCCGAGGTTGAGGTAAACAGGCAGTCCAGGAAGCTGACGGCGCTGAATTGGGACCAGGGAAGCTTCAGGAGAATGGCGCCGGTCAGAATGACTGCGGCAAAGCCGCCGATAAGAAGAAACTGAGGCGAACTGAAGAAGGGGAGAAGTCTAGGGGCCAGGGAAGCGCTGGTGGCCCTCAGCGTAGATAATTGTTTCACGGCGCTAAAATCCCAGGCAAGCACTCTAGTTATCCACCTGCAAGATTACTATCATGTTCTGTAGAAGGCGGCAACGCCGAACCCTGGCATAGGGAAAACAGCCTCGGCTCCCCAACCGTCAGGCGGCGTTATTTGTGGTCGAGAGTTTCCCCGGCCACGGCCGATAATTGATATTGAATTGGAACTTGGGAAAGAGCCGAGGCAGCCGCATCAGATTGAAGACCATGACGCCGATGGCCAGACGGTCAAGCCAGGAGCTCAGGGGCCAGCCGATCTGAATAGTTATCTGACGGTCCATCAATTCATATTCCACCACCTTCAAGAGGGCCACAATACGATTAAAGACGCCGGATTTACGCTGGGGGAAGCGGAAGTGGTTAGGGGCCATTTTATTGGGAATACCTTCGCGCGGATGGTAAAAGGTAATATAGACTTCATTGTCTTTGACCATTTCCAGGGCCTGCTCCCAGGGACGGCGAAATATAATACAGACGTTGGGTTCGTCGGAACGGGCCAGGAAGATGATCATTTCCATCTCACTGTCGGCCTGCGCAATTTCCTTGATTTCGGGGGAACGCTTCTGGGCCACCAGAAGGCCAGCAACAAGCACGAAGCAGGTGACCGCGGCCCACATCATGGTGCCGTGCACCTTCAGTGCTGCCAGGAAGACGAAACAGCTGACAAAGATAACCCACATGATCAGGGTGACCAGGCGGCTGGTGAAGAACTGGATTTCGACGGTCCCCTTGAAATACCTATAGATAAGCAGAGCGCCCATGTTAATGCAGAAGCTGGCGATGAGGCCGATGGCGTACATGTCGGCGAGTACCATCTGACTCCCAGCGGTGACGCAGATGATCGCCGAGAAAAATATGGCGTTCGTCAGGTGAATGCGGTACAGAGACTGCCGTTTGTTCGTAGCGATGAGCCAATGGAAGCCATAGCGGTGGGCCACCCGCTCGATGAGTTCACTGCTGGCCACAAAAGCGGTATTCACTGCCATGATCAGGGTGAAGCTGGCCAAGGCGGCCACCGCCACCCCAAAGGGCAAACCGTTGATCATCGTGGCATAGAAAGTGATCAGATCACCTTCGTGCAGGTGAAAATCGATGGGCGCGGAGAGTGCCAGGGCGGCTACCACCGGAGTGACGATGCCCACGGTGAAGGCCAGAAACCAATAGGCCTTGCTGATTTCCCGCCAACTCTTCACCAGACCGGCGGTTTGCAGGACGGACTCCACTCCGGAATAGGCCAGGATACAACTGGCGATGGAGGCGATGAAGAGGTTGTAGCCCCCGAACCAGGAGCCGCCGGCATGCAAACGGTCGTTGGCTTGAACAGCGCCCTCCTGTAGGCGGACCAGGGCCGGGGCGTCCAGGGCCAGGATTCCGGAGGCGATGAGGTTCAGGAAGATGAAGGTAGCGGCAATAAAGATGGCAAAAACGAAGCGGGCGTTTTCCTTGATACCCAGGATGTTGAGCCCCGCCACCGCCCAGATAATGGCGAAAATAAGCCCCATCTTGGTGCCGTGGGAGGCAGCGAAAAATGAGGCGGCGTTTTCGATGGCGCTCACCGCTGAAATACAAGCGGTAAGGATATAATCCACCATGATGGAGGAGACCGCAATGAAAGAAACGGTTGGTCCCAATACCATGTAGGAGAAAGAGTATACCCCGCCGCCGATGAGGCCGTGATGTTCCAGGATTTCCGCGATCTCCACCAGGCGGGTAGTCATGTAGTGGATGAAAACCGCGGTGAAGGCGATGAATATGATGGCGCTGGGCCCGATGAACCGATAGGCCTCTGCCGGGGCGTAGAAAACCGAGGTGAGTTCATCCATCAGGGTGATGATGGCCACAGAGAGAAAAGTGAGCCACCAGCGTCCATTGTCATAATAGGCCAGGAGATTGCTTCGACGCAGAAGAATAATGAAAAGAATGGCCAAACCGAGGTTCAGCACCAACAGGACAGAGAATTTCATGGAGATTGCCCTCTCCTGGGAAAATAGTGGGAATGGGGAGGGCAAAGGCGGCGGGTAGAGAAAAAGCCGCTGGCACAAGCAGCAGTAAGACGTCCGTTGTGGTTGCCCTTCCAAACGCCTACGGGGTTAGCTGACGGGCTCGGGCTTGGAAGTGCCCTATCCGGTGAAGGAATACGCCCCGGGAACCTGGGTCCCCCGTATCCATGGAATTCCATGGATTTCGGCTACAGCATGATACATTTGAATTTAATTGAATCGCTCTGATTGTCAAGCAATTCTTTGGGTTCTGATCTTTCCGGGGGGGTGGTTAAAAAATTACCCGCACTCCTCCCAGGTCTTCCACTGAGAAGCGATGTTTTTGTTCGGGGGCGCCGATGAAGATATTGTTTTTGGGCACCCCTAATTCTTTGGAGATGATGTCCACGGTCTGGGGATTGAACTGCCCTTCACGGGAGAGAAATTCGATCTTGAGGTCCGGATAGAGTTCCCGGATCACCTCGAGGCTGCGCTTAATCTGGTCTTCCTCAGCAGGATCAGGAACCGTCCAGAGATGGATCAAGGTGATATTTTTACTGGATTCATTCTGGGCGATATATTCGAAGGCCTTGGCCAGCCGAAACAGTTTACCGCCGCGGATGAACAGCACCATCCGGATATGGGTGATGGCCATCATCTTGTCGATGACCACGGTGCGCCAGAGAAAGATCCTTTCCAGGGCCTCATTGATAAGTACGAGAATGGCCTTGAGGATGGCAATGCGCTGGTACATTAAGAACACGATAAACACCGCAGGAATGAAATAGAGGCCGAAATAAAGGAGGAAACGATAGTCGATGCCGATATTGCCGACCAGGGCCAGAGTGGTGGCCAGCACCCCTACAATAACCGTAAACCAACTGGCCCGGTAGTTTCGTTTCAACTCCTGGCGGTTGACCTTGAGCAGTATGTTGCCGATGCCGAAGAGGGTCATCACTCCCAGAAAAGAGATGGTGTAGACCCCGGCCAGGGACAGCAGCTGACCTTTGGTCAGGTAGAGAATAGAGATGCTCAGGATCATAAATCCCAGAATGATGCGGTGATAAGTCCCCCGGCGACCGGTTTTCAGGAAGAACTGGGGGAAGCACTGGTCCAAGGTCAAGCGGTGCACCAACCCGGTTACCCCCACATAGCTGGTTAAGACCGCTCCGGACAACACTAAAAAGGCATCGACGACGATCAGGGTATGGAGCGGCTGGCCCCCCAACACCATGCCCAGGTAGGAGAGCAGGTCGTCCTGGTGCCGGCCGACTTCCCCCACCGGAAGCAATCCCAGGGCCATCAGAGCAATCAAGGGATTAAAGACGATGACCGCCAGCCACATGTTCCGCAGGGTGAGGCGGAAGACCCCGTGTTGCTGCTGCTCCACAAAATTGGCGGAACTTTCAAAACCACTTACCCCCAGCATAGCGGCCGACACCCCCAGCAGGAGAGCCTTGGGCCAATTGATGTCCTGGCCCAAGAGGCTCCAGTTAGCCAGCCACAACTGCTGGGACGAGGCCACCCGGGGTATGCTCCAGGCCACGAAGAGGATTAGCGTGGCGATATGAATCAAGAAGATTATCAGGGCCACTCTGGCCGATTCGGTGATCCCCAGAATGGTGAGGCCGGCGAAGATTATCAGCACCAGGGCGGTGATTTCCATGGGCGGCAAGAAAGGCAACAGGTTTTCCAGATATTCCGCCGCGGTCTTGGCTGAAATAACCGCGGTGGCGATATAGGAGAGCAGCGTGAAACAGGCGGCCACGGCCGCCGTGGATTTGCGGGTGCTGTTCAGCAGGCAGTTGTAGGCTCCGCCGTTCAGGGGCAGGGCTTCCACTACTTCTGTATAAATTTTCCGATACAGATAGAGAATTCCGCCAACAATCAGGAGGGCCAGGGGGGCCAGGGCCTGGGCGTAGACGATGGCGATGGCCGAGACGTACAGGCAGGAGGAAGTGATGTCATTGCCGCAGATGGCAGTGGCGGACCATGCCCCCAACCGCCCTTCCCGACGGGTACCCTGGAGGAGTTCCTCAGGGGATAAGGCGGAAGAAGCAGGAGGGGTATTTACGGCAACTTCTCCCTCTGGCATGGGGATTCCTTTATTTCCGCTTTATAGCAGTTCTCGCAAGTATCTTCCGTATGATCCCTTCTCCCCTCAGGGGATAAGGTCAGGAGGAAGGGAAGAAAGGAAAAAGCTTCCGAGAACCGCTATGAGATATTGGTTTTCATGTCAATATGTTCGACGGAGTCGGGCGTCGCTCTAATCTTCTCCCCCGTTAAACGAAGCCCGGTCAAAAAATCGACGGTGCCATGGCTCCCCCAGGGGTAGTCTTTCCCCCTGGGGAAGAGCGGTAGAGTCGGGTTATAGGGCTGCGGGGCCGATAATACGGCCAGCCACGGCGGAAGCGGCCGTCACTGCCGGGTTGGCCAGATAGACCCGGGATTCAGGGTGGCCCATACGGCCCACGAAATTGCGGTTGGTGGTGGCGATGGCCACTTCGCCAGGGGCCAGGATACCCATGTGGCCACCCAAGCAGGGGCCGCAGGTGGGCGGGCCGATGGTGGCCCCGGCCTCCAGGAAGATCTCAAAGAGCCCCTGGGCCATAGCCTGACGGTAGATCCAAGGCGTGGCCGGAATGATAATGAGGCGCACGCCCTTGGCTACTTTCCGGCCTTTGAGGACCTTGGCGGCCATTTGCAGGTCTTCCAAACGGCCGTTGGTGCAGGAGCCGATGACGGCCTGGTCGATGGGGACATTGCCGACGTGGGAGACGGGATGGGCGTTCTCCGGCAGGTGGGGAAAGGCCACCTGAGGCTCGAGACGGCTGACGTCGTATTCCTGGACGAAGGCATAGTTGGCCCCGGGGTCGGATTGAAAAAAGGCGTACGGGCGTAAGGCCCGGCCTTCCACATAGGCTGTGGTGATCTCATCCGGACGAATTATTCCGTTCTTGGCCCCGGCCTCGATAGCCATGTTGCACATGGCCAGGCGGTCGGCCATGGGGAGGGTGTCGATGGCGTCGCCCACGAACTCCATGGCCCGATACAGGGCGCCGTCGACCCCAATGTCGCCGATGGTCATGAGGATGAGGTCCTTGCCGCCCACCCATTCCGGAAGTTGACCGCGATAAATAAAGAGCATGGTCTCAGGGACCTTGAACCAGCACTCGCCGGTGATCATGGCGGCGGCCAGATCGGTGGAGCCCACTCCGGTGGCGAAGGCCCCCAAACCGCCGTAGGTGCAGGTGTGGCTATCGGCGCCGATGACCAGGTCGCCGGGGACGACGATGCCCTTCTCGGGGAGCAGGGCGTGCTCCACCCCCATGTCGCCGCCATCGTAATAGTGGGTGAGATTCTGCTCCCGGGCGAACTCCCGCAGAATCTGGCACTGAATGGCGGAGGCGATGTCCTTGTTGGGGGCGAAGTGGTCGGCCACCAACACCACCCGCTCCGGGTCAAAGACCTTGGCGGCTCCGGAGGCGCGAAACTCCTTGATGGCAATGGGGGCGGTGATGTCATTGCCCAGGGCGATGTCCACCCGGGCGTTGATCAACTGCCCCGGCTCGACGGACTCCAACCCGGCGTGGGCCGCCAGGATCTTTTCGGTGATGGTTTGCGGCTGTGACATGGATATGTTTCCTTACTAGTTGAAGTTATTGTGGGGGAGGGCCAGAGAGCCCGCTCCCTGCCCTCCCCCACACCCCCTCCCAACCCTGGAACGTTTGCCGGGAATTTGCCTTTGGGCAAATTCCCGGCAAGGGATCCCGGAGTCACCCTGCAGACTTTTACGCGCTCTGGCTGGCGGCCGCCTGTTTCATGTAGTGCAGGCGGTTCAGGCCGTTGAGGTAGGCCCGGGCGCTGGCCGTGACGATGTCGGGATCGACGCCTTTGCCGGTGACGGTGAAGCCGTCCTCCTGCAGGCGGACGGTGATTTCGCCCAGGGCGTCGGTACCCCCGGTGATGGAACTGACCGAGAACTTCACCAGGGTGCAGTTCGACTTGGTGATGTGGGTGATGGCCTTGAAGGTGGCGTCGATGGGGCCGTCACCGAAGGCGGAATGGCGGTGTTCCTCGTCGCCCACCAGCATCTTGACGGTGGCCGAGGGTTTGGCCAGGGTACCCGTGAGGACCACCAGTTCCAGCAGTTTGAAGTGGTCCGGGACGGATTTCCGCAGGACTTCCATCTCCACCAGGGATTCCAGATCTTCATCGAAGACCTTTTTCTTACGGTCGGCCAGGTCTTTAAAGCGGACGAAGACGGCCTGGAGGTCTTGGTCGTTCAGGGTGTAGCCCAGCTCCTTCAGCTTTTCCTTCAGGGCGTGTCGGCCGGACAACTTCCCCAGAGGCAGGGTGCTCTTCTTGATGCCGATAGAGGTGGGCGTCATGATCTCGAAGGTGGAGGCCTCCTTCAGGACCGCGTCCTGGTGGATGCCGGACTCATGGGCAAAGGCGTTGGCCCCCACGATGGCCTTGTTGGGCTGTACCACCATGCCGGTGAGTTTGCTCACCAGGCGGGAGGTGGCGGAGATGTGCTCCGTAACGATATCGGTATGATATTTAAAGAAGTCTTTCCGGGTGGCCAAAGCCATGACCACCTCTTCCATGGAGGTATTGCCGGCCCGTTCGCCTATGCCGTTGATGGTGCATTCCACCTGACGGACGCCATTCAGAATGGCGGCCAGGGAGTTGGCCACGGCCAGCCCCAGGTCGTTGTGGCAATGGACGGAGAGCACGGCCTGATGGATATTGGGGATATGCTCCATCAGGTATTTGATTTTGGCGCCGAACTCTTCGGGGATAGCGTAGCCCACGGTATCGGGAAAATTAACGGTGGTGGCGCCGGCGTCAATGACGGCGGTAAATACCTGGGCCACGTAATCCAGATCGCTGCGGGAAGCGTCCATGGCGGAGAACTCGACGTTGGCGGTGTAGCGCTTGGCATGGCGCACCGCGGCCACGGCCTCCTCCAAGACCTGTTCCCGGGACTTTTTCATCTGGTATTTCAGATGAATGTCGGAGGTGGAGATGAAGGTGTGGATGCGCGGGTGGGCCGCGCCTTTGACGCCTTCCCAGGCGGCGTCTAGGTCGAGCTGTTTGGCCCGGGCCAGGGCGGCGATCTGCGCCCCGCGGATTTCCCGGGCGATGGTCTGCACGGCCTCCAGGTCGCCCTTGGAGGTGATGGGGAAGCCGGCCTCGATGACGTCGACCCGCATCAGTTCCAGGTGCCGGGCGATTTGCAGTTTTTCCCCGACATTCATGGCTGCGCCCGGGGATTGCTCCCCGTCGCGCAAGGTAGTATCAAAGATAATGACTTTATCAGACATGGGATGTATCCTCCTGCTGCTTTCTCACGTTTCCGATGGCTTGACCTCTGTCGCCTCTGTATCGTCGAGTTTTGTTTCCCCCTTCCGGGGGAGGAGCAGGAGGGTGCCCACCGGGCCGGACACGACATAGCCGGTCATGAGCAGGAAGCCCATGGCGTAGGGCGCTAGGGCGACCACGATAAAGACCAGGACAGCGCCCACCAGGACATGGAAAGGTTTGCGCCGGAACAAATCGAACTTTTTAAAACTGTAGAATTTGATATTGCTCACCATGAAGAAGGAAAGCACATAGATCATGATCAGGATAAAAATCTGACGGCTGGGGGCCCATTCGCCCAGATCATAATAGAGCAGAATCGCGGTGGCCACCATGGTCGCCGCGGCGGGAATGGGCAGGCCGTTGAAATAACGCGGGTCGAAGGTGCCCACCTGGACGTTGAAACGCGCCAACCGCAGGGCGCCGCAGACCACGAAGAGGAAGGCGGCGACCCAGCCGAAGCGGCCGTAGGGTTGCAGAGCCCAGAGATAGACCAGGATGGCGGGGGCGACGCCAAAGGCCACCAGATCGGCCAGCGAGTCGTACTGGACGCCGAAATTGGAAGAGCTGTGGGTGATGCGGGCGACGCGTCCGTCCAGGCCGTCCAGGAGCAGGGCCACCAAAATGGCCAGGGCGGCGGCCTCAAAACGGTGATTGATGGCTGCGACGATGGCATAAAAGCCGGAAAACAGGCTGCCGGTGGTGATCAGGTTGGGCAGGATATAGATGCCCCGAAACTTCTTGCGGTCTTTATTTTTCTTTTTCCGTCTGCTCATGGGAGTCTCCCCACCACACTGACGCCTGCTTTGACGCGATCGCCGACCTTGACCTCCACCTGGGTGTCTGCCGGCAGGTAGAGGTCAACCCGGGAGCCGAAGCAGATCAATCCCACCCGCTCCCCGGTTTCCAGGCGATCGCCCTCTTGGATATAAGAGATGATGCGCCGGGCCACGAGGCCGGCGATCTGCACATATACCAAACGTCGTCCGGAATCGTTTTCCACCAGGACGGCCAGTTGCTCGTTGACCTGAGGGGCCTCGGGCCGGTCGGCGGCCACGTATCGTCCCGGTTGGTAGGCCAGGGCCTTGACCTGGCCGGCCACCGGGGCGCGATTGACGTGAACGTCGAAAACATTCATAAAAATACTAATCATTTTGGCGGGCTGATGCAAGAGATGAGCTTCCCGCACCGTCCGGTGCCCGATGACCTTGCCATCCGCAGGGGCGACGATGACGCCGTTCCCCATCGGCACGGCCCTCTCCGGATCACGGAAGAAATAGGCGAAGAAGACCGTGAGGACCAGCCCCAGCCCCACCAGAAGGCTGCCAAGAACAAGGCCCGCCAAAGCAAGTCCCAGGGACGCAGCCAAGAAACGATAGCCGGGGCGGGCGATAAACCCGGTGCGCGTTTTCACCAGCCGGTACTTATTTTTTCAGCCAGCCCATCATGGACCGGAGCTTTTGGCCCACGGCTTCGATGGGGTGTTCGGCTTCGATGCGCCGGAGGGCATTGAAGACGGGCCGGCGGGCCTGGTTTTCCAGGATCCACTCCCGGGCGAACTCGCCGCTCTGAATCTCTTCCAGGATCATCTGCATCTCTTCCCGGGTTTCTTCGGTGATGATGCGTTTGCCCCGGGTGTAATCGCCGAATTCGGCGGTGTCGGAGACGGAGTAGCGCATATAGCTGATGCCACCCTGGTAAAAGAGATCGACGATGAGCTTGAGCTCATGGAGACACTCGAAGTAGGCGATTTCGGGTTGATAACCCGCTTCCACCAGGGTTTCAAAACCGGCCTTGACCAACTCGGAGACGCCGCCGCACAGAACGCACTGTTCGCCGAAAAGATCGGTCTCGGTTTCTTCCTGGAAGGTGGTCTCGATGACGCCGGCCCGGGTGGCGCCGATGCCCTTGGCGTAGGCCAGGGCGGTGGCCAGGGCGCTCTCGGAGGCGTTCTGGTGGATGGCCACCAAAGAGGGAACCCCGGCGCCCTTTTCGAATTCGCTGCGCACCAGGTGGCCGGGGCCCTTGGGGGCCACCATGACCACGTCGACCTGCGGGTCGGGGACGATCTGGCCGAAGTGGATGTTGAAGCCATGAGAGAAGAGCAAGGTCTTGCCGGGTCCCATGTGAGGCCGCAGGTCTTCTTCATAGAGCCGGGCCTGAACGTGGTCCTGGGTGAGGATCTGGACAACGTGGGCCTGCTTGGCGGCTTCGGCCGCGGCAACGGGGGTGAAGCCGTATTTCACCGCCAGGTCGTAATTGGGTGTGCCGGGCATATCGGAGACGACGACCTCCACGCCGGAATCCCGCAGGTTGAGGGCCTGGGCGTGTCCCTGGGAGCCGAAGCCGATAACGGCGACTTTTTTGCCGCTCAGGATGGACAGGTCGGCATCCTGATCGTAGTAAATTTTCATATTGCACCCTTTCTCAAGGAAATTTGTCGGCGGTCGGGGTCAGACCGGCGCAGACCGTAAGCCGCTCACAGGCCGAGACAGAACCGCCGGAACACTAATCTTTCTTGCTCCGTTGAATGGCCAAAGTCCCGGTGCGTACCACTTCCTGAATGCCATGGTTTTTAAGCAGACTTAAAACGGCGTTGGTTTTCTCGGAATTGCCGGTTATCTCCAGCGTATAAGAGGTGGGGCTGACGTCCACCACCCGGCAGCGGAAGATATCGGCGATGCGCAGGACCTCGGCCCGGGAGCGGTCTTCGGCCTTGACCCGGACCAGGACCATTTCCCGCTCCACATGCTCGACGGTGGTGAGATCCACCACCTTGATGACGTTGATGAGCTTACGGAGCTGCTTGATGATCTGTTCAATGATCTGTTCGTTGCCGACGCTCACCAAGGTGATGCGGGAGACATCGGCCTCGATGGTGGCGGCCACACACAGGCTTTCGATATTGAAGCCCCGGCCGCTGAACAGGCCGGTGACGCGGGACAATACCCCCGGTTCGTTGTCCACCCAGACCGATATTGTATGTCGCAGCATAACTTACTCCTTTTAGACCAACAGCATCTTGTGCATGGGGGCACCGGCGGGAACCATGGGAAGCACGCATTCTTCGGGGGAGACGCGAAAATCCATCAGAACGGGCCTGGGGGTATTGATGGCCTCCAGGATCACCGGCTCCACCTCCTCCGGTTTTTCCGCCCGCAAACCCAAAGCGCCGTAGGCCTCGGCCAACTTGACGAAATCCGGGGCGCTCATCGGGGTTTGGCTATAGCGGCGATCATAGAAAAGCTGCTGCCATTGGCGGACCATGCCGAGGAATTGATTGTTCAGAATGGCGACCTTCACCGGTAGGTTGTATTCCACGGCGGTGGCCATTTCCTGGATATTCATCTGGATGCTGCCGTCCCCGGCGATATCGATGACTAGGTCATTGGGGCAAGCCACCTGGGCCCCCAGGGCGGCGGGGAAGCCGTAACCCATGCACCCGAGACCTCCGGAACTCATCCAGCGGTTGGGCCGTTTCACATGGTAAAATTGGGCGGCCCACATTTGGTTCTGGCCGACTTCGGTGGTGATGATGGCCTCGCCCTGGGTCAGTTCCCAAAGTTTTTCCACCACGAACTGGGGTTTGATCTCGCCGCTGGTCTTGTCGTAACTCAGGGGATGCTCCTGTTTCCACTGGGTGATCTGATCCAGCCAGGCCTGGTGGCGCGGGAACCCCGCCGGGGGCTCCAGGGCCTCCACCAATTGGTTCAGCTGGGCCAGTGCGTCCTGGCAATCTCCCACGATGGGGATATCCACCACCACGTTTTTACTGATGGAGGTGGGGTCAATGTCGATATGGATGATCTTGGCGTGGGGCGCAAACTCCTCGATCTTGCCGGTCACCCGGTCGTCGAAGCGAGCCCCGATGGCGATCAGCACATCGGCATAGTGGATAGCCATATTGGCAAAATAGGTCCCGTGCATACCCAACATACCCAACCACAGGTCGTGGGGGGCGGGGAAGCTGCCCAGGCCCATGAGGGTGGTGGTTACCGGGATCTGCAAAGACTCGGCGAACCGGGTCAATTCTGATGAGGCCTTGGACAGGATAACGCCGCCGCCAGCATAGATCACCGGCCGCTCCGCCTTTTGAATCATGTCCAGAGCCTTTTTAATCTGCTTAGGGTTGGCGTGGTACGTGGGGTTATAGCTCTTAATCTTGATGCTTTCGGGAAACTTGGGGGAGATCTTGCCCTGCACCACGTCTTTGGGCAGATCCACCAGCACCGGGCCGGGCCGACCGGTCCGGGCGATATAGAAAGCCTCGTGGACGACCCGGGCCAGGTCATTAACATCCTTAACTAAATAATTATGCTTGGTACAGGGCCGGGTGATGCCGACGATATCCACTTCCTGGAAGGCGTCGTTACCGATGAGGGCAGTGGGCACCTGCCCGGTAAAGACCACCACGGGAATGGAATCCATATAGGCCGAGGCGATGCCGGAGACGGTGTTGGTGGCGCCGGGACCGGAGGTCACCAGGCAAACCCCCACATCACCGGAGGCGCGGGCATAGCCGTCAGCGGCATGAGCGGCGCCCTGCTCATGCCGCACCAGGAAATGTTTAATTTGAGGACAGCGTGTCAACTCATCATAAATATCCAACACGACGCCGCCCGGGAAGCCGAAAATGTGCTTGACGCCTTCCCGTTCCAAACATTTCAGCAAGATCTGTGCGCCGGTCATTTTCATGGTTGATTTTCCTTTAAGCGATATTTTGCCAGGATCTGCTCGATCCGGTCCCTGCCGGCTAACTTCAACTTTTGGATCTTCTTACGGGTGATGGTGTCTTCCGTAGTCAAATACGGCCGGCGGTTGAATTCTTCCAACTGCCGTTCAAACTCCCGATGCTCGTCCATGTGCCGCTTGAGTTCGGAATCGAGATCAATATAACGGGCAACGAGCTCTTCATCCCTTTTTTCCATACGAAACTCCTAATAACAGGCTCACCTTATGAAATGAATCATTTTATGCTAAAAATTAATGCAATTCAAGCTTCTTTAGTACCCCCGGGGCCCCGGGGTGCGTTTTCATTCCGGGACAGGAACTGAGACCGGGCCTACCTGGGTCATCACGTCTCTTGGCGGGGGGAGTTCTTCCGAGAAAAAACTTGACAAGCTTACTGCGGTTCTCTAGAATATCAAGATGCTTATTTGGCCTTGTGAACCTGATCCGGAGGCGGCCGGAGCAGGCACGGGCTGGCGTAGCTCAACGGTAGAGCAGCTGATTTGTAATCAGCAGGTTGCGGGTTCGAATCCCATCGCCAGCTCCACGATAATGGCTGACAGCCCCCGGGGTCAGGCTCCCCCCGGTACAGGCGGGAAAAGTATTTAAGGAGAGGTTCCCGAGCGGCCAAAGGGAGCAGACTGTAAATCTGCCGGCGAAGCCT
>CAYRYV010000014.1:0-67683 GCA_964428565.1 uncultured Desulfobacterales bacterium | reverse complement strand
GGCTCCCGGCGTTTTTTCCCCGGTACCCGGTACACCGGCACGCGCCGGTGTGCCCCCGGCCCCCCGGCCCCGGCGACGCCCCTCACCCCCCAGCCCTCCACGGGCTGGGGGGTGGGGGTCCGGGGGAGGGGGTAAGGGCTGCAAAGCCCTTGGCCCCCTCCCCCGGCCATCTTCTCCCCCGCCCCCGGCCTCTCTCCTACTGCGGCCCGTCCGCCTCCCCGGCATCGGCGTGCCGGGCCACCAGGCGGTAGACCTCCAGCAGGGGCAGGTGGTGGCGCCGGGCCAGTTCCCGGCAGCTGTCGTATTCCGGCAGCCAGCGGCGCCGGCCGTTGATCTCGGTGGCCTTCACCGTCAAGGGGCCGTAGGGGGTGTCGATGGTCTCGCTCCAGCGGGGCAGCGTCACCCGTGCCATCTCCGCCACCCGCACTCCCAGGGTGGTGGATTCGGCGAACAGGGTCTCCAGGACCAGCGTCCGCACCGGCGGCGGGCAGATGACGGTGAGGCGCAGGCCGGGGCGGTTCTTCTTCATCTGCAGGGGGCTGTAGGCCACGTCCAGGGCGCCGGCGGCGAACAGCCGCTCCATCAGGTGGTCGTAAAGTTCCGGCGGCAGGTCGTCGATGTGGGTCTCCAGGACCGTCACGGTTTCCGCCGCCCCCAGGCCCGCGGCCGCCGCCGCCCCCACGAAGAGGCGCAGCAGGTTGGGGTGGCTGGGGAAATCCCGGGAACCGGCGCCGTAGCCCAGGCTCTCGACGCTCATGGCGGGGCAGGGGCCGAAACGGGCCCCGGCCCCCGTGAGGATGGCCGCGCCGGTGGGCGTCACCAGCTCCCCTGCGATGTCGGTCCCATACACCGGCGCCCCCTGCAGCAGCAGGGCGGTGGCCGGCGCCGGGTTGGGCAGCACCCCGTGGGCGCAGGTGATGACGCCCCGGCCCCAGGGCAGGGGCGAGGCATATACCTGGGTAATCCCCAGGGCCCACAGCCCGTAGGCCGCCCCCACCAGGTCCAGGATCGAGTCCACCGCCCCGATCTCATGGAAATGCACCTGTTCCAGGGCTTGGCCGTGCACCCGGGCCTCGGCCTCGCCCAGCCGGCGCAGCATGGCCAGGCTGCGCTCCTGGACCGGATGGGGCAGCGCCGCCTTCGTAATCAACTCCACAATGTCGGTATACCGCCGGTGGGGCTGCGCCGCGGTCACGGCGATGGTCACCTGGGTGCCGGCCAGATGCTGGCGGCGGACCGGCGCGGCCCGCAGCTCATAGTCCCGCAGCCCCAATGCAGCCAGCGCCCCGGCCAGCTCCTGCAGATCCAGGCCGGCGTCCAGCAGGGCGCCCAGGGTCATATCGCCGCTGATGCCGGCGAAGCAATCGAAATAGGCCAGGCGCTCAGCCGGCCTGGGCGGGCGGTTCGACATGAATCTCCACCTCTTTGACGGAGCGCAGATCGGCGCTGCGCACGTGGAAGTGCACCCGGTTGAACTGCACGCGGTCCCCGGCCCGGGGCAGATCGCCCATCTGGTTGATGAGAAACCCCCCCAGGGTGTCGTAGTTCCCCAGGGGCAGATTCAACCCCAACGCCTCGTTGACGGCCTCGATCTTCATCCGGGCGTTGACCAGATAAACCTGGTCCCGCAGTTTCTTGAAGGGGGCCGCCTCCTGATCGAACTCGTCGGCGATCTCCCCCACGATCTCCTCCAGCAGGTCCTCGATGGTGACGATGCCCACCACGCCGCCGTATTCGTCCACCACCGCCGCCAGATGAATGCCCTGCCGTTGCAGCTCCACCAGCAACAGGTCGGCCCTCTTGGTCTCCGGCACGTAGCGCACCGGGCGGATGAGCTTCTTGATGCTCCGGGCATCCCCGCCTTCCCCCAGCAGGTCGAAGCTGTGCACCATCCCGATGATGTTGTCGATCCGCTGCCGGTAGACCAACAGGCGGGCGTAATGCGTCCGCCGGAAGACCTCCAGGGCCTGGGACCACAAAAAGGTCTCCGGAATGGCGGTCACTTCGATGAGGGGCACCATCACTTCCTTGACGCTGATCTGCGAGAAGCGCAGAATGCGGTGGATGATGGTCCTCTCCTCGCCCGTCAGGTCCACGTCGGCGCCGGCGGCCCGCACCACCATCTGCAGCTCTTCCCGGGTCACGAAGGGCACCTGGCGGGCGTGCCGGGCCCCCGTCAGCCACAGCGCCAGGCGGGAGAGCAGGGCGAATAGCCAGGTGACCGGCAGCAGCAGCCACGAGGCCAGCATCACGAAAAAACTGACTTTTTGGGCCAGACGGGTGGGGTGCTGCCGGGCGATGGCCTTGGGGGTGATTTCGGCGAACAGCAGGATCACCGGCGGCAGGGTGACGATGGCCAGCACCCCCCCCCAGAAACCGAAGTGCTGGATCAGCATGGCGGACACCAGCACCGTATTGGCGGTCTCCGCCAGGTTGGAACCCACCAGGGTGGTGGCGAACAGGCGGTCGGGGGCGCTCAGGAGTTTGTGGGCCAACTGGGCGCCGCGCTGACCCTTGTCCGCCAGGTGCTTGAGCTTGTGATGGTTGGCCGCCACCAGGGAGATTTCGGCGCTGGTGAAAAAGGCCTCCAAACTGAGGAGCAGCAGCAATATGGCGATCAGCTCCAGGGCCAGCAGCATGGCTAATCGACGGTGACCAATAGGTCCATGATCCGGGTGCCCTTCATCCGCAGGACTTCAAACGTGATGTTTTCGGCGGTGACGGTGTCGCCTTCGTGCGGCAGCCGGCCGAAAAGATTGAAAACATAGCCGCCGACCGTGTCATGGTCCCCCGGCGGCCGGGGCAGGTCCAACAGGTCGCCAAAATCCCCCAGCGGCATACGGCTGCTCACCCGGTAGACCCCGGGGGCCAACTGCATCAGGAGTTTGCCCCCCCGGTGAAATTCCTCTTCGATCTCCCCGGAAAGCTCCTCCAGAATGTCCTCCACCGTCACCAGCCCGGCCAGACTGCCGTATTCGTCCACCACCAGGGCCAACCGCACCTTGCGGGCCTGCAGCTCCCCCAACAGGTCGAAGGCCCGCTTGTTCTCCGGCACGTAATAGGGCGGCCGCAACAGGTTCTTCAGGCAGGTGGCGTCAAATTCCTGGTGAGGGTCCAGGTTCAGCAGGTCCTTGGCGTGCAGGATGCCCAGGATGTCTTCGGGGTGGTCGCCGTAGACCGGCACCCGGGAGAACCGGGCGCGTTTGATGGCGGCGATCAGCTCCGGGGTCTTCAGGGTGACGCTCACCGAGAAGATGTCCGGCCGGGGCACCATGATCTGCCCCACCAGCGTGTCGCTGAAGGCCAGCAGGTTCAGGATGAGTTCCTTTTCCAGGGGGGCGATCAGGCCGACCTTGTGGCTGTCCTCCACCATGCGCAGAAAATCATCCTCCCGGACCAACGGCGGCCCCCCTTCCGTGGAAAACCCCAACAGCCTCATGAGCCTCCGGCTCAGTCCCAGCAGGACGATGCGCAACGGCTTCAGCAGAGGCAGCGCCTTGGCCAGCGGCGCCGCGATCACCCGGGCGACGGCCTCCGGATACGTCAGGGCGATGGCCTTGGGAATGATCTCCCCCGTCAGGAGCAACACCGGCGCCATCACCAGCAGCGCCAGCCACTCCCCGCGTTCGCCCCACAGCGTCAGGGCCAGGGAGGTGGCCAGCACCGTGGCCACGATCACCACGACTTCATTGCCGATTATGATGGAAGTAAGCAGGCGCTGCGGCTGGGACAGCAGCCGGTCGATGATCTTCCCGGATCTTTCGGGTTTCTCCCGCAGCTTGAAGCGGGTGACGGGACTCAGGGAAAACAGGGAGGTCTCGGCGCTGGCGAAAAACCCGTAGCAGATCACCAGAAAGGCCAGCGCCAGCCATTTTCCCCAAAAAAGATAGTCATCCACGGAGGGTTCTCATCCGGCTCCTCAGGCCGGCAACGGTCCTGGGCGTCGCGTCGGCCGTCGGGTCGATGCCGGCGAGGGCTTCTTTTGTCCCTCCTTCAGAAAAGAGCGGGTCAGGGCCTCTTCCAGGACTTCGTCCATGTTCTCCACCGCCGTGAACTTGAGCTTGCGTTTGACGTTCTTGGGTATCTCGGTGAGATCCTTTTGATTGGCAGCCGGAATGATGATCTTTTTCATGTGGGCCCGCAGGGCGGCCAGGGCCTTTTCTTTGAGCCCGCCGATGGGCAGCACCTTGCCCCGCAGGGTCACTTCCCCCGTCATGGCGACGTCCTTGCGCACCGGCACCTGGGTCAGCGCCGAAATCAGGGCGGTGGCCATGGTCACCCCCGCCGACGGCCCGTCTTTGGGAATGGCCCCCGCCGGCACGTGCAGGTGCACGTCCAGCTTTTCGTAAAAGTCGTCCTCCAGGCCCAACCGCTCGGAGCGGGCCCGGGCGTAACTCAGGGCCGCCTGGGCGGACTCCTTCATAACTTCCCCCAGGTGACCGGTCAGGGTGAGGCCGCCCTTGCCCCGCATGAGGGAGGCCTCCACATGGAGGAGTTCGCCCCCCGTCTCCGTCCAGGCCAGACCGGTGGCCACCCCGATTTCGTCTTTCTCCTGCTCGGCTTCCGGCAGGTAGCGGGGCGGCCCCAGATACAGATGCAGATTCCCCCGGGTGACCGCGAAGGGTCCCTTGTCCCCCTCCGCGATGCGGCGGGCCACCTTGCGGCACAGGCTGCCGATCTCCCGCTCCAGGTTGCGCAATCCGGCTTCCTGGGTGTAATGGGCGATGATTTCCCGGATGACCCCCGGACTCAGCTTCAGGTCCTCGGACTGCAGACCGTTTTCCTTCAACTGGCGGGGCAACAAATACTGCTGGGCGATCTGGAGCTTTTCTTCCTCGGTGTAGCCCGACAGGCGGATGATTTCCATGCGATCCACCAACGCAGAGGGAATGGGGTCCACCAGGTTGGCCGTCAGGATGAACATCACCTTGGAAAGGTCGAAAGGCAGATTCAAATAGTGGTCGCTGAAGGCGGAGTTCTGCTCCGGATCCAGCACCTCCAAAAGCGCCGCCGAGGGGTCGCCCCGGAAGTCCAGGCCGATCTTGTCGATCTCGTCCATCATGAAAACCGGGTTATTGGAGCCCGCGTTCTTCAAACCCTGGATGATGCGGCCGGGCAGGGCCCCGATATAGGTGCGCCGGTGCCCCCGAATCTCCGCCTCGTCCCGAATGCCTCCCAGGGAAATGCGGGTGAACTTGCGGCCCATGGCCCGGGCGATGGATTGCCCCAGGGACGTCTTCCCCACTCCCGGCGGGCCCACGAAACACAAAATGGGGCCCTTCATCTTCTTGTTGAGCTTGCGCACGGCCAGGTATTCCAGGATGCGGTCCTTGACCTTTTCCAGGTCGTAGTGGTCGCTGTCCAGGATTTCCTTGGCCTCCTTCAAATCCAGTTTGTCCCGCGAGCTCCGGCTCCAGGGCAGTTCCACCAGCCAGTCCAGGAAGGTGCGCACCATGGTGGCTTCGGCCGCATCGGGATGCATCTGCTCCAGACGGGAGAGCTGTTTGCCCGCCTCCTCCTCGGCGTGTTTGGGCATCCGGGCGCGATCGATCTTGAGTCTGTATTCCTCGATTTCGTCGGTGCGTTCGTCGATTTCCCCCAGCTCCTTCTTGATCGCCCGCAGCTGCTCCCGCAGGAAATACTCATGTTGGGTGCGGTCGATCTCCTCCTTGGCCTCGGATTGGATCTTGGCCTGCATGGTGGAGACTTCCAGCTCCCGGCGCAGGTAGTCGTTCACCTTGATGAGGCGCAGGATGGCTTCTTCCTCTTCCAGAATGGACTGGGCTTCGTCTATTTTCAGATGGAGGTTGGAGGCGATGAGGTTCGACAGCCGGCTGGGATCGTCGATGGAGTCCAGAATGCTCATGAGCTCCGGGGACAGAATCCCCTTCAGGGACAGGATCTTTTCCGTCATCTCCCGGGCGTTGCGCATCAGGGCCTCGGCCTCCACCGAAATCTCCTCGACCACGGGCTCCGGCACCACGTCGATGGCCACTTCCTGGTGGGGCTTGAGCTTCAGATAGGCGCTGATGCGGGCCTTGTTGATCCCTTGGGCCAGAATCTTCAGGCGCCCGTCCGGTAGCTTCAGCATCCGCATGATCAGACAGACGGTGCCCACCGGGTGGATGTCGTCCGGTTCCGGGTCGTCAATGGCCGGGTCCTTCTGGGTGGCCAGGAAGATCAGGCGGTCTTGGGCCAGGGCGGCTTCGATGGCCAGGATGGAGGACTCCCGCCCCACGAACAGGGGCAGGATCATGTAAGGGAAGACCACGACATCGCGGACCGCCAACAGCGGCAGGTGATCGGGTATGTTGATCTCCGGCTGATCCTGATCGTCGTTATAGGTCCAGACTTTTTTCTGTTTATCGGTCATGCCGGCTCCTTGGGAAGCACTCGCCGTCATCCTCCTGCCCAACGGCGGCTCTCTGGCTGAGCGCCGCCTCGCACAGGACGACAACTCATAGTATAGTATCTGTGAAGTTTCTATTATAATGTCGAACCCAAACAACTGCAAGGGAAAGGAACAGCCCCTCCCCTTCGGCATTTTTCCTGCTTTCATGACCGGTTGGGATCGTTTTTCCTGATATACTGCAGCAATTTCCGCCCCCCCGCCGGGTACATCTGGATAAGCTCATAGTCCAGGGGGAGATTGTGCAAATATTGCAGAATGAGGGCCTCCAGGCCGAAGGCCCCCGGCAGGATGCCGGCGAAGAAGAACCCCAGGTCCTCGAACTGCGGCGTCAGCAAGCCGGTGAGGGGATCGGCCAGGTCCAGATAGAGATGGACGACCTCCAGGCGCTGGCGCTGCAGCTCTTTCAGGAGCGCCCCGATCTCGGCCGCCGCCTCCCTCCCGTACTGCTGCATCACCAGGGTGGCAAAGCCCAGGGGCAGGGCCCGGCTCTTCACCAGGACCTGGCTCCGGCGGTCGGCGGCCGCCATCGCCGCGCCGCCCGCGCCCCCCAGTTCCGGGGTCACTCCCAATCGCTGATACAGAGAAAAAATCATCTCTCCATGGCGGTCAGGGGGATGGAGGGTTACCGGCTCCGGCGGTTCCAGATAGCGGTAGGTCACCAGGAGGGTCTCCCGCTGGGGCAGATGTTCCGCCAGCCCAAGGTATTCCATGGTGGCCGGCGCCAACCCCAGCATCAGGGCCACGGGCTGAAAACCGAACTGGGCGATGACCTGTTGGGAGAACGTATGGCTGGTGACGGCGCGCCCGTATATGGCGGTAAAACCCCGCCTCCGGGCCTCGGCCAGGAGAAACTCGGAGATCTGCACCAAACAACCGTGTCCCCGAAACTCGGGCTTCACCGCTCCCAAACCGATTTCCACGATCCGGGAGACTTCATCGGGTTTGAACAGGGCGGCATGGCCGGCCACTTCGCCTCCGGGGGCCAGGGCCACCGCCGAGATGAAACGGCCCCCGGTGTTGTGGGCCAGGAGGCGCTCCGGATAGTACATGTCCTCGAAGGGATAGGAGTATCCATAGGCCTTGTAGACCGTACGGGTCACTTCCAGGGCGTCCGGTGGGGTGAGCAGGCGGATGGTGAACCGCGTGCGGCCCACCGGGGCCAGCCGGGGCGTTCTCGGCGGGGATGCGGGCCGCTCGCAGTCCTGCACCCGCCTCTGCACCCCAGCCCCGGGCAGGTGCTTCACTAACCGGATCTCGGTGCCGCCGTGTCCCCGGTTGACCACCGTCACCCCGTCCAGGAGAGCCTCCAGCCGGGTCGGGGCTCCGGAGGCGTCGCCGGCCGCTCCCCGGCCCAGGGCCGGCAGATCCCGGGACTCCAAGGGCAGACCTTTGGCCGTTATGCTCAACTGGAAACCGGACGGCACCGTCTCGCTGACCAACGTCAGACTCTGGCGCTCCCCCGGGCCGAAGGCCTGCTCCACCAACTCCCGGAGAATGTGCCCGATGGCCTCCTTCACCTCTTCCTGGGCTTGCGCGTCACCTCCCAACCGGTCTACCGCCGCAGCCGCGAAAGCCTGTGCCACTGGAAAAAAACTGGGGTTCGCCGGCAGGGTCAGGCTGGCGGCGTCACAGGCGGTATCCATAGGCTGGTCGTCCGTTTCGCGGGTTAACAGGTTTATCTTTGCTGTTCCATGCTTTCCTCTAAACATAGGGGCGCGCCTAACGGTTGGCAAGCCGTCCCGCCGGAATCAACGCCAAAATCAGCCCGGTCCCCTTGCCTCCTGCGGCTATCCCGGGGAACCCGGCCTTGCCGCCGCCGCCGGGCTTTTATGCCCACCGGCGTGTTTCTTACTTGATTTACCTGTAAATATGGCCGATAGTGTACCAGCAGGAAGACAACTTTTTCTCATTGGCGCTCACCGGAGGCGTCTCGCGGGGAAGTCCCCGGAGGTCTTCCGTATCGGAGCTGATGGCTGGTAAGTTGGAATGAGCTGGGCGGGACCAGCGCTCGGCCCCGCCGCCGGATGAGGACAATCGCTGTGTGGCGACCCTCAGGGGAAAGGAGAAAATATATGTCGGCTCAGAGGTTGTGGTCGGTAGGCGCCGTTGTCGCCGTCGTGCTCACCGTATTTCTCATCGCTGCTCGTCCGGGCGAGGCCGCCGGCCCCTTTTATGTGGTGGCCGGGGAAGCCCTCTTGCGTGATTGTCCGTCCCCCGACTGCGGCATCATCACCCGCCTGTACCGCTCCGATCAGGTGGAATACCTGGATACCAACAGCTACGGCTGGTGGAAAGTCAGGGTCCTGCGCACGGGCGTGGTGGGCTGGGTGACCGCCGACCTGCTTTCGGCGGTGCCGTCCCCGCCGCCGCCGTCATATCCGCCCTATTCCCCCTACTACTCTTACGTGACGGTTTCCAGCACCGCCCTGCGGGCCTACCCCATGTATTCCTCCAGCGTCACCGGCTCCGTCCAGCTCAACGACCGCGTGGAACGGCTGGGCGAATCCCCCCAGGGGTGGACCAAAGTTCGCAGCCTGCGGGACGGCAGCGAAGGCTGGATGTTGTCGAGCTACCTCTCCCCGCAACCGTCGTCTTACCCCCGCCGGGCCTACTCGCCTAAAAAGCGGATCAAACGCAGCGCTCCCGCCGCCGACAAGGAGGACAAGGAGGACAAGGAGGACAAGGCCCCTGCCAAGGAAAAGGTCAAACCCATGTAATGTCACAGCCGCCGTCTGGCGACCGACAGGGGCCGGAGTGGCGCCGGGCGCGCCTCCGGCCGCCTGCCCTGCCGCCCCGGGGGCCACGGCGCCCTCCCGGAAAACCTTAACGACCTGCCGGCCGATCTGGTCTACCTCAAAAACATCGACAACATCGTCCCCGACCGCTTCCGCCCCGAACACCAGCCGGCATAATGTGGGGAACTGTCAGGATCGCCGGGCGTCGCCCGGGACTGCAGAGTTGATGATCTCGAATAATTCTTCAGGAGAGTCGATAAAATAATTGACCGCGTCCAAAATCTCTTCTGATCCGGGAAATCTTTTCAGAAAGGCTGGCCGCTCCAGTTTGGGAACATGTATTCCCACCAGAATCGCCTCCCGGGAAACTCCATTGTCGCTGATCTCGTATTTGCCGTCCCGTATTTCCCTCACCAGCATTCGCCAAAAATCATAATTCTGCGTGGACGAATAAAAACACACAATATCATACGGTCCCAGATGGGTTAATACTTCATAATAATTGCGATTATTTTCAATCTCCGTCTTCATGTCAACAACATCAAGAGAAATAATATCATTATAATCTTCGATAATATCCTTGGTCTCTTCCAGTATATACAAAAAGATATGCCAGGCATCCTGGGCGATGCTTAATACCTTCATATGAGCCGCTGTCATATCAGCTTCATTATATTATTGACGATCTCCGCCCGCAGGCCTTGTTTCGCCGATGAAAAAATTACCTGTTGCTCAGTGAGAAAATTCCTTATCTCTGCCAATGTATTCTTAATATCTTTGTCTATATAGACGTTTGAACTATAATTATCCCTGATCGTGGCTACATATGCCTTGATCTCGTAAGATATATTTTTCGACCTGTGCCAGGCCATCTCCGCCATCTTGGGAATCTTGGACCCCCAAATCGAAAAATCATTAATAATACGGTTGCATGATTGCTCCAACTGCTTTAATTCCTCATCAAATTCACACGGAAAATCAGAGGTGAGCTTCGTCAGCCCTTCCTTGATGATCTGGATGTCGGTCCACGCCTCACTGATGGCGTTCTCGATGGGCAAGGTCTCCTGGGTGGCCAGCTCAAAGGCCTTCTTGCGCCGGTCATGGTCTATCTTGATTTTGGCGACCCGGGTGGCCTGCAACCACGCCACGATGGCGGCGATGACGGCGGCCGCCGCCGAAAACATCCCCAGCATGGTCTCTTTCTCCATAACCCGCCTCTCTCGCTGTCCCGTGCCCGTCTTGCCGGTATGGTAGCATAATTTTGGTAAAATAGTAATTTCCTCAGCGTTCCCGATCCCTAACATTTCTCCTGTGGCCACATTTTTCGGCCTTTGTCTGTCATCCTTCTCCGTGGTTGGCCTTTCACCTTGCTCCCCCCGCGTTCCCGGATATAATTACAAGGGTTGCCCTGTAATGTTCGTCCAGCCCCAAGGAGCTAGGTTTCCATGATCATCTTTACCTTCATCGCCCTGGCCTTTTGGCTCTGGCCCGTGGCCGTCGTCCCCGCCGGCCTGTCGCCCGCCCCCGCCTCCCCGGCGGCTCCCGTCCCCCCGCTGCCGTACTTTTCCCTGCCGCCCGCTCTCTCCCTCTGCGGGGAACCCGTCCCCCTGGACGATCCCCTGGTGGCCGAGGATTTCGACCGGGAATTCACCATCGTAGTCTGGAGCCGGGCCCAAACCACCCTCTGGATCAAGCGGGCGGCCCGCTACTTTCCCCACGTGGAGCAGAAACTGCGGGAACGCAAACTTCCCGACGACCTCAAGTACGTGGCCCTCATCGAAAGCGACCTCCTCCCCCGGGCCCGGTCCTCCGCCGGGGCCCAGGGGATCTGGCAGTTCATGAAACCCGCGGCCCAGCGCTTCACCCTCAAGACCGAGGGCCGGATCGATGAACGCCTCGACTTCATCGCCGCCACCGACGCCGCCCTGCAGTACCTCACCGTCCTGCACCGCCAGTTCGGCGACTGGGCCCTGGCCATTGCCGCCTATAACTGCGGCGAGGGCCGGGTGCAGCAGGCCCTCAAGGACCAGGGCGTCCGCAGCTACTATCGGCTCAGCCTCCCGGAGGAGACCGAGCGCTACGTCCCCCGCCTCCTGGCCGCCAAGATCGTCCTGGGCGACCCCGGGCGCTACGGCTACGACATCCCCCCCGACCAGCTCTACGACCCCCTGAAACCCGATCAGGTGGAGTTCGTCCTGGACCGGGAACTCCACCTGCGCTTTGTCGCCGAGGCCTGCGGCAGCTATTTTAAGGCCCTGCGGCGTCTGAACCCCCAACTCCAGGACGTCAAGCTGGCCCCCGGCGCTTACCGCCTCAACGTCCCCGCCGGCGCCGCTCCCCGTTTCTACGAAGTCTATCTCCAGGGCCGGTTGGTCCCCCCACCCCCCGCCCTTGAAGGAGGATCGCCCCGGTGAAACCCCCGTCCCCCGCCGCCGCCTCCCCGCAACCCGTGGACCTCATCCTCCGGGGCGGGCTGGTCTTGACCTTGAACGACTCCCAGGAGGTCTTTGACCCCGGGGCCGTCGCCCTCCGGGGCGACGCCATCGCCGCCGTGGGCCCCCGGGACGCCGTCCTGGCCGCCTGCCAGGCCCCTCGCGTCCTGGATTGTGCCGGCGACCTCATCCTCCCGGGCCTCATCAACGCCCACACCCACGCCGCCATGACCTGCTTCCGCGGCCTGGCCGACGACCTGCCCCTGGCCCGGTGGCTCCATGATCACATCTTCCCCGCCGAAAAACTCATCGACCGGGAGGTGGTCTACTGGGGCACCAAGCTGGCCGTGGCCGAAATGCTCCTCTCCGGCACCACCACCTTCTGCGACATGTACCTCTTTGCCGACGCCGTGGCCCAGGTCGCCCGGGAGACCGGCATCCGGGCGGTGGTGGGCGAAGTCCTCTACGACTTCCCCTCCCCCAATTACGGCCCCGTGGACAACGGCCTGCAGTTCACCGAAGACCTCATCCGCACCTGGCAGGGCGACCCCCTGGTGCAGGTGGCCGTCAAGCCCCACACCATCTATACCTGCTCCCCCGACCTGCTGGCCCGCTGCGGCGACCTGGCCCGGCGCCACCGCGTCCGCCTCATCATTCACCTGGCCGAAACCCGCCAGGAGGTCCGGGACTGCCTGGAACGCCACCACGCCACCCCCGTGGGCCTCCTCCACCGCCTGGGCCTCCTGGGGCCCGACCTGGTGGCCGATCACGCCGTCGTCCTCAGCGACGACGACCTGGACCTGCTCGCCGGCCAGCAGGTGTCCGTGGTCCACTGCCCGGAAAGCAACATGAAGCTGGCCGCCGGCATCGCCCCGGTGGTGGAACTCCTGCAACGCAGGGTCACCGTGGCCCTGGGGACCGACGGCTGCGCCTCCAACAACAACCTCGATATGCTCCAGGAAATGGATACCGCCGCCAAGCTCCACAAGGTCCATCGCCTGGACCCCACCGTCCTGCCCGCCCCCGTCGTGGTGGCCCTGGCCACCCGGGGCGGCGCCCGGGCCCTGGGCCTCGAAGACCGCCTCGGTTCCCTGGAGGTCGGGAAACAGGCCGACCTCATCGTGGTGGACGGCTCTCAGCCCCACATGGTGCCCCTGTACAACCCCTTTTCCCACCTCACCTATGTCGCCGGCGGCGCCGACGTGCGCACCGCCATCGTCAACGGCCGGATCGTCATGGAGGATCGCCGGGTGTTAACCTTTGATGTGGAGGAAGCCATGGACCGGGTGCGGCGCTTCGCCGCCCGGATCAGGGCCGGACGGCCCTAAAGCTTGGCGTTGGTGGCGCGGATGGCGATGATGGTCTGGTCTCGGAAGATGCGGACCGCCTGCATCTCTTCTTCGCTGATGTCCGCCCGGGGCGCCTGGCGGTCCATGTAGAATACCCCGAACGGCACCTTGTCGATCCGTAACGGGCTGATGGCGCAAATGCGGGCCCCGCTCAGGTCCCAAAACTCCTCCGGCATCAGGCCGCGCTCGGGATGGCCGTGCTCCCCCGTGATCCGGTAATCCTGCAGATCCAGCAGAGACTTGGCCAGCACATTGCCCGCCGCCGACAGGGGCGTCTGTAACAGGGGCAGCAGCAGATCCACGTCGTTCCCCAACCCGAACCGCCCCTGCAGGACGGTGCGCGACGGGTTGGACAGGCACAGCACCACCCGGTCGAAACCCACCCCCCGGTAGATGCCCTCCAGCACCATGGACATGATTTCGTTGATGGGCAGCCTCAACACCAGCGCTTCATTGATGTCGCCCAGTATCTGGTAGCAGATCTTCAGTTTTTCCAGCTCTCCCGACCCGCCGCCTGCCGGCCGGGCGGCCCCCGGGAGCTCGCCCTTCTCCCCCAACACCGGGGCCTCCAGGACGTTGGGGACGTCCTCCTCCGGCTCCCGGCTCTTTTCCGGAGGCGGCAGATGCACATCCAGGGCGGTCAAATCGATGTGGGTGACCCTCGCCAGCTCCCGGAAGCGATCCAGTCCCGCCGTCAGGAACGCCTGCAGGCGCTCGTCCTCCATACCCAACCCCCGGCAGACCCGCTTGCCCTTTCTGAGCCACTCCTTGTAGGTCAGGCCGGCCCCCTTCAGGCTGTCGGAGAGTTCCGCGGCGGTCCGGATCAGTCTTTTCAGTTCCGCCTGGACCCCGTACACCTGGGATTGGTGCAGCTCCCCCAGGCGCTCCCGCAAATCTTCCGGCAGCCCCCAACTCTTCAGGCCGATGCTCCCGATCTCATGGAGGGAGGTCTTCAGGACCTTGAGGGCGGCCTGGCTGAGGGAGATGCCGTCGCCCTCCCGGACCTCGAGCACCTCCTGATATTCCTCCGGCAGGTAGTAGGCCGCGATCAATTCCCCGATGTTGTACAACAGGGCGCTGATAAAGACCTCCTCTGTCCGCAGGCTGCGGTTCTGCCGCGCCAGCTCCTGACAGAAGATCGCCCGCATCAGAGACTGCATGGCCAGTTTCTTGAACGCCGCCAGGCCCTTCGAATGCTTGAGTTTCTCGATGATCTTCAGACTGACCGCCAGATCCCGGATGCGCTCCATCCCCATCACCATCACCGCCGTCGTGATGGTGTGAATCTGCCGGGCATAGGCCCCGTACTGCACCGTGTTGACCACCTTCAGGATCTGCGTAGTCAGGGAGATGTCCCGCAGAATGACGCTGGCCACTTCCTGCACGGGGAAATAGGAGTCCGCCGGAATGTCCAGCAGCTCCTGAACATTCTGGGCGAATACGGGGAATTCCGGGCCCTGCTTGAGCACCTGCTGGAGGTGCGCCCGCAATGCCGCCGGAATGTCCTGCCCCCCCGTCTCCCCGGCCCCCGGCGGGACCTCCGGCTCCATTCCGGAATTGCTGTGTGCCTGGTCTAATGCCTCTGCCACCGGAAATCTCCCCCCTGCTAGTGCGCCCCCAAACTCATTGTCAAATCGTTTTTCCGTTTTGTCATGCCGAACGCACGCGAGGCACCACTCTTTCCAATACATTGCCCGTTCTTGGGTTCCCGGGCGGGCGAACCCGGGAAGTTCTATTCCTACCTTGCTTATCGGCAATGAGCCCCCGAATCATGATATTTTTCGGAAGAATTCTCATTAATCCCCCCCGATGCCTTGCCTCGTGCCCCTTTTTACCCCATACCGCTCCCCGGTACACCCGCTCGGCGGCCGGCCGTCCCCGTGTCGCCGTGGTGGCGTTTGTGTAGGGCGTACACAACTGCGCATATCCCGCCTTTTGGTCCGACAGCCTCCCGCTGTTTCCCCCTTCCGTACCGCCACCCGGGGGTGTACCGGGTGGCGGTACGGAAGGGAGCGCGGGCATAAAGAAAGGCAGGGGGAGGCCCCTGCCTTGGGTGGACGCCGGAGACGGCGGAGTTATTTGCGGCGGAAGCGCAGGCCCACCAAGCCCAGGAGGCCGGAGCCCAGGAGGATGACCGAACCGGGGACCGGCACCAGGGTGTCGGGCACCGGAATCCAGTTGGTGTAATCGCCGTTAGTGGGATCGGTCCCGAAGCCGGTGTTAAAGGCGAAGACGTCCAGCTGATTGTCCTTGCCGTCTTTGGCGTAGAAATCGCCCCACATGGGCAGGTGGGTGGATTTGAAGGACACGGAGAACGTCAGGACGTCGTCCAGGTTATCAAACTTGATGCCGTAGATGTCGCCGGGCATGCCGGGGTTGCTGGCTCCCGGGTCATCGGGGGAGAAGGTCCGGGGGCCTTCGATGTCGGTCCAGGAGAAGTCCCAGAAATCACCCCGGGGGGCATCGGCGCTGACCTCCAGGATGATATGGCTGAAGCCCTTGTCCGCCACGGTGAAGGTGTAGTTGTAGATGAGGTAGGCATTGCCCGGGCCGTAATAGATGTCCCAGGTTACCGAGAAGCCGTCATCCCAGGGGTTGCTGGCGGTGATGCCCCCGGTCCCCGGAGGGCTGGGGATGTCGCGGACATTGTTCGGTCCGGTCCAATAGCTGGGATCGACCGGAACGTCGGCGAGGGCCGCCGCGGGGAGACACAGGGCTACCGCCACGGCGGCGAGGAGCAAGCCTCTGGTTAGGGTGCGCGTCATGCTGACCTCCTTTTCAATGGGTGTAAAGGTATTAACTGTGCCGTCTCCTTGAGGCATACATGTGATGGTAATCGGTATCAAGAAAGGTGCCAAAAGAAAGTACTTGAATCGACTACAGAAGTTGCCGCGGGAGATGGGGACATGTTTCAAGTTATTGACAATCATTCCTCATGTAATACTATCATCCTTAAATTGCCTACTAATTTAGTGTTTACAAAATTAAACATATATTTAATAAATTAAACCATCTTAACAAAAAAAATATAATATATGTAATATCAGACAGATAGTCAGTAAAATCCCGGGCTGCCCCCGGGCTTGGGGAGGGCGGCCCCAGCTTGTTCAGATACGTAAACATGGCGGCGGCCGTTTCGCCTTGACAGTCTGCCCGCACTCTTGTAGCATTTTCCCATCTTGGAAAATTTTCTTAGCAACAGCGGTCTGTTGCGGGTTGCGCCCGGCGCAGGCAAGGGTGACTAGTGCCCGTCCAGCTTTTTTACCAGGCCGGCCATCAGGTGGTGCGCTTTGTCGATTACATGGGGCAGTTGACCCTGTTTTTCGGGGAGGCGTGCGGGGGGCTGTGCCGCCGGCCCCTGTATTTCGGGGAGGTGGTGGCCCAGATGTACCACCTGGGGGTGAAATCGCTGCCGCTGGTGGCGGTGGCCGCCTTCTCGGTGGGGCTGGTGCTGGCCATGCAGACGGTGGGGGTGCTGTCGTGGTTCGGGGCGGCCAACTACATCGCCACCATTGTGGGCCTGTCGATGGTGCGGGAACTGGGGCCGGTGCTCACCGCCCTGATGGTGGCGGCCCGGGCGGGTGCGGGCATGGGAGCGGAGTTGGGCTCCATGCGGGTGACCAACCAGATCGACGCCCTGCGGGTCAGTGCGGTGAGCCCCATGAAATACCTGGTGAGCACCCGGCTGCTGGCCTGCATGCTGCTCATGCCCCTGCTGACGGGGGTGGCCGATATTCTGGGGATTTTGGGGGGGTGGGTCATCGGGGTGACCCAGGTGGGCCTCACTTCTCAGTATTACTATCAGCTGACGTTGAAATTCATCGGCTTCAAGGACATCATTCCCGGCATTCTCAAGACCGTGGTGTTCGGGGCCATCATCGGCACGGTGGGTTGTTTTCACGGCTATCATACCGAGCACGGCACCTTCGGGGTGGGCCAGTCCACCAAGGGGGCGGTGGTGTCGGCCTCCCTGCTGGTCCTCATCGCCGACGTCTTTCTGACGCGGATCTCCTTATGGATCTGGCCGTGAGCGGGCGGCTGGCAGGGGCGGGACCGGCATGAGCCCCGGGGCCGGCGCCCAGGGGCGCGACCAGCGGCCGGCGCTGCAATTCTGCCCGCCCGGGGAGGTGCTGATTTCGTATCGGGGGGTCAGGAAGGCCTTCAACGACAATATGGTGTTGGACGGGGTGGACCTGGACGTGCGGTGCGGGGAGACCCTGGCCATCCTGGGGCGCTCCGGGACCGGCAAGTCGGTGCTCACCAGCATGCTGGTGGGGCTGCACACTCCGGATGCGGGCTCCCTGCGGCTGGGGGGGATAGAGCTGACCGAACTGACCAGCGAAACCCAGTGGAACCTGCTCCGGCTGCAGATGGGCTATCTCTTCCAGGGCTCGGCGTTGTACGACTCCATGAGCGTGGGGGAAAACGTGGCCTTCCCGGTGGTGCAGCACCAGAAGCTGCCCGCCAGGGAGGTGGCGGCCAAGGTGAGGCATCTGTTGGGGCGGGTGGGTCTGGAGGGGGTCGAAAACCTGGAGCCCGCCGACCTGTCGGGGGGGATGCAGCGCCGGGTGGCCCTGGCCCGCACCCTGGCCACCGACCCCAAGATCATCATCTACGACGAGCCCACCACGGGGCTGGACCCCATCACCTCGGACGGCATCGCCGACCTCATCCGGGAGCTACAGACGTCTCTGGGGGTAACCTCCATCGTGGTCACCCACGATTTGCGCCTGACCCGGCAGGTGGCCGACCGTCTGGCCATGCTCTGCGACGGGAAGATTATTTTTCAGGGGTCGCTGAAGGCCGTGGTAAGATCTGATCATCCCGAAATCCGTAGTTTTATCGCCGGAACGGCCCTGGAGTACATGGCGGCATGATATCCAAGAAATACGAAACCGTGGTGGGGGTGTTCGTGGTGTTCACCCTGCTGATCCTGCTGACCATGGTGCTGCTGGTGGCCCAGCAGCAGCGTCTGTGGGAAAGGCGGGTGGAGTATCAGGCCGTGTTCAGGAACATCAGCGGCCTGAAGCAGGGCTCGGAGGTGCGCCTGTCGGGGGTCACCGTGGGCAGCGTGACCCACATCTCCTTCGATCCCAAGGGGATGATCGTGGTGAAATTCGAGGTTCTGGACCAGTACCGGGACCGGCTGCGGGAGGACTCCCGGGCCACGGTGGGCTCCATCGGCCTGTTGGGGGACATGTCTTTAAACATCACGTCGGGGTCCCCCACGGTGGCGGTGCTGCCTCCGGGGGGCACCCTGCCCACCACGGAGCCACTGGAGCTGACGGTCTTTCTGGAGAAGGCCACGCCGCTGTTGGCCGACACCCAGAAGATCCTGGCCAATCTGGTGACGGTATCCGACCGTCTGGCCGACCCCAAGAGCGATGTGAACCTGGGGCTGAAGGAGATCAAGGAGATCGTCACCCGGATCAACCAGGGGAAGGGCAGTCTGGGCCGCATCCTCACCGACCCCAAGCTCTATGAGAGCATGGCCCACACCATTGCCGGCATCGACCGGTTCGTCGCCAGCATCAACACCCGGGAGGGTCTGTTGGGGACCATGCTCCACGATGAGCGTTTCAACCGTCAGGCCCAGAGTTCCATGCGGGATCTGGCCGCCTCCCTGGACTCGACCCGCCAGACGGCGGTGAACATTCAGGAGGCCTCGACCCGGATTGCCGGCCTGCTGGACAAGACCGACGCCTTTTTGGACCAGCTCAACAAGGCCGGGGTGGGGCTGCCGGAGCTGGTGACCCACTCCCGGGGGCTGGTGACCAACGCCGACAAGGTGGCGGAGGCGGCCCAGCGGGTGTGGCCGCTGCGGCGCTACGTGCCCCCTAGCAAGGAGACCACCATTGTCATCGACAAATAGGGCGGCGGCCCGGCTGTGCCGGCGGATACCAGGGTGGGCCTTGCTGGGGCTGCTGGCGCTGGGGGGCTGCGGCGGGGGGCCGGCCAGGACGGGGCCCGGACTGGTGGCGGACGCGGTGACGGCCAACGACCAGGGCTACCACCATTACGCCCGGGGCGACCTGGAACTGGCCCGGGAGAAGTTCCAGCAGGCCCTGCGCCTCAACCGCCTCATCGACCGGCGGGGGGGAATGGCGGCCAATCTGAACAACCTGGGGGCCATCGCCCAGGAGCAGGGGGAGTTGGCAAAGGCGGCGGGCTACTACGGGGAGGCCCTGGAACTGCAGCGGGAGGCGGACGACGTCGGCGAGACCATCAAGAGCCTGAACAATCTGGGCCGGGTTCGTCTGGCCCAGCAAGACCTGGCGGGGGCGGAGGCGGCGTTTGCGGAGGCGATGGCCCTGGCCCAGGGCCAGCCGCGGGGGCAGCTGTACGTGCTGACGCTGACACACCAGGGGGACCTGGCGCTGGCGCGGCAGGATTACGCCGGGGCGGCGGCGTGCTACCGGCAGGCCCTGGAACTGGACGAGAAGGGCAAGGACAAGGCCGGCAAGGCCCTGCGGCAGGCCCGGCTGGGGAAGCTGGCGTTGGCGCAGGGGGATTATGCCGAGGCCACGGGGTTGTTCCAGGCGGCCCTGGCGGAATTTCGGCGGACCGAGGACGTGCGGGGGGTGATCCAGACCCTGGACGGCCTGACGGCCAGCGCCCTGGCCGCGGGGGATCGGCAGGCCGCCCGGGAGTACGGGGGGCGGCTGCTGGCCATCTATACCGCCCTGGCCCGGCAGGCGGCGGCCCAGGAGCTCCGGCGGCGGTTGGAGCAGGCCGATGGGCAGGGGCGTTGAGAGGCAGCGGGAGAAGTACGGAAGCGCCAGCGAGTGACGGCAGGGAAAAAGTTGAGGGGTGGTCGGGACGACTGGATTTGAACCAGCGACCCCAGCGTCCCGAACGCTGTGCTCTACCAGGCTGAGCCACGTCCCGACTACTCATGTATTACTCAAATCCGCGGGATTCGGCAAGGAAAAATTACACCGACCGGGGAACAGACAGGGGAGAAGCCGCTTTAGACTAATTGCTTGTATACAGAATAATGACTATATAATGACTATGAATTATTAGAGAAGCAGAATCATGCACCCAGAAAGAGGGCGCGGCGCAGGGGAGGGCAGCCCCTGACATATTGAGATGCCGGGCCGTTGGCGGCGATCTCGAGCCTGAAGCTGAAAGGATGCCGGCATGAAGCCATTTTTCTCCCGGTCATTGCGAATGCACCTGCTCTTGTTAGTGGCGGTGGCGGTGGTGCCGGCGCTGGCCCTCCTGCTGTACACCGGCCAGGAGTTGCGCCACGCGGCCATCGACGGGGCGCAGGAACGGGCCCTGCGGCTGGCGCAAGACCTGGCCCGGCTCCAGACCCGGGTGGTGGACAACACCCGGGTGCTGCTGATTACCCTGGCCCAGGCGCCGGAGGTGCAGCGGCTGGACAAGGCGGCCATCGAGGCATTCTTCAAGATCCTTCTGACGAAACATTCGGCGTACGGCAACTTCGGCGTGGCGGCGGCGGACGGTACGGTGATCGCGGCGGCGGTGCCGGTGACGCCCCCCACCATCGGCGACCGGAAATATTTTCAAGCAGCGATCGCCAGGGGCGATTTTTCCATCGGGGAGTATACCATCAGCCGGGCGACGAAGGCGCCGTCCCTGCATTTCGGCTATCCGGTGACGGATGCCGGGGGGAATCTGCGAGGGGTGCTCTACGCCACCTTTCATTTGTCGTCGTACGGAAAGATATTTACCGAGGCGCAGTTCCCCCCGCAATCCTCCCTGGAGTTGCTGGATCATCGGGGCATATGCCTGTACCGCTATCCGCATCCGGAAAGATACGTGGGGCAGCAGGATACACCGGAGTGCCTCAGCCACCTGACGCCCGGCAAGGATGAAGGCACTTACGTGACGAAGGGAGACGACGGGATCGTGCGGCTGTATTCCTATCAGCGGCTGCGGCTGAAGGAAGATCCGGGTTCGTTCCTGTTGATCCAGGTGGGCATACCGGAAGCGGAGGCGTTGGCGGAGGCCCGGGCGATCAACCGGCGCAATCTGCTGCTGATGGGACTGACGACCGTGCTGGCCCTGGGACTGGCCTGGTTGCTGGGCAATTTTCTCGTCATGGGGCGGGTGAAGCGGCTGGTGGCGGCCTCCCGGCGCTTGGGGCGGGGGGATTTGAGCGCCCGCACGGGCCTGGCGCATGACGAAGGGGAACTGGGGCAGTTGGCCCAAGCCGTGGACGATATGGCCGGGGCCCTGGAAGAGCGGGAGGCTCAGCGCCAGGAGGCCCTGACGGCCCTGCAGCGGTCCCAGGAGGAATTGACCATCCGCACCCGGATCGCCGACACCTTTCTGTCCACGGCGGACAATCAGGTGTTCGACCAAGTGCTGGGGATCGTGCTGGAGGCCACGGGGAGCCCCTACGGGGTTTTCGGCTATCTGAACGACCAGGGCGACCTGGTGTGCCCCTCCATGTCCCGGGAGATCTGGGAGGCCTGCCAGGTAGCGGGCAAGGATATCGTCTTTCCGCACCATGCCTGGGGCGACAGCCTGTGGACCAAGGCGTTGCGGGACAAACAACCGTATGTCGCCAATCAGCCCTTGCAGCCCCCGCCGGGGCACATAGCCATCAGCCGGGCCGTGAGCGTACCGATTCTCTGCCAGGACAACGTCCTGGGCATCCTGACGGTGGCCAACAAAGCCACGGACTATGAGGAGTCGGATCAGAAGTTGATGACGAGCTGCGCCGGGTATATCGGCCCGATCCTGCAGGCGCGGCTGTCCCGGGAGCGGGAGGAGGGCGAGCGCCGGCGGGCGGAAAGGGCCCTGGCGGTGGAGAAGGAGCGCTTGCAGGTGACCCTGCGGTCCATCGGCGACGGCGTGATCGCCACCGATACCGGGGGCCGGATCGTGCTGATGAACAACGTGGCGGAGAATCTCACCGGCTGGCAACAGGAGGAGGCCCTGGGACGGCCGCTGGAAGAAGTATTTGTCATCATTCATGAGAAAACCCGCCAGCCTTGTGAGAACCCCGTGCCGCGAGTGCTGAGCACCGCTAAGGTCGTCGGTCTGGCCAACCATACCCTGCTCATCGCCCGGGACGGCACGGAGCGGGTGTTGGCCGACAGCGGCGCCCCCATTATTGATGCGGATAACCGCATTATCGGGGTGGTGCTGGTCTTTCAGGACATTACCGCCAAGCGCCGGATGGAGGAGGAGTTCTACCGGATGGAGAAGCTCCGTTCCCTGGGGGTGTTGGCCGGGGGCATCGCCCACGACTTCAATAATATCCTGACGGGCATCCTGGGGGGAATTTCTCTGGCCCGGATGGCGCTGCCGGAGGAGCTGGAAGCGGCGCAGCGGTTACGGGAAGCCGAGCAGGCCGCGGGGCGGGCCCGGGACCTGGTGAGCCAACTGCTGACGTTCGCCAAGGGGGGGGCCCCCATAACGGAAACGATCAACATGGCGAAGATCATCAGGGAATCGGCGCAGTTCGCCTGCAGCGGCTCGGCGGTCCAGTGCGATTTCGACCTGGGGGCGGAGCTGTGGGCGGTACGGGGGGACCCGGGACAGCTCAGCCAGGTGGTGCAGAACCTGGTCCTCAATGCCGTGCAGGCCATGCCGGAGGGCGGGGTGATACGCATCCGGGGCAAAAACGCGGCGGTGGGAGAAGGAGCGGCGTTGCCGCTGAAGGCGGGACTTTACGTCAGAATCAGCCTGCAGGATCACGGGATGGGCATCCTGCCGGAGCATCAGCCCCACGTCTACGATCCCTTTTTCACCACCAAACCCGGGGGCAGCGGCCTGGGTCTGGCAACGGTCTATTCCATCATTCGGAATCATGACGGCTGTATCATCCTGGATTCCGAACCGGAGCAGGGGACGACGTTCACCTTTTATCTGCCGGCGTCGACCGGCAGGGTGGAAGACGGCAAGGATATCGAGGCCATGCATCCCGGAGACGGCAGGATCCTGGTGATGGATGACGATGAGCTGATCCGGGAGGTGTTGGGGCATATGTTGAGCAAGCTGGGCTACGAGGGGAGCTTTGCCCGGGACGGGGCGGAGGCGCTGGCGCGCTACCAGGAGGCCCAGGCCCAGGGGCAACCTTTTGCGGCGGTCATCATGGATCTGACGATTCCGGGGGGCATGGGCGGCAAGGAGGCCATCGCCCGGCTTCTGGACATCGATCCCCGCGCCAAGGCCATCGTTTCCAGCGGTTATTCGGACGATCCCATCATGAGCAATTACCGGGCGTTCGGTTTCGCCGGGGTCATCGCCAAACCCTATAAGATTACGGACCTGAGCGTGGCGCTGGAGAAGGCGCTGACGACGTAAGGGCGCCGGGGGGCCGGGGCGCTAGGCCGGGCCCAGGGTCTTCTCCACGGGGCGGCGCTCCGGGACGTAGGCGTGGGGGACGGCGCCCTCGTTCCACTCCCGGGAGACGTAGAGGTTGCAATAGCAGCTCCCATAGGCGGCCACGTCGGGCTCCCGGTAGATGCAGGGACAGATGATGTCCTGATCCCACTCGCGATCGGCGGCGGCCAGGCGGCAGGGGCAGGACATATAGCCGTAGCGGACCTTGTTGGTGAGGAGCCCTTCCAGGAGTTCCAGGACCCTGGCCTTGTCCTGATTGAAGAAGTAGCCTTTGGGTTCCTGGGTGCGGCGGAGCATGTCGTAGAGTTCGGCGGCCGTCATAGGTCCAGAACCTCCTTGATCTCCTCTTTTTTAAAGCCGACGATGACCTTGTCGCCGATGACCAGGGTGGGGAAGGAACACTCCGGATTGAGCTGTTTGATCTCCTGCAGGATCTTTTTGCGGTCGGCGGCCTCCAGGGTATCGACGTCTATGCAGTCGTAATCCACCCCGCATTGGTTGAGATAGTCTTTCGTGTTTTTGCAATGGCTGCAGGTGCTCAAGGCGTAGAGTTTGACATCACATTTATTCGGCATGGGCGTCCTTTCTTCCATGAGTTCCGCTACCGGGGGGCGAAAAAATCCGCTTATGGCCACAGGGGGATTAGCCGCCCCGCGTCACTACCGCCCCCCACCCTCTATTCCCTGAACGTCGGGGAGCGCAAGGGGGCTCGCTGAGAGCAATCATATCAGGTCAACAGGCTCCTGGCAACCGGGGCGCCCGGGAGGCGGAGGGGGCCGGCCGGGGGGGCAGGAAAGCCGGGGAAAATGGGCGGCAGACCCGTTATCCCCTCCCTAAAGTTCTTGCTGAAAGGGGCCGATATTTGTATAGTTAGGCCAATTACGGATCGAGGAGGAGGATGAGGATGATTGGTCGACAACATCGACGCCGGGAGATGGTCAGGGGGTGGCTGCTGTCGGTCTTGGCCCTGATATTGCTGCCGACGTTGGCCTGGGCGGAGACCATCAAGGTGGTCAAGGACAAGGATACGATCCGGAACGCGGCGCAGTTTTTCGCGCCGCCGGTGACGGAGGTGAAGAAGGGCGACGAACTGCAGAAGTTGGCGGCCCAGGGAGACTGGTTCAAGGTGGAATTCGGCGGCAAGCAGGGGTGGATTCACAAGTCGGCGGTGACCGCGCCGTCGGTGAAGTTTTCCACTTTCCTGGGCATGGGCAGGGCCCAGGAGGCCTCCGCCGAGGAAGTGGCCCTGGCCGGCAAGGGCTTCACGCCCGAAGTGGAGTCGAGCTATCGGCAAAAGCACCCCGAGATGAACTATGCGGCGGTGGAGATGGTGGAGAGCTTCGTGGTGCCGGATGAGGCCTTTACGGCATTTCTCAAGGAAGGAGGGCTGCGGCCATGAGGGAAAACCGTTGGTTGCTGCTGGCGTTATCCGGAGTTCTCCTGTTGGGGGGCTGCGCCGAGGCGGTGAAGGTGGGGACCTCGGTGGCGTCGGCCACCGGCTACCTGAGCGGCAGCCAGAAAGACGCCATCGACAGGGTGGCGGAGAAGACCGAAAAGGCGGCCCGGCCCATCAGCGAGTCGGAAGAATATTACATCGGGCGGGCGGTGGCGGCCCGGATTCTGGGACGGTACCGTCTGTACGATAATGCCGCCGCCACCCTCTATGTCAATCAGATCGGCAAGGCGGTGGCCCTGGCCTCCAGCCGTCCCCGGACCTTCGGGGGGTATCACTTCGCCATTCTGGACACCACCGAGGCCAATGCCTTCGCCTGTCCGGGGGGCATCATTTTCGTGACCCGGGGCATTCTGGAGAAGGCCCAGAACGAAGATGAAGTGGCCGCCATCCTGGCCCACGAGGTGGCCCACGTGGCCAACAAGGACGGGCTGGCCTCCATCAGCCAGGCGCGCTGGACGGAGGTCGCCACCGCGATCGGCGTGGGCGCGGCCCAGTCCTTTACCGGGGCCAATATCGGCGGACTGGTGTCCCTGTTCGAGGGCGCCATCGACGATGTCTTCAAGACCCTGGTGGTGAACGGCTACAGCCGCGGGGCGGAGACCACCGCGGATGCCGCGGCGGTGCGGCAATTGGAGAGAGTGGGCTACAATCCGGGCGCCCTGCCGGAGGTTTTGGGCCGTTTAAGCGGGACCAGCGGCGGCATTATGAGCACGCACCCGGGGATGGCGGAACGGCTGACGCAACTGAGCGCAGTAGCGGGCAAAACCGGCGCGGAGGCGGAAACCGCGGCCCAAAAAGCTCGTCTGACCCGGTTTAAGGCCGTAAAATTATAAAGACCGGCTGAGGCGCAGGAGTACAGGGAACAAGAGGGGCGGTTGCCCTGACCAGCAGCCGCCCCGAAACTTTACATGAGGGACGCCGTGGAAGAGAGACCCGCCACCCCGCAGACTGCCGGAGAGGAAGCGGCTCCGGCGCCACCCTTGCCAGAGGAATGCCACAAACAGGAGGGGCCGGCGGCCACGACGGCTTTCCCCAGCCAGTTCGCCCGGATATTCTTTGCGGCGCTGACTCTGCTCATCCTGTATTTTTCCTACCTGATCGTCAAACCGTATCTCATCGAGATATTCCTATCCCTGGTGCTGTTCATCACCAGCAAGCCGCTCTACCACGGTTTGACCCGGTTGTTGTTCGGGCAGAAGGGGCTGGCCTCGGCCCTGACCTGTCTGCTGCTGGCGATTTTCATTATTTTGCCCATCCTGCTGCTGACGGGAATCATCGCCGGCCAGGCCCTGGAGCTTTACAACACGGTGAACCAGGGTCTGCACAGCGGCTATTTATGGCAGCAGATCAGCGAGAAGCTCAATTTTCTGCAAGATTACCTGGCGCATTTGAAGCTGCCGATCCCCCGGGAGCAGTTCAATGTGGAGCAGCTCATCCAGTCGGTGCTCACCCAGGCCAGTCATTTTATTTACAGCAGTTCCATCGGCATAGTGAAGGGGTTTACCTCCTTCATCTTCAGTCTGCTGCTCGTCCTGTTTGTGACCTTCTTTCTGTTTTTATCCGGGGATGCCTTCATCGAGGAGATCAAACGGCTCTCACCGCTGGAAGCGGCCCACAACGAAGAGATCCTGGGGGACGTGGAGAACACCATCATCGCCACTCTCAAAGGCACGGTCATTGTGGCCGTGCTGCAGGGGGTGCTGACGGGGGTGGGACTCTGGTGGTGCGGGGTGCCGAAGGCCGCGTTCTGGGGCACGGTGACGATCCCGGCCTCGGTGATTCCGGTGGTGGGCGCGGCCCTCATCTGGGCGCCGGCGGCCCTCTACCTCTTCTTCCTGGGTCATACGGCCGGCGCCATCGGGCTGACCGTGTGGTGCGTCCTGGCGGTGGGGTCGGTGGACAACGTGTTAAAGCCCTACCTGATGAAAGGGGCGCGGTATGCCCCGCCCATCTTCATCCTGTTCGCCATCATGGGGGGGCTGGCGTATTTCGGGCTGGTGGGATTTATCCTGGGACCGTTGATTCTGTCGTTTCTGTTGTCCCTGCTGGGCATTTATCAAAAGACCGTGTTACAGCAAACCGTCGATTTGGTGTATGGCCAAGACAAGGCGCCGGGGCAGCCCGCAAGGGAGCTGGAGCCGAAAAAGCAGGCCGGCACCGAGGGGTAGTAAAGGAGCCGGCGGCCCCCCACAAGTCAGTCGGCGAAAAATAATTCCCCCCGAAGGCTATCCGGGGGGAATGAGGTTAGGGCCGCGGCCCGGGGGGCCGCTACTCCTGAGCGAGCATCTTTTTGATTTCGGTGAAATCCAGTTGACCGGCCTGGGCGACGGCGCGGCTTTCCAGTTGTTCCACTTCCTGCTGGACGAGGGGCAGATCGAGATTGCGGTCTTCGTGGATGAACTGGCAATATTCCTCGAAAAGCTCGCGTTTGAACTCCGGAGAAAAAATCACCTTGCCGCCTTTTTCCTCCTCCACGCCGTAGATGTTATCCAACAAGTAAAAATAAATGGCCCGGGCTTCGGAAAGGCGGCCGCTTTCCGCCAGGCGGTCGGCCATGGACTGGGAGTGCCGGAGTTTTTCCTCCACGGCGGGCAAAGCGGCGGCGGAGACTTCACCGGCTTCGGAGATGATATGGTCGATGTTTTCGAGGATGTCCTCGAGTTCGAGATTTTCCTCGCGCAGGATTTCGCGGACCTCCTGGACCTTGTCCGCCAAGTCCAAGATGATCTTGATGAGTTCATGCTTGGAATATTGTTTGAGCCGGTCTTTCAAGGCGGTACGATTCAAAAAGCTCTCCGGATTGTCCACCCACGCCAACAAAACGGAAAGGGCATAAGGGCACCACTGGACCCCTTCGGGGCAGGCGCACGTCGACTGCAATTGGCCATTATCGATGGAAACAGTGACCGGGATGGGCTGATCGTTGTCCCAGACGACAGCTTGCAGGCTGTTGGCCAGTCTATAACGGAAACGAACCTGTTTATTATCCACCAACTCCCGGGCCCGGTCGGCGTCGGCAGGCGTTCCCAGGCGATAGATGAAGTCGGTATCTAACTCTTCAAAACGCATATCCAATTCCCCTTGGATTTTCCTTCCATTCATACATTATATACTCACTGTCGGGCCAAAAGGCAAAATAAATAATGGGTTTGAGTGATTTTTTTCAATTTATGCGAAGCAACTACAAATTTTTAGGGAAGTTCAGAGGGGATTCGGGAAGCACTCCGGGATTCCGGGAGCGGTTGACCTCAGTCCCAACGAGGTTCTGGGGGGCGCAAGTCGGGATGAGGAGGGGGGCAGGGGAAAAAGTGTTGGCTCTGCCGGTACAGGAGGAGGAGTCGGTCTTCCAGTTCGCGGCGGAAAGACTCCAGCCGGGGCCTGGGGGTGTCGGGGGGGATGAAGAGAGGCGGCCCGAACAGCAGGGCCACGGCGGAGAAGGGCAGGGTGAGTTCAAATCGATCCCAGGTATTGAAGACCATTTTCCGGCGGGAGGCCACGGCCAGGGGGATGATGGGGGCCTGGGTCCGGCGGGCCAGGACGACAATGCCTTTCTGCACGACATGCCGGGGCCCCCGGGAGCCGTCGGCAACCACGCCGGCGTGAAAACCCCGTTTGACCAGGCCGGCCATGGCGGCGATGACGCGTCCCCCGCCTTTTCCCTGGGAGCCGTGGAAGGCGGGAAATCCGAACTGTGCGCCGATCTTGCCGATGAGTTCGCCGTCGAAGCTGGGGCTGGTCATGATCACCCCCCGCCGGCCGCGAAAATAGTAAAGGGGATAGGCGAGCTGGCCGTGCCAGAAGGTGTAGAGGACGGGCTGTTGGCGAGCAAGGAAAGGGCTTTCGTAGTCGCGGCCGACGGAGAGTTCCCGGCAGGTCCGGTAGACGCCAGACAAAACTTTTGCCGCCAGGGGCGGCAGCAGGCGGAGGAGCGCGGGGTGTCGGAGTTTCATTTTCCGGGGGGCTGCTTGCGGTTCAGCGGGCGTTCCAGGCGATCGAGGATCTTGGCATGATATTCTTCATGCTCCTGAAGGAGGGGAGAGACCTGGCGCGCCATGCTGAGTTTCATGACGAGGAATTGCAGCCGCCGCATCTGCTGGAGCTTTTCCTGGGTATCGGGGAGCCCGGCCACCAGATCCTTCAGGTTGAGGATGTCCTTGCGCAATTCCAGTTCCGGCGGGAGGCAGTCGGCCATTTTGAGAATTTTATAGGCCATCCGCAATTCCGGGGGCACCTGGCTGTCCTCTTCCAGGTTCAGGGGTTGGCCCTTGCCGGTCAGGTTGTCGAACTGACCGTCTTTCATGGCCTCCTGGATGCGGGATTCGGCGATCTTTTGGAAGACAAGCATCATCGACCTCGGGAAGATAGCGTCCGGATTACTCCTTTCCATTATACACGCAAAATCGGCGGGCGCCACCCCGGAAGAATATATTGACCCCAGCGGCAATTTTCCTATAGATTTTAGACAGCACCGCAAGGAGAAAGCCATGGACGTGGAAAAACGGGCCCGGGAGGCGTTTGCCGACTCCATCCACCTGAAGAAGGCCTTTATCGACGAACAGGCCCGGGAGGTGACGGCGGCCGCGAGACTGCTGGCGAATACCTTCAAGGGCGGGCACAAGGCGCTGATCTTCGGCAACGGCGGCAGCGCCGCCGACGCCCAGCATATTGCGGCGGAGTTCGTGAACCGGTTTCAGATCGAGCGGCCGCCCCTGCCGGCCCTGGCCCTGACCACCGACACCTCCATCCTGACGGCGGTGGGGAACGATTACGATTTCAGGCAGGTCTTCGTCAAACAGATCCGGGCCCTGGGCCGTCCCGGGGACGTGGCTTGGGGGATCAGCACCAGCGGGGATTCCCCCAACGTCGTGGAGGCCTGTAAGGTGGCCCGCCACCTGGGTCTGCAGGTCCTGGTGCTGACCGGCCGGGAGGGGGGCGCCCTGGCCGGGCTGGCCGACTTGGCGTTGATCGTGCGCGCCTTCGAGACCCCCCGCATCCAGGAAGTCCATATCACCGTGGGCCACGTGCTGTGCGATCTGGTGGACTACCTGCTTTATCCGGAGAAATTCGCGTCCCCATGACACCGCCCCACAAGACCCGACCCCTGGAACTGACCGGAGTGAGCACCTACCGCCTGGGCGAGCGGGCCTGCAAGGTGAGCCAAGACGACTTCGGCAAGCCTTGGCAGCCCGGCGGCTCCTTCCAGACATTCATCGAGGGCCTGCCCCGGTTGCTGGCCGCCAACGATTTGCGGGAGGTGGCCGCGGCCTGGGCGGCGGCCCGCCGCCAGGGACGCCTGGTGCTCTTGGGTTGCGGCGCCCACGTGCTCAAGGTGGGGCTCGCCCCCGTAATTATCGATCTCATGCAGCGGGGCCTGATTTCGGGAGTGGCCCTGAACGGCGCCGGGATCATCCACGACGCGGAAATCGCCATGGTGGGGCGGACCAGCGAACAGGTGGAGGCAGTGCTGGCCGCGGGCCAGTTCGGCATGGCCGAGGAAACCGCGGGGTTCCTCAACGAGGCGATCACCTGGGGGGCGTCCCAGGGAGTGGGGCTGGGCGAGGCGGTGGGGCGGCGGCTGCTGGCGGCGGGTTTTCCCTATAACCACCTGAGCCTGCTGGCCCGGGCGGCGGACCTGGGGGTGCCGGTGACGGTGCATGTGGCGGTGGGCACGGATATCATCCACATGCATCCCAGCGTGGCTCCGGCGGCCCTGGGGACCACGACGCATCATGACTTCCGGGTGCTGGCGGCCCTCGTGTGCCAGCTGGCCGGGGGCATGTACATCAACCTGGGCTCCGCCGTCATTCTCCCCGAGGTTTTTTTAAAGGCGCTGTCGCTGGCGTATAACCTGGGGCATACGGTGCAGCCGCTGACCACGGTGAACCTGGACTTTCTACAGCACTACCGGCCGCTGACCAACGTGGTGCGGCGCCCCACGTCGCCGGGGGGCAAGGGCTACGCCATCACCGGGCACCACGAGATCCTGTTCCCGTTGTTGACGGCAATGGTTATTGAAACTATTGGAAATATAACTTTACGGGACGGCTAAGAGCGTTCAGGTTCACAACACGTGGGAGAAAAATCACACAAACTTTATGTTTATGTTGATGAGACAGGCCAAGATACAAGAGGAACTTTTTTCCTTGTTGCCGTCGTGGTTTTGGGCCAAGAGAGAGAATCAATCAGTAAAAAACTTTTGGATATTGAAGATAAAAGCCTGAAACGAAATGCCAAGTGGCATAAATCTCGTCATGAATATCGCGTAAGATATATTGAAGCATTATGCGACATTAGAAGTCTATCCGGTAAAATATTTTATGAGGTGTCATATAATCATCAAAAATATATAGAATTATCATCCCATGCTGCGGCTATGGCGATATTAAGACAAGCACTATCAAAATATAAGGCCCTGGTTTTTGTTGATGGATTTAATCGGAGAGAGATGGCCATTTTTAGGTCTGGTCTGCGAGAAATGCAAATAAGAACTAAAAAAATAAGTTCGGTAAAAAAAGATGAAAGTAATGAGTTTATAAGGCTGGCCGACGCTCTGTGCGGGGTCGTAAGAGATGCCCAGGAAGGAAATATCTGGTCTCAAAAGATGTTAGGAAAACTAAAGACGAGAGAGATAATCACAGAACTCTAAATAAAAACCCCCTTTTCAGGGGGAAGTAGTCTACTCCCTAATGCAGTAAGTGCATTTTTCCAGGGAGAGCCGCCATACGGTCGGTTTTCAACTTTTTTTATAATAACACCCCTGGAAATAATGTCAAGTTATTCCTATGGTCATAAAATGCTCTTTGAGGGACGATGGCATGTTACACCGCATTATCATCACTACCAGTGCCGGGGAAATCAACGCCGAACTCCACGACACGCCCACGGCCCGGGCCATCGCCCGGGCGCTGCCGCTGGAAGCCCGGGCCTCCACCTGGGGGGACGAGATTTACTTCACCATACCGGTGCAGGCGGGGCTGGACGACACCGCCCGGGAGGTGGTGGCGAAAGGCGATCTGGGATACTGGCCCCGGGGCCAGGCCCTGTGCCTGTTTTTCGGGCCGACGCCCATCAGCGGTCCGGGGGAGATCCGCCCGGCCAGCGCGGTGAATATTGTGGGACGGCTGCAGGGCGACCTGGAAGGGTTGAAAGAAGTGGCCGACGGCACTATAATAAAGGTAACGACAGCCGACAGGGAGTAATCAGCTCTGGATATAAGGCGATTCTTGCGGAAAAGGAGAAAACCCCATCATGCCGATTTTTGAATTTCATTGCCACGATTGCGGGGCAAACTTCGAAAAACTGGTCTTCGGCAGCGACCCGCAGGTGGAGTGCCCCGCCTGCCACCATACCAACGTGGGCAAGCTGATGAGCGCCTGCAACGCCAATGTGGGCGGCAAGCTGACCGCCTCCTCCGGGGGCGGGGGAGCCTCCTGCACGGGCTGCTCCGCCACCAGTTGCAGCACCTGCCACTGACAGGCGTTCAGGACGCCGGACCGACGCCCTCCGCGAAACGGAGGGCGTTTTTTTTGGGAGGCCAGGGACCTAAGGTCCCTCCCCTCCCCCTCCCTACCCGCATCAGGAGCAGGCGGATAAGGTTCGATTCGATATCAGTCGTCCAGGGCGTCGATCTTTTCCTGGAGCCGGGCGGCGTCGGCCTCCACCTGGCGGGCCAGGCCGGCTTTATGATGCAGGAGGGTCTGGCGCCGGGCGGGGTCGCCCAGGGCCAGGATCTGGACGGCGAAGATGGCGGCATTGCGGGCGCCGGCGGCGCCCAGGGCCATGGCGGCCACCGGCACTCCGGCGGGCATCTGGGCGGTGGCCAGCAGGCTGTCCAGACCATGCAGGGCGGAGGAGGCGATGGGGACGCCGATGACCGGCAGGGTGGTGTGGGCGGCCACCACTCCGGCCAGATGGGCGGCGGCCCCGGCGACGGCGATGAGCACCTTCAGGCCGCGGTCGGCGGCCTCCCGGACATAGGTATGCACCCGGTCGGGGGAGCGGTGGGCCGAGGCCACGGTTACCTCATGGCCGACACCCCACTGTTTGAGGAGCTTGACAGCGGACTCCACCTCCGGCCAGTCGGAGGCGCTTCCCAAGATGATGCCGATTTCAATGTTGGCGGTGGTCATGAGTTATCCTTAAATAAAGAATGGGAGATATTTGCGTTGCAAGAGCGACTCTCGAAAATATACCACTTCTCGAAAGCATTTTCCTATCACCCCTTGTCCCGGCCTTCTCCCCTGAGAGGAGAAGGGACCATGCTGAAGATACTTTCGAGCACTGCTATAATTTCGCATTGCTGCCGAGGGGGGATAGTGCTTACCCCCTCCCCCGCCCCGCCCCGCCCACCAGCCGTTCAGTAGCCCACCGGGATATATTGATAGTAGGAGGGCAGCGGCGGCGGCGGCGGGGAGACCGGGGGAGCGGGGGGGCTGCCGGTTTGCGTGGTCAGGGTGGATTGGGCGATCATGCTTCCGGTAAAGGTCCATCTCTGGGTGTCGGGCACCAGGGCCGGGTTGCCCAGGGGATCCCGGGCCAGTTGATCCGGGGGCAGGAGGGGTTTGGCCAGATTGGGGGGAATGAACCCGGGGGAGGTCCCGGCCCCCAGTTGGAAGAGATGGAGCAGTTGCTGGTACTTTTCCGGGGAAATGGGACCGGAGCGGAAGGGCTGATGGGGCTGCGAGATCACATAATTCATGCTGGTCAGGGTAAAGGTCTGATTGGTGCTGAGATTTCTGACGGCCAGGGGCCGGCGGCCGGAGAGCAGATAGATGGTGTCGGGGCTGCGGATCTCGATGACGCCGTCGGTGCCGCGGATCCCCACCACCGCGGTCATGGTTTGAATCTCAAACCCCGGAGAGGCGTTGGCGGGGAATTTATGGACGATGAAACGCAACATGCCTGTGAGCATTTTCACCAGGCTCTGCCGGCGCTGGCCCTGGTCGTCGACGTCGAAGCGGGGAATCTCCAGGTGGGAGTCGGGCCCCAGGATGAGAATGCTTTCGTCCCGGCACAGGAGTTTGGCCTTGGAGTCGGCCAGGGTGCGGACGGCGTCCTGGGGATAGAGTTTATCCTTGAGCCGGGCCTCACGGAACTGGGTCTCGGCGGGGGACTTGATCTGGACGACGCCCAAAAGGGCAATGAGTTCCGCTGCGGGTTTTTCCATCTGGGCGGCGGCCGGGGTGGGGGCCCCGGCAATCAGGACGGCTCCGCACATCAGGGGCAGGCAGCAGAATAGCAGTCGTTGGGCCAGCCGCATATCTTGTCCTTTCTTCAGTTAATAACGCAGGTTGAGGAGGACCTGGTAGATATTGCGATTGTATCGGTAATCGGCCATATTGGAGGTGTCGCTGATGTGAGAGTAGCCGAGGATGACATCCAGCCAGGCAGTGAGGGGCCGCCGGAGTTGGACATCGACCTCGAAATAGTCATTCCGGCGAAGCTGGCGATAGAAGGAGTCACGGGTGTCGGCGGCGAACCGGGCATATTCGAAATAGGTGTAGGCCGTGACCTGATAAGGCAATCTTACCATAAACTCCACGGGGAAGCGATAGCGGTTGCCCCGGAAATTGCGTCCCTGAGCAGGCTGGCGCTCATAGAGAAAGCCGAGGCGGGTCATGACCGGGTCCCAAAAGAGGGCCTGGTAGACCCCCACGGTCTGGTAATCGCCATCCCGGGCGTAGGGTGAGAACACCGGATAACGGAAATCCCGTTTTTGATACAGGTAGACCGCCTCGCCCAGCAGATGGGACGTTTCCTGGAAACGCAGCCAGAGGCCGGCATTGTGGTAGTTGGAAAAGCGTTTGCCGCCCAACAGGGTATAATCGAAGGCGTAGAACGGCCGGAGGCTGAGCCGGTTCCAGCGATATTCCAGGTAGGCCTGGGCGAGCTGGTCAAAGACGTTATAGGCAGTGAGGGTGGTATTGAAGCCCCCGTAGACGAAATACTGGAGTCCCAGGGTGAGGTTGTTACGCATCAAGGGCCGATATTCGGTGCGCAGGAGCAGAGGCACCCGCCAGTCCGCCTTTTTCCCCTGCCCCTGGAGAAAGCCGGGATTGATATTGCTTTTATCGGGCAGGACCTTGACGTTATCGTCGTATTCGATGCCGGTGGCGAAGTTGAGATCGAAAGGTTTTGGGGGGGCGGTGGTTTTGCGGGCGGCCAGCGCCTGCTGATAGGGTTCGAAGCCCAGGGCGAAGCCGGGGGCCAGTTTCACCCCGGTGGCCAGTTCCTGGTCGGCTTCTTCCAGGCGTTGCTGGCCATAGGCCACCAGCCCGAGATAATAATGCACCAGGGCTTCGTCGGGGGTGTCGGCCCGGGCCTGCTGGAGCCAGTGGCGGGCTTCCCGGAGGTTACCCAGGCGATACCAGGAGGCCCCCAGGTACAGTTTGCCGTGGGGGACCCGGGGATTTAAGGCGACGGCCCGGCTCAGGGCGTCCCGGGCCGCCTCAAACTCCTCCAGGGCAAAGTGGGTCACCCCCAAAAGGGACCAGATTTCGGGGTGGTGCGGGTCCTCCTCGATCCCCCGGAGGAGTGTTTCCTTGGCCTGGCCGTAGTGCCCATAAATATAGAGTTTGGTGCCCTGGGCCAGCAAAAATTCGGCGGTTTCCGTCGCCACGGCCAGGGAGGACCACAGCACCAGGATCAGCAACGCCCCCCCGACGGGTCTGAGAGTCCGGAGGACCCACCCCCTGCAACCGGTCATCGTGCCGTCCAACATGCCATTCTCCTGAGCGCCAGCGGGGGCGAAAACCATAAAAGTGCGAATACGGTGCAACTGGCCGGAAACCGACCGGAATCAGCCGGGGTTCGTCTCTTGATCGAACCGGGGAATGGAAGCGAGGGCTTCCTGAATCATGGAGTCGGGATATTCGAAATCCTCCAGGTTGCCTTCCAGGTAGGCGTCATAGGCCGCCAGGTCGAGGAAACCGTGGCCGCTGAAGAGGGCCACCAGGCATTTTTCCTCACCGGTGGCCTTGCACTTGAGGGCTTCGTCAATGAGGGCCCGGAGGGCGTGGGAGGTTTCCGGGGCGGGGACGATGCCTTCGGTGCGGGCAAAGGTGATGGCGGCTTCGAAAACCGGGTTCTGGGGGTAGGCCCGGGCCTGGACGATCTTTTCGTGCACCAGCAGGCTTAAGAGGGGGGCGTCGCCGTGGTAGCGCAGACCCCCGGCGTGGATGCCGGGCGGCACGAAGGAATGTCCCAGGGTGTACATGATCATCAGGGGCGTCAGGCCCACGGTGTCGCCGAAATCGTACATATAGGCCCCTTTGGTGAAGGTGGGGCAGGAGGTGGGCTCCACCGCCAGGAGGGTGATATCCTCGCCTTTGAGCTTGGCCGGGACGAAGGGGAAGATGAAACCGGCGAAGTTGGAGCCGCCGCCCACGCAGCCGATGAGGATGTCGGGTTTTTCCCCGGCGAGCTGGAGCTGCTTCTGGGTCTCCAGGCCCATGATGGTCTGGTGCAACAGGACATGGTTGAGGACGCTCCCCAGGGCGTACTTGGTGTCGTCGTGTTGCACCGCGTCTTCCACGGCTTCGGAAATCGCCATCCCCAGGCTGCCGGGGGAGTCGGGGTCCCGGGCCAGGATTTTACGGCCGGCGTCGGTGCGGTCGGTGGGGGAGGCGAAGACCTGGGAGCCCCAGATCTGCATCATAGAGCGGCGGTAGGGTTTCTGGTGGTAGCTGACCTTGACCATGTAGACGGTGCAGTCGAGGTCGAAGCAGTTACAGGCGAAGGCCAGGGCCGAACCCCACTGGCCGGCGCCGGTCTCGGTGGCCAGGCGGCGCACCCCGGCGACCTTGTTGTAGTACGCCTGGGGCACGGAGGTATTGGGTTTGTGGCTGCCGGCGGGGCTCACCGATTCATTCTTATAATAGATGCGGGCCGGGGTTTGGAGAAAGGCTTCCAGCCGCCGGGCCCGGTGCAGGGGAGTCGGCCGCCACAGGCGGTAGATGCGCCGGACGTCGTCGGGAATGTCGAGCCAGCGCTCACGGCTGACCTCCTGGAGGATCAACTCCAGGGGAAAGATGGGCAGCATGTCCTCGGGGCCGATGGGCCGCCCGGTGCCCGGATGGAGGTAGGGCGGCAGCGGCCGGGGCAGATCGGCCTGGATGTTGTACCACTGCTGGGGCAATTCATGTTCGCTCAGGGTGATTTTGTACGAGTCGGTCACGGGGTCTCCTCATAAGCTGGGGGGGTGGCGGGCAATTCTCCGGCAGGTGTGGACGCGGAAAAATAAGGCGGGGCAGCCTGCAGGGAGGCCGCGTCCCCTGAATATGCGAACATCTTTATAGAAAGCGGTCCGGCTGTCAAGATTTATCTGCGGGAGGCTGATTTTCCGCCGACTATGGGCGGCGCCGGGAGCTGCCGAGGGCGACGACCCTGATGCCGGAGGGGGCGGGGTGAGGTTGTTGACGCCGCCGGCAAGATCATCGTCAGGAAACTTTACAGACTGGCAAAAAACCTGACAGGCGTTCCCGGGGGAGAATGAGGTGGCAACGGTCAGAATCTGAAAAAATTCACATATGTTGGGACGAGGCCCGCCCCGGGCCGCTAAGGGTGGCCTCAACCTTGCTGAGTACTCAGAGGGGGGGCCCCCAAGTTGAGGACAGGGACCGCAAAACGCCCTGGGAGGGACGACAGGAGCGACCTTGTGGAGCTTCGCAGTTGGCGTGTGCTTAAACCAACCAACCTTAATTTACTCATGATTTTTCGGTGATGAGCAAAGCTTCTCCAGGTAGGCTGAAAGTTTCAAAAATTATCTTGACAGGCCGTGACTTCTTTAATATAAAGACATAGTGCGAATATTCACGAGCATTAGGCCCATTTACGCCACATTTCCGGCGCCTCTCCGGAGGCCCACTTCCATTTCGAGATACTGCCAAATTCGGAGGCCAGACGCCGTCCGGACCAAGTCAATCAAAGCCTTACCAGGAGCAGCGACATGGCACCGGTTGACGCACCCAGCAACCGGCAATGTGAGATAACGACCAAGTAACTTTACTATTCAGGAGGATATGTTCGATGGCATTAGTAAACCCCCACGGGAAAGAGAAGAAACTCAAACCCCTGCTGCTGACCGGCAAGGCTTTGGAAGAAGACAAGGCGCGGGCCAAATCCTTGACCGTCGTTACCATGAACTCCCGGGAAACGGCTGACCTGATCATGTTGGGCATCGGCGGTTTCACCCCGCTGGACGGCTTCATGGGCGAGGCTGACTGGAAGGGCTCCTGCTCCGATCAGATGACCCTGAAGGACGGCACCTTCTGGCCCATCCCCATCACCATGTCCACCAACAAGGGCAAGGCCGACAGCATCAAGATCGGCGAGGAGGTCCTCCTGGTGGATGAAGAGACCGAGGAAATGATGGGGACCATGAAGGTCACCGAGAAGTACACCATCGACAAGAAATGGGAATGCCAGCAGGTCTTCAAGACCGACGAGATGGACCACCCCGGCGTCCAGATGGTCATGAACCAGGAAGAGGTCAACCTGGGCGGGCCGGTAAAGGTGTGGAGCGAAGGTTCCTTCCCCAAAGATTACCCCGGCGTGTACATGCGTCCGGAGGAAACGCGGCGGATTTTCGAGCAGAAGGGCTGGAGCACGGTGGCGGCCCTGCAGCTGCGGAACCCCATGCACCGCTCTCATGAATACCTGGCCAAGATCGCCATCGAGATCTGCGACGGCATCTTGATCCATCAGCTGCTGGGCAAGCTGAAACCCGGCGACATCCCGGCGGAAGTGCGGGTGGAGGCCATCAACACCCTGACCGCCCATTATTTCGTCAAAGACACCTCCATCCAGGCCGGTTACCCCCTGGATATGCGCTACGCCGGTCCCCGGGAGGCCTTGCTGCACGCCGTCTTCCGGCAGAACTTCGGCTGCTCCCACCTGATCGTGGGCCGCGACCATGCCGGCGTGGGCGAGTACTACGGCCCCTTCGACGCCCAGAAGATCTTCGACACCATTCCCCCGAACGCCCTCGAAACCAAGCCCCTGAAGATCGACTGGACCTTCTACTGCCACAAGTGCGACGGCATGGCCTCCATGCGGACCTGCTGCCACGGCAAGGAAGACCGCCTGATGCTGTCGGGCACCATGCTGCGCAAGATGCTGTCCGAAGGTATGGAAGTGCCGGATCATTTCAGCCGTCCCGAGGTCCTCAAGGTCCTGCGCAAGTACTATGAAGGCCTGACCGAGAAGGTGGAGGTCAAGGTTCACGGTTTCGCCACCGGCGACATCAACAAAAAGTAACAGGGACGGCCCCTTGGGGGGGCCGCCCTCTCTGAAGTGCAAGGCACGCCAGCGTGGATGTTGGAGAAAGGAGGTGAACGTAGGGCTTTTATCCTACTTTTTCCTAAAGATTCAGCAGATACGCTAGATAACTTAACCACAACCCTAGGAGGTATAAGTAATGCCAAGTTTCGTCATTGCCGAAAAATGCGACGGTTGCAAAGCATTGGACAAGACTGCGTGTCAGTACATCTGCCCGAACGACCTGATGGTCCTGAACGCCGAAAGCAAGAAGGCCTTCAACCAGGAGCCGGAGCAGTGCTGGGAATGCTATAACTGCGTAAAGATCTGCCCCCAGCAGGCCATCGAAGTGCGGCACTATGCTGACATCATGCCCTTGGGCTCCAGCACCATTCCGCTCAGAGGCACCGACTCCATCATGTGGACGATCAAATTCCGGGATGGCAAGACCATCAAGCGGTTCAAGTTCCCCATCCGGACCACGCCGGAAGGATCCATCGATTGCTTCAAGGGCTTTACTCTGCCCACCGATATGGCCGGTCTCAAGAAACCCGGGTTCTATACCGGTCCGGCCCGCACCGAGTAACCCTACACCGCAGCGAAAATTTAAGGAGGTTAATGAGATATGGCTCTGGAAAGAGAATTTTGTAAATGGTCTTTCTGTGCGAAACCGGAAGTAGTCACCGTGGAGACCGACCTGCTGCTGGTGGGCGGCGGCATGGCCTGCACCGGTGCCGCGGTTGAAGCTATGGCCTGGGCCAAAGCTGCCGGCCTGAAGGTCACCCTGGTGGACAAGGCCGCCCTGGATCGCTCCGGCGCCGTGGCCATGGGCCTGTCGGCCATCAACACCTACGTGGGTGCGGAGAACAAGGTTGCCGATTACGTCGGCATGGTGCGCACCGACCTGATGGGCATCATTCGGGAAGACCTGGTGCACAGCGTGGGTACCCACGTCGACCAGACCGTGCATGACTTCCAGGATTGGGGTCTGCCCATCTGGCAGAAAGACAACGAAGGCCACACGGTGGACGGTCAGGCCGCCCGTGACGAGGGGCTGCCCCTGTTGAAAGACGGCGGTAAGTGCTGCCGTTCCGGCCGTTGGCAGTGCATGATCAACGGTGAATCCTACAAGGTGCTCGTGGCCGAAGCCGCCAAGAACGCCCTGGGGATGGACAACATTTACGAGCGCGTCTTCATCGTGAAGCTGCTCACCGACAAGAACAACAGCAACAAGGTCTGCGGCGCCGTGGGTTTCAGCGTCCGTGAGCACAAGACCTACGTGTTCAAATGCAAAGCCATGATCGTGGCCTGCGGCGGCGTGGTCAACGTCTTCCGGCCCCGGTCCGTGGGTGAAGGTCAGGGTCGGGCCTGGTATCCCGTCTGGAATGCCGGCTCCACCTATGCCATGCCCGCCGAAATCGGCGCCAAGATGGTGTTGATGGAAAACCGTTTCGTGCCCGCTCGCTTTAAGGACGGTTACGGTCCGGTCGGCGCCTGGTTCCTGTTCTTCAAGGCCCAGGCCACCAACGCCTACGGCGAAGATTACATGGCCAAAAACTGGGATACGGTCAAGAAAGAGTACCCCGGCTACGCCGACGCCCCGGGCACCTGCCTGCGGAACCATGCGGCCATGATGGAAATGCGGGCCGGCAAAGGCCCCATCATCATGCACACCGACAAGGCCATGCAGGAACTGGCCAAAGTCCTCTCCAAGAAAGAACTCAAGCACCTGGAAGCCGAAGCCTGGGAAGACTTCCTGGATATGTCCATCTCCGCCGCCTCCCTGTGGGCTTCCTTCAACATGGAGCCCGACAAGGTGCCGTCGGAAATCATCCCCTCCGAGCCCTATCTGCTGGGTTCCCATGCCGGCTGCGCCGGTCTGTGGGTCTCCGGTCCCGAAAAGAACTACATGGGCGCCCCCGACAGCTGGTTCTGGGGCTATGACCGCATGACCACCGTCGAGGGTCTGTTCACCGCCGGTGACGGCGTCGGCGCCTCCGGTCACAAGTTCTCCTCCGGGTCCCACGCCGAAGGCCGTATGGCCGCCAAGGGCGCCCTGGCCTACATCCTGGACAAGAAGGGTGACGGTCTGGAAGCAGCGCAGAATATCGACGAAGTCATCGCTGATATCTACCTGCCCTTCGAGATCTATGAGAAATACAAAGACTACAGCACCGCGCCGGAGATCAATCCCAACTATCTGCTGCCCAAGCAGGTCCAGACCCGCTTGCAGAAGCTGATGGATGAGTACGTAGCCGGCTGCGCCACCATGTACATGACCAACAAACCGATGCTGGAAGAAGGCCTGAAGCGCCTCACCCTGCTGAAGGAAGACGCCACCCGGTTGGCCGCCCGCGACCTGCACGAACTGATGCGGGCCTGGGAACAGTATCACCGGATCCTCTCCGGTGAGGCCCACCTGCGTCACATCCTGTTCCGGGAAGAGACCCGTTACCCCGGGTACTACTATCGTTCCGACTTCCTGAGCATTGATGACAGCAAGTGGAAGGTGTTCACCATCTCCCAGTACAACAAAGACACCAACGAGTGGAAGTTCGAGACCGAGCCCTATAAGCAGTTGGTGAAGTAAGCCAGTGATTACCCCCCGGGGCAGCCTCGCTGCCCCGGGTCTTTCTCAGGCCGTGGCTTCGTTTCGCCAGTCACGGCCACTTTTTTACGTGGGAATGGAGTTCATCGCGGATGGGTGCCGAAGTATCCGTTCCGAAAATCTCCCGGACCGGGGAGCCCAATTCTTTGATCGCATTGATTACCTCAGATTCCCCACACACCTTATGCACCCAATGCAACCCCAATGCCTTGGAACCCCAAACCTCAGCCGGGTTTATGAAAGGTTCTGAAGGAGGACTAATGTGAACGGCAACGGCAAAAAGATTCTCGTCATCGGGGGAGGCATGAGCGGCCTGACCGCGGCCTTGGAGGCCGCCGAGTCGGGCGCCCAGGTGGTTATTGTGGAAAAGAACCCCTACCTGGGTGGCCGCGTGGCCCAACTCAACAAGTATTTCCCCAAGCTCTGCCCTCCCAACTGCGGGCTGGAAATCAACTTCAAACGCATCAAGAACAATCCCGATATCACCTTTTACACCATGACCGATGTGACCTCCATTACCGGCACCGAGGGCAACTTCACCGTTACCCTGAATGTGCGGCCCCGCTACGTCAACGACAAGTGCGTGGGTTGCAACAAGTGCGCCGAGGCCTGTCCGGTGGAGCGGGTGAACGACTTCAATTACGGTCTGGATAAAACCAAAGCAGCCTATATCCCCTTTGACATGGCCTTCCCGCTCCAGTACGTCATCGACAAGAGCCTGTGTACGGGCGACGATTGCCGCAAGTGCGCCGAGGCCTGCGAATACGGCGCCATCGAGCTGGACATGAAGCCCCAGACGGTCACAGTGGAGGTGGGGTCGATCGTCCTGGCCGGCGGTTGGGACCTTTACGACGCCACCAAGATCGACAACCTGGGCTGCGGGACCGTTCCCAATGTCATCACCAACATGCAGATGGAGCGTCTGGCGGCGGCCAACGGCCCCACGGCCGGCAAGATCGTGCGGCCCTCCGACGGCGCCGAGCCCAAAAGCGTGGCCTTCGTGCAGTGCGCCGGCTCCCGGGATGAAAACCACCTGCCCTACTGCTCCTATATTTGCTGTATGGCTTCCCTGAAGCAGGCCACCTATTTGTTGGATCAGGACCCGGAAGCCACGGCGACGGTTTTTTATATCGACATCCGCACACCCGGGCGCTATGAGCAGTTTTTCTGGAAGGTACGGGACCGGGAAGGCGTGGAGCTGGTCCGGGGCAAAGTGGCCAAAGTCACCGCTACGCCCGGCGGCAAGGTGGAGCTGGTGGCCGAAGACACCGCCAGCGGCAAGAAGATCAGCCGCACTTTCGATTTGGTTGTCCTGGCTGCGGGCATGGTGCCTTCCACCAAGACCGACAAGATTCCTCTGAACATCACCTATACGGAAGATGGCTTCATCATGCCGTCGGCGCTGCCACAAGGAGTCTATGCGGTGGGCAGCCTGAAGAGCCCCCTTGATGTGGCGAAATCCGTCCAGGATGGGACCGGCGCCGCCCTCAAGGCTCTGCAGAGCGCGGGAGGGAGGTAACCAATGGAAATGGAAAAGAAATACGGAGTTTTTATCTGCAAGGGGTGTAACATCCCGGACGCCCTCAATATCGAGAGCCTGGCTAAGGTGGCCAAGAAGGGCGGCAAGATCCCCCATATCAAGGATCATGACGTCCTGTGCAGTCCGGAAGGCATCCAGTTTCTGAAAGACGAAATCGCCAACGAAGGCATCAACAGCCTGGTGATCGTGGCCTGCTCCCCCCGGGTGAAGTACGAAGAGTTCGATTTCCCCGGCTGCCTCATCGAGCGGGTGAACATCCGGGAGCAGGTGGCCTGGGCCATGGAGCCGCAGGCGGAAGAAACCCAACTTTTAGCCGAGGACTACGTCCTCATGGGCTGCGCCAAGATTAAAAAGGCGGGGTTGCCCGAACCCGTGCCCACCGAGGTGGACCACTCGGTCCTGGTCATCGGGGGAGGGGTCACCGGCTGCACCGCCGCCCTGGAGGCGGCGGCCATGGGCAAGGACGTCGTCCTGGTGGAAAAAGAAGCCGATCTGGGCGGTCTGGGGGCGAAGCTCTACCAGCAGACGCCGCGCGCCTTCCCTTATAAGGACCTGGAAATGCCGGTGGTGCTGACCAAGATCAAGGAAGTGCTGTCGAACCCCAAGATCAAGGTCATGACCGACTCGGAAGTGGTCAAGTGCGACGGCTTCCCCGGTCAGTACGACGTCACCATCAAGACGGGCGGCGGCGAAGAGACCATGCGGCTGGGAGCGGTGGTGCTGGCCGCCGGGGCCAAGCCCTACGACGCCACCAAGCTGGCGCATCTGGGGTACGGGGCCTCCGACGATGTGGTCACCAACCTGGAGTTCGAAAAGATCGCGGCGGAGGGGAAGATCCTGCGGCCCTCCAACGGCAAACCCGCACAAAAAGTGGTCTTCATCCAGTGCGCCGGGTCCCGGGATCCCGAGCACCTGCCCTACTGCTCCGCCTTCTGCTGCAACACCTCCCTGAAGCAGGCCATGTACGTGCGGCAGTTGAACCCGGACGCCCTGGCTTCGATTCTTTACAAGGACATGCGGACGCCGGGGCAGTATGAGCTGTTCTACAAGAACGCCCAGAACGACCCGGGCATTCTGCTGGCCAAGGGCGATGTCACCGGCGTCAGCGTTGCTGACAACGGCGACCTCTTTGTCCACGCGGAAAACACCCTGTTGGGCGACAACATCAAGCTGGAGGCCGACATGGTGGTGCTGGCCACCGGCCTGGTGCCCGCCACCCTGGAAGATCCGGTCATCAATCTGGGCTACCGGCAGGGGCCGGGGCTGCCGGACCTGGAGCTGTTCCAGGGCTTTGCCGACTCCAATTTCATCTGCTTCCAGTATGAAACCCGCCGCACCGGCGTTTATGCCGCCGGCGCCGTGCGCCAGCCCATGGACATGGCGGCGGCCATGGAAGATGCGGCCGGCGCTGCCCTGAAGGCGGTGCAGTGCCTCAAACATGCCGAGGTGGGTATCGCGGTGCACCCCCGGGCCTGGGATATGACCTTCCCCGACCCCTTCATGCAGCGTTGCACGTCGTGTAAGCGGTGTACGGAAGAGTGCCCCTTCGGCGCCATCGAGGAAGACGAAAAGGGCACGCCGTTCTACAAGATCACCCGCTGCCGGCGTTGCGGCACCTGTATGGGGGCCTGCCCGGAGCGTATCGTCAACTTCGCGGACTTCAACGTGGATTTGATCGGCTCCGCGATCAAGGCCATGGACGTCCCCGAAGAAGGCCTGCGCATCCTGTCCCTGATCTGCGAGAACGACGCCCTCCCGGCCCTGGACGCCTTGGGGCTGCATCGCCTGCAACTCAACTCGGCGGTGCGCTTCATCCCCATCCGCTGCCTGGGCTCCTTCAACCTGGTGTGGATCGCCGACGCCCTCTCCCGGGGCATCGACGGCGTGATCCTGTTGGGCTGCAAGTACGGCGACGACTATCAGTGCCACTTTGCCAAGGGCAGCGAGCTGGCCAACTACCGGATGGAAAAGCTCCAGGAAACCCTGGACCGCCTGGCCCTGGAGTCCGACCGGGCCGCGGTGGTGCAGTTGGCCATCGATGAGTTCGACAAGCTGCCCCAGATCATCAACGATTTCTGCGCCCGGGTGGAAGAAATCGGTCCGAACCCCTATAAGGAGTTCTAGGAGGAGATAAATGGCAGAGGAAACCGTCATCAAATCCGATCTCGAATTCATCAACCGGCTGATTGCGGCCGGGGGCGGGGAGTCGGTGAAGAAGTGCTTCCAGTGCGCCACCTGTTCGGTGGTGTGCAACGTCACTCCCGACGACAAGCCGTATCCCCGCAAAGAGATGCTCCTGGCCCAATGGGGGATGAAGGAAGAGTTGGCCAAGGACCCGGATATCTGGCTGTGCCACTATTGCGGGGACTGCACCACCTATTGCCCCCGGGGAGCCAATCCGGGAGAGGTGCTGGGGGCCATGCGGCAGTTGGCCATTGAACACTATTCCACCCCCAGCTTCCTGGCCCGGATGGTGAATCAGTCCAAGTTCCTGCCGTTGTTGATCGCCTTCCCGGTGCTGGTCATCCTGGGGGTGCTCAACATGCTGGGGACGTTGAAGATCCCCGACGGCCCCATTCAGTACTCCAAGATGATTCCCCCTTTCCCGTGGGTGGACCTCATCTTCATGGGAGCCGCGGGTTGGGCGGTGCTGGTGTTCTTCAAGGGAGTGCGGGCGTATTGGAAGGACCTCACTGCGGGCCTGGACCCCTGGAAGCTGAAACTGAGCAACCAGACGGTGTTGGGGGCCTTGAGCGACGTCATCAAGGATATCTTCGCCCACACCGAGTTTAAGAAATGCGTGTCCAACCTCCCCCGGTCGACCTCGCATCTGCTGGTTTTCCTGGGGTTCGTGGGGTTGTTCATCACCACCGGCTGGTCGGCTTTTTACGAATGGGCGCCCAAATTCGGGCTCATGGGTCACTACGAGTCGCCCTACCCCTTCTCCGACCCCATTAAGTGGCTGGCCCTGGCCGCCACCGTGAGTCTGCTGGTGGGCATCGTCCAGATCTTCCGGGAACGTCAGGCCAAGGCCAATTCCGCCGGTTTTGGGGGCTACTTTGACTGGCTGTTCATCTGGGTGATCGTGGCGGTGGCCGTCACCGGGGCTCTGAGCTGGATCTTGCGGCTCCTGGGCATGGCCACGTTGGCCTACCCCACCTACTTTCTGCATTTGGTGAGCGTCTTCTTCCTGTTCTTCTATGCGCCCTACTCCAAAATGGCGCACATGGTTTACCGCACCACGGCCATGGTCTATGCCCGGCTGGCGGGACGGAAGTAAGATGTTGTAAAGGGTACGGGGCTCCGGGGCCCAAAAGCCGTGCGCTTCCCCGGAAGCCCCAGCCTCATCTGTAAGCAGAAGGACATAAGAAAAGCATCGAACCGGCTCCCTCCAGGGGGAGCCGGTTTTTTTGTGCCGGGCAGGCACCGCAGCTCGGAGGGCAAGTCCTCTACACCACCCGAGGGCGGTGGCGGGTTGGCAAAGCGCTAGGGCGTCGTCGCCCGGCGGGGTCCCAGGGAGAGACCGACAAACCGGCGGCACGAGAGATTGCCGTCCAGCTGCTCGGCGCCCTCAACAGACGGGTGCCCCGAATGGTGTAAAGCACTTGCAGCAACAGGGCGCGCCGCCATCTACCGGGTCCGGTTCCACGACCTGCGGCCACCTTTGCCGCGCCCTTGGCCATGAGCGGCGCTGACCTCGAATCGCTGCCGGCACTCTTGGGGCGCGCCGACCTCAAAACCACGATGCGGTATGCGCATTTGGCCCCGGGTCACTTGCAATCCGCGGTAAATTCTGTAAACTATCCGTATCCCATGGACGCCCTTTGGACACTTTTTCGCCAAATCGAAATTTGCTGTCTGCGGTTAAGCCGTAATTTGCTGTGATAATTTAGCGGAGGGATGGCCGAGTGGTTTAAGGCGGCGGTCTTGAAAACCGCTGACCGAAAGGTCCGTGGGTTCGAATCCTACTCCCTCCGCCAGACATCCTCCCTTTTTTAATAAAGTGCCTTGCCGTATACTTCATCCGGACTGCCGGTAACCCTGTCCCTTAACTCAACATCCCCCCTATGCCCATAAAACACTGTCCTGGTATACGCTATGAGGCGCACTGTAAGACCGCTTCTGGTGCAGGATGCTGGCTCCGGAGAGAAAATGTCCGCATTGACGCCCGACGAAATCTATCAGGGCTTCGAACAGGGGCCCATACGACCGCCCAGCGAATCCCGCAGTCTCCTGTTACGGATTACCAGAAATTGTCCCTGGAATCATTGCCGGTTCTGCCCGGTCTATAAAGGGACGCCATTCTCCATCCGCCCCGTCGCTCATGTCAAGCGAGATATCGACTTAATCCATTCCTGCATCGCCCTGTTGGATGACTCGGCGGGGAGCCTGACTGCTTTCGGCAGTGGTTCGCAGAATCCCCGGGCGCTCGACCCAATGGCCTGGCAAGCCGCCCTGCACTGGAGAACGAGCGGCAAGAAAACCGTCTTCCTCCAGGACGCCAACAGCCTGATAATCAAACCGGCCCATCTGCTCGACATCCTGCGCCACCTGCAGGCCCGTTTCCCGGAAATCAGGCGCGTCACTTCCTACGCCCGTTCCAGCACCATTGTCCGGATTGCCGATGAGTTCCTGGCCGCCATGCGGGAGGCCGGCTTAAACCGTATCCACATCGGCATGGAATCGGGGTCGGACGAAGTCCTGAAAATCATGCGAAAAGGCGCTACCCGGGACAAGCACATCCTCGCCGGCCAAAAAATAAAAAACGCCGGGATGGAGCTCTCGGAATATTACATGCCCGGACTGGGCGGGCGGCGGTTAAGGGAAACCCATGCCCGGGAGACCGCCCGGGCGCTCAACCGGATCAACCCGGATTTTATCCGCTTACGCACCCTGGCCATTCCCTCCGGCATCCCTCTGTATGAGGATTATCGCAACGGCGGCTTTGATAAACCCACCGATGTCATGATGGCCGAAGAGATCCTGATTTTTCTGGAATCTCTCCATGGCATCACCAGCACCATCAGGAGCGACCATATCCTCAATCTGCTCCCGGAAATTGATGGGACCCTGCCGGACGACCACGACCGCCTGATCGCAACGGTGAAAACCTTCCTGTCCCTTACTCCGGAACAACAGTGCCTCTTTCAACTGGGCAGACGGTTGGGCATCTTTGCAGGTCTCCAAGACCTCCATAATCCTCTCAAGGTCTCTCGGGTAGAGGGCCTCTGCCGCGACCATGGCATCACCCCCGACAATGTCGATGCGGTGATCGAGGACTTGATGCGGCGCTTCATTTGAATGGATAAAAAATCTGTCCTTATAAAGTCAGCAGGTCTATGCGGCCCGATTTTCGCCAAGCCTTCAGGTGCAACGAAAAGCTTGCCACCGCCCCGCTCTCGGGGTATATTTACCTCTAGCGTCAGCCATAACCATAGCAGCCCATCATTTCCGGAGAGATGACCGAGTCGGCCGAAGGTGCTCGCCTGCTAAGCGAGTGTGGGGGGAAACCTCCACCGAGGGTTCGAATCCCTCTCTCTCCGCCATTCTTCTGTGCGGCCCACCGCTGATCACCCCTTCAGACCCTTAACGCCGGCCGGGCGCGGCCGGGGTCCACAACGAGGCTGGACAAACTCCCGCCTTGTGTGCTTTTCGGCAGATCTCAGCCGACTCCCGGGAAGCGATTTTTTTCGCTCTGATTATTTTCCTGTATTTTCAATTGATTGTGACTGAGGTGCAGCGGTAGGGGCCTATGCCCTGAGCCCCCTCCCCCGTTCCGCGGCAGGGCGCAATTATTTGCCGGAAGCGCCCGGCGCCGGGGCCGGTCCGTCAAACAAGGGTATGCCTCAGGACCAGGGATTGTCCGGTGACGGTTTTTTCAGGGGCGCCAGACAGGAGGGTTCCGGAGGGGAGAGGTCCCGGTGCGGCAGGGGATAACGGCAGACGGCCTCCAACTCCTCGCATTCGCGGCGGATGGCGGAAAACAGGGGATCGATTTCGGTGGTAAAACTTTTTTTCCAGCGCCGGGCTTCGAAATAACGGCCGGCGAAGAAGCCCAACAGCAGGCCCCAGCTCAGGTAGAGAAGATAATACGAGTACGACATGGCTGCTCCTTGCAGGCCGTCCGGTTCCCGGCAGATACCGGGACGCGGGCCTGAGGTATCGATGAGCCTGCCTTCCCCGGCGGGCCTGGCAGGCTGCCCGGGAATCAGGCTGTTTAACCTGTACGGTCGACAGGAAGGCGGAAAAACTTTAGTACGGAGGAGGAGGCCGCCGCCGGCCGGGCGGGGCTTCCCCGACAGGGGAACCGGCGGCTTCAGGGGAGGCGGCGGAGCAGGGCGGCGAAAAAGCCGTCCAGACCGTCCCTTTCCGGCAGGGTGCGGAAATAGCCGGAAGGCTCCAGGAAGGACCGGGCCGCCGATGGGAACTCCGGGGAGGGGAGCGCCGGGGCGAAATCAGGGTGCGCGGCCAGGAAGGCCGCCACCACGGAGTCGTTTTCTGCGGCCGCGGTGGTGCAGGTAATATAGAGGAGATGCCCGCCGGGGCGCAGGTGGAGGGCCGCCTGGCGCAGGAGGGCAAGTTGGAGGGCGGCGAAGCGGGGGAAATCGGTCTCCCGCCGGCGCCAGCGGAGTTCGGGATACCGGCGCCAGGTGCCCAGCCCGGAGCAGGGGGCGTCCAGGAGCACGGCGTCGAAGCGCTGGTCCGGCCTCAGGGGCATGGCCGCGGCGGCGTCGGCCGCCAGAGGGTGGATGCCCCCCAGGTGCAGGCGGGCGGCTTGGTCCCGGAGTTGCCGGAGCCGCCGGGGGTTGACGTCCAGGGCCAGGATACGGGCCCGGCCCCGGGCGCGCTGCGCCAGGTGCGTGGTTTTGCCGCCCCGGCCGGCGCCGATTTCCAGGAGGCGATCACCGGGGTTCACCGGCAACAGCGCCGTCGCCAGTTGGGCGGCTTCATCCTGAAAGAGCCACCAGCCCCGGCGGTATGAAGGCAGTTCCAACGGGGCGCGGTCCAGGGAGGTGATTTCCACGCCCAGGGGACAGTAGCGGCAGGGCCGGGCCTTTACCCCTTCCTGCGCCAGGACCGCGATCAATTCCTCCCGGCTGACCGCCAGATCGTTGACCCGGAGGGTGAGGGGAGGTGGCAGATTGTTGGCCTGGCAACGGGCCCGGGCGCCGTCCGGACCGAGCTCGGCCAGCCAGCGGGCCGCCAGCCAGGGGGGGTGGGAGGTGGCCACCGCCAGGGCCGCCGCGGGGTCGGCGCCGGGGTCGGGGAGGGGCGCGTCGGGACCGGCCGCGGCCAGACGGCGGGCCACGGCATTGACGAAACCCGCCAGGGCGGCGGGCAGCCGGCGGCTTTTGGCCAGCTTGACGGATTCATCCACGGCGGCGGCGGCGGGTACGCGATCCAGAAACAGGATTTGATAGGCGCTCAGGCGGAGGAGTTGCCGCACCAGGGGATGGAGCCGGGCCACCGGGCGGGAGGACAACTGTTCGATGGCGTAATCCAGGCGCAACCGCCACCGCAGGACGCCGCCGGTCAACTCCCGGAGGAGGGCCCGCTCCGGGGCGGAGAGGTCCGGGTGCCGCCGCCGGGCGTCGTCCAGGAGGGCGTTCAGGGTGACGGGGGCCTCGGGGACCTCGAACGCCCGTTCGAGTTGCCCCAGAATATCCAGGGCCAGGGAGCGGGCGGACGGCGGGCGCGGCCCGGCGGCCGGCCGCCGGCGACGGGGGCTCACGACGGCGCCGGACTGAGAAAGACGTTCAAGACCTGATCGATTCTTTCCAGATCCACCTGGGTGTCGTAACAGGGGCCGTGGGGGCGGTGATTAAGGACCCCGAAGACCGGCAGGGGGTAGCTGTCCTGGATGCCGCTGGTGAGATCGCGCTCGCAGGCCACGGCAATGATGATCCGGGGCCGCTTCTCCACCACGATGCGGCGGGCGATGGTGCCGCCGGTGGCCACCGCCAGGCCGACCTGGTACTTATCGGCCAGTTCCACCAGGCCCTTGATGTGGCATTGGCCGCAGCGCTTGCAGTTGTCCACGTTGCCGGTGATGCGCACGTTGCAATCATGGAACTGGAGGCAGTGGGGCATGAGGAGCAGGATCTTGTCCGGGGTGGTGTGGATGTGCTGGGCCAGGACCAGCTGATTGTTGATCTCGATGAAGGACTGCTGCACCCGCTCCTTGCTGAGGCCGCACAGGCGGCCCACCCCGATGAGCAGGGGGAAGGCGATCTTGACGATAATGGTGCGCAGCTTGCCGGAGATAATGAGGTCCCGCCCCAGAATGATGGTGAGGATGAGCAGCAGGATGCCGGTCAGGGCCAACAGCACCAGCAAACCGAAGACCCCGCCCACGATGAGGGGCAGGTAGGGATGGATGTTGGTCATGCCCACGTAGGGGACGTACCAGAGGACCCCCAGAATGAGGCTCAGGAAGAGGCAGAGGGCGATCAACAGCCCGATGAAGATGCGCTTCTGGGGGCGGAGGGAATTACCTCCGTTGAGGATGAGGGCGGTGTCGGGGTGGGCTCGGTCGCTCATGGCTGGCAATCATCCCAAACGGACACGTTCCAGGGCATGACCCCGGGCGAATTCCCGGGCCGCCAGACGGCGATGGCCGGCCAACTGCACTTCCCGAAGCCACAGGGTGCCTTCGCCGCAGGCCACCTCCAGACCCGCGGCGGTCACCTGCAGGACCGTGCCCGGCAGGGGCAGGTGATTCCGGGACTCTCCCGGACGAGCCCCGTAGACCTTGAGGCGCTTGCCGTCATACAGGGTATACGCGCCGGGATGGGGATCGAGGCCGCGGACCCGGCGGGACAGCTCGACCGCCGGGCGGGCGAAATCCAGCCTCCCCATGTCGGCGGTGAGGGCCGGGGCCCAGGTGACGCCGTCCTCCGGTTGCGGGATGCGGAGGTCCACCCCATGGGCCAGGATATCCAGGGCCTGGACCAGCAGGGAGGCCCCCACCGCGGCCAGGCGCACGCCCAGGGTGCCGGCGGTGTCGTCCTCGCCGATGGGAACGGCCTGTTGGAGAAAGACGGGGCCGGTGTCCAACGCCGGGGTGAGCCACATGATGCTGATGCCGGTGAGGGGGTCGCCGGCGATGATGGCCCAGGGGATGGGGGCGGCCCCCCGGTGCCGGGGCAGCAGGGACCCGTGGACATTCAGGGTGCCCAGCCGGGGGATGTCCAACAGGGCGGCGGACAGCTTTTGCCCGAAGGCCACTACGATGAGCAGGTCGGGCTCCAGGCGGCGCACCTCCTCCAGGATGTCGGCCTGCCCCCGGGCCTGGGGCTGGAGGACGGGCAGGCCCCGGCTGAGGGCCTCTTCCTTGACCGGGGCGGCCGTGACCTGGCGACCCCGGCCCCGGGGTTTGTCGGGTTGAGTTACCACCGCCAGCGGCGGCTGTCCGGCGGCGATCAGGGCCTGGAGGCAGGGCATGGCGAAAACCGGGGTGCCCATGAAGACCACGCGCCAGGGAATGGTTCTCATTTGCGCTTCTGCTTCTTGAGCTGGCGTTGGTAGAGACTGCGTTTCAGACGACTGATGCGATCGATGAACAGAGTGCCGTTGAGGTGGTCGATTTCGTGCTGCAAGACGATGGCCAGCAGGTCCTGGGCTTCAATCTTCTGGGGGTTGCCCTGGCGATCCAGACAGGAGACGGTGACGCAGGCATGTCGCCGCACGTCGCAGGTGAAATCCTCCACCGACAGGCAGCCCTCCGGGTGGACGGTCTCCCCGGAGGTCGCAATGATCTCCGGGTTGATGAGGACCATGAGATTGCGGCCCTCATCCCGGGGGGTGATGTCGCAGACCACGACCCGCTGCAGGCAGCCCACCTGATTGGCGGCCAGCCCGATGCCGGGCGCCTGGTACATGGTTTCCGCCATCTCCTCGATGAGACGGTGAATCTCCCCGTTGATCTCGGTCACCGGCTCCGCCGTCTGTTTGAGCACCGGATCGGGGTATTTGCGAATGGGTAAAATAGCCATGGGCAATAGACCTCGAAAACACCGCGGGGCGGGGTCGGCCCCGCCGTCCACGCCTGCCGCAGCCGTCCTCTGCGACGGCAGGCGCTCCCGGGGCTCCCGCCATCCTGTGCGTCGCCGGACGCCGGCCGCCGCTGTCGTCATTACCTGATTATTCAATAATATTACAGCATCCCTGTCGCTGATTCAACCTCTTTGAGATTTTTGCGGTTATTTCAGAACAGTGGCGACGCCATCTGCCCCCCGCCGCCACGACGTGCATGTCCACCGCAGGGCCCGCCGGCCGCCCGCTCCCCCGGTCCGGCAGAAATTGCCGCCGGCCGCCTCAGGAAAGCCCAAACTACTAAAATAAGCATGTTATTCCATGTAGTTATCAATTGTCGGCCCTGGTATTCAAATTGCAACACGGAGGTGCAAAGCCGCCGCCGGTAGCGGCCCGCGTCCGGTCGGCCACAACCCTGATAGGAAACGACAGACTCGGGAAGATATCAGATTTGCAAGAAAATACTGAAAGTTATCCCCCAAGAGAGGCAATCCTGCCCCCGCCGGCCCGCTCTTTCCGGGTCGGCAATCTCGCCCTGCTGCAGGCCCGGGAGCCGGCACAAGATTGCCTGCCGGGACAGGCCCGCGGGGAAGAGACCGGCCCTCAGCCGGAATGGCTGCCGGGCCCCTTCCCGGCCATCAGGGTCCCCGGCGAGGATGGCCGCCTGATCACCCTGAACAGCCCCCGGGAGCCGTGGAAGGAAGCCGGGGCCTTGCTCCGGGCGGCCCGGCTGCAGCCCGGGCGGCCGGTGGCGGTATTGGGCCTGGGGCTGGGATATCACGTGCTGGCACTCCTGGACGGCCTGGACGCCGATCAGGTCCTCATCGTGGTGGAGAGGCGGCGGGAGGTGTTCGCCGCCGCCCTGCAGGCCCTGGATTTAGCGCCCCTGTTGACCCGGCCCCGCACCATCCTGGCGGTGTCGGCAAACCCCCAAGAGGTGGCCGGGCATCTCCGCAGAACCTGCCCGGAGGCGGCCGCCGGAAACGTCCAGTATGTCAGTCACCCGCCCTCCCGCCGGGCCGACCCGGAGTTCTACCGGGCGGTGCGGGACGGCCTCGCCGGGTCCCCCCGGACGGACTGGCCGCGCTCCCGCCGCCTGCACAAGGACAAGCTGCGGTTTCTCATTCTCAACACGGATTATTTCCTGATCCCCGAAGTCACCCGGGCCCTGGGGCATTTGGGCCACGAGGTCCAACGCCTCTTCATCGACAAACAACGGGAGCAGGGGGGGGAGGTGGTCCGGCGGATACTCCATCTGACCGCCCAGTATCGCCCCGATTTGATCTTCACCATCAATCATCTGGGCTTCGACCGGGAAGGCATCCTCATCGACGCCTTCAGCCGGGCGGGTATTCCTTCGGTCTCCTGGTACGTGGACAGCCCCCGCATCATCCTCAATCTCTACCAGGGGCCGGCCAGCGACCTGGTGCATATCTTCCTGTGGGACCGCTCCTACCGGGCGGACGTTGAGCGGCAGGGCTTCTCCCGGGTCCATGAGCTGCCCCTGGCCACCGACCCCGGCATCTTCCGGCCCCGGTCCCGGGCGGCAGTGCAGGGCTATCGCAGCGGGGTGAGCTTCGTGGGCAATTCCATGGTGGGCCCCACCCAGAAAAAGCTGTCCCGGCTGCCCCAGGATAAGCAATTCCTGACACTGTTCGCGGAACTCGTCAAAATTTTCCGGGAGCGGCCCTTCCAGCGCCTGCACGACGTGCTGACGGCCCGGGGGTGGCGACACCACCCGGCCCTGGCGAACTTCACCCCCAAACAGTGGACGGACCTCGAGGCCGGCCTGATCTGGCTGACCACCCGGGATTACCGCCTGGAGTGCGTGCGCCGGCTGGCCGCCGTCCGGCCGGTCATCTACGGGGATCCGGGCTGGCAGGAACTCCTGGCGCCGCCCTGCACGCGGCGGCCGGAGGTCAACTATTACGACGAGCTGCCCCTGGTGTTCGCCGGCTCCCAAATCAATTTCAACGCCACCAGCCTGCAGATGCAGACCGCCGTGAATCAACGGGTGTTCGACGTGCCCGCCGCCGGCGGCTTTTTGCTGACCGACTACCGGGAGCAGTTGGGGGAGTTGTTCGACCTGGGCAAAGACGTGATCTGCTACCGGCAGCCGGCAGAGATCCCGGAGTTGGCGCAATTCTACCTGCGCCACGACCGTGAGCGGCGGCGGGTGCAGGAGCGGGGGCGGCAGCGGGTGTTGCAAGAGCACACCTACGTCCACCGGATGCGCGCCATGCTGGACGTGCTGCGGAGGGCCACATGAACCCGAAGCGTATCCTGGTGGTGCAGCTGGCCCGGATGGGGGACATCCTCCAAACCCTGCCCCTGCTGAGGCGTCTGCGGGGGCTGCACCCCCAGGCCCGTCTGGAGGTCCTCACCGACCGGGTGGGCCCGGAGGTGCTGGCCGGCTGCCCGGAGGTGGACGAAGTGATCCCCCTCGACCTGACGGACCTGCACTATACCCTGAAAAGCGGTTACCGCCAGGCGTATGCCGCGGTGGCCGCCGGGGTCCGGGATCTGCAGCGCCGGGGCTACGATGAGGTTTTCAACATCAACTATTCCCGGCTGACCCTGCTCCTGAGCTATCTGACGGGGGCGCCCCGGGTGCGGGGATATCAGCCGGCCGCCGGGGGACGGCGGTTTCTCCGGGACCCCTGGTTGGCCTACATTTACAGCCTGGTGCATGCCCGGCAGTACAACCGCCTGAACCTGGCGGACGTCTTCCGCTGGCTGGCCCCGGGTCAGGACCGGCCCCTGGCCGGGGAAGAACAGGCCACCGCGGTGCGGGGGGCTCCCGCGGGGACGCCGCCGACCTTTGCCCTGCAACTGGGAAGCCGCCATCCCCGGCGCCGCTGGCCCGTGGAAAGTTTCACGGAACTGGCCCGCCGGCTCCTCCAGGAAGCCGACGCCCGCCTCGTCCTGTTGGGCACGGCGGACGAAAGCCACCTGGGACGCCGGCTGCTGAGCGCCCTGAACCCGGGGGAACGTCAGCGGGTGGAGAACCTGCAGGGCAAAACCAGCCTGGCCGAGCTGCGGCGGCGCCTCCGGCACAGCTCGCTGCTCATCACCGGCGATACCGGCACCATGCACCTGGCGGCGGCGGAGAGGACCCGGGTCCTGGCCCTGTTTTTGGGCCCGGCGCAATGTTTTGAAACCGGGCCCTACGGGGCCGGGCATTATGTCCTGCAGGCCGAACCCGACTGCCATCCCTGTGCCGAGGCCCAGGACTGCCCCCAGGAGCACGCCTGCGCCCGCATGATCGCCCCGGAAACGGCGGCCGCGGTGGCGCGGCGGCTCACCGCCTCCCCCGGGGGCCCCTGGGACGACGTCCTGAACCGCCCCGGGGTGCAGCTCTATCACAGCACCTTCGATGCCCTGGGACTGAGCCTGCAGCCGGTGGCGTTGCGGGTCTGGAGATTTGCGGACCTGATGGCCCTGGCTTATCGGGAGGCGGGCAAGGTGTTGTTGGGGCTGCAGCCCGCCCGCCTGCCGGTCAACGGCCTCTATGCCCCGCCCCAGGGCCGGGGGGCCCGGCGTCTCCGGCAGCAGGTGGGGGAGGTGCTGCAGGAGCTGCACACCGGGAGTCCGGCGGCCTCCGGCGAACCCGCCGCCGCCTTGCGGCCCCTGAAGGTGTTCACCCGGGAAATGGCGGCCCACGGGGATGAGGGCCGGAAAGTAGCGGCATACCTGCGCCGGGGCTTGCAGGAGTGGGTGGACAGCCTCCCGTGAGGCGGCGGCCCCGGAGCCGAACCGCATAAGGAAACAGAGCACATGGATATCTGGGAACAGAACCTGGAAGTATTGCGGCGCACCTCGCCGGAGCTGGCCGAGGCCGTCAGCGCGGTGCCCCCCTCCGGCCAGATCGAGGTGGCCACGGCCAAAAACGGACAGCCGGTGTTGCGGGTGCGGGGCAACGCCCTCCATTCCCTGTACAACCCCACCCGGGAAGGGGAAGGCTGGGCGCAATCCCTGGAGGAAGAGTCCCGGGGCAAGCCGGTGGTGGTCTTCGGCCTGGGACTGGGCTACCATATCCTGCCGCTGCTGGCCCGGGGCCGGGAGGTGACGGTGGTGGAGCCTTCCGTGGAGGTGATCCGCCGCGCCCTGGAACTGGTGGATTTGCGGCCGCTGCTGGCCCGCCGCGGTCTGGTGGCCCAGCTTGACGCCCTGGAACTGCCGGAGACGGCGCACCTGGCCATCCACCGCCCCACGGCCCGCCTGCACCGCCTGGCCTGCGAGCGCCTGCAGCAGCGGCTGGCCGCCCCGGCCGCCGGCCCGCCGCCCCGGACCCCGGTCGCCGGCGCCCCACCCGGCCGCCGCATCCTGGTCATTTCCCCCCTGTACGGGGGCACCTATCCCATCGCCCAGTACTGCACCCGGGCCTTCCAACGTCTGGGGCACCAGGCCCGGATGCTGGATCACGCCCCCTTCTATCCGGCCTATACGGCCATGGACGAGATCACCCAAAGACCGGAGGCCAACGCCGGTCTGAAGCGGGGCCTGCTGGGTCTGGTGGCCGAAGGCGTCCGGATCGCCGTGGCCGAGTTCGACCCGGAGCTGGTCTGGATCCTGCCTTTCGCCCCCCTGGATGGGCCCCTCATCCAGGAGTTGCGCGGCCAGGGCCGGAAGGTGGCCTACTGGTTCGTGGAAGACTTCCGGGTCTTCGGCTTCTGGCGGGAGGTGGCCCCGGTAGTGGACCGCTTCTTCGTCATTCAGGAAGAGCCCTTGACCGCGGAGCTCCGGAAGATGGGGGTGAAACCCGTCTTTCTGCCGCTGGCGGCCGACCCGGAACTCTTCCGTCCCCTGGCGCTGAGTGACGCCGAACAGCAGGAATACGGCTCGCCGGTGTCCTTCGTGGGGGCCGGTTACGTCAATCGCCGGCACGTCTTTGCCGCCCTCAGCGACTTTGACTTCAAGATCTGGGGCAGCGACTGGGACCTGGAGGGGCCGCTCCAGCCCCTCATCCAACGCCGGGGGGCGCGCATCCCGCCGGCCGAGACCGTCAAGATCTTCAATGCCAGTCAGATCAACCTCAATCTGCACTCCTCGCCCTTCCACCAGGGAATCAACCCCCAGGGGGACTACGTCAACCCCCGGGTCTTCGACCTGGCGGCGGCCGGCGCCTTCCAACTGGTGGACGAGCGGTTGCACCTGCCCCGGTTCTTCCAGCCGGGGACGGAAATGGCGGTCTTCCGTAATGTGCAGGAACTCCGGGAGATGATCCGCCACTATCTGGCCCACCCCGAGGAACGGCGGCGGCTGGCCGCCCGGGCCCGGCAGCGGGTGCTGGCCGAACATACCTACGAACACCGGATGGCCCAGGCGCTGCGGCAGATATTCGAGGCAACGCCGGCCCGGCGGTCCCGGGAGGCGGCCGCCGGCCTGGAATGCAGACCGGCCCCCGGCGGGGAGGACTCTCTGGAGGCGTGGCTGGCGCAGGTGCCCCCGGAGCACCGGGGCAGCCTGGAAAGCCTGGTGGCCTACATCGAGGCCGGGCAGGGCGATTTAAGCCAACCGGAGGCGATCCTGATGTTTCTGCAGGAATTTCACCAGGGGCTCCAGCGGGGGCGGCTGTGACCGAGATCGTGGTCATCAATCTGATGCGCCTGGGCGACCTCATCCAAACCACCCCGCTGTTGCGGGCCATCCGCCGCGCCCACCCCCGGGCCCGCGTCACCCTGGTGGTCCAGGACGTCTTTCAGGAAACGGCCGCCCTGCTGCCCCATTACGACCGGTTGCTGGTGGTGGAGCTGGCCCGGGTGGCCCCCCGCCTGGACCAGGGGGACTGGCGGGGCGCCCTGCAGCAGCTGGCCGCCTGTTTGCAGCCGCTGCGCCAGTCCCCCCCCGATCTGGTGATCAACGTCACCCCCAACAAGCTGGGGGCGATGTTGACTTACCTAGTAGGGGGCCGGCAACGGCGGGGGTTTGCCCTGGCCGGCCGGCGGCAGTTCGCCTGCGAGCCCCCCTGGATGGCGTATATGATGACGGCCTCCAAGCACCGGCGGTTCAATCCCTTCAACGTCATCGACCAGTTCACCCGGGGGGCGGGATTTCCCCCCACCGGGCAGGGCGTGGCCCTCAAGGTGCCGCCCCCGGCCTTAAAAGAAATCGAGACGTGGCTGGCCGCCGCGGGAGTCAAACCGGGGGTCCGCCTCATCGGCCTGCAGCCGGGGGCCAGCGCCCCCATCCGGCAATGGCCCGCGGAAAACCTGGCCGCCGTCGCCCGCCGGCTCCTTGAAACGCTGCCCTGCCACTTCCTGCTGCTGGGAACCGACAAGGAACGGCCGCTGGGAGAGGCCATCCGGGCGCAGTTGCCCCCCTCGGCGGCCACCTCCCTCATGGGCAAGACCAGCGTGGGGGCCCTGGCCGCCGCGGTGCAGCGTCTTGAGTTGCTCATCACCAACGACACCGGCACCATGCACGTGGCTTGCGGCGTGGGCACCCCGGTGTTGGCGGTGTTTCTGGCCACGGCCCGGATTCTGGACACCGGCCCCACCGGCCGGAGCCACCTGGCCCTGGCCCCTCGACTGGACTGCTACCCCTGCCTGCATTCCGAATCCTGCGACGCCCCCCGCTGCCACCAGGTCATCAGCCCCGCCGTCGTGGCCGAGTTGGCCCACCGGAAATTGACCGGCGCGGCGCTGGCCCTCCGGGAGGACGACCCCCGCTGGGCGGCCGTCACCGTCCTGGTGTCTGATTTCGACCGCCAGGGCTATCAGATATTTAGGCCCCTGGGGCGGCGGTCTCCGGAGCCCGCCCTGCTGTGGGCCGCCATCATGAAATCGGTGTGGCTGCGCATCCTGGACGGCGGCGCCGAACCGACGGCCCTCCTGGCCGACAGACTGGCGGAGGATTTAGACCGGCAATTCGTGCTGCCGGGCAGTCGGGTGGACGTGCAGCCGCTGATCGCCCCTTTGCGGTATCTCGTTGAACTGGCCGGCCAGGGGCAGGACCTTACCGGGAAGATTTTACCGCACGCCGCCGACCCCCACAGGCACGCTCTCAATCTGAAAAAATGGGGCGCGAAGTTGATCCGGGTGGATACGGAAATCGGCCATCTGGGGGAAAAGTTCCCGGAATTGGCGGCCTTGGTGGAGATGTTCATCTTCCGCCTCAGATGCCTCGACGCCGCCGGGCTGCCGGAACTGGCCCGGCAAAGTCACGCCCTCTACGGTCACCTGCGGGCCGAAGGGAAAATTTTTCTCGATGTCCTCAGCCACCTGGCCCTGCGACTCGACAGCCTGACGCCCGCTCCGGCACCCGGCGGCGCTGATTGGGCCGCTGCCGCCCCCCTGTCCCCGGGTCGGGGCGACGGCGGCGCGCCCGGAGTCGCGGCGCTGGCATGAAAAATGCAAAATATTTTAAAAAATTTTCGAGTATGGGTGTAACGGCAAAAAAACCCAAGCCAGGGAGGGAACGATGCTGGTAACGATCAACGAGCAGCCTCTGCAGATGAATATGGCCCATTTGAACAACCTGGAGGAGGCCTTGGTGGAGGTCAACGAACGCTATATTCCACCGGGGCAGCAGCTCTTCCAGGTCAAGGTGAACGGGCAGCCCTTCAGCGAACGGTATCCCCGGGAATCCCGCTATATCAACCTGGATTCCGTCTCCAAGCTGGATATCAGCACGGTGACCGACGAGGAAATGGCCCGGGCCATCCTGGAGCAATCCGGATATATGGTCGACACCCTGGTGCAGGCCCTGGAAGAGGGAGCCCGGCTCTTCCGGCTGGAGAACGAAGATGCCGCCAACAACTTCTACTCCCAGGTGCTGGATAGTATGCGCTGGCTCATCAATGTGGGACAACTGGCCAGCGAGGTCTTGAACATCGATCTGACCGCCCTGTATCAGCCCGACGGCCAAAAGGTGAAAGATTACCTGGTGCAGTTGGGCAAACTCCTGGATGAGATGATGCAGGCGCACGCAGACCGGGACTTCGTGATGCTGGCCGACCTGATGGAATATGAACTCTTACCGGTGGTGGCGAAATGGAAGAAAATTTTGAGACAACTGTCGGTTCTCTAACCGCGGCGCCCTGCTGCCCCGATCTGGGGATGGCGGGGGTCTGGAACCTCCTGGACGGTCTGCGGACCGCCGCCGCCCAACTGGAGGCGGCCATCGCCTGGGGCGATATCGACGCCCTGGCGCAACATCTGGCTCACCGGGAACAGCTCCTCACCCAGTGGGTGCGCGCCACTCAGGATTACGACACGCCGGCCCAACAGCGGGAGGAAGTCGTCCAGCATCTGGAGGAACTGGTGGCGACCGACGAGCGGCTGCGCGCGGCGCTGCTGGCCTGGCGGGAGGCCGTGCGCTCCCGCATCAGGGAGCTGGACCAGGGCGGCCGCCTGCTCAAAGAATACGGCGGCGTCGGGAGTTCACCCCCCCTCCTGTTGGACGCCCGGGGCTGAACGGACCGCTCCCCGGAGCCTTGCCCCCGGAAGCGCCGGGTCGGGCGCGTCCTCCCCGCCGCGGGCCGGGACGCGGCCCCGGCGCGCCTCGACCCGCGGCGCCCGCCCCCATGAAATGCAGCGCCCGCCTTGCCGCCAACGGCCATTACCACCCCCACGGTCTCTCTACCCGCCCCCTTATTCCCGGCTTTCGGAAAATTCTTTCATCTAGTATTATTTTCTTGTAAACCACTAAAAATTCAGATAAGGTGATAATACCATACCGGGGTATGGTTATGGAGGAGGTTATGCATCCAGGACCCGCCAGCAGAGACGACTTGCGCCGCAATATTTTGTCCCGCCTGAAAAAGATCGAAGGCCAGATCCGCGGTATCCAGGACATGGTCAGCGGCGACAAGGAATGTGAGCAGATCCTCACCCAACTGCGGGCCGTCACCGCCGCCCTGAAGGCGGTGAACGGTCTGGTGCTGAAGAATTACCTGCAAATCTGTTATCGCGGGGTGCCCAACGAGGCGAATCCCCAGGAAATCCTCAGCCACCTGGACAAGACCGTGGGCGTCTTGACCAAGTTTATCGAGGGCTGAGCCCCCGGAAAAAGCCCCGACGGCCGCCGGGATGCCCGTCTTGTCGGGGATGTAGCTGTTTCAACGGGAAAAATCCAACGGTCGGCCGTTGGCCAAAATAGTTCCCCCGATCTGCCGGGAACGGGTGGACCATCATCGCACACAAGGAGGATGGCCCTATGGACAGTAGGAAAAGTCGTTGGCTGGTAACCGCGCACCTGACGCTGGCCCTCATTCTGGTGGCCCTGGCCCCCGCCGCCGGCGCCCAGAAGCGGGCCTGCGTGCCGTTTCACCTCAAGACCGAGGACGGCAGGATCATCAACCCCCTGACCGGGGAGAACGCCGACCAGCCCTACAGCCCCCGCCAGACCTGCGGCGCCTGCCACAATTACGACCAGATCACCAAGGGCTTTCATTTCCAGCAGGGCTGGGACGAAATCAAGGACGGCTTTAAAAAAGACAAGCCCTGGGTGCTGTCCGACGGTATGCTGGGCAAGATGTGACCGCCCTCTTTTCGCCAGTTGGCGAAGAAACAGAATAACCACCCCGATGAAATCGACCTCACCTCCTTTGCCTTCGTGGCCGCCGGCGACCTGGACAAAGACAAGCTGGCCCAACCCGGCTGCGGCGGCTGCCACCCGGGCGGCGGCGGCCTGGAAATCGACCGGGACGGCAAACGCTACGACACCCGCCTGAAAGAAAACCCGGCCCTGGCCCAGAGCCTCGACGGCGACTACTATCAGAGCAAATGGGACAAGACCGGCGTGGTGGAAGCCGATTGCCTCATCTGCCATCTGCCCGGCTACAATTTCGGCGAACGCAACAAGCACCTCAAGCTGCTCAACTTCAAGTGGGCCGCCACCGCGGCCAGCGGCATCGCCCAGGTGACCGGCTTCATCCGGGAAGGGGCCCAGCCCCAGGTGGTCTACAACAAGCGGCTGTTCAACGAGGACGGCAAGATCGTCCTGGACATGACCGACCCGCCGCCCGCCGAAAACTGCAATTTCTGCCACTCCATGAGCGACCTCAAAAAACGGGGCTTCTCCTGGAACGATCCCGTCAACTACGACATCCACAACTCCCGGGGGATGAACTGCGCCCACTGCCACCCGGCCATCGACAAGGAACACAACTTCGCCAAGGGCGACGAGAACGTCTCCACGGTGCGCGACGACCTGGATTACAAGGGCTTCAAGACCTGCCAGCAGTGCCACTATGAGGGCTACCTGGGCGCGCCCCGGCCCAAGCACCTGAGCATCCGGCCCAACCACCTGGACAAGCTGTCCTGCGAGGTCTGCCACATCCCGGCCCTGCACCGGGCCGCCGGCGAGGGCTTCGACGTCACCACCGGCGCCATGGTCAACATCGCCAAGATCGGGGCCAAAAAAATCGGGGACGAATTCACCTGGCGGCCCCGCTACCAGCGGGACAAGCAGGGCAAGCTCAAACCGGTGAACCCGCTGCTGCCCGCCTTCTATACCAACAAGAACGCCGACGGCATCTACTATCCCCTGTTCATGCGGGAAATCAAGAAGGCCTACACCCAGATCAAAGACCAGCTCCAGGACAAGAAACCCAACCGCCCCGACCTGCACACCGACGCCGAAATCAAATTGATGCTGACGGCCCTGAAGAGGGCCCTGACCGGCAACCAGCGCTTCCAGGCCCTCTCCCCCAATTACCACAAAGGCGGCCTGATCTACTCCCTGAACGACCAGGGCGAAGTGGTCAAGGGCCCCGACCACACCTGGGTGGGCCACCTGGAGGGCTTCAACATCAACCACAACGTGGCCCCCGCCACCCACGCCCTGGGGGCCAACGGCTGCGCCGACTGCCACTCCACCCAGGCCCACATGTTCAAGGGCCAGATCGTCACCGATATCTTCGGGCCCGACGGCAAGCCCGTCTACGTCAGCTCCGGCTCGCTCTTCGGCTGCCAGCCCTGGGCCTTCTACGTCAACCAGTTCCACCAGAACTACCTCACCCCCTACGTCAGCATCGGCATCCTGCTGCTGGCCTTCGGGATCATCCTGCATTACACCGGCCAGGGGCCCAAGGTGGCCGACTTCTACGATTCGCCGCCGGAGATTCAGCGCTTCCGCCTGTCCGAACGCTGGACCCACCTGGTGCGCATGACCACCTTCGGCCTGCTGACCTTCACCGGCTACATCTTCTTCTACAACAACGTCACCATGCTGCGGATGTTCTTCGATACCCCCGGCGGCGCGGTGATCTTCCACTGGGTCACCGGCCTCATCTTCGTGGCGGCCTCGGTGGTGAGCTTCTGCCTGTGGTACACGGACGCCAAGTTCGTGGACTACGACAAGGAATGGCTGAAACTGGGCGGCGGCTACGTGGGCGGCAAGGAAGTCCACGCCCCCGCCGGGCGGCTCAACGCCGGCCAGAAGATCTTCTTCTGGCTCACCGTGGCCCTCAGCCTCATCCTGGGCCTCACCGGCATCCTGCTGATCTTCAAGAACAGCCTGCCCCTCACCGTCAACTGCGTCCTGTCCACGGTGCACGGCTTCTTCGCCATCATCTTCGTGGCGGCCATCATCGCCCACGCCTACCTGGGGACCATCGCCAACCCCGGGACCTGGCGGGCCATGATCGACGGCAAGGTGAGCAAACTGTGGGCCCAGAAACACCACAGCGAATGGTACAAGGAAATCGCCAAGGAGCAAAAAGAGCCCGGGGAAACCCAATCGTAAGAGTGCCTGCGGGAGGGGGCCAGGGGTCGCCGACCCCGGCCCCCTCTCCCCAACCCGCGCCCAGCCCGCCCCTGGCAGGGGTGGGCCGGGAGACAGGCAGCCCCGGCCACCCGGCCGGGGCTTTTTTTATGCATGAGGGATAAGCAAGGTTGTGGGGAAGCCTACGGGGAGATTAAGGAAACATATTGACATTACCCTCTCAATGACACCACCTTGATTTCCTGAACTTGGCACAGAGGCTTTTCTGGTCTTTCTAAAGTGATCAAAACATCCGCCTTGGACGCAACAGAAGCTCCCGCGTGCAATGCGTCCAACGGTCCAAGATTATAACGACATGCTAAGGCTATTGCTTGGGCGGTTATTGGGGGCATGGAGCTTACTCTTAATGCAGCATTGCCGATGTAAGCCTCCATAAATTCTCTTTCTTCATTAAATCCATGGAAAGTAGGTTTGGGGATCACTTCGAGTTCCAGGTAATCACTCACTATGAACTCCCTCTCAGGATCATCAAGAACTTGCATGGCTTTTGCGCAAATTTCCTCCTCTCCCCGAAAAGCTGCAATAAGCACATCAGCATCAACAAAGGTTTTAATCTTCTCCATTAAGTCAATTCCCCCCGGCGGCGTCTGATTTCATCAATGATTTCATCAGCATTGAGCAAGGGAAGCCCCTTGGCAATAGCCTGCTTGCGAAAAGCCATTAGTTTTTTCCCCAACGCAGTTCTAGGCTGGTAGGGAAGTGTCAAATGATCAATATTGATTGAAATCAAGTACGTTTTTGCAGAACCAGAAACTTCAATAGCCTCGATGTAGGGTTTCGGTGGGGGAATACAAATTGGCGATGGCGAGGAACCGCTAAGCATGGTAACTAGTGGAGCAACAGACAATAAATTGCTATATGTTGATTTTGAAATCAACAGTGAAATTATCTGATCTGTTATTGACATAATAACCTTAATATTCTGGTTCGAGTAAATCAATCGTTGTATCAGTTAATATTCGAAAAAACAACAACTTGCTAAAATGGTGGGCTTGATCAAGCATTCCATCAAAATCTGACCCAAATATATCAGGTTCACGTTGACAGATTGTATCTATATCAATCAATGATCCTTCATAACTTTCGCCTGTTGCGAGAACTACTTGGGCTGGTGAAGCAATTTGCACTATGTGTAGGAATCCATCCTCACGGATTTCAGTACGCAGTTGAACAGGGCTATTAATTAACTCATAACCACCCATTCGCAACACTACTTCTAAAGGGGTCAAAGAGGGTACGTTGCCCGTTGAAATAACATCAATATATTTAAGGGAAAAACGTTCTGGGTGAGTAATAATATGAGTCTCTTTGAGTTTATTAACTAATTCCATTATTTTTGATTTAAAATTCTCCCAACCTGTATAAGGCCGACGGCAACTCAGAGACACTACATGCTCACCTATCAAAATTGAATAGGGGTTACCGTCTAACCGGATGGTAGGGATATATTTTAATTTTGCATCCTGCTGCATAATCAGAGGGGGCAGATTAGCCGCTGGTAATCGCTCAATCTTGTCAAAAGCAGACCCCACGGCCTGATAAATCATTCCAGGTAAAAGTTCAGCGACCGAATTTTTATCGCTGCTGAAGCGCAGTTCCCAGACTGCTTCCAGCAAGGGTTCTTTGCGGAGCCTTTTGGGAATAGGTCTATCGGTTTCTGCCATCAGAGATCAATCCACTTTGTGATCAAAAACAAGGTCGTCCAAACTCGCACCCAGCCCATAAGCATATATATTAAAATTTTTTCACAAAATATCCCAAAAAGAAAGGAAATAAACAACAAGGATTATCTCGTCATGCCGTTTATAGGGATCATCCCTACCCGTCTATTCCCCGGGAATGCTGAAGCAGACGCGGCCACATTTCCCTTGCCTCCGGCCCGGTTTGGGGAAATAATGGCAGCCATGCAATGGCCATAACATTCCCGCCCGGGGACCGCCGGGCGCTATCGCGAGGGAGACCGCCCCATGGAACCCATCAAGATCATGCCGTGCCTGGATATGAAAGACGGCCGCGTCGTCAAGGGTATCAACTTCGTCAACCTGCGGGACGCCGGCGATCCGGTGGAGAACGCCCGCTTTTACGAACAGGAGGGGGCCGACGAACTGGCCGTGCTGGACATCGCCGCCACCGTGGAAAACCGCAAGAGCCGCCTGGAGTGGGTCAAGAACGTCTCCGCCGTGATCAGCATCCCCCTGACCATGGGCGGCGGCATCGCCTCCCTGGAGGACATCGAGGCGGTGCTGGCCGCCGGCGCCGACAAGATTTCCATGAACTCCGCCGCGGTGAAAAACCCGGAGCTGGTCAGCCAGGCCGCCAAGGCCTACGGCCCCGGCCGGGTGACCGTCGCCATCGACGGCAAACGCAACCCGGCCATGCCTTCGGGCTTCGAGCTGGTGGTGGCCGGGGGCACCAAACCCGTAGGGCAGGACGCGGTGGCCTGGGCCCAGGAATGTCAGGAGCGGGGGGCCGGGGCCCTGCTGCCCACCAGCATGGACGGCGACGGCACCCAGGCCGGCTACGACCTGGAATTCACCCGGGCCATCTCCGCGGCGGTGACGCTGCCGGTGATCGCCTCGGGGGGCGCCGGCCAGCTGGCGCATTTCTACGAGGCCGTCACCCGGGGCGGCGCGCAGGTCCTGCTGGCGGCCTCGGTCTTCCACTACCGCATCTTCAGCATCCGGCAGGTGAAGGAGTACCTCCAGGGACGAGGCTTGCCGGTCAGGCTGTAATTCCGGGGACCGGCCCCGGTCCCCTCACCGTTCCCCCGGGGCGCGTCCCGCCCCCCGGTACACCCCGCCGCC